>NZ_AP025490.1:1317112-1975669 GCF_024347495.1 Vibrio gallaecicus | reverse complement strand
TTGGGCAATAAATAATAATTAAAGAACAATAATGATATCAAAAATAGTAGCGGCGGTATTAGTCGGCGGGCTTTCGTTTAGTTTAAGTGCGTATGAGATTACCTCTAAGCAAACTCAATCTATCTCACTTGCTGGTATGAAAGCACAAGCTGGAGCATCATCAATCTCATTTGGTAAATGGGATGCAGATTGTGATGAAAAATGCGATAAAAAATTGGTTATTGATGGGTATGCCCATCGCTTTGATCATTCAGCGCGCTTACAAACAACGGCAACATATAAAAACCGTTCGTACGCTTTAGTCAGTCAGGAATACCAAAAAGGAAGTGGTAAAAGTAGCTCACGTAATGAGTATCACTTTGTGAGCGGTAAATACTCTCAGCGTAGAAATGTATATGGTTACTCTTTATGTGAAGGTTCTCAATCGACAGGTTTCAGTTATAAAGGTGAGCTACTGTGTTTGAATGAAAACTCTGTAGACGTTTATACAGTGAGTAATAAGCATTCAATCCCGCTTCCTACTGAATCTGATTTCGGGGCTATTAATAATAACCTTGCAGGTACAGTTTCAATAGCATATGTAAATACCTCGGATCGTAAATTACGTTACGCTAACTTATATGATTTAAATAGAGTCGGAGCAGAAGCTTGGGGTGCTCATAAGACTGATATACACAGCCGGTCAGATCGTAGAGACGTTATTGCCACTTATCCTATCAATCGTGAACGTGGTTTAGTTGGAATTTATGAATATATTAATCCATTTAATAAAGGCATAAATTTATATTACTTTGAAGGTGATCAAAGTGCACGTCGCGTGATCAGTAACAGCGAAGAAGGTAACTTTGGCTTTGGACCCGAGGTATTTGTGTACGGTCAGCAGTATGCGATTACAGCTCATGACCCTAAAGATAATGAACGACAAACCTATTTAATTGATCCGAGTGAAATGGAGAAACCAGAAGTCTATACCAACGAAATATCATCAAAGTCTAGTGTTGATTTTCTAGCTGGATATGGCTTGATGAATAATTATTGGGAAGCGACTCAGTCAATTGGTGACGATGTAGAAACTAAGTATGATATCAACGATAGCTTTCTTCATTCTGTTTACCTTCAAGCACGCCTTAAAGATACACAAGTCTCACTAAAGTACCTTACAAACCAAGCAGAAGAGTCTGCTGGTCAGGGTTCTGAAGCCGTCAGTATGCTTACTGGTCTCGTCGATTTTAATGCTTTCTTTGAGGGTGCGGATACTTTACGTTTAAAAATGGATTGGACTAAGACCGATGGGTCAGCCACATTCAAATCAACAGATACCAATAACTGTCTTGTTACAGGTTGCAATGTTAAGAAAAACTTTTCTACGGAATACAAAGCCATTGAAACATTAGTGTTAAGTGAAGGTGGCATGTACATGGGGTTCAGTTACTCAAACTATTCAATGCCTTCAGCCGTTGGTTTTCAAAATAACAAAGACAGTTCTTCACTAACAGGTGTGGCTTTTGATGAAGACTTTGAACAAACACGTTATATGTTTGTGATTGGTCGAGATGAAGCGGCATACGGTGCTCGATACGAGACCAATTATAATCGTTTCTATATTATGCCTAAGTTCGGTATTGGTATAGCTCAATATGACATTTCATCAAAAGCTGAAGAAGAAGCTAGAAATGGAGAGTCAGGAAGCATTACAGGTAAGTATGGCTTAGCACTGACAGGTGGTCTAGATGCTGGTTATATTTATCAGCGCCGTTGGTCAGAGGCTAGTGGGCTTGGTTATTCAATTCAAGGTGGCTTACGAGCTAATATTGATTGGTCAGCGAATGGCTTATTAGATTCAGGCGATGATGGACTGTATTTTGATTATAATCGCTTCGATATCATGTGGGGTCCATATATTCAATTTAATGCGATATTTTAACTCATAGAGCTATAACGTAAAAAGGAAAGCTATTTTGCTTTCCTTTTTAATTAGAGAGTATTTAAATTCAAAGGTATATAATTGAAAACGATTTGAAAATTGAGTTAAGGCTGAGCAAGAAGCTCTTGCGCCCAAATGGTTGCTTGGTCATAAGTTTTACCAAGTTGTTCTTCATTCAATTTTAATCGATTGCGAATTTTTGTAGCGTCGTCCCAACGCGCTTGTTCATAAGCGACCACCATCGCTAGCACTGCACCTAGCACGCCTTTTTTCTCGATTAACGCTCTTTTTATTTCTTCATCAATAGGCACTGAATTTAGTACCTGCTCTAAAGGTTGATCGAGTAGAGAATCCAATAAAGAGAACATGCCAGTCAGAAAAGCCTGACCAGGTTCTTCCTTAACATTCAATTGTTCAATGATCAGCTCACACTGCCTCGCTCGAAGTATGGCTAAACCATATAAAGAGTCTGGCTTGTCTTCTTTCGCTGATGCAACCGCAACTAGAGAGACAAATTTACGTAATTTTTGCTCTCCTAAATATACTAGAGCTTGATGAAAAGAACGTATTTTTGTCGAGGAACCGCCTGCCGAGTTAACGTATGTAAGCAGTTTATAAGATAAGGTCACATCTAATGTGATTAAACGCTCTACTTCTTTAAAATCGATAGGCTCTTGCGCGATCTCTTTACACAGTTGGATCGTGGTAAGAAAGGCAGGGTTAAGAGCCCTAGTTTGAATCATTTCAGGTTTACTAAAAAAGTATCCTTGAAAGTAATGAAACCCAGCATCTTTTGCTTGCTGGTACTCTTCGTAAGTTTCAACTTTTTCAGCTAAGAATTCAATTTTAGTGCCTTTCAAACTGGACATAAACATTGAAGCTTTCGCGATTGGCACTAAGCGTATATCGAACTTGATGATCGAAATATATGGCAAAAATCTTTTCCAAGCTTTGCTTGGGATGAAATCATCTAGTGCTATGGTGTAACCAGCTTGAAATAGTTTTTCGATAGAATGCAATAATTCATCTGTTGGCTGGCAATCTTCCAATACTTCAACGACCAAACTGTCTTTCGGAAAAAGGGTAGGTACTAAGTTGATCAGGCTAGCATATGGAAAATTAACAAAACCTAATTTGTCACCTAGCGTGTTGTAGTGCGTAGATAAGAAATGATCAGACAACAGTCGACTTGTGGCGAGTTCAGGCTCCACTTCAGGGAACGTATTTTTAGGACCATCCCTAAATAATAGTTCGTAACCGATGGTTTTTTTGTCTATGTCTAGTATTGGCTGACGAGCTACGTATGAAAATTTCAACTTGTATTGTGTTCGGTTTAATTACTGTGAATTGATAATAGCTAATTTGAAGAAAAATACTATCCAGAATATGAGAAATTAAGAGCAAGGTTAATAAACCTGTTTAAAGATTAGCTATCTTTAGGAAAAACATTGCCAAAAGCACGATTTTGCAGTTCAAAACCTTGTTCGGTAAATTCTAGAACTGAGCCTTGAGTATACCAGTCTCCTAGTACAATACGTTTTTTAGCTACTTCATTCATATCGAAGGAGTGGATGTTCGGTCTATGAGTGTGACCGTGTATCATGAGATCAACTTTGTTGGCTGAGATAACATTCTCAACTTCTTTTTGAGTGACATCCATGATATCTAAAGATTTAGTTTGTTTGTCGTCTTTAATATCTGATTGTACTTTTGAAACTATCTTTTTTTTAATAAAGAAAGGAATACAATTAAAGACCCACTGCAACCAAGGTTGGTGTACTTTTTCACGGAAGGCTAGGTATTTTATGTCATCTGTACATAAAGTGTCACCATGCAGTACTACGGCAGATTGACCGTAAATATCAATGACAGCCACTTCATCAAGGAGTGTCACTCCGGTTTGTTTTGCAAATCGTTTACCCACTAAAAAGTCTCGGTTACCTTGAGTGAAGTAACAAGGGACACCAGAATCAGTGAGCTTAATAAACGCTTGTCTAATTGTATTTGCAAATTCGGATCTATCATCATCCCCAATCCAGAACTCGAAAAGATCCCCTAGAACATATAAAGCATCGGCATGACTAGCTTCTGTCTCCATAAAGTTAAGAAAGCAGTCTGTGATGTCCTGTCTTGAAGGAGTGAGGTGGAGATCTGAGATAAAGTAAGTCTTCATGGGTAAGTCAATTCTATAGGTCGAAAAAAGGGGAGCAAGTTGCCCCCCATGTCTGGTCTGTAATCAATAAGATCAGATATACAATCGAATTAAGCTTCGATTGTTGTACCTGTAATGATTACTTCTTCAAGAGGTACGTCTTGGTGCATGCCCATAGTACCAGTACTTACATTTTTGATTTTGTTTACAATGTCCATGCCTTCAACTACTTCAGCGAATACACAGTAACCCCAACCATCTAGGCTTTCTGAACGGAAGTCTAGGAAAGTGTTGTCATTTACATTGATAAAGAACTGAGAGCTCGCTGAATGCGGTTCCATAGTACGAGCCATTGCTAGAGTGCCTACTTTGTTGCTCAGGCCATTGTTTGCTTCGTTCTTAATCGTTGCGCGAGTTGTTTTTTCTTTAAGGCCAGAAGTCATGCCGCCGCCTTGAACCATGAAACCATCAATAACACGGTGGAAAAGCGTGTTGTCGTAAAAACCGTCACGGCAATACTGTAGGAAGTTTGCGCTTGTTTCTGGTGCTTTTTCTTCGTTTAGTTGAACTTTGATATCACCAAAATTTGTGTGAAGGATGATCATGATTGTTACCTTACTGTCTTTTTAATATGAAAGGCGATTCTAGCGTAAGTTGCGCCACTTTCAAATCATCAAATCAATTGATGCGAATAGAGTTGAATGAATTGTTATTAAGGGTATTACCTAATAAGTCATGAGTTGTTATACTCACGACTTATTTTGGTTTATACATAAATATAGATAGAGATCATGCTGAAGATATATAACACGCTCACAAGACAGAAAGAGGAATTCAAACCAATTACAGCCGGCAAAGTTGGCATGTATGTCTGTGGGGTAACCATTTACGATCTCTGTCACATCGGTCATGGACGCACATTCGTTTCATTTGACGTTGTTTCTCGTTATTTACGTTACCTAGGGTACGATTTAACTTTTGTTCGCAATATCACGGATATCGACGACAAAATCATTAAACGAGCAAATGAAAACGGTGAATCTTGTGATTCTCTAACAGAACGATTAATCGGTGAAATGCATGCTGATTTCGATTCTTTGAACATGAAGCGTCCAGATGTTGAACCTCGTGCAACAGAATTCATCCCAGAAATTATCGAATTGGTTGAAACGTTAATTCAACGTGGCTTCGCTTACGTGGCAAGCAACGGCGACGTTATGTTTGAAGTTAAGAAATTCGATGAATACGGTAAGCTTTCAAAGCAAGATCTTGATCAGTTACAAGCTGGTGCTCGTGTTGATATTGAATCGGCAAAACGTAGTCCTCTTGATTTTGTACTTTGGAAAATGTCTAAGCCAGGTGAGCCTACTTGGGAATCACCTTGGGGCGCAGGTCGTCCGGGCTGGCACATTGAATGTTCAGCGATGAACTCATCTATCTTAGGTGACCATTTTGACATTCATGGCGGTGGCTCTGATCTTCAGTTCCCTCACCATGAAAATGAAATTGCGCAATCTTGCTGTGCACACGGCACTGACTATGTAAACACTTGGATGCATAGCGGTATGGTGATGGTTGATAAAGAAAAAATGTCTAAGTCTTTAGGCAATTTCTTCACGATTCGAGATGTGCTTGAGCATTATGATGCTGAAACTGTTCGTTATTTCTTAATGTCAGGTCACTATCGTAGCCAACTTAACTACAGTGAAGATAACCTGAATCAAGCTCGTGCATCTCTAGAACGTCTATACACGTCATTACGCGGCTTAGATTTAACGGCGAGCCCTGCTGGTGGCGAAGAGTACGTAACTCGTTTCTCTACGGCAATGAATGATGACTTCAATACACCTGAAGCTTATTCAGTATTGTTCGAAATGGCACGTGAAGTGAATCGTCTAAAAGGCGAAAATATTGAAAAAGCGAGCAGCCTAGGTGCATTGCTTAGAGAACTAGCTGACATCATTGGTATTCTTCACCAAGATCCTGAAGCATTTCTGAAAGGTGACACTATTGGCAACGATGGCGAAGTTGCTGAAATTGAAGCTCTTATCAAATTGCGTAATGATTCTCGTGCATCAAAAGATTGGGCAAATGCAGATCTAGCAAGAGATAAACTTAACGAATTAGGTATTGTGCTAGAGGATGGTCCTGAAGGGACAACTTGGCGTCGTAAGTAATTTATAAAAGGGCTGGTTTTCAGCCCTTTTTTCTTGTCCCTACTTCTTCCTGAAATAGGTTTTTACAATCAAAAATAAATGGGAATATCTCTGTGGCTCAGATGTATTTTTACTACTCTGCAATGAATGCGGGTAAATCCACAACACTTCTTCAATCCTCTTTTAATTATGAAGAGCGAGGCATGACTCCCGTCATTTTTACCGCAGCACTTGATGATCGTTACGGTATCGGAAAAGTGAGCTCACGAATTGGCTTACAATCTGAAGCGCAATTATTTAGAAGTGACAGTGACCTTTTTGAAGCCATAAAAGAATTGAACGAGAAAGAGAAGCGCCATTGTGTGTTGATTGATGAGTGTCAGTTCCTATCAAAAGAACAAGTATATCAACTTACTGAGGTTGTCGATAAGCTTCATATTCCAGTGCTGTGCTACGGCTTAAGAACGGACTTTTTAGGGGAGCTATTTGAAGGCAGTAAGTATTTATTGTCTTGGGCTGATAAGTTAGTTGAATTAAAAACAATTTGCCACTGCGGTCGTAAAGCGAATATGGTGATTCGCACTGATGAGCATGGTGTTGCTATCGCTGAAGGTGATCAAGTCGCTATTGGTGGTAATGATAAATACGTATCTGTTTGCCGCTTCCATTATAAAGATGCTCTAGGCAAATAATCGTCTAGGTCCAATATCAGGGTCTTTGATGAAACAATAAAATGGCGACCTTAATGGGTCGCTATTTTTATTTAAATAGTAAGAAACTTTTGCTTCAAATAGCAAGAGGCTTTAGCTTTTGATAAAGAGCTTGGTAAGCAGTTTCTACTTCAGGTGGGATCTGCATTTCGATTTGAAAACCTTTCGCCGGATAGTCTCTAATTCGCTCAAAATCGGCAAGTAATGCTTCAATGACCATTGGTAAAGGTAATGTTTCGTTAAAGTAGTCGACCCAGTTTTTCCAAGGGGAAGTCACCATGACTTGCTCAACTTCATTTGGCCACTGCTTTTTAAAAGTAGCAAAGGTACGTTTTTCCATAAATGGTTTTTGTACCAAGATGAAAGAAGTAGGAAATAGTCTCTTTTCTGATAATACTTGATGAGTAAATCGAACGTTTTCGCCAGTATTCGTCGCATTCGTCTCAGTGATGATTGCTGTTTTAGGAACACCGTAATCTCTGGCTATGTCAGAAAAGGTTTCTGCTTCTGACTTATCGAAAAGCCCTTCAGTGAACCGGCCTTTACCTCCAGAAAATATGACATAGGGAGCAAAGCCTTGGTGGTACAACTCAGCAGCGTGCTCTGCGACTCGAACATCATTACTACATAATACAAAGATGCAATCTGCCTTGGTTAGTTGATGCCCCATTTTCATGAAATCCCACAAAGTATCAAGGTGGCGATGCAGGTGAGTTCGGTTATTCATACAAGGCATCCAATGTTGATTGAAAATAAAATTGGTATCCGAGTTTTAAGATCTTCTCAGGTGAAATCAGCTTGTCAGGTGTATCAACCTTTGGTGGTAGTGGGTCATTACTTTCTGCTGAAGCTAAGGCTGCTTGATAAAATTCAGCTTTACTAACGGTAGTTGGAGTAGTGGCATTTACTATTTCTTTCGAAGCACTGCTAATACAGAACGATACAGCGCCAATAGCATCGCGCAAATGAAGCATATTAGCAGGAGCAAGAGTACTTACTTGTTTCAGTTTGCTAGCAAAGCGTGATGGATGGCGTTCTGGTCCAATTAACCCACTGCAACGTACAATCGAGTAATCTAACCCTGAATCAATAACATGTTGTTCAGCTCGTAACATTGTCTTCGCGTTAGAAGAAAACTCGTCATTATTCGTTGCTAAAAATTCAGAAGCATCCTCTTCGTGCATGACACCACTTCTAGACGGATAAACAGTCGTTGAGCTTACCATTATCACTTTAACTACATTTGTGTTCTTTGCTGAAGTAATGAGTTGATGCCAATAATCAGCATACTCTTCTCCATTACCTTTTCTAAACCCAGGAGGAAAGCAGCCAATGATTATTGAGGTGTTTTTATTCGCTAGGAGTGCAGAAAGTTCATTAATAGATTTTGTCGGACGCTCGCGATCAAACTGAAATTGTTCGCAAGGTATACCTTGGTTAATGCATTGTGATTGCCCAAGTTCCGTCGTCTTTGTGACGATTGAGTCCATGCCTTTTTCGATAAGTGACTGACATACGGGTTTCCCTAACCAGCCACCGCCAATAATTAAAATAGATGCCATAAAGAACCCCTAGGAAAGAAAAAACAAACATACCCGCTAAAACGAAAAAACTCCACAGCTTGCGCATGTGGAGTCCTTGAATTCGAAGTTTTACTTACTTGATTACACGTAATAGCTTGTCTGCACGCTCAGCTACTTCAATGCCTTCATCGGTTAAGTAACCGCCATCAGACTGAGTACAAAGACCTTTAGCAAATAAGCGTTTTACGGCATCCTGCATTTCTTGGCTTGCTTCTTGATGAACTTTAATGCCTGTTGCTGCGCTACTGATGTCGAATTGTAGAAGAAGGTTTAAATCGGCAATGTGTTCAGCGGTGTATTTCATATTCAACCTATCAATTTTAATGTTTTATCTACCCTCACCTTAGTGCTCAACGCTACTTCAATCAACTAACAATAAATAAAATTGATAAGTGATACCAAATTGAAGAATTAATCATCAGTGCAAAAATAAATGTATGTTGTTTTGTATGAAATATATACGTTTGATTGGTGTAGATATGTCTATTTAATGAAGGCTGTAATATATTGGTTACATTATAAATAAGCAGCATCATATTCAGGTGCTTTGAATTAAGGATTTTTTGTGAAAGTCAGTAAAGTTGCATTGGCAATAAGCGTATTACTCAGTGTTGTTGGTTGTCAGAGCACGTCGACAACCAGTGATTCAGCTCAAAAACCAACGAATATGGATGTTCAGACACAGACTGAAACTCGTACTTTCCAATCAATTAAACCAATTTATGAAGAGTGGGAAAAGACGCTTGTAGGGGTTACTTCTTTAGAGATTTATGCACCAGAGAACTATAGTGACTTACAAGATGCTTGGTCTGAAGCTCAAGAAATTTATCTTGATATTGAAAAGAAGCCTGAACTTCTCTTAAAAGATTATTCTATTTTCTCAAGCCAGACTTATGCCGAAGCTTTTGATGAGCGTATTGCAGTACTAGAAAATAATTACAAATCAATGTTAGAGCTAAAAGAGAAGTCTGATCGCGTATTAGCAGATTCTATTGCTCAAATAGAGTACCTTCAGTTTTTAGAGGCTGATAAGTTATTCTCATCAAACTACAAAAATATATACTCTCAATACCGTGACTTATTTAACTATGTATTAGTGGATGAATTAGAGAACGCACAGGAAGCCCAAGTTGATTTCTTGAATGATGCTAGAGAGCTTGAAGTAAAAGTTGTGAGAGAAAAGTACATTACGCCTTTAAAAAAGCAGCTAAAAACTTTGAAAAATGAAGACTTCCACGAAGTTGCACCGCTGACTTTTTCTAAAGCGTCATCTCAAATTGAATTAGCAGAAAGCAAAATTGAAGCAAGCCCTAGAGATAAGTCAATTATCACTCTTGCAGTCCAGTCTGCGGAATTCGAACTGAACCATGTTCGAAATGTGGCTCAAGAAGTGAAACTTTTAGCCAGCATTGAAGACGATAAGTTTGAACAAGCAGTGTTACGCATGGAAAACAAACTGTTGTCTATTTCAACAGTCGTTAATAATAAAGACTACCGTGACTTGGCTATTCGCGTCCAATCACAAAAGATCATCGAGAGCATTTCCGAGTTGAAGACTTCAAACCAAACTGTTGAACTGTCTTCAGAGGTAGATAAATTGTCTGAGAAGTTAACGCTGTTAGAGAGTGAAAACAAGAAACAGGCTCAGCAATTAATTGATAGCGATAAACGAAGCCAACTACTAACTGAACAAATTACAAGAGGTGATGCTCATATTAAAAGTTTAGAGGAGTTAGTTTCAAATCTAAAAGGTAAAGGCGAGAAGGCTTTAGCTAAAGATGCTGAACCGGCTACAGAAAATAAAGCTGAACCTGTTGCTGAAAGTGAAGCTGAACCGGTAGCTAACGAGTCATCTTCTGTAGATGCTCCTGCACCTGAGGCCGCTCCTGAAGTAACTCCTCAGACCAGCGAGGCTGGGGTTGTAGCTGATAACGCATAATTATTTTACTGTTTTGTGATATGAAAAAGCGCCTGATGGCGCTTTTTTTGTTTCTGTTGATCTATATCAAATTTACAAAATTATTTTTGTTTAAGGAAAAATTCAGACAATGCTAAGTTGTGATTTTCCGTTAAACATATGATTTTAAAGTATTATTTTTACTTTTGTGTTCTTTTGGGAATACTACTAAAGATGTATTGATAATTCAGGGGAGTCGATTTGTTTTTGTTAGTGAGGCTTACATTGCTTTCCTCTAGAAAATAGCGCTTGAATAAAAAAATAAAAGGGGGGATTATCGCCAGCCCTAAACATGTATCAAAATGTAAACGCTATGAACTTAAATCAATTTGATTCTTTATTACCACCACAAATGGCTGAGCGAGCTGCTGAAATTGGTGTGGGTAAAGCCACCAAAGACCCGGTCAAATCGTTCTTATTGGCTATATCAGCCGGCATCCATATTGGTATTGCATTTGTCTTTTACACTATTGTAACGACAGGTGCCGGTGATTTACCTTGGGGCATCACTAGATTGCTGGGAGGGTTAGCATTTTCTCTTGGGCTTATTCTTGTTGTGGTGACAGGAGGCGAATTATTTACAAGTTCAGTCCTTACATTAGTCGCGAGAGCCAGTGGAAAGATTAGTTGGCGTGTACTGGTAAAAAACTGGGCGACTGTTTACGTAGGGAACTTGATTGGTGCGCTATTGTTGGTCGTGTGTATGCTTTTTACCAAACAATACATGTTCGATAATGGTCAAGTTGGTCTGAATGCGATGGCTATTTCGCAACACAAGATGCATCACGGTTTCTTCCAAGCGGTTGCGTTGGGAATTATGTGTAATGTCCTAGTTTGTATTGCTGTTTGGATGACGTTTAGCGGACGCACATTAACAGATAAAATTGCTGTAATGATTCTGCCCGTTGCTATGTTTGTATCAGCAGGTTTTGAGCATTGTATTGCAAACATGTATCAAGTGCCTCTTGCGATTGGTATCAAGACATTTGCTCCAGCTGAATTTTGGGCGATGACAGGAGCGAACCCTGCAGACTATTTGGATTTAAACATGCTGGATTTTATTACCAACAACTTACTGCCAGTAACGCTCGGTAATATTATCGGTGGCGGGATATTTGTTGGTATGTGGTACTGGCTAATCTATTTAAGAGATTAACTTTAAACGCTTTGCATTAGATTCGGCTTACCAGATGGTAAGCCGATTTTGTATGTACTCGAATAAAAAGTCCACTAGTTAAAATATCGATACATAGGAATAATAGATAGCTTTTTGTTATCCACAGTTTCTGTGGATAACCTGTCTTAAAATCGGTGTGTAATCAAGTTTATAGCCGTCATACCAGTCGTTCACCAATGCCTATCTTTTTATTTAAACTTTGGTAAGTTCTAAATTACTTAGCTTTGATAACTCTGACTTTAACGCGTCCTTCTTTGCTCAATACGGCTTTTAAAGAAAGGTGCAGTGCTAAAGAAAGCGAAACACTCATCATTGTAAAAATCGCAACCATAATCATTAGCTGGTACTTAATCGCAATCATGGGTGAAGTTCCTCCTAATATCTGACCTGTCATCATGCCTGGTAATGTCACAAGCCCTGTTGTTGCCATAGAAGCCATTATTGGAGACACAGCCTTTTGCATTGACTCTTTCACGAAAGGCACAGAAGCGTACTGCGGAGACGCTCCTAAGGATATAGCGGCTTCATATTCTGATTGTCGATGTTCATATGAGCTAAAGAGGTTCTGTAACGCCACAATATTACAACTTAAGCAGTTACCTAAAAGCATCCCTGATATTGGTATTAGATACTGAGCGCCAAACAAAGGAGTTGGCTTGATGATATAGAAACAAATAATCAGAACGATAGGGATAGCGGTAATGGCAAGGCTAAACGCGATTGGGAGGATTAATAAGCGTTTTGGTAATTTTGCTTTACTAAGAATAGAGCTCGCTCCGATAAGGACCATAACCATCAGCCATAGTAGGTTAATCCAAAGGTTATTAAGAGCGAATAAATATTCGAGATAAAGACCTACTAGACATAACTGGAAGAACATCCTGAAAATACTGATTGTCGCTTCAGTGCCAAGTCTCAGTTGGAATCGATAGTTTATCCCGATAGGCAATATGAGAATTGAGCTAAAAAATAGTAATTGCCACCAAGATATATCAACAACGTCTTGCATGAGAACTCCTTATTGTGGAGCTAGAATAGTAGCGGAATTGCACAACCATTACAGGTAGATTTTAATCTACGCTTCTTAAATAAAAAACACTCCTCATAACATTGCATTAACAACCAAGTGGTAAGTTGTGAGCTTTTTAGCTACTACTTATTAGGTAAAAAGTAGTATTCAGTTGATATTATGTAGTGAAAATGTATTTTTTTAACATTGTCGCATCATTATTAATTTGTCATATTTGTTAATACTTTTTAATATATATTATTAACTGCAAACATCTATGGATGAGCTCAAAAAAGTGTTGAATAACAAGGTTTCTAGCTGTTGAATTGATTGAACCCTACTTTGTGTATGGTCTAATATTTGTAGTTAGAAACTAAAAAACTTTGGCTCATTACACTGGGCTATTCGGAATTACTAAATACAAAATAGGCAAAATGTATGAGTGATGTTAATAAAATTGAAAATGGCGAAAAACAATCGCTGGAGTGGAAGTCATTCCTCTTCATTGCTGTTGTTCTCTTTCCAATCCTTAGTGTGGCATTCGTTGGTGGCTATGGGTTCATCGTTTGGGCTCTACAAGTCTTCTTCTTAGGTCCTCCTGGCGCTCATGGCGGCATGTAACGTCAAAGCTTCCTTCCACTTTTTTGATTGATTTTTAAGAGAGCTAAACATGAAATCATTTTTAGTTAAATTATGGCGCACAATGACTCGCCCAGCGGTACACATTAGTCTTGGTGTACTAACTATGGGTGGCTTTATCGCCGGTGTTATCTTTTGGGGCGGTTTCAATACGGCTTTAGAAGCGACTAACACAGAAGAATTCTGTATCAGCTGTCACACGATGCGTGACAATGTATATGTAGAACTGCAAGAAACGGTTCACTGGAAAAATACATCTGGTGTTCGTGCTACTTGTCCTGACTGTCACGTTCCACATGAATGGACAGCAAAAATTGCACGTAAGATGCAAGCATCTAAAGAAGTATTCGCTCAAGTTTTTGGTGACTTAGATACACCAGAGAAATTCGAAGCTCGTCGTATTGAGTTAGCAAAACATGAATGGGATCGTTTCTCAGCAAACAAATCTTTAGAGTGTAAGAACTGTCATAACTATGAGTCTATGGACTTTGAAAATATGCGCCCGACAGCTCGTATTCAAATGAAGAATGCGGCAGAGCGTGACCAAAGCTGTGTTGACTGCCATAAAGGTATCGCCCATAACTTGCCTCTAGATATGGCATCAGCAAGCGGTATTGTTGGTGAACTAGAAAATGTTGCTAGCAGCACGTCTTACGCTTCAGGTAACAGCGTTATTTCAATTCGTCACCTTCCAATGTACACGGATGAAACAGCAGAAGTTGAAGCTGGTCTACTTAGCCCAGCAAGTCAAGTTGCCGTGATTGAAGAAAAAGGCGACATGATCAAGATTCAAATCGATGGCTGGCGTAAAGCGAAAGGCTTCGGACGTGTAATCCAAGAAGACTTCGGTATGAACATCTCTACAGCAATTTTGACTAAAGATGTTTCTCAAAGTGACGTTATCACTGTTGGTGAGAAGAAAGAAGATGAGCTAACTGGTCTTCCATGGGAAAAAGTTGACCTTGCACTTTGGATGAAGAAAGAGTCAATGGTTGATAACTTCGACCCAATTTGGAACGCAGCAGGTCAGGCTTACCAGTCAAACTGTTCTACTTGTCACTCACAACCAGATGAAGGTCACTTCAGCGCTAACGGTTGGGTAGGCATGCTAGATGGTATGATTGCATTCGTTAACTTCGATACTGATACAGAAGCACTTGTTCTTAAGTATCTACAGAAGCACTCATCAGATTTTTCTGAAGGCCATCACTAATAAGACGTCAATTGGAGTAATACAATGGCAATTACAAGAAGAAGTTTTCTGAAAGGTGTCGCTACTACTAGTGCGGCATCGGTTATCGGTCCAAGCTTATTGGCGTCGGCATCGGCTTCAGCAGCAGAAACAGAGGGAACTTGGAAGGTATCAGGTTCTCACTGGGGTGCTTTCCGTGCTCGTGTTTATGCGGGTAAAGTACAAGAAATTAAACCTCTAGAAATCGATCAGCACCCAACTGAAATGCTGAAAGGTATCAAAGGTATTATTTACAGCCCATCACGTGTGCGTTACCCAATGGTTCGCCTAGATTGGTTGAAGAAGCACAAATACAGCGCAGACACACGCGGTAATAACCGTTTCATTCGTGTGACTTGGGATGAGGCACTAGACCTTGTTTACCGCGAGCTAGAGCGCGTACAGAAAGATTACGGTCCATGGGCGCTTCACACTGGTCAAACTGGTTGGAGACAGACAGGTCAGTTCCACAGCTGTACTAACCACATGCAACGTGCAATGGCACTTCACGGTTATTCTGTGAAGAAAATCGGTGACTACTCAACAGGTGCTGGTCAAACGATCATGCCTTATGTACTAGGTTCTACTGAAGTTTATGCACAAGGTACATCTTGGGAACTTATCCTAGAAAACAGTGACAACATTGTCCTTTGGGGTAACGATCCTGTTAAAAACCTTCAAGTAGGTTGGACATGTGAGACTCACGAGTCGTTTGCATACCTAGAACAGCTGAAAGATAAAGTTGCTAAGAAAGAGATCAACGTTGTTTCTGTTGACCCTGTTAAAAACAAAACAGGTCGTTACCTAGAAAACGAGCAAATGTACATTAACCCACAAACTGATGTGGCGTTTATGCTTGGTGTTGCTCACGTTCTTTACAACGAAGACCTATACGACAAGAAATTCATTGAAACGTACTGTCTAGGCTTTGAAGATTTCATCAAATACGTTCAAGGTGAAACGAAAGATAAAGTTGAGAAGACACCTGAGTGGGCTTCTGCTATCTGTGGCGCAAGCGCGGACTCAATCCGTGACTTTGCTAAGATGCTAGTTAACGGTCGTACACAGATTCTTGTTGGTTGGAGTATTCAGCGTCAAGAGCACGGTGAACAGCCTTACTGGATGTGTGCGGTTATCGCAGCAATGATTGGTCAAATAGGTCTACCAGGTGGTGGTATTTCTTACGGTCACCACTATTCAGGTATCGGTGTGTCTTCAACTGGTTTCGCTGCTCCGGGTTCGTTCCCGTTGAACATCGATCAAGGTCAATCACCTAAGCACACGAACACAGATTACAACGGTTACAGCCGCGTAATCCCAGTTGCACGTTGGGTTGATAGCTTGCTAGAACCTGGTAAGAAGATCAAAGCAAATGGTGGAACGGTAACACTGCCTGACATCAAGATGATGGTATTCAGTGGTAATAACCCGTGGCATCACCACCAAGACCGTAACAAGATGCGTAAAGCATTCAAGAGCCTACAAACTGTAGTCGCTGTTGATTTCGCTTGGACTGCAACTTGTCGTCACTCTGACATCGTGCTTCCAGCATGTACACAGTGGGAGCGTAACGATATCGATGGTTACGGCGCGTACTCTGGTCGTGGTTTGATTGCGATGCACAAACTGGTGGATCCTCTGTTCCAATCTAAGACTGACTTCGAAATCATGTCTAGCCTAACTAAACGTTGGGGTCGTTACGACGATTACACGCGTGGTATGGATGAAATGCAGTGGGTTAAATCTCTGTACGATAACTGCCGCGCAGCAAATGAAGGCACTATCGAAATGCCAGAGTTTGCTGAATTCTGGGAAAAAGGTTTCCTAGACTTTGGTAAAGGTAAGCCATGGACTCGTCACGCTTCATTCCGTGAAGATCCAGAGATCAACGCACTAGGTACACCTTCTGGTTTCATCGAAATCACCAGCCGTACTGTTGGTAATATGGGTTACGAGCACTGTCAAGAACACCCAATGTGGTTCGAGAAATCTGAACGCTCACACGGTGGTCCAGGCTCTGACAAACACCCGTACTGGCTACAATCTTGTCACCCGGATAAGCGTCTTCACTCTCAGATGTGTGAATCTGAAGAGTGGCGTGCGACTTACGCGGTACAAGGGCGTGAGCCAATCTACATCAACCCAACGGATGCTAAGAAGAAAGGCATTAAAGATGGCGATGTAGTACGAGTGTTCAACGACCGTGGTCAACTACTAGCAGGTGCTGTTCTTATGGATAGCTACGCTCCTGGTGTTGTACGTATCGAAGAAGGTGCTTGGTACGGTCCAATGAACGAGAAAGTGGGTGCGCTAGATACGTACGGCGATCCAAACACACTAACTCAAGATATTGGCTCATCTGAACTGGCTCAAGCGACATCAGCAAACACATGTTTGGTTGATTTCGAGAAGTTCCAGGGCAAACTGCCTCCAGTAACTTCATTTGGTGGCCCTATTGAAGTAGCGTAGTTTACATATGAACTAGTGCTGTAACGATAGTCTTCAATTTAAGCCCGAGAGTAATATGCTCTTGGGCTTTTTTGTAAGCTCAGGAAAGAATGGAGATTGAAGTACCAAAGTAATTAAGCGAAAGCGTAGTCGCTTGGTTTCTCTGAATCTATCAAGCCGAGATATTGATACATAGCCAAGCTAGCGGCTCAACGTACTCAACTCAACTCAACTTATAGCATTAGACCTGCCTGAAAGCCTCCAGTGTATCAGGCAGACTTATAACCAGTTTGGATGATAATGATTGTGAATGGTCTGATCGTGAGTTGCTTTTGGGCTATTCCTCAGCCTTACATTTTCCTTCTCAATATTATTCCAAGTTAACCAAGTGAAACCTGTAAAGAGTGAAAGGCTTAAATGAGAATAGTGAAGATCAGTTCATACATCAGGTCTTGTTAAAGAGAGGAATGGGAAGAAGGTTAAGTGTAATAAGACCCCTTACTTTATAAAGAATGAACGCTTTAACATGATGCGTGAAAATGAGTAAATCAAATGCCAACCCACTAAATGTGCTTTTTGTTCGTTTTTGTCAAAACACCTAAAATGTAACATTTCAAATAAATATATTTTTACTTTTTATTGAGGCTATATCGACATTTCTTTGAGATCGGGCTCACTGAATTTATAGGGTATTGTGTTTTTATTGTTCGAATTTTATGTTTTTTGATGTTTGTGCTTAATTTTAAATCATTTGGTTTAGGTTTTTTATTTGTATTGATTCATTTTTTTACCTAAATTCTGCCTCAGAAAAGGGTGTGTTAACTCCCTCGCATAAATAATACTTATAGGTATAAAAATGAAAAAAACAGCAGTAGCTATCGCATTATCACTTGTAACGGGTTCGACATTTGCAGCAGAAGCACTAACAGGAGAGCAATTTACTGTATCTGGTGAATTAGCAGCTGGTTTCTATTCTGATTCAAGCCGTACTGAAGATGAAGTTTACAATGGTGGTGTTACTGGTTTCGATATCTTCGCTGATTACGAAAACGGTAAGATTGTAGGTAAATTTGGCGGTGAGTTCGACGTAGAAGACGACTACGCAACAACTGATTCGACTTTCACAATCACTGATACTTGGGTTGGTTACAAAACAGGTTTTGGTATCGCTTCTGTAGGTTATGCAAATGACACTGCTCTAGATGCAGTAGATGGCGCAGCTGACCAAACAATTGAATTCTTATGGTCTCCATCTGATGCTTCAGATGCACGTCAAGTTGTAAAATTTGAAGGCGAGAAAGAAGGCATCAAATACGGTATTTCTTACTTCGGTGACCGTAACTACGAGTCTCTAGACGCTCAAAGTGGTTTCAACGGTTACGTTGGCTACGCAACTGAAACTTTCTCTATCAATGCTGGTTACGAAGATAACGATCAAAAAGAAGGCAGCACTGATAAGCTATACCTAGTAAACGGTACTGTTACTGTTGGTGAAATCGGTCTAGGTGCTACTTTCGCTGAAGAAGAAGATTCTGCTGGTCTTAAAACTCAGTTAGTAAACGCTTCTGCTGGTTACACTATGGCAGAACTATACTTAGCTATGGGTTACGTTAAAGTTGAAGATATTCGTGAAGCAATCAACGTTGGTGGTTCTTACGCAATCACTGAAAACTTCAAAGCTTTAGTTGATATCGCATACCACATCTCTGATGAAGGTTATGTTTCGGCTAATAAAGGTTGGGAAAAAGGTGACGTTGAGTCATTCGTTAAACTTGCTTACGCATTTTAATTAATCGTTTAAATTTATGGTCCGAATAGGACCATTTATCAGCAGGATGCTTAGAAGTTAATCCACTGCCTTTTTGTGCCCTCCGGAGTTGGAGGGCCTTTTTCGTTTTGTACTTCCGTAGCCGCTATTACTTAATAAAAGTTAAGTGCAGAGGTACATCCTACATTTCAAAAATAAACCAGTAACCATAAGCAAACAGTAGGGCAGGGATAGCAGAATAGATTGTCGCAACAAGCGCTGCTTTAGGCGCCATTGCAATAGCAGGGAATAGGGCATCCCCGTCATTAGAAATCGCATTACCAATTTGTGCCGAAAGAGGCAATGCTCCTGATAGATATAGGCTAGTTACAAGTAATTGAGGTCCGCAACCTGGCAATAGCCCCATTAATACGCCAGCTAAGGGAAGAAGCATTCCCCAACTTGAAAATACCGTAGCAAAATCAATTTGAGCTATCTCTGCTCCAAATTCAAAAATTAAGAAGGCTATAACAACCCAAGCGGTAACAAAGTTAGTATCTTGCGCAGTTTTCTGCATCGGATGTGAGCTAACTGATTTTTCATCTTCACTCACTACGGAGCGGTAGTCATCTATTTCTTTTGTCAGTGCCCATAGAGACATAGAAATGAGCAACAGTATTGCTCCACTCCACTCAATAGTCATCTCTGGCAAGGCAAACATCGAATTTACATCAACTTGAAATGAGCCAAGAAGTGCTACAACTGCCCCCGGAATGATCAATAAAGCCCAAAGCATACCTTGGAGGTTAATTGCATTCCTCATTATGTTTTGTTTGCTTTCAGATTCATCATCCTGAGCACAATGAGGGAACATTTTTTGGACAGTTTCATTTGCGTTATCGGGTCTTAAAAAGTCATCTTTATGAAAAGCATTAATGATTAGCCCTGATATTGAACCTACAATAATCCCCATTGCTACCATCGCGAAGCCAGTTTTAGGCTCGCTGGCTAGTAGAAGGAAAGCTGCGTCTCCCATAGTGGAAACTAATACAGCTACGACCGAGCCAAAACCTAGTCGCCCAGAGATAAATTGCGTGGTGACAACAATGGCTCCACCACAGCCAGGCAAGGCACCCATTAAGGCTGAGAAAATGACCTGGTGAGAGCGAGTTTTGTATGCCATCCGTGTGAAAAGGTTATTACTTGAGACGTGCTTACTTAGCCAATGATAAACAGCAAGCGTTAGTGCTACGTAGCATGAAACTGCCCAAAATGCGTCAGAAAGCGTTGCGACAGTCAATTCACGGGTGGCTGGTGCCACCATTAAAGCAAGTAGAAAAACGGGTAAAAGTACACGCTTGAATGAGAAAGAAAACTGACTTTTATCCACAATGTTTCTTGGAAGTTGGGTGACAAATTGGCTCATAAAATACAATCCTAAATGATAACTATTTACAACTATATACCAATGATAATAATTCTCAATTGTATTTGGTGTTTTTTTATAGTCAGTGACTCGAAGAGGGGTAACGAACAAATGATCATTGTAAAAAAATAAGGTAAAGTACCGCCCATATAAAAAAGCTCTTAAATAGAGCGGTACTTGATAGGTAATAGGAAGCAAAATGATTTTAGTTGTTGGTCATAAGAACCCAGATAGCGATAGTATTTGTAGTGCACTTGTTGCGACGGAGCTTTTACAAGCTCGTGGTCTAGAAGCAATGCCAATCCGTCAAGGTGAAATCAATCGCGAAACTCAACACATTTTAGAAGTTGCAGATGCAGAGTCTCCAGAACTTCGCACCTCTGTTGCTGGCGAAAAAATCTGGTTAGTAGACTACTCAGATCTAGCGCAAGCACCTGATGATGTTGCTGATGCTGAAATCTTAGGTATTGTTGACCACCACCGTCTTGGTGATGTAATGACAGTGAATCCAATGGAAGCGTGGATTTGGCCTGTTGGCTGTACTAACACTGTTCTCTTCAATATGTTCAAAATTGAAGGTCACTCTATCTCTCAGAAGATTGCCAAACTTATGATGTCAGCAATTTTATCTGACACCGTTGGTTTTGCTTCTCCAACATGTACTCAAAAAGATAAAGATGCAGTGGCAGAACTTGCTGAAATCGCAGGTGTGACTGACATTGACACTTTCATTAAAGATCTTTTGATTGCTAAAACAAACATTGAAGGTCTGTCTGCTGCTGAACTAGTAGAGAAAGATTTAAAAGGCTACCCATTCAACGGTCGCGACGTGGTTGTTGGTCAAGTTGAACTTGCTACTCTTGAGCAAGTAGATGGCATGATTGAAGCTCTTGAGGCTGACTTAGAAGCTCGTTGTGAAAAAGACGGTCTAGCGTTTGCTGCAGTAATGCTAACGGACATTACAACGGCTCAGACTCAACTTCTTTACAAAGGTGAGTGGGCAGAGAAATTAGTGAAGCATGAAGTAAACGGTCAGTTAATGATGGAAAATACTTTAAGCCGTAAGAAGCAAGGCTGGCCTTGGCTTCAAGGTGAACTAGCTTAAGTTTCACCACGAACATATGTTAAAACGCCTACTGATTTCAGTGGGCGTTTTTATTTTAATCTATCTTTACTTGTTCGCTATCCTTGCTATAAGTAAATGCAGAAAATAAGCCGCAGGAAAATAAAATGACAAAACAGTTAGATGACAAGCAAATAGCTGATATCAATAAACTCGATGGTGAACAGCGTTTGAAATACTGTGTTAAAGAGATCGTTGCAAACCGTGAAGTTTGGATCTTAAAAGATGAACACGGCTGTGTAATGCTGAATACTGAAGAAGAAGATTGCGTACCAGTTTGGCCTAACCAAGAGTTTGCAAAACAATGGGCGACTGGTGAATGGGCTGACTGTACTGCTGAATCTATTTCATTAAACAAATGGCATAGTCGCTGGACAGTGGGCTTAGAAGACGATGAATTGGCTATCGTGGTTTTTCCAAATCAAAATGAAGAGGGTGTTATTCTGTTCCCTGATGAATTCGATTTTGAATTAAAGAAACAAGCTTCTAAGCGTTAACAAAACAAGTAAACGTTACCTGAAGATCAGTATCCCACAAGTTTATATAAAGGTGCTTGTGTGGATACTTTAGACGCATTTTGTAATACACCTTCGGCTTGGTAGCGCTTTAGTATCCTCTGAATTGTCGGCTTTAATTGCGTTTTAGTTAACCCTATCTTTAGTTCCGGCTCATATAATAATTTGAGCAAAACGACATCAAGCGGTGATAAAAGATCATTAGGTGTTTGGTCATTAAAAATTGAAGGGTAGGCGAGTTCAGAGTCATTTGGTAGACCGAGAACTTGGGTTATTTCCTCGACTATACATGCGAGAAGCTTCCCTCTTTCTCGTGCGAGATCTACCGGTATCGCAATTCCCGCTTTAACAATTTCGCCTCTATGATTCATTTGGTAACCAGCTGTACAAATAGCGGTTTTTAGGTGATCCGTAGATTTAATACCTATTGCATTCTTTGCGTCTTGATACCAAGTAGATTCTGAAGTGAACACCCATTTTATATTGGCTTCAGACTTTTGGTTCACAATCGTGATGTTCAGACCCGTAATAGTTGAAAGGTGAGCGAGATGAAGTTCAACTAACTCTTGATGAAGCTCTTTATCTGTAACTTTATGTTGAATCCAAATCTTTAATGGTTGATTCCACTTGGTCAGTGATTTTTGACCTTTTGAATATTCATTTTTTAATGCCACCTCATAAAAGGCAGTCTCGACAAATTTGGGGTCAAGCCAGGTTAGCCCTGTAGCCAAGCTTGGAAAGGACAAAGTCGAAAGCAATAAAGTTAGCATGTATATAAGCCGAATCATCGAAGCTCTAATAACTTAGCAGTTTTTATTTTGTTAGGTTGATTCAAACGTAATACCTCAGACGAGAATTGAAGTGAAAGTGTTCACTTCAATTCGTTACACTACTATCTATTGTTTTTATTTGTTCTATTTACACTTGGACAAATGACTCGGAGCTTTGAAGAAATGGCTTTCTACTAATCTCTGTGTAATTTGATGAGACGGTTCAGTGAGTACTTGCTGTGTATTGCCGGACTCTACAACATTCCCTTCATGCATGACCATGATCTTATCTGTGATGTGTTTTACTACGCCAATATGTTGAGAAACGTAAACAAATGACACCCCCATCTCTTCTTGAAGCTCAAGAAAGAGGTTGATGATTTGAGAACGCATCGCCATATCAAGTCCGTTAAGAGCTTCATCCGCGACGATGATAGACGGCTGCAAGATTAAAGCTCTAGCAAGACAGACCCTTTGCTTTTGACCTGTCGCAAGCATCTGAGGGTAAAAATACGCATGTTCAGGAAGTAGACCAACTCGTAGAAGTGTGTCTTTTACGCGTCTCATGCGAGCTTCAGGTGTCATGTTGGTGTTTCGTTTTAATGGACCTTCAAGTATTCGACCAATCTGAATTCTTGGGTTTAAAGACGTATTGGGATCTTGGAAGATCATTCGAATTAATTTACAGCGAGTAGAATAATCTTTGTGTTCTAATTTCTCACCATTGACTCTTATTTCACCGGAAGTTGGTTCCACCATCCCAGAAAGCATGCGTGCTAAAGTAGATTTCCCCGATCCATTTTGCCCAATAAACCCGATGGTTTGTCCTGCCTCTAAAGTAAAACTTACTGGTTTTACAGCATGGTGGATCTTTTTACGGAAAAGACCAGAGCGTGTTGTAAAGTCTTTTGCTAATCCGTTGACTTCTAATAGTGCACTCATGATTTCTTTTTCTTCTCCATATTTAAAGGGAAGTGGCAGCTAAACTTATGATTTTTTACTCGTTTTGTATATGGAATTTCTACACATTGCCTTTGTGCATATGGGCAGCGAGGACCAAGTCTACACCCTATAGGTAAATGCTGTAGTGGAGGAATAGAGCCAGGTAAAGATTGGAGTTTTTCTTTATGAGGAATCCAATCACTGAAATCAGGCATCGCTTTTAGTAAAGCAACGGTATAAGGGTGTTTCGGAACTGAGAGAATCTTTGCAGTATCTGCAGACTCAACAGACTGACCGCAGTACATTACTGTAATTCGGTTTGCCCACTGAGTGATGGTTGTTAAATCATGCCCAATCAATACAATGGTAGTGTTGTTTACTTGGTTCATACGACTCAAAAGGCGCAATATTTGTGACTGTGTAATAGGGTCTAAGTCATTCGTTGGTTCGTCAGCAATGAGTATTTTTGGTTTAGCGGCAATAGCCATCGCAATCATTACTTTTTGGCACTCTCCATCTGTAAGCTCATAAGAATAGCTATCCATCAGGCGAGAGTGGTCTTTTATACCCACTTTATGCAGTAAACCTATCGCTTGCTTTTTACGCCATTTAAAACGTTCCCACCATTTACCATCAAAAGATCGTGATGGGATGGCTTCGATAAGCTGACGCCCCACTTTTTCTGATGGGTCAAGGCAAGTTGATGGCTCTTGGAAAATCATGGCAATATCACGAGCAATAACACGGCGTCTTTCTTTCGGAGTAAGCTGCAATAAATCTATGCTGCCGAGGCGCATTCTATCAGCCGTTACCTTCCAGTTTTCTTTGCAAACGCCCACAATCGCTTTAGCAACTAAACTTTTTCCTGATCCAGACTCACCTACTAGTCCCCTGATCTCACCTTCATTGAGAGTGATACTCATGCGGTCAACCGCTTTGACTAACCCTTGAGGGGTTTCAATTTCAATCGTTAGGTGTCGGATATCCAGTAATGGCATTATTCGATTCCCGCATTGAGGGCTTGGCGCACGCCTTCACCAACTAAGTTGATAACAATTACTGTAAACATGATGGCGAGTCCGGGTAAAGTAACGGTCCAAGGTGCTAAGTAAATCAATTCTACAGAGTCTCCAAGAATAGAACCCCATTCAGTACTCGGAGCTTGTGCACCTAGACCTAAAAAGCCCAAAGCAGTGATATCCAAAATCGCAACTGAGAGTGCCAATGTCACTTCTAAAGCAACTACTGTAAGTATATTAGGTAAGATGGAATTCCAAAGTAGGTAGAAGTCGTTTGCCCCGTCCAACCTTGAAGCAAGGATATAATCTTTCTCTACTTCAGTATGAACCGCAATATAAACAGAGCGAATAAACCTTGGTATTAAAGCCAAACAAATCGCGAGTAAAATATTGAATTCCCCAAACCCCAGAAAAGCAACGAAAATAATTGCTAGGAGGAGAGATGGAATGGACATTACAGTATCAAGAAGGTGATTAAGGGTGCTTGAAAGTAGCCCACGAGTCATACCTGCGAGCACGCCAATTAAACACCCAACGACAGCCGCAATAGTCGTTATGATGACGGCGGCACCAAAAGTCAGCTGAGAACCAATAATTAAACGGGATAAAATATCTCGCCCAAGATCGTCGGTTCCTAAAAAATACTCAACAGTGCCAGCTGGGTCCCAAGATGGCGGGATCAGTAGATGACCTGTCTGATCTTGTGCATCATGAGGAGCAAGCCAAGGGGAGGTGACTGTAATAATTACGATAAAGGCTAAACACCATAGTCCAAACATCGCGAGGTTATTACCACGAAAGCTGCGCCAAAACCGTTCATATTGGGTTGGTATTTGTTCTTCTTGGTAAACATTATTTGTTAGCATACCATTCCTTCCTTACCAGAGGGTTTATCGCCGCACCCAGCAAATCAGATAAAATGTTAGCAGTGAGTACAAGGGTCGCCACGACCATAACTCCAGCTTGAATTGAGACATAGTCTTGATTGGATAAAGCATCCAGCAACCATCTGCCGATACCTGGCCAGTTAAAAATCGATTCAGTGATTATTGCTAAAGTGAGCATACTGGAAAGCTGTACCCCAACCTTTGGGATAATAGGTGGGATAGCATTTCTTAATACGTGCTGAGTAACAATTTCTCGCGTTGATAAACCCTTAATTCGAGCCGCTCGAATGTAGTTTTCCGTCATGACTTCTGCAACGGAACTTCTCATTAACCGGATAACTTGAGTAGTAGGAGCTAGTGCAAGAACTAAACAAGGTAACACCATATGCTGGATGACACTTTCTAACGCATGCGCTCGATACTTACCTTCAGAAAAGAAAGCATCAATAATAGCAAAACCTGTAACGTGCTGAATTTCATAAAGAAGGTCATAGCGCCCTCCAACAGGAAAGACTTCAAAGTTTAGGGAAAATATCATGATCATCAATAAAGCGACCCAAAAAATAGGAGCGGAGTAGCCTGACATTGAGGTGAATGAGATTACCGTATCAATGAATTTTCCTTGCCTCATTCCAGCAATTGTCCCGAAAGGGATGCCTAATGATAGGGCGAGGACAAATGCAAAAAAACACAGTTCTAATGTGGCTGGAAAGACAATGGCGAGCTCATCAATAATAGGTACACCATGCTTACTGATACCAAAGTTTAGTGTCGATAGCTCACCGATGTAGTTAACCCAACCGGGCCAAAAGTCTTGAATTGCCCATGGGGAAGTCTGGTCTAAACGCAGTAAAGAGAAGCCAACCAAAGTCAGAATAGCGAGTGTAATAACGAAGAGGTTGATTCGTCTTAATGTATACCAAAACATTATTTAGGCTCCCGAACAACTTGATCAAAAGGCTGCGAATTAAATGGGCTCTGTTTAAAACCACTTAGCGAAGTGTCGTGAACTCGGAATTGAACGCCATGCGCTAATGGAATTACAGGGAACTCTTCATTTAGTATGTTTTGAGCTTGGTGATACAAATTCACGCGATGCCTTTGTTGATTGATCTCCAATGCGAGGTCGAGTAGAAAATCAAAATCTGAGTTACACCACATTGCAACATTTAGACCTGCTCTGTCTGAACTGCATGAAAGCAACGGTCGTAAGAAGTTGTCAGGATCACCAGTATTTCCAATCCAACCCGTTAACAGTAGATCTGTTGAGGATATGGAAGACAATTGAGTACGGTCAAAACGGTCATCAGTGAACAGTTTCAATTCAACTCCAATGTCGGCTAAATTTGCCTGAATTAACTCTGCCGTTTTACGCGGACTTGGGTTATAAGCTCTAGGTTCCAAAGGAACCCACATAGTGAGCTTGAGACCTTGCTCTACTCCTGCTTCCCTCAGTAAAGCAATGGCATAGTTGCGATCGTAACGAACATGTACGCTGTCTTTAGGGTAAGCCCAAGAGGTTGGGGGAAGTAAGGTATAAGCTTTAGTTCCTGTGCCGTAGTAGACAGAGTCCAGGATGTTTTGGCGATTGATTGCAAGATTCAGGGCCTTTCGCACTCGAGAATCATTCAGTGCTGGGTGCACTGTATTTAAGGCAATGAAAGAGACATTAACCGCAGGCGTCGCGCTTATTTCAAGTTCTTCTCTCGCTTGAATAATGGGAATCTGACTCGAAATTGGCGAGTTGAGTACGTCACATTCATTACGCAGTAATTTTGCTAATGTGCCAGTCCCGCGCTGTGAGGTATCAAAGACAACTTGGTCCATCTTGACCTCATTTTTCCAATACTTATCGTGCTTTTTAAGCCTGACAAGGTCATTAATTTGATATTCACTTAAATAAAATGGTCCAGTTCCTACTGGGAAAGCATCTAGTTGACCTTTTTCGTCTTCAAGCTCAAGCTGATTAGCATATTCCTTAGAATGAATGACGGCGTAACTTGTCGCGATATTATTCAAAAATGAGTTATTTGGGTGGCTAAGGGTGAACTTGACCGTTAAATCATCAAGGGCAACTACATCGACCAAAGAATTTTGGAAATCAATGCCTGCAAACCAAGGATACAGACCACCACCGACATAATGATATGGGTGAGAAGTGTCGAAAATTCGCTGGAAGCTAAACACTACATCTTGAGCGTTCAAAGATCTTGTTGGTGTGAACCATTCAGTTGTTTGAAACTCGACATTTGGTCTTAAATGAAAGGTATATTCCGTACCCGACTTATCCACTTTCCAGTGAGTCGCTAAGTTTGCGGTAGGTCTGTATGTACCAGAGTCTAACTGCAAAAGCGTGTCGAATATTTGAGGGCTGAGTGACTCAGAAGTTATGCCGCTATCCACTAACTGCGGATTAAAGGTATTTGGGTTACCTTGCCCACAATAGACAAAACCTTTTTCGCGGATCTTCTCATGGTCCACCTCTTTTCCGCAGCCAGCTAAAAGACCAACCGTACAAAGACCGAACACTAATCTGGATAATACTTTCATAGAAAGAAATACTTTTTGAAACGAAGCTTATAAGATGCCTCAAGAGCCGGACAATTTATCATTTTATTTATTTCGCTCCAAATGATTATCTATTTATACCTACGATTTGTCGCCAGTTTGCCCAACAATCGCATATTTTCTTACCATGCCTCTAAGTTGGTGGTAGCTGAGACCTAATAATTCGGCAGCATCCTTCTGATTATATTTACTTTGTTCTAATGCTTGTGTGAGCAGATGAACATCTTGCTGTTCTTGCCACGCTTTATAATTTAATGGAAATGAAAAGCTATTACCTAATGAAGTATGGCTGTTGGTGGCATTATTGTCAGGGTTTTGTGAAAGGCTGTCCGTATGTTCTGAACCTTCATCTTTCTGTCCCCAAGTTTGTTTAAACGGGTCGAAAACTAATGAGTCGATAGGGTAATCGGACTTTCCATTTTGATATATTGCTCGCTCAACTACATTTTTTAATTCTCGAACATTCCCTGGCCAGTGGTAATCAAGTAATGATTGTAGAGCTGCATCTGAAAAACCAATGAATAAATCCAGTTGCAGTTCGCGGCACATCCTAATTGCGTAATGCTCCGCAAGTAAAAGTATGTCTTCTTTTCGTTCACGAAGTGGTGGAATGGAAATGACATCAAAGGCAAGCCTATCGAGTAAATCTGCTCGAAATTCACCTATCTGAGCAAGTTGAGGTAAGTCAGCGTTGGTTGCACATACTAGACGAACATTGGCATTTAATATTTTTTGTCCGCCAACTCGTTCATATTGACCATACTCTATGACTCTAAGTAGCTTCTCTTGTACTGATAACGGTGCGGTTGCGAGTTCATCTAAAAATAATGTGCCGCCTTCTGCTCTTTCAAAACGTCCTTGGTGGCGACCTTTAGACCCTGTGAATGAACCTGATTCATGTCCAAATAGTTCCGAGTCAATCAATCCCTCACTTAAAGTTGAGCAGTTTAAAGTGACTAAAGGTTGATCCCAACGTTTTGACAGGTAGTGTAGACGTTGAGCAATTAACTCTTTACCCGTTCCTCTTTCACCTATTATGAGTACTGGTCTTTCAATAGGGGCAAGCTGAGAAACTTTATCGAGTACAGAAAGAAAAGTGGGTGACTCACCAATAAGGTTCTGCTGCATACTGTGGCCTTTAAATTGGAAATTAAGTGGGATTAAACCTTGGTAGTGCTAATAGTGACTAAGGTAGTTTTTATTAATTTGCTTGGTTAAAATAACCAAAAAATGGTTTATTTCATCATATCATGATTGTGTGAAAAGAGTTGGTAAGTTTATCTTATTGAAAAATAACAAGTTTTAACTTGGCACGCGAATTGATACTAGATAGTAGCTAAACAAGTTTATGAAACACTGATTTAAGCTTAACAATAGCTAAAGTGTTTTAACCAGCGGTCAATTATTTTAAGGAGAACCCCATGGGTATTTTTTCTCGTTTCGCAGACATTGTTAACTCAAACATTAGTGCTTTACTTGATAAAGCCGAAGACCCTGAAAAGATGATTCGTCTTATTATTCAGGAAATGGAAGATACCTTAGTGGAAGTTCGCACTAACTCAGCAAAAGCCATTGCCGACAAAAAAGAATTGGCTCGAAGAGTGGAAGGTATGGATTCTCAAATTGCTGAATGGGCGAATAAAGCGACGCTAGCCTTGACCAGAAATCGTGAAGATCTTGCAAGAGCAGCACTGATTGAAAAGAAAAAGTTAGAAGACTTAATTAAAGGTCTACACACAGAGCAAACGTTAGTTGAAGAAACCATCGAAAAATTAACTGGTGAAATCGGTAAGTTGGAAACAAAAATTGCAGAAACACGCGCCAAACAACAAGCGTTAGCAATTCGTAACCAAGCGGCAACTAACCGACGAGATGTACAGAAGCACCTACACTCAAGCCGTTCACATGAAGCAATGGCTAAGTTTGAACAATACTCTCGTAAAGTTGATGAACTTGAAGCCGAAGCTGATGTGTATGCTAAAACAGGCAATGCAAAATCACTTGATCAAGAATTTGCAGAACTACAAGCACAAGATGCCATTGAGCAAGAGCTAGAAAAACTGAAGCAGCAAGTTGAAAACCGCGATAAATAACTAAGGAGCTTTATATGTCAACATTTCTGATTGCCGGACCGCTGACCGTATTTTTGATATTTGTTGCTCCGCTGTGGCTCTTTTTACACTATCGCAGTAAGCGCAAATCTGGAGACGGTCTATCAACTGAGGATCTAGAGCGCCTAAATGTATTGTCTGAGCGCGCAGAAGCGATGCAAGACAGGGTAAAAACGCTTGAAAAAATTCTAGATGCGGAGTCCCCAAGCTGGAGACGAAATTATGAGTAGAGACTTATATCGAGACCCGATTAATGGGAAGCTTTCAGGTGTTTGTGCTGGCATGGCTAATTACTTTGGTCTCGAAGTGTGGTTAGTTAGGATTTTAGTGATATCAGCGGCTTTATTGGGTGGGAGCTTTTTAGTTATCCTCGCGTATGTAGCTATGACATTTATGCTAGAGAAGCAGCCTACTCAATATGTGAATGAACTCAAGGCGAAACAAGAACACAAACTGAAAAATAAGCCATGGGAACAAGGTCAGTCTGCTGAGTCGTTGCTCACGACTTTAGAAGGTGACTTTGAACATCTTGAGCAGACGGTAAGAAACATGGAAGCCTATGTTACTTCTGATGCATTTAAGGTGAATCGAGAATTTAAAAACATGTAACTGGTTTGCTGGTTGGTATCAAAGTAACGGTTCGGGTGAATATTATCCAAGCCGTTATTTTTTTTGACAATTTTCAGCGTTAAATCATCCTATCAACTGGTAAGTTTCAAATGATTAATCTATGTTATAGAATATTTCTAGATATGGATGATCGCCAATGTATAAAGCCTCCCTAGTCCTTTTGATGACCATAACAGGGTTGTCTGGGTGTGGTAAGGAGCTTCCCCCGGTTCCCGAACCTGAATCTCGCCCCGCTAAAATATTCACTGTCTCCGTTGGTAACAACAATTTTGAACGAGACTTCCCCGCGACAACAGAAGCCGGTGATAAAGCAGTGTTAGCTTTTCGTGTCCCTGGTTTGCTAGAAAGTATTGACGTAACAGCGGGTCAAGCTGTGTCGAAGGGCGATGTTTTAGCTGCATTAAATCCTGATGAGTATCAGCTGCTTGAAAAACAAGCGCGTGCAAATTTCAAATTGGCTGATGTTCAATATCAGCGTTCTAAAAAACTCCGTAAAGATCGTGTTGTCTCAGAACAAGATTTTGACCAAGCTAAAGCGAACCATAACTCAGCGCGAGCTGTTCTTGAACAAGCTAAAGCTAACTTGCGTTATACGCGTCTTGTCGCGCCTTATGACGGCACCGTATCTTTAATTCCGGCCGAAAATCACGAGTACATCAGCGCCAAGAAAGGTGTCATGAATATTCAAACGAATCAGATCCTAAAAGTAGTTTTTCTTCTACCTGACCAACTCTTAAATCGCTTTTCGACAGGTGTTGAAACAACAGCAACAATGGTATTTGATGCTTTTCCACAGAACAGTTACCCGCTTACTTTCCAAGAAGTGGATACCGAAGCGGATCCAAAAACTGGCTCTTATAAAGTTACTATGGTGATGGAACGCCCAACTGATGTGGGGATTTTACCGGGTATGTCTGGAAATGTGACTGTCGTTGCGGAGAAGCAGTCGGCAACTCGTATCCCTAAAACAGCAATTGTTAATGAAAATGGAAAAACGTCCGTTTGGCGAGTAGACAGTGAAGGTATTGTTGAAAAAGCAAATGTGAATTTAGACGAACAGCACCATATTTTATCCGGTTTGAATGATGGCGATAGAATCGTCACTTCTGGTGTTAATGGTATAGAAGCGGGTATTAAAGTTCGCGAGTGGGTTAAGGAAAGGGGGCTATAGTATGAAGCATTTTAAAACGATAGCGTGTTTATCCAGCCTAGCTTTCTTGAGTGCATGTAGTGATAGCAGAACGGAATCAGTGGTTGCCACACCAAAAGTGAAAGCAATAGAGATCCAAAAGTCAGATAAGCATGACAAATTGTATTTCCCTGCGGTGGCGAATGCGGCTGAAAAGTCACACCTTAGTTTCCGTGTGTCTGGTGAAATTAACAAACTTACGATCAAAGAAGGGGCAAGAGTTAACCAAGGTGACATTCTTGCTGAGCTTGATCCTACGGATTATAAGCTAGATGTTGATAACGCTCGCGCTAGATTTACCGTAATTGATAGCCAATATAAACGTTCAAGCCCACTTGTGAAAAAAGGTCTATTAGCTAAATCTCAATTTGATGAGATAGCGGCTCAGCGACAAATTGCTTTTTCAGAGCTAGAACTGGCAAAACTGCGTTTATCATTCACTAAGCTTCGAGCTCCTGTTGATGGGATTATTTCTCGTGTCAGTGTTGATCAGTTTGAAAATATACAAGTCGGTCAGCAAATTGTGAATATTCACAGCGTAGAAGATGTGGAAGTCGTCATCCAATTACCTGATCAAATTTATGTTAACCAACCTAGCCAAGCGAGCACAGCAAAAGTAGATGCTTTAGTTCGTGTGCCAAGTGGCAATGAATATAAAGCGTCTATTAAAGAGTTCACTACAGAGCCAGATCCAACGACAGGAACTTTCACCGTTACTTTGTCACTTCCAATGCCTGAAACTGAATATATTCTTGATGGTATGGCAGTAGAAGTGACTTCGAGTGGTCGTAACATGGGGCTAAAACTCAATCTTGGTGTTCTTATTCCAATTGAAGCTATTTTCAATGCAGATGGCGATACATTAGATAGAAAGCAATCGTATGTATGGGTTGTTAATCAAGATAGTACCGTTTCCAAGCAACAAGTTGAAATAGGGAAAGCGAATCAAAAGACGCTGCAAGTTATCAGTGGATTAGAGTTAGGACAAACCATCGTAACTGCTGGGTTATCAAGGTTAAGAGACGGAATGACAGTGGAAGTATTGTCTCAGGAGACGGGTAATGAGTGATATTAATAATAAGCCTCAAACAGACGATGAAATTACTGGTGTTGCGGCCTATTTCATCCGTAACAAAGTTATTAGTTGGATGCTCGCACTGATCTTTTTAATTGGTGGTGTTTCAGCATTTTTCGGACTGGGACGTTTAGAAGACCCTGCCTTTACCATAAAAGATGCCATGGTAGTCACTTCTTATCCTGGTGCTACGCCTCAGCAAGTTGAAGAAGAGGTGACTTATCCATTAGAGAAAGCGATTCAGCAATTAACGTATGTTGATGAAGTGAACTCTATTTCCAGCCGTGGCTTGTCCCAAATAACGGTGACAATGAAAAACAACTATGGCCCTGATGATTTGCCCCAAATTTGGGATGAACTGCGTCGTAAAGTTAATGATTTGGATGGGCAACTGCCTCCGGGGGTAAATACGCCTCAGGTCATCGATGACTTTGGTGATGTATACGGGATTTTGTTAGCGGTTACAGGTGAAGGTTACAGCTATAAAGAGTTACTTGATTATATTGACTACCTAAGGCGTGAACTTGAATTAGTTGATGGCGTCAGTAAAGTTTCTGTTTCTGGTCAACAGCAAGAGCAGGTGTTCATTGAAATATCGATGAAACGCATCAGTTCGTTGGGCTTATCACCCTCAACAGTATTCAATTTATTATCGACTCAAAATGTTGTATCTGATGCTGGCGCGGTGAGAATCGGTGATGAGTTTATTCGGATCCACCCTACTGGTGAGTTTAAAAATGTTGAACAGTTAGGTGATTTGATCCTGACGGAAGGTGGCGCGCAAGGTCTTATTTATCTAAAAGATGTTGCTGAAGTCACGAGAGGTTATGTTGAAGTACCAAGTAATATTATCGGCTATAACGGAAAGTTGGCTCTAAACCTTGGTGTGTCCTTTGCACAAGGCGTTAACGTTGTAGCGGTTGGTGAAATGTTTGACCGACGCTTAGCAGAGCTTAAGTTCCAACAGCCAATCGGTATCGATATTGCTGAAGTTTATAATCAACCGAAAGAAGTAGACAAATCTGTAAGTGGCTTTGTTGTCAGTCTTGGTCAAGCGGTTGCAATCGTAATTATTGTACTATTGTTCTTCATGGGGCTTCGTTCTGGTCTATTGATCGGATTGATACTTCTACTGACCGTTTTTGGCACCTTTATATTCATGCAATACTTCAAAATCGACCTTCAACGAATCTCGTTAGGGGCGCTGGTTATTGCGTTAGGTATGCTGGTGGATAACGCCATAGTGGTGGTCGAAGGGATACTAATAGGAACACAAAAAGGCAGGACACGTTTACAAGCGGCGACTGATATTGTGACGCAAACTAAATGGCCACTACTGGGTGCGACTGTCATTGCGGTAACGGCTTTTGCTCCAATTGGTCTGTCTCAAGATGCGACCGGTGAGTATTGTGGAACACTATTTACGGTATTGCTCATCTCGTTGATGCTTAGCTGGTTCACCGCTATTTCAATCACGCCATTCTTTGCCAATATGTTCTTTAAGGGACAAAAAGTTGATGGTGGCGGTGAAGACAATGATCCATACAAAGGAATGGTTTTTGTCGTGTACAAAAACTTCCTAGAATTTTGTATGAAACGAGCTTGGTTAACCGTAATTGTATTAATTGTCGGCTTAGCTGTGAGCTTGTATGGTTTTATGTTTGTTAAGCAAGCGTTCTTCCCATCTTCTACTACTCCAATGTTCCAAGTTGATGTTTGGATGCCTGAAGGTACAGACATTCGAGCGACTAATACTAAGCTTAAAGTGCTAGAAGGTTGGTTATCAGAACAAGACGAAGTAGACCATATCACTACAACTGCGGGTAAAGGTTTGCAGCGTTTTATGCTTACTTACGCTCCTGAAAAAAGTTATGCAGGTTATGGCGAAATTACGGTTCGAGTGAAAGATTACGAAGTACTTGATCAGTTAATGATTCGCTTTCGTGAACACGTTAATGCGCAGTTCCCTGAAATTAACTACAAACTTAAGAAGATAGAGTTAGGTCCAGGCGGTGGTGCAAAAATTGAAGCAAGAATCGTAGGTTCTGATCCAACTGTATTACGTTCACTAGCATCACAAGTTATGGATATTATGTACGCCGATGCTGGTGCATATAATGTACGTCATGACTGGCGTGAAAGAACCAAAGTTTTGGAACCTCAATTTAATGAAAGCCAAGCGCGTCGTTATGGTATCAGTAAATCAGATGTCGATGAGTTTCTTGCGATGTCATTCTCTGGAAAATCTGTAGGTGTATACCGTGATGGCACAACATTGATGCCAATTGTGGCTCGTCTACCTGAAGATGAGCGAGTTGATATTCGTAACATCGAAGGTATGAAAATTTGGAGCCCGGCATTAAGTGAATACATTCCATTGCAGCAAGTGACTTTAGGCTACGAGCTAATTTGGGAAGACCCGTTGATTGTTCGTAAGAACAGAAAGCGTATGCTGACGGTAATGGCAGACCCTGACTTGTTGGGAGAAGAAACTGCATCAACGCTTCAAAAACGCTTACAGCCACAAATTGAAGCAATTGAAATGCCTTCTGGCTACTCATTAGAGTGGGGCGGGGAGTATGAATCATCTCGTGACGCGCAAGCATCTTTGTTTACGACAATGCCACTTGGCTACTTATTCATGTTCTTGATTACAGTCTTCCTATTTAACTCCGTCAAAGAGCCTTTGATTGTCTGGCTAACGGTGCCATTAGCAGTAATAGGGGTAACTACAGGGTTGTTAGCCTTAGATACACCATTTGGCTTTATGGCACTGCTTGGGTTCCTAAGTTTGTCGGGTATGTTGCTCAAGAACGGGATTGTGTTACTGGATCAAATTGAAATTGAGATGAAATCTGGTAAAGACCCTTATATTGCCGTTGTTGATGCAGCCCTGAGCCGTGTTCGCCCAGTTTGTATGGCAGCAATTACAACAATTTTAGGTATGATCCCGCTACTACCTGATATTTTCTTTAAACCTATGGCTGTAACCATCATGTTCGGTCTTGGTTTTGCAACAGTGTTAACGTTAATTGTTGTGCCGGTTTTGTACCGAATATTCCACAATATTAAAGTTGCATAAATAGATAACTGAATGCCCCGAATTAGGGGCATTTTTATGGATATTGTATGAGCTTATTAAACGAAGAATTTAACACTGAACAGGAAAGTGGACATCAAACATGTGCTTGGGCTTTGAAGCATGAATTAGAGCGTGAATACCACGATAAAGAATGGGGTATCCCTGTTTATGATGATTACGTGCTATTTGAATTCATAACCCTTGAAGGTGCTCAAGCGGGTCTTAGTTGGATCACTATTTTGAAAAAGCGTGAAGGTTATAGAGCTGCATTTGAAAATTATGATTTACTAAAGTTAGCAGATTTAAATGAAGAGGAAGTACCGCGTATTATCGAAAGCTTTGATGTTGTTAAGCATAAAGGGAAAATTGCATCAGTTTACAATAATGCTCGTGCTGCTATTGAGCTACAGAAAGAGTTCGGTTCGTTATCCAATGCTTTGTGGCAGTTTGTAGACGGAAAGCCAATGGTTAATCACTGGGAAGATATGAGTGATGTTCCAACTTCTACCGAAGAGTCAAAACAAATGAGTAAGTTCCTGAAAAAGCGCGGTTTCAAGTTTGTAGGAGAAACCATATGTTATGCATTCATGCAAGCAATGGGCATGGTGAATGATCATATGGTGAATTGCCCCAAAAGATAAAGTTCGTACTTTGCTAAGCTATAAAGCTATAAAGAAAGCCGCAGATTTGTTAACTGCGGCTTTTCTTATAATCCAATCTCAAAAACTTATTTCGCTAGAGCTCAGTCTTTCAAAAAACTAGCTAGCATTTGATTCGCGTTCCAGTACTAGCGCATTATGTCTTTCTAAGCCGCGTTCTAGATCAGCGATTAGGTCATTAACATCTTCTAGACCAATATGAACACGTATCAAAGTGCCTTCAAATTGCGGATGTGCCACGGTTCTCAAGCTATCAAAGCTTTTTGGTTCATTAGCTAGGATTAGGCTTTCAAACCCTCCCCATGAATAACCCATACTGAAGTGTTTCATACCATCTAGTAGTGCCGTTGTCGCTCTTGGGTAAGAAGACTTTAGTACAAAAGAAAACAGACCGTTACCACCAGTAAAGTCACGATTAAAAAACTGGTGCCCAGGGCAAGTTTCAAGAGCAGGGTGACGAACATGGTCGACTTCAGGTCTACTTTGCAGCCACTTTGCTACTTTAAGGCTGCTTTCTGCATGTTGACGTAATCTTACATCAAGAGTGCGAATGCCTCTTAAACCAAGGTAAGCATCATCAGGAGATACACATTGTCCCATTAGGTAACTTTGCTCGCGTAGCTGTTCCCAACATTTTTCATTAGCAACGGCTGTACCTAGCATGACATCAGAGTGACCGACGATGTATTTGGTCGCCGCTTGAATAGAGATATCAACACCGAACTCAAAAGGAGAGAAGTTCACGCCAGCAGCCCAAGTATTATCAAGCATAACGACAATATCAGTTTCATGAGCAATGCGTGACAAAGTAGGGATATCTTGGACTTCCATGGTTACAGAACCAGGAGATTCCGTGAACAAAACCGTGGTGTTTTCTTGAATAAGGTCACGAATACCTTCTCCAATAGTTGGGGCGTAGTAAGTCGTTTCGACCCCCATTTTCTTCAGCATGGTATCGCAGAAATCACGTGTAGGTTCATAGCAAGTATCAACCATCAAAAGGTGATCACCTGTTTTCACAAAAGACAAAATAGTATTTGAGATGGCAGCGGTACCACATGGGTAAAGTGCACAGCCAGCACCACCTTCGACTTCAACCATTGCATCTTGAAAAGCAAAATGAGTATTCGTACCACGACGACCGTAGAAAAGAGTTTTGTTAGCACGGTTGACGGTTGCTTTATGCTTTTCTTCGACTGTATTAAACACAACTGTTGAAGCACGTTGAACCGGTGGGTTAACCACACCATTTGTCCATTTTTTATCGCGACCAGCAGTTATGAGTTTGGTTGTCTTACTTTCAGACATGCTATGAATTCCTTATCAATCAGTTATGGTCTATTTAAAGCATGTAGGGAGGCGTGAATGCAATAGCTAATAATGACTTTTTCCTATTTAGAACAAAATTTCAGTCCAACACACCAAAAACGATGGTTTAAAGGTGGCAGCCAGTGCTAGTTGTGATTATGAATGAAGATAAAAGATAAAAGATAAAAGATAAAAGATAAAAGATAAAAGATAAAAGATAAGAGATAAGAAACAATTGGACGATTGAAGGGAGGTTTAGAAGCTTTCGTCCTTCAATCGACTAATAGCAGTAGTTAGTTCTTTTGCTCTTAGAGTCAAGTGTAAGAACTTAGATACTGGCTAGAGTGGCGGGTTAAATAGCTAGAGTAGCGGGTTAAAAAGGTAGAATAGCCTTTCAAAAAATCGTGCGGGTAAACCTCGTTTATTCCAATTTTCCAAATCCACGCAATACGAATTATCTATATATGATTGTTGAAGTTGAGACAGTTCAGTAGTGAACTTAACGTCATCAACTGCTAGCGTTACTTCAAAATTCAGCCACAAGCTACGCATATCAATATTGACAGTCCCTACTAAACAAAACTCTTCATCAATGACTACCGATTTTGTATGAAGTAACCCGCCATGAAATTCATAGATTTTCACTCCAGCTTCTAATAATTCAGTATAGAAAGCTTTGGATGCCCATTTAACCATTATAGAGTCATTAATATGAGGAATGATAAGTTCAACATTGACTCCTCGCTGGGCTGTCATCTTCAAGATTTCAAGTAAGTCTGCGCTAGGAACAAAGTAGGGTGTGGTAATGCGTACCGATTTGTTGGATTGATTGATCGCGATACTCAATACCTGCAATATCATATGTTCAGGCATGCCGGGGCCGGAAGGTACAACTTGAACAGGGTGTTGAGCCTCTGAGTCGTCAATTTGGCATTCGGGAAGTTGAGGAAGAATACGGTCACCCGTCTCTACTTCCCAATCCCAGCCATGAATGGCTGATAGTACATTCACCGTTGGTCCTGTTACTCGCACCATTATGTCTACCCATTGCCCAACGCCTGCACATTGTTTGAAATGAGCGGGGTCTACCATATTCATAGAACCGGTATACGCAATGGATTCGTCGATCACAATGATCTTCCTGTGCTGCCTAAGATCTAACCTTCTCAAAAAGATACGCCAAGGGCTTACTTCTAATGCTTGTACTACATGAATACCGGCATCTTTCATCATTGAATTCCAGTGACTCCTAAAAAATCTAGGGCTTCCAGCGGAATCAAGTAACACCTTAACTTCCACACCTCGTTTGGATGCTTGGATTAAAGCAGAGGCGACAGAGTCAGCTAAACCTCCAGGATGCCAGATATAAAAGACCATTTTGATGCTGGTTTGTGCACTTTCTATGTCTTTGATTATGGAGCGGAGTATTTCATCGGGGGATGCTTGTAGGGAAAGTGTATTACCACTTAAAGCAGGAATACCCATTCGATTATTGCAAAGCTCATCAATTTTATGGATAGGTGAGCCGACTTGAGCAGGTAAATGTGCTTGGCAGTGATTCAGCTGTCTGAACCAATCTCCAAAAGGGGTAAACATTTGTTTTGCTCGTTCTGCTCGTTTTCTACCTAAGTTGAGCTCTCCGAACAAAAAATAGCAGGCAACGCCAACGATTGGGACGATGTAAATGACCATCAACCACGCGAGAGACACACTGACAGCTCGTCTTTTAAGAACAACTCGAAGCGTGACACCTGCAACGAGAATCCAATACAGCACCAGTGAAGCGATAGTTAGAAAATGATAAACCTTATCCACATGCAAATACTCGAAAAAAGAGACACTTAGATAGTAATAGTATTTTAAAGCTATTGGAATTTTAGTTGTAACGAATTTATAAAAAGCAACAAACTGTTTACAAGTTAGAGTAAAGGCTGTAAATAGAGGAAAGTTGTTAAGTTTTAGTTAAACTAAGACGAAAACGATTGGTTTGTACGAAAAGTCGGCATTTAAACATATAAATTAACATCTAGGTGGGAATTTATACGGTGCGGGCTTCCAATTTTAATCTGAAACTGTTTTACTTGCTACACAACGAGCGTCAATCATACTTTTATAAAGTGTACTTAAATATTTACACTTCATCTTTTAAGACGCCAAACTCAAGCAAACACAACATAAAATATATCTGGAGAGAGCGTGGCTACTAACCCATCTACAAATTCCCGTGACACATGGGGCTCAAAACTTGGCTTCGTAATGGCCGCAGCAGGTTCTGCTGTTGGTCTAGGTAACATTTGGAAGTTCCCTTACACTGCAGGCGAAAGTGGCGGCGGTGCATTCGTTGCAATTTACCTGTTTTTTGTAATCTTTATTGGTTTCAGCGTTATGCTGACTGAATTTGCTATTGGCCGTCATACACAAAAATCTGCGGTTGGCGCTTTTAAATCGACAGATCGCCGCTGGACATTCGCTGGTGTGATTGGCGTAGTCAGTGGCCTACTTATTATGGGTTTCTACCCTGTAGTAGGTGGCTGGTCTATCGCTTATATCGGTAAAATTGCTGGTGGTCTTCTTGATACACCTGAAGCAATCGGTGACAGCTTTGGTGGTTTCATCTCTGATCCTATCCAACCACTAATGTGGATGGGCGCATACTTACTACTAAACATTATTATCGTAATGAAGGGTATTTCTGGCGGTATTGAGAAAGCAGGTAAGGTATTAATGCCTTTACTGTTCATCATCCTCATCGTTGTATCTATCAAAGGTTTAATGCTTCCAGGTTCAATGGCTGGCTTAGAGTTCCTGTTCAGCCCTGACTTTTCTAAAGTAGATAGCAATGTAATTCTTGCAGCTCTAGGTCAAGCGTTCTTCTCTCTAAGCCTTGGTATGGGTTGTATGATGACATACGGTTCTTACCTTAAGAAAAAAGAGAACCTAGTTCAGACAACTGCAATGGTTACCGCAATGGATACAGGTGTTGCTATCCTGGCTGGTGTTGCAATGTTCCCAGCAATGTTCGCATTCGGTATGGAACCAGCAGCTGGTCCAGGTCTAGTATTCGTAGTGGTACCTCAGTTATTTGCTGAAATGGGTGGCGTAATTGGTCTTCTGTTTGCACTTATGTTCTTTATTGGTCTAAGTGTTGCTGCTTTAACTTCTTCAGTGTCTCTATTAGAAGTAGTGGTTTCTTACCTAATCGATGAAAAAGGCATGAAGCGTGTTACTGCAGTACTTTCGGCAAGTGCTGTAATGGCTATTCTATGTATCTTTGCTTCTCTATCTCTAGGCGGCTTAGGTCCAACATTGTTCGATACTGGTGCATTTGACATCTTCGACCTGCTAACAGATAAAATCTTCCTAGCAGTTGGCGGTATGTTGGTATGTATCTTCGCTGGTTGGAGACTAAACCGTGCAGACCTTGAGAAAGAAATCACTAACGATGGTGAAGTATCTTTCCCACTATTTGGTCTTTGGTACAACCTTGTGAAATACGTAATTCCTGTAGCAATCGCAATCGTTGCATTTATGGGTGTATCTTCAGGCTTTGATAGCGGTAAAGGAGCAATCATGCTTCTGGGCTTAGGTATCATTGCTGGCTCTGCAGTTATTTCTAAGAAGTTCTAATTAGAACTCTCTTATTGAGTTTAACTACGGTTTAAAAGCCATGAACTTAAACGAGAATCTCTATCGAGATTCTCGTTTTTTTATGCGTATAAGAAAATTTAACCTTTATTAAAGAAAACCATCATTTATTTTAAATATTGACTATAAATATGATTAAAGGAAATACATAAAGTGTCGATAAGTTATATGAGGTAGTACACTGTAACTGCTACCATTATTCTAGGAAGGTGCTGTGTGAAATTATCAGTAAGAAAAAAGTTGTATGCAGGTTTTGGAGCAATACTTGCGGTTTTAGTTATCTTAGTGGCTATTGTTTGGATGGAAGTCAGTAAGTCTCACAATATTGCTGATGAAATCAGGACTGATGATGTGCCTGAGGTAGTGACATATCTTATCCTCATTGATGAAGCAGGTGACGTATACCGTGATGCTATGGGGGGCGTTACTCTTGTTAGTGGTTCACTTGATGATTACCGTGCGAATAAAGGTGAGTTTGCCGACGCTATTCGACAAGCTAAGCAACTAGAAAACCAAGGATCTTCAGATTATCGTCGAATTGAAAAAATTGAAGATTTGATGCAACGTTTTACGCAAGAGTTTGAGTCAAAGCTGATTTCGAATATTAGTGAAGACAAACTGTTGTCAAACATAAATCAACTACGAACTTTGTATACTCAATATTTAATGCCTATTGAGGCGTTATTAGATGAAGCATCAGAATTAGAGCGCGCTGCTGCAAATAATTCGCTACTGTCTCTAAATGACTCCTTTAATACCATGGAACGAACGATCCTGATTTTATCAGCGATTGCGATTGTTTTTGGTTGTGCAATTGCTTATATCTTATCTAGTTCAATTACTAACCGCTTAACTAAGCTTGAAAGCGTAGCAAGACGAGTTGCTGAAGGAGATTTAACGGCTGAAGCGATTGTGGATGAATCAGGTGATGAATTAGCGAATCTGGCTCAATCTGTGAACCAAATGCAGAATTCACTGGTGGGTCTAATTGGTTCTATTTCAACAGTTACGAAAGAAGTGCAAACGGCGACTGGTGAACTTTCGTCAATTAGCCAAGACATTGTAAGCGGTGCGACTGCTCAAGCTGATAAAGCTAACCTTATTGCAACAGCTGCTGAAGAGTTGAGCTTGACTATATCAGAAGTAGCGCAGCAAGGAACTTCAACTTATGAAGAAGCACGACGCTCAGAAACCTCTGCAGAAGATGGTCGTAAAGTCATTGTAGAAATGGTTGCAAGCATCCAGCAAGTTTCTAATCAGATGAGTGACATGTCGACTCAAATGAACACACTCGGTTCGCATGGTGAGCAAATCGGTAGTGTTATTAAAGTGATTGAAGATATAGCCGAGCAAACAAACCTACTTGCTCTAAATGCAGCGATTGAAGCGGCTCGTGCAGGTGAATTTGGACGTGGTTTCGCAGTGGTTGCTGATGAAGTGAGAGCTTTAGCTGAAAGAACAACAAAAGCTACTCAAGAAGTGTCAGGTATTATTCAAGCGATTCAATCTGGTACACAAGAAGCGGTGACTTATACTCAAGACAATTGCCGCCTAGTGGAAATCGGTGTTGAGCAAAGTTCTGGAGCGGTTGTGGCGTTAGAGGCTATTGTTACCGGCGCTGGCAACGTACAAAGTATGGTTAACTCTATTGCGACAGCAGCTGAAGAACAAACTGCAGTAACAAAGGAAATTGCTGCGGATATTACTGCAATCAGTGATATCTCTGAGCAATCTCTAAGTCTTGCAAACCAGAGTTCAAACAGTACTCATGGGCTAAATGGTCGAGTTTCTGAACTGGAAGCGTTGATCAGTAAGTTTAAACTTAAGTAACAACACTGAAGTGATATTGGTTGGGCAGCGAAAAAGCGAACTCTCGCTTTTTCGTTATTTATTATTAGCCAATAATCAGTAAATAAGGGGCTAATTTTCAAATCATACTTGTTTATTTAGCCCCGCTCATTACTGGTATCTCAAATTAGAATAGGTATACTCCTCGCTCTACAATGGAGCCTTAAATGTTCAATATCCTATTCACTCATCAAGACTTTCTCGTCATAAATAAACACCCCAATGTATCTGTCCACAAAGATGATGGCGACACTATGCTCCTGCATGAAGTGGCTAAAGAGAGTGGCGATAAACAGTTATTTTTGGTGCATCGATTAGATAAAATGACTTCTGGCATTTTGTTGCTAGCGCGAAACTCAAAAGCAGCTAGCGAACTTTCCCAAAGTTTTGCTAATCGAGACGTTGAAAAGTATTATTTGGCTATTGGTTCCAAGAAGCCTAAAAAGAAACAAGGCTTAATTTCTGGAGATATGGAACGCTCAAGACGCTCTAGCTGGAAGCTATTGAATAGTAAAAATAACCCCGCTGTTACACAGTTTTTATCTGCGTCTGCTGAGCCTGGTGAAAGGCTATTTTTGTGTAAGCCGTACACAGGTAAAACGCATCAAATTCGTGTTGCAATGAAGTCAATTGGCTCTGCCATTATTGGGGATTCAATTTATAACCCTTCTAGCCAGTCTGATAGAGGTTACTTACATGCGTTTGCTATTCGATTTACTTATCAGAATCAAAGCTATGATCTCGTGTGTGACCCTAGAGAGAATGACGTTCTCGGAATGAAATGGCATGTAGACCCTATAAAAACCAATTTAGATTCTTGGCTTAAGCCATGGTTACTAGATTGGCCTAAGTTAAATATTAAGTGAGTAATATAATGCAAGCATCCGCATTACCAGTGTTTTTTAAACATATAGAACAGCAACTTAATGATGTTCCTAATGAATTACGCCGAGTCTTCCATGGTCGAGGTAAATTTTGGCCTGAATTAGATCAGTTAACGTGTGACTGGGTAGACGGGCAACTGTTAGTTAATTTATTCAAAGAAGTAGATGAAGGCTTTATGAAAAGTCTTAAAGAAGGGCTGATTGAATTAACTGAAACGCCGCTTTGGCAAGACAAAAGTGGTCGTTGTATTATGCTGCAACACCGTTACTCAGATGGTGCACCGTCTGAAGTGTTATGGGGAGAATTGGATGCTTCTCCTGTTGTTGTTGAACATGGTTTACAGTACCAGCTAGATATCGGACGTAACCAGAACTTTGGTTTGTTCTTAGATATGCGATATGGGCGACAGTGGGTTCAAGACAACGCAAAAGAAAAGAATGTACTTAACCTATTTGCTTATACCTGTGGTTTTTCTGTTGCTGCCATTGCTGGTGGTGCGAACAAAGTCATGAATGTTGATATGTCACGTGGCTCATTGAATAAAGGTCGTGAAAACCATCGACTAAATGAACATGACATGCGTTCAGTGAGCTTTTTAGGTTACGATATCTTTAAGTCTTGGGGCAAAATCAAGAAAGGTGGACCTTATGAATTGGTGATTATTGATCCGCCATCATTTCAGAAAGGTAGCTTTGCTCTCACTAAAGATTACAAAAAGATCCTTCGCCGTTTACCTGAGTTGTTAACTGAAGGTGGCGAAGTGATTGCGTGTGTAAATTCACCGGCAGTATCGCCTGATTTCTTAGTCGAGACGATGGCAGAAGAAGCGCCGACAGTTATTTATCAAGAGCGATTAGAAAATCCACCAGAATTCATTGACGTCGATTTAGATTCAAGCTTGAAAGTGCTTAGATTCAAGCTGTCGGTCTAAGTACATAACCACATAGCTTTTCAATTTTAAACATGCCGCATTATTTGCGGCATTTTTTATTGATTCTGCAAAGTTTTAAATCCGAAGAAGATTCTCATGAAAGTGGTTATCCAACATGCCGCACCAAACACATAGGCAATAATCGCAAAATGCTGTGGCCAGATACAAAAGGCGATGAAGGAAGCAATGGTTTCTGTTCCTTCAGTTAGACCAGACATGTAATACAACGATTTATGCTTATATTCCGGGTTCTCAATCCCCAATTTTCCTGCCATAACAGCGAAAGCAAGAAAGCTGCTACCAGTGCCGATGAAAGCAAAAATCAAGAATGCACCTGCCACCGCATTTTGTTCAGGGTTTGCCAGCACGAAACCGAAAGGTATCAGGGAATAAAACAAGAAATCTAAACTGATATCTAAAAAGCCACCAGCGTCTGTAATGCCTTGGATCCTCGCAAGTGCCCCGTCTAATCCATCACATATTCGATTTAAAACAACGAATAACAGCGCTAAATCATATTCTTGATTGATTAAAGCAGGAAAAGCTAAACATCCAATAATAAAACCAAACAAAGTAGTTTGGTTAGCTGTGACACCGACTTTATTGAGAGTCGCGGCAGCTTGGTTTAACGGCCATTTAATGACTTGGACAGAATATTTATCAAGCATATTGTTTGCTCCATGGCCATTTTAGTACTTTGGCATTTTTCGGAATGTCTTCATCATCATGGGTGACTATTAAAGCTGGTATGTCGGCTTGCTTGAGTTGTTCGAAAACCCAATCTTTAAATTGCCCTCTTAGTGCTTTATCGAGCTTGCTAAATGGCTCATCAAGCAAGGCTACTTTGGGCTTGGCCAATAACATACGAGTTAAACTAATACGCGCTCGTTGTCCTCCAGAAAGCTGGTCTGGGAATGACTCAGCAAGCATAGATAACTCGATATTTTTAAGAGCAGCCATCGCTTGTGCTTTTCGGTTGCTTCCTTTGATCGAATTAGGCAGTGCAAAAGCGAGGTTTTCCCAAACCATCATGTGTGGGAATAAAAGGTCGTCTTGAAACAAGATTCCTACTTCACGAAGGTGAGCGGGAGTTTGGTCAATACGATTGTCATTTAAATAGACTGAACCACGATAATTAAACTCAGTAGATAAGTGACCAGCGATCACATCAAGTAGCGTCGATTTTCCACAGCCACTAGGCCCCATTATGGCCAGTATTTCACCTGAACCTAAGGTGTAATTTAAAGGCTCAAATAATTGTGAACCATCAGACTTATGGATGGTGAGGTCTTCGAGACAGAGACTCATGGGGTAATAAACCTTTAATTGAAAGACGGCGATATTTAACCTGAAGTCGGCTAACTAAAATTGCGAACGAGAAGAATAGTAAAGGCAGTAGAGCTTGCAATATCGCATAAATAGCAGTAACTCGACGGTCAAAGCCACTCGATAAAGCTACAGCTTCTGTTGTGATAGTACTAATTCTCCCAGCACCTAACATTAGGGTTGGTAAGTATTGCGCTAAGCTCACGCTTATTCCAACTGCCCAAGCAAATACGATAGCGGGGAGAAGAATCGGCGCTTTTATTTTAATCCAACTATAAAGCGGTGATTTACCCAAACTTAAAGAAGCTGTGATAATACGGTTATCAAAGCTTCTCCATGGTCCATCAAGAGAAAGGTAGACAAACGGGAATGCGAAGAATATATGCGACCAAATAACCCATAGCGAATAAGCATTGCTATTGAGGTATAAAGTAGATACTTGTAAACCAAACAAAATAGAGAGCTGCGGTACTAGCATAGGAATAGCAATGATGTAGCCAGGAAATTGCCATTTGTACTTAATGCGATACTCATGAGCGACTAAAGCAAGAAACAAAGCAATCGAAGAGGCGATTAAAGCTATCCATAAACTTTGACTAACAGTGCCGATAATCCCATCCCACTCATATTCCCAAAAACGTAACGTGTAGCGGCTAGGGGCTAGGTCTGGAAATCTCCAGCGCTGAGCAATACTCCAAATGAACATTAATGGAATCATTAGGATCGAGAGAAAGGCAATACCACTAAAAATGGTTCTTCCGGGTAAGCGAATTCCGGATCTTCCAGAAAACTGCCAACCTCGATTTACTTTCAAAATCATCCATTCAATGAAACGTGCTAAAGCAATCATCAATGAAGCAATACCGAATAGTACAATTGCACCAGCTGCCGCTCTTGGAAGTAGGTTTAAATCAGGGTCGCTAAACCATTGCCAAACTAAAACTGCAAAGGTAGGAGGGTTTGTCGGACCAATAATTAAAGCGATGTCCACAACTGAAAGGCTGTAAGCGATGACTGCAAGCATAGGAAAACGAAGCTTGGTAAACCACTGTGGGAGAATGCATTTCCACCAAGTTTGGGCTTTGCTATAGCCTAATGAAGCGCTAACCTTTGAAATTTTCTCCACATTAATTTGTTGAAGAATAGAAATACTCATTAATAACAGAAATGGCACTTCTTTCAGTGCCAGCATTATTATTAGCCCAGCAGAGTAGGGATCTTTGATGAGTAAAGCGAGCTCTGAGGAGTCACTTATATAACTACTTCCAAAAATGCTTTCAAATGTTCTTACACCTAAACCTGTTGGAGCGAAAAGAAAAGCAAATCCAATAGCAAAAGCCACATGAGGCATAGCCAGCAATGGGGATAAGGTCAGCTCTATCTTCTTCCAGAATGGGCTTCCCCATGTTGCGAGCAAAATAGCAAAAGTCAGTGCGCAAGCGAGGTAGCTGCTAATAAGCGCAGAACTGATCGTTAAACCGATTGAATGCCATACACCCTGCCATTGGAATACTTGCTCAAAACCATTAAGGGAAGGAGTATGTAAACCAATGGGAGGAATATAGCTTAGTGAGGAGACTACCACGCCAAGTAAACCTGGAATGGTAGGTAAAATACAAACGGCTATAACAACACAATATAGTACGCGTAGCATTTATGTTTAGCTTCCGTAGCGCTTAAGCCATTCTTTTTCAAGAGCCGCTTGCCAGCTTGGGTGAGGTTCACCGACAGACTTAAATTGCTGAGTATTCTTAGCACTTCCACTTAAGTATTGGCTACTTAAAACAGAAGGATCACCCCAAACATTTAAATCACCTTTACGCGACTGAGCTTCGGGGCTTAATAAGAAGTTAATAGCAACTTGAGCTCCGGCACTTGCATTACTATTCCACGGAATTGCCAGGAAATGAATGTTAGATAATGCACCGCTTTCTAAGGCATATGCTTTAGTGGTGTCCGCTAACTTACCGCTTGCTTGAGCAGAGTAGACTGCATTTGGGTTGAATGAGATTGCGAGATCAATCTGACCGTCATCAAGTAACTGAATCGTTTCTGAAGTACCTGCTGGGAACTGCTTACCACCACGCCAAGCGACTTTATGGAATTTATCTAAATACTGCCAAAGTGGAGCAGTTAATGTTTGAAAGTCATCGGCGTTAACGGGTTTCTGTAAAGTGGCGTCATTCTTAGTTAGCTCAATCAGTAATGACTTTAAGAAACTCGTTCCATGAAATTCTGGTGGACGTGGGTAGCTTAACTTATTAGGAAAAGCTTGAGCATAGCTAAGCATTTCAGAGAAAGACTTTGGTGGGTTATACAATGATTCAGAGTCATGGATAAACACTAACTGGCCCACGCCCCATGGTGCTTCTAAACCTTCTGTTGGTTCAGAGAAATCTACATCAATCGGCAGCGTTTTATCAACAAATTCCCAGCTTGGTAAATTTTGAGTAAAAGGACCAAATAACAACTCATTGTCTTTCATCGACTTGAAGTTTTCGCCGTTTATCCAAACCATATCGACACTGCCGCCAGTGTTTTTGTTTGCCGCTTTTTCAGCAACAAGACGTGTCGTTGTTTCAGCAATGTCCGTTACTTTTACATGCTTCAGCGTTACACCATACTGACTTTGTAATTCCTTACCAGCCCATTGTAAGTAGCGGTTAATTTCTTGGCTTCCGCCCCATGCGTGGAAATAGACGGTTTGACCTTCAGCTTGTTGTTTTATCTGAGTCCAATGATCATTTGTTGATGACTCCGCAAATGTTCCTGATGCATAGGCAGTTGCTAAAATACTTAACGTGCTAACTAATTTGTTCATAAACCTTTCCATTTTTTAGTGAACAGGGTGGGCGGCTAAGTGTGAATGATTCACCGCAGCTATTCTATCTGTTTCTAAGATTAATTTTAATTCAGAGCTAATTTTGATTTGATAATAGTTTCAATCAATTACAAAGAAAGTAGTTCAATAACTTAACATTAGACTAAGACCGGGCTTGAACCGAAATAATTACACAAGTTACTGCTTTTTCTTTGAAGTTTGAGCATTTGGTAGGTGCTGGGTGTTTAACTCAGCATATTGGAGCATGAGAGCCGTAGTTTGTATTGGGCTAAGGCGAGTAGTAAACAAATATGGTTTAACTGCATTTCTTGTTGTTTAGAACATATGAAAAAGGGACCAATTAAGGTCCCTTTAGCATATTAAATATCATTCACTTGAACGCGAAATTAGTTTACCCAGTCGCGTAAGGTGTAGGTCAACGTGTGATTTTCGTTAGAAAGAGTCAGAGTGTCTTGAGTTAAATTGATGTCACTCCACTCACTTAAAGTTGCAGAAACTGTTTGCTCAATATCCATTGCTTCACCAGCACACATCTTCATGGTCATACCCATTTGCTTGATGCGGAATTTACCGTCTTCTAGCTCAGCTTGACCAAAAAAGTTGTTACAACCTGCAAGTCCGTTAGCTGTCATTTTTTCACCAACTTCCAAACGCGGTGCTTGTTGATGCTCACTGATTTCAATTTGGTTCCCATCGATTTTAGCCAACTCCCAATTATGGTGTTGTAGATCTACGGGTGTAACTTGTTGAGCGTTATCTCCATTGCTTGAACAAGCTGCGAGCAAAATTGGCAATGCGGTAATTGCTAGTAATTTTTTTGAACTAAACTTCATATATAAAGACTCCAATGGAATAAACGAAGTCACCTATTTAGCAGGTCACTTAATTAGGAAGAAGTATAGGTTACAAAACTGCATTCTTGTCAGCATACGGTCATAGTTTAGTATGGTTTAATACCAATTCATTAGCCACCTGAGGTTGTTGGTTAAATAGAACTCTAGAACGAAAATTTAATGGGGGTAAAAATGGAGCAGCTAGAATTCTTTCAAGTACCGAGCCCTTGTGTTGGTGTTTGTTTAGCTGACGAGAAAGGTTATTGCAAAGGGTGCATGCGTAAACGCGAAGAGCGCTTTAATTGGATGTCGATGACAACCGCTCAGCAATTACATGTGATTAAACTGTGCCAACAACGCTATAAAAGAAAAGTAGCGAAAGCTAAATTAGCAGCGTCAGCTACAGATAATCCTGAAAGCCCGCAAAGGGAATTATTTTAGTGTAAACATATCGAGTGTAATCATAGGTATAACCGTGAATGAGCGACTGTGTTCACATTATTGCTTTACAGAATGATTAAGGTGTAATAATAATTACAGTCACTATACGGTTTTGGAAGCTTTACTATGAATAGGCATGGCATAAAGGATAAACAAGTGCCAATAAAGGCATTAGATAAAAAAACCGAAGCAGGTGACGTAAGTGAAGATCTTAAGGAACAAGGTCGAGATTGGCATTCTATGAGCGAAGAAGAAAGGTTAGAAATATTGTCACACTTATCTGATATTCCATTTCAATAAACGTTACCTCACCTAAGTCTTTCAGTATTTAATCTTTTGTACTGATATGGTGTCGAATCAGCTTGGTTGCCTTCCATACAAACTCTTTTTGAAAGGCAACTTTATTAGGGCACAAAGAATACTTAATTATTTTTAAAACAGTTTAAATCAGTATCTATTTCATTCCCCAATAATCACTGACCCATCCGCCAACGTGCTCATCAAAATGGCACCCACTGAAACGCTGATTCCGCTCGACTGAACGATCACCGTCATCTTGGTGATCTAATATTGTTTGGATATGACTAGACATAGGGTCATTGGACCGTAAACGATCACGGCGGGTTGCGACTTCTTTTATGAGTTGCAGTCGATATGCAGAGCTAGCACGTTTCATTTCAATGACCTCCTTGGTTTAGACACTAATAAAAAAATCTAGTTGCCGAAACTTAACGCGTCAACGTTATTAAGAAGTATTTTTTTTGCTCAAGATTAAATCAATGACTTGGGAACAAAAACGAGTTTATTGACAAGTTTGTGAGGAAAAGAAGCTTAACAAAGGGTCAAGCTTCGGATTTTTACGGGGCAGAAGATGATAAGCCGAAAGATAGAAAAATTGCGTACTTATTTCATATTATTTGGTTTATCTTTATTCAGCTTCGCTCTGTTAGGTTTAGCCTTAAATTGCGTTATGCTTTTCTTTTTTGCAGTTCTGCGGTTAGCTTGCTTATCTTTAGGTGGACGTTTTCGCTCGGTAGTATCTGATGACGCTGGTTTATCAGTCACTGGAAACCCATCTAAAGAAGTCGTCAGTAGCTCTTTTTGTGTGAGTTTTCTTATTGCTTCTAAATAAGCCGTTTCGCTATGGCTGACTAGTGATAAAGCTCGCCCTGTATTACCGGCTCGTGCAGTACGACCGACTCGATGTACATAAGTCTCAGCATTGGTTGGTAAGTCATAGTTGATAACTGTTGGCAAACTTTCTATGTGGATACCTCTCGCCATTACATCTGTGGCAATGAGAACATCCACATCCTTGCACTTAAACGAGTCTAATGTTTGAGAGCGTTCTTCTTGGCTTTTATTTCCATGAAGTGCCGCAGCTTTTATTTTGGCTTTAACGAGTTTCTTGACTAGTGCATCAGCATTATCTTTCGCTCCGATAAAGACTAATACCTGTTCCCATGTATTTCGTTGAAGTAGAGCAATCAATGCTTGAGCTTTACTGCCTTTGTTAATTAAGAATAGTGTTTCTTGAACCGTAGAGACAACGCTATTTTCTTGATGAGCGATGACCTTTACTGGATTGAAAAGTAACGTGTTGGCGATTTGTTCCAGTTCTTCTGGGAATGTAGCAGAAAACAGTGAAGTTTGGCGCTGGTTCGGCAGCTTGTTAAGGATGGACTGAATATCAGGCCAAAAACCCATATCAAGCAAGCGATCGGCTTCATCGAGAATCAACGACTTTAGATTCGATACATCTAGCGCTTCATCTTTTAATAGATCTAACAGACGACCTGGAGTCGCAATCGCAATATGAGGTTGTGATGCTAACTCTCGCTCCTGTTCTGAACGATCTTGCCCGCCAATCAATGTCACTAGCCGAATGCTTAATGGTTGCGCAATAGGATCTAATGCGTGGCTTACTTGTGTAGCAAGTTCACGAGTAGGGACAATAATTAACGTGTGTAATATAGAGCTATTGGGTTGAATACTGTTAAGAGCTGGTAGTCCGAATGCGTATGTTTTTCCACTGCCTGTTTGAGCCAATGCTAAAATATCTTGATGCTTTAGAGCGGGGGGGATAGTTGATTCTTGAATGTCGGTGGGTGTTTGTAATTGTTGAGGAAGAGCTCTCAGCAATTCAGATTTTAGCTTTAGTGCTTTGAAAGACATACGTTAGACCATGTAGAAATTTGGTGCTAAGTTTACCAGCCAGTTTTAGGATAGAGAACAACAATTACTGTTTGCCAAACTTAGATATGCTTAGCAATTTTTCGATTTAGCTTATCCAAAAGTGCTTTTATGCCTTTTTTTTACTAAAGTTTTTATAGGTAAGGTCGAAAGTCATAGGTAATATTTATGTATATCTAGCGCAGATGGTTTTCTATACATAACCTTTTATGATGGAATCTGCCTCTAAGACTAAAGGAATGGAGTGCTAACTATGAGTGAAGAATCGTTTGCACAAAAACGTCAATATTATCGTTTAAAGTATCCCAAACGAGCTCGTCCTGTTATCCGAATTCAAGATGAACTTTTTCATGTGAGTGAAGTGTCAGAAAAAGGAGTTCGACTTCTTATTCGAAATATTTCTGCTTTTTATCGAGGTTTATCAATGGCCGGAACCTTGAGTTTGCATGATGAAAGCAAAGTTAGTGTGAGTGGATCTGTTTTAAGGTTTGATGGTGATGAAGTGATTTTAAAACTAACGAAAGGACCATCATTCAAAAATATGGTAGCTGAGCAGCGTCATATTAGACAAAAGTACCCTTCGTTTTTTGCGAGTTTAAGAGCGGCATAAACGGCTTACATGCGTAACTAGCTTTTATGCTTAGGAGGGCAATAAAGGTATAGCCTTCCTTCAATGTAAAATAGATAGACAATTTATGAATTGAACTACGGATTTCCGTAGTTTTTTCATTTTTGCGTTGTGTGAATTAAGCAAACGGCTTAATTATCGTGAACTATTTAATTAATCGTAAAAGAATTATGACAAAGACAGAGAAAAAATTAGATAAACAAATCAGAGAAATACTTACAGATGTTTGCGATTCAGCGACAGAAACAATACAAGGATTCGAGTGGTTAACTCATGCTGTTAACTATTCACGTTTTCCTGCTAGTTTAAAGATTACGTGTGTCTTTAATACCATTCAAAACCTAGAACAATACCGAGCTTCTAGCTCACAAAACGATATTCAAAATCTGATTTTTGATTCATTAAAATCAGCAGGAATTATCTTACCTAAAGCTGAAAAACAGATTCAATTTGATACCGAAGAAGCTTGTGAAGTGATGCATGGTGGAAATTGGGCTAGAAGGTTATGAGAATTTGAAAGCTATGACAGATTAAGGTCATGAGCGCTACATTAATCAAATTCAATTAAAACTCATAGGGTGCATCGCGGTTTACTACGTAATCACTACCTAAGAGTCTTATTTATATTCGCTTGATTTATAACTTGTTCACCGTAGCCCAAACTGCAGCAAGCATGTCATGACCAAAATTAACACTTCGTTCTGGAGACCAACCATATAGTTCGTCAGCATGGCTAATATGATCTTTAAATGGCATTTCAACGGTATAAGATAAGCACTTAAACTCTTCTCCAACCCAATTAGAGCCAACAGTCAGGTTAGCTTTGCCAGGTTCGTCTTTGTCGTAGCCAATTTCGTCTTGAAATTCAGGAGTGATGGTCAATAGAGCTTGTTTGAAATGTTTTTCAAGTTCTGAAATCTTATCATTGTAAGATGGAATGCCCTCACTTCCAGCGACAAAATTGTATGGGATAGCCTCATCTCCATGGATATCAAGGAACATATCCACACCCGTTTCAAGCATACGCTGTCTTACATGAAAAACTTCCGGGCTCTTTTCAAGAGAAGGCGACTGCCACTCTCTATTAAGGTTTACACCAATGCCATTAGTACGTAAGTGTCCACGAATACTGCCATCAGGGTTCATGTTTGGAACCACTCGAATAGTCACGGAGTCTAGTAGATCGCGACCAACAGTGTCGGTTTCATCTAGAAGTCGTAGAAGTAGACCTTCAATAAACCATTCAGCCATAGTTTCACCAGGGTGCTGGCGACCAATTACCCAAATGTTTTTCTTCTCGGATGAAGGTTCACCAATAGTGAGTAGGCTAATGTCGTTTCCATCTAGAGTTGATCCTAATGTTTCAAGCTTACAGCTGTGATGCATTTGTGCGTTGTGCAATAGATCTAGATGGCGATCATAAGAATAAGGAGCAAAATATGCAAAGTACATTGAGCCGTATTCTGGAATGATATTGAAGCTTAATGTATCACCATCAAATTCTGCTGGAATACGAAACCATTCTTCTCGGTCATAAGATGCCACTACATCATAACCGTCCCAACCTTCAGGGTACGCTGACTTCGACAGGCCACTAATATTGAATGAGTGCGCCTGCTGAGCTTCACTTTCTAAACGGAAATGAAACCATTGGGAGATATCAGTCTGGTTGTCTGCTGGAATTGATAGTTGAATGTTATCTGCGGAGCTTGCTTGGACAACATTAATGTTGCCACTTTCGAAATTGCTGAATATTTTCATGTTCTTCATTATGTGTTTGTTATTGTGCCCTAAGATTAGCATATAAGAATACGGGCGGGAGAAGGTAAGTATTACTAGTTATTAAGAGAGTTATCATTGAGAGTGAGAAATGGCTTGGGTTTGTTCAAAGTGGCGATTAATGTCTCATAACGTCTATAATGTAAATTGTACAGTCTGAAGCCGCACGTATAGCTAGTGATTGGTATAGTTAGCTACGTTTAAAATTTATAGGCTAGTAAACATCTCCAGAAACCAAGATATTAATGTGAAAATTTGGCAGGTAGGGCAAAGAGGCTTTCTAAGCCCTAAAGATTTAATCTGAAGGTAGGTTTTTCTTAAGTTCTAACAACATCTGAAATGCACTCGCCCCAGACATTTCATAAGGTGTAAAACTGTCAGAACCTGAAAATTGAATGTTTAATAAAGCTGTTAGCTTAGATTTAGGCACATATCCCATAGACCAGTCTCCAAATACACGAGAGCTTATCTCTTCGTAATCTAAAATGATCACATTAGTGTGTCGCTTATCATTATGTATTCTGCTGTAAGCCTCATTTACTTTCGACCTCGACCCTTCCAAACATTGCAGGAAGTATTGTTCATCAAAACTGAGTATCCCTGTTATATGATCTTCTTCATTGTGCTTTCGGGAAGCAATTAAGATCTCGTCTAATGACTCAGGTCTGCACAGTTGCGTGATAGTGCTAACGTATATCAATCTGGTTAAGTACATAATCACCACATTTTTCCACATAAGTATCAATAAATATAAGCCATGAGTTAAGAAAAGCGAATTCCGCAGTTATATTCAGTCGCAGCTATTCCCATGTCACTCATTAAGCTTGCTATTGAGGGAGGCATAATATTTATATTCAAAAACCAATACAGGCTCTCCTTCAACTCTACACAAAGAACATTTCGTGAAAGTGAACGAATAATTAATTTAATTCGTACACGAATAATTAGAGCTTTAATTAATTTTATACCTATCAAATGTCAACTTCGATCTTCTAGTCTTTCCTATTGCATTCCTAATCCTAAAGAGCGGTTGTTAGTGAAGATGTATAAATATTTAACCCTTAATAAACAGTAGTTTGGGCTGGTGTGTTGTAGTGTTTAATAGGATGCCAAATCATTCAATATCTGTATTGATAAGAATATATAGTACTTTGTTCATTGATTGTTTTAGCTTATTTGATTAGAGTACTAAGTGTTTAAAGATGAATTAAACGCAAAAAAGGATTGTTTATATGGATCCCATACTAGAAGTTAAGGGACTGTACAAGGTGTTTGGAGAAGACACTGACCGCGCATTTTCAATGATCGAAAATGGTGCCGATAAAGATGAAGTCTTTGAGAAAACAGGGTTAACGATCGGCGTTAATGATGTCTCTTTAAGTATTCAGGAAGGAGAAATTTTCGTGATCATGGGGCTCTCCGGATCAGGGAAATCAACTCTAGTTCGCCTTCTTAATCGCCTCATTGAACCTACTCGGGGTAATGTACTGCTTAGGGGTAAAGATATTGCCCACATCTCAGAAGAAGAACTTCGCCAAGTTCGTCGTAATAACATTTCAATGGTCTTCCAAAACTTTGCTCTGATGCCACATATGACAGTGATTGAAAATGCTGCATTTGGTCTAGAGCTTGCTGGCGTAGATACCGATAAACGTAAAAAATCCGCATTAAGTGCTTTAGAACGAGTTGGTCTTGACCCTTATGCTGAGTCTTATCCTGATGAGTTATCAGGTGGTATGAAGCAGCGTGTTGGATTAGCAAGAGCATTGGCTTGTGACCCAGATATTCTTCTAATGGATGAAGCATTCTCAGCCCTTGACCCTCTTATCCGAACTGAAATGCAAGATGAGCTTATCAGGCTACAAAATGATGATAAGCGTACTATTGTTTTTATTTCTCATGATTTAGATGAAGCGATGAGAATCGGAGACCGTATCGCTATTATGCAAAATGGCGAGGTAGTTCAAGTCGGTACTCCTGATGATATTCTAAACAACCCAGCTAATGATTACGTAGAAGCTTTCTTCCGTGGTGTAAATGTTGCGAGTGTTTTAACTGCAAAAGATATAGCACGTAAAAAACCTGCTGCCGTATTCAAAAAATCAGAACACGACGGGCCGGCTTCTGCACTCCAGATCCTAATGGATAATGATAGAGAGTATGGGATTGTAGTAGAGAAGAGTAGTCACTTTTCTGGCATTGTTTCTATTGAATCACTTCGCAAAGCACATAAAGAAAATACTTCTTTGATTAGCGCTCAATTACCTGATGGTGTCACCCTCAAACCAAATCAACCAATTAACGATGTACTTGGTTTAGTCGCAAGTGTGCCGTACTCAGTTCCTGTGGTGGATGAAGACGGTAATTACTTTGGTGTTGTGACGAAATCACGACTACTTCAGACGTTAGATAAGGGGTAGGGAAATGTCATCTGAACAAACAAATAATGATCCATGGTCACAACCTGCAGCTGAATCAAGTGACCCATGGGGTCAAAGCGCAAGCTCTACTGCTAACGCTGATTGGTTGAGTAGTGAAGTCGTAGAAACTAAGCAATTCGATATCATGAACCCTTTTGAAGAGGCTGTACTGCCTGTTGATGTTTGGGTTGAATCTGGTTTGAATTGGCTTGTTGAACATGGTCGACCTTTATTTCAAGCGATTCGTGTACCGATTGATTTTATTCTTAGATCGTTCGAAACAGCGTTAGTTTCCACTCCGGCTCCATTTATGCTGATAATTCTATTTTTATTAGCTTGGCAATTCTCTAACTTAAGGTTAGGTCTAGCGACTGGAGTCTCGCTTGTTTTCATCGGTTTAATTGGAGCTTGGTCTGAAGCGATGACCACGTTATCACTAGTAATGACTTCGGTCTTTTTCTGCTTGCTAATTGGACTTCCCATGGGGATCTGGCTAGCCAGAAGTAATACAGCTGCGAAATTCGTAAGACCTATTCTTGATGCAATGCAAACCACACCAGCTTTTGTTTACTTAGTACCAATCGTTATGCTTTTTGGTATAGGTAATGTTCCTGGGGTAGTGGTAACTATTATTTTTGCTTTGCCTCCAGTTGTTCGCTTAACCATTTTAGGTATTCAACAAGTGCCTGAAGAGCTGATCGAAGCTGGTCATTCATTTGGCGCGAGCAAAAAACAAATGCTGTATCGAATTCAACTGCCATTAGCACTTCCGACAATTATGGCTGGTGTTAACCAAACTTTAATGCTGTCGCTTTCGATGGTGGTTATTGCTTCAATGATTGCCGTTGGTGGTTTAGGGCAAATGGTACTGAGAGGTATTGGTCGCTTGGATATGGGGCTTGCCGCTGTTGGTGGTCTTGGCATAGTTATTCTCGCTATCTTGCTAGACCGTATTACTCAAGTATTAGGTGCTAATGCAGGTAATACTAAATTGCGTTGGTACCACATGGGTCCCGTAGCAATAGTACTGCGCGCTTTTAACCGTGGTAATCAATCAGAAATAAAACTAAGGAAAAAAACGAATGAATAATTCATGGAAGAAGACTCTAACGGTAAGTATTGTTTCTGCACTTACTATTTCTAGTAACGTTTGGGCTGAAAAATTACCAGGTGAAGGTGTTTCAATTCAACCGTTGCAGTCAACTGTTGCTGAAGAGACATTTCAAACTTTGATTGTAAACCGAGCTTTAGAAAAGTTGGGTTATGAGGTTCAACCAACGAAAGAAGTAGATTACAACGTTGGTTACACTTCTATCGCAAAGGGTGATGCAACGTTTTTGGCGGTAGGTTGGTTCCCATTACATGCTGATAAGTACAAAATGTCAGGTGGTGATGAGAAGTTTTACCGTGAAGGTCAGTACATCAGTGGCGCAGCTCAAGGTTATCTAATTGATAAGAAAACTGCCGAGCAATATGGCATCACTAATATTGGTCAATTATCTGATCCAAAAATCGCTAAGCTATTTGATGCGGATGGTGATGGTAAAGCAGACTTAACCGGTTGTAACCCAGGCTGGGGTTGTGAGCTTGTGATTGAAGAGCAGTTATCTGCGTACAAACTGCGTGATACGGTTTCACATAATCAAGGTAACTATGCCGCAATTATTGCAGATACAATTTCACGCTATAAAAAAGGTGATCCAGTTCTTTATTACACATGGACACCTTATTGGGTAAGTGGTGTTCTTGTACCAAATGAAGACGTAGTTTGGTTAGAAGTTCCATTCTCTGCGCTACCTGGAGAGCGTAAAAATGTAGATACAACGCTATCGAATGGTAAAAATTACGGGTTTGAAATGAACTCTATGCGTATCATTGCGAACAAAGAATTTGCGGCTCAAAACCCTGCGGCAGCCAAACTATTTGAAATCATCAAACTGAATATTAATGATGTTAGTGCTCAAAATATGATGATGAGCAAAGGTAAAAACAGTACGGCAGATATTGAATCCCACGTTAATGGTTGGATTAAAGCTAACCAAGGCTTATTCAACTCTTGGGTAGCAGAAGCTAAAAAAGCATCAATGTAAATTAAGGGGTCTTTTTAGCCCAATATAGATGTTAGTTTGAAAGCCAGTAGTTAACCTACTGGCTTTTTTGTTTTTCACCAGTGATCTTAACAAGTTATCTAATCGTAAAAACTTGTTGGTGTTACTTTTTAATCGCAATGTATGAGAGTTACGATTGCGATGAATTGAAAATTAGGAGCTCTTGGTGAATAAAATATTACTTACAGTTAGTGTATTACTGCTGAATGGTTGTTTAGGTATGCCTGAATCAGTAAAACCGGTCGCGAATTTTGAGCTCAATAGATACTTGGGGCAGTGGTATGAAGTTGCTCGGCTAGATCATTCATTTGAACGTGGGCTTAGCCAAGTAACAGCTAATTACACTCTTAAAGATGAAGGTGGTGTAAGGGTTATAAACCGTGGCTACTCTCTAGAAGACAATGAATGGAAAGAAGCGGAAGGTAAGGCATATTTTGTGAATGAAAGCGATGAAGGGTATCTAAAAGTATCTTTTTTTGGTCCTTTCTACGGCTCTTATGTCATTTTTGAATTGGAAAGTGATAACTACCAATATGCTTTTATTTCTGGACCAAATAATGACTATTTGTGGTTACTTTCGAGAACAGCTTCAGTAGAACCTGACATTTTAGAGAAATTCGTCAGTTTATCTAAAGAGCGTGGATTTAATACAGACGAGTTAATCTTCGTAGAACAAAATTGATTTGGTACTTGATAAATTGATGATGGGTAAGGGAAGACGAAGTTATAAGTCGTTTTCCCTTACTGCCTGAGAATGTGCACTTGTCTGGCTATCTTAGTGCTGGTGTCCGCTTAAGTTCTAAACTCACTCACTAGCTGATCCAATCGAAGGCACTGACTCGATAATTCCTCTAAAGAAGACTGAGCGTCTTGGACAGTAGAAACTATCGATGCACTGCTATCGGCTATACCTTGAATATTCTCATTCAGTTCATCACTAACAGTACTTTGTTGATGGGAAGCAGTAGCAATATGTGCATTCTTCTCGTTCATTTCTCCAATAACAGAAAGAATCGAGTGTAGAGATTCACGAGCTTCCCCTGCTTTATCAATCGTTTTTACACTGCTTAGTTCGCTTTCTCTCATAACACTTACCGCTTTATCAGCTCCTGATTGAAGCTTTTCAATCATAGTTTGAATTACGCCAGTGCTATCTTGTGTGCGGCTAGCTAATGATCGAACTTCATCAGCTACAACAGCAAAGCCTCTCCCTTGTTCACCCGCTCGAGCTGCTTCTATAGCGGCATTCAGAGCCAGTAGGTTTGTTTGTTCGGCAATGCCTCGGATTACTTCTAGAACAGACGCAATTTGCCCAACATCGGTATTCAACGTATCAATTACTTTCCCCGCAGATTGCACATTTGAGCTTAGCTGGCTAATTGAATCGATGGTTTGATTTAACGATGAATTGGTGATTTCAATCTGACTATTCGCGGATTTTGAAGATTCTGCAGTTTCAGCTGCATGTTGACTTACACTATGGCTGGTTGCTTGCATTTCATGAACAGCAGAAGCAACTAGCTCGCTGTCTTTTTGCTGATTATGTGTTGCATGAGCAATATTACCAGCCAAAGTTTCAATGTTCATCATTTCAGAACGCAGTGTATTCGATGTGTTAATAACCTGGATAACCGTGGACTGTATTTTAGTGACAAATTCATTAAAGGCATTTGCGACTTCACCTAATTCATCTTTTGATTTTACATGCATTCTCTGAGTTAAATCTCCATTGCCTGAAGCGATTTGAGTTAATGCGGTCTTTAATTCAATGATTGGTTTGATGACGCTATTGTTCAGTAAAATGATAATACTAAATGCTGTTAGTATTACGAATAAAACACCACCCTCAAGAATAAGTTCACCTTGATTACGAGCATCACTTATTTCAGATTCTAATTGAGTTTGCTTCAGCTCAAGCGCATCTTTGACGATGTTCAATTTCTTACGCACATCAATAAAATGTGTCTCAAAAAGATCAAGATTGTTTGAGTAGTAGCTAGACCATTCATCTCTCGGTAATGACTTTAAACGATCATATTCGGCTAACCATTGCTTAGTAGAGTCAATCAGCTCACTGACATTCGAAGGGTGATTGCTCGGCATTATTTCAACCAAGTCCATTGATTTTTGCATTCGAGGTATCGCTTTATACGCATTATCATCGAATTCAAAAAGGTGATGCTCGAACTCTTTATCTGAACGGGATAGGGCAATGCCACTCATTGCTGCCGTTGCTTGATATAAATCGCGATAAGCATCGTTTAGATCGTTTTGCACCGGAAGTAACTGAAGATTAAATTGATTGGATAGCTCGGTTTGTTTCCAGGTGGAGCTGACATTAAAAAATGAACTTGCGGAAAAAACCAAGATCATAAAAATAATGGGTAAAATTAACTTCTTTTTGATTGAGGCGTTACTGAACATACCTATCTACCTAAATGAATATTGTTAAACAGTACAACGAAAATTTCACCCACCGTATTTACGTAGGGTTCACATTTCTATCTTAATTTCTTATGGGACATACTAATAGAACACGTATCAATTACTTAATTGATACGAAGTATTATATATTTATGTCATATTTAGTTTTAGATATTAATCGATAAACCTTTAACTATTTGTCACTGATACGACGTAGATCAAGTTATATTTAATAAACACGATGGTTAATTTTTATCGTTTTAATAAAAATATTTAATTGATCATTTTTATAAGTATGGTTGTTAGTTTGTTTATTATTAATATAAATATTTATCTCAGTGCTAATAGTATTTAATTATTATTCGTATATTATGCGTTCCCCGTAATTATGAGTAATTAAAACTAATGGCAACAAACTCTTTATATACCGACCTTTCTCGTTACTATGATTTAATGTGCGAAGATATTGACTACCTATCGCAAAGTCATGCTATCCATAGGTTGCATCAAATGTTTGGTAATGGTGGAAATCATCACCTTGATCTCGCTTGTGGAACAGGACCTCACGTACGTCATTTTCTTAATTATGGATACCAAAGTGCTGGCTTAGATATTAATCAACCAATGCTTGAAATTGCAAAACAACGTTGCCCTGAAGCCAGTTTTGTTAAACAAGATATGAGTATGTTTACCACGCAAAGCCCTATCGATTTGATTACCTGCTTTTTATACTCACTTCACTACAGTGATGGGCTAGAGAGACTGAAACAGTGTATTCAAAGTGCATATCAAGCATTACAAGTTGGTGGTATTTTTTGCTTTAATGTTGTCGATAAATCTAAAATTAAACGGGACTCTTTTGTGCGACATTCAGTCGAACGAGAGGGGGCGAATTTCACGTTTCAATCGGGATGGCGATATAGTGGTTCAGGTGACCAGCAATTCTTAGATCTACAGATTGAAAGGTCAGCAGACAGTTCTACACAGAGTTGGAAAGAATCGCACCCTATGGTGGCTTTCACATTCCTTGAATTGAAGGTGATGCTAGAAGCTTATTTTGAGGTCCATATTTTTGAACATGATTACCAGAAAATTATCCCTTGGGATAAAGAGTCAGGTAATGCCATTTTTGTTTGTATAAAAAATTAGCCAGTTGCTAGTATTCCGTATCAGCAATCTGTATAAGGGCTCCCTAATCAAATTGCAGGTAGAGTGAGGTCGTGCTTTGGATTGTCCATCATGTGAAGAAAATATTGGTTGGGACTGGGTAGAAGAAGAAGAGATTGAACCGAATGTAGAGTTCGATTGCCCAGAGTGTAATGAAACACTTATGTATACAATTGATGAAGGCACTTACTACGGCGCCGAGCATAAAACGGTTGAAGTGATTGATAAATAAAACCCATGAGTTTTAACTTCAATGTGTGTTCCAACTGAGAATTAATCGTTTATGAAAGCATGTAATCAATGTGGTAAATGTTGCATTAAGTATGGTGACGGTGACTTAGCGGCAACACAGGAAGAAATTGATCTGTGGGAGTTATTCAATCCAGACATATTTGAGTACGTTAAAGGTGACGAGATATGGTTTGACCCTGAAACGGGGAAAAGACTCACTTCATGTCCCTTCTTAGGTATCGAGTCAAAGAAAGACGAATCGGCACCTAATAAATATACATGCAGTATTTATCTTGATAGACCGGAAGATTGCCGACATTACCCAAGTCTAATTTCAGAAATGGTTAGAGATGAGTGTGAAATGATTGAAGTTGTCGATCTCCAAAACACCAAGAAAGCCCAGACCAAACTGGATTACTTAATGAGGGACAGTCGCCCCTCTAGTTATTCTTAGTTTAACTCATTTTTATTGTTGATCATTTATCCGTCGCCATATTCAAAAGCTAAAGAATTGATAGCTTCTGCAATGGTTGGGAAGTGAATCTTAATAATACACATCTCTGCCTTGCTGAATTCATGTTCTTGAATAAGTACGGTCACATCTTGAACATTCAACTTCTGTTTAGTGTCAGCCAGTACTGGCTTGTTAGTAGATGAATCTATGAGATAGCAAGCCCCGGTGGAATCAACAATGTAGTCATTATCATCCAAAATTAGATCTTGGCATTCGGAAATAAACACCTGCTCATTCTGGAAGAACATCAACTCATTATCACCGTCGAGTTTTAAAATACATGGCCATGAAATCATAGAAAGCCTTTAAGTTATGATGTGCTGAGTTGTAGTGTGCTGGGTAAGCTGCTCAGAAAAAAGTAATTTTTGGATTAGCTTTAAATCTCAAGTGTACTGTCCTTAGTTTGTAGGTTTAAGCTTAACTCGATATAAATCATTAATTGGTTTCTCAACGAAATACGACCAGACATGATCATAAACAGCATGTTGATTTGGGAAAGGCGCTAAGTGCTTCGCTTCATCTAAAGTACACCACTTATACTCTGAATGTTCATGGTTAATTTCGATGGTTTGATTGGGTGGGCATACTGCTACAAACACAGGGATTAGCTCAATCACGTTAGAATAAGCTTCATAGAATTGCTCAAGAAACTGAGCATTATAGAGGTGTGTGACTTCAATTTGTGTCTCTTCTGAAAACTCACGTACAATCGCTTGCCAACCGGTTTCTTGAGCTTCGATTGAACCTGCCACATGGCACCAAAAGTTGCCCTTTGTACGCTTCATTACTAAGATCTTCATTTCACCATCTATTTCAGAAAGTGCAACACCTGAAACAATAGAAGTATTTACTGGGATCATTTTATTACCTATTAATATTTTGTTGGCTGTTGGCTGTTGGCTGTTGGCTGTTGGCTGTTGGCTGTTGACGTTAAGGCTTATTGGCTGCATGCGCTATTAACAGCAGGTATGTACTCTAATTTATTTGTTTTGAATAAAGAGATACCTGTATTTAGGATGTTTAGTACTTCATCTATTAAATCACTCTCTGTATGCACTTCTTGTGCATGAACTTTATCATCATGGATAGTTTGAGTTTTATTTAACGCATCTTGAAGGGTTGTGATTAATTCTTGTTCAAATATCCACCCGCCACACCCAAATCCAACAAGAGGTAAATCTTGTGCAGTTATGTTTGGGTCTTCAGCTATTTCTAATATCAAGGATTTTGATGTGAATTTTAATAGCCAACTGTAACTATTAATCGTCCCATGCCCAATGAATTTGTCATTAATAGTGATTGTGCCTTTGCAATCTTTATTATTTATTTGAATAGTCATTGATTGAAACCAGTTGAAAGTTAGTAAATATTGCATAACTTTAACATTATCAATACAAAACAACGAATAAATACTAAATAATCAGTTACGTTATTTATGTTTTCTGGATGCATTGGTTCATTTAAGATGCATTAGAAATACCTCCAACACTATTAATGGACAAATTTATGAAAAAATATATACCAGCAGCGATACTTGTGACGCTTTTAGTTGGGTGTGATGACGCATCAAAAGCTATCGACCAAGCTCAAGAAGCGGCAAATAAAGCGGTAGATAGTGTTCAAGACCAGATTGCTTCCATTGATTTGAACGATATTGATATTAATCTAGAACAATTCGGTGATGCCGCCGATTCTGCGACAGAAGTAGCAGCTTCAGTACAAGAAGCTTTAGAAGCTGATTTCAGCGATCCTGAAGCTTTAATTGAGGTAAAGGATCATATAGCTAATGCTTATAGCTGTTTGGTTGATGCCTCATCAGAATCGGTTGCTGAAAAGTTGATAAACAAAGTGACAGCATCGATCAATAATGATGAAGCCATGTCATTAATCGAAGAAGGCATTGCCAAAGCTAATGAAGCAAAAGAGTGTGTGATGTAGCTTCACACATCAAACTAGTTCGTTAATCACAAGGAAGTGTATGAGTAAGGTAGTTTTACGCGGGTTCATTGTTGTACCTGAAGCGGAGTTAAGCCAAGTAAAGGGTGAGCTAGTTAACCACATAACGCTTACTCGGGCAGAGAAAGGGTGTTTAATCTTTAATGTAATTCAAAGTGAAGATAATCCATATCACTTCAGCGTTTATGAAGAATTCACTGATAAGGAATCCTTTGAAGCTCATCAAGCGAGAGTGAAGCAATCCCACTGGGGAAAAGTAACAGCTAATGTTGAGCGGCATTATAAGATTTCAGAAGAAAGTTAAGCTTTACTAGTTAGATAATCAATTCAACATGGTGCTGTCATGAGCAACCAAAGTGTGGGTGGTTAATATTGAAAGAATATCTACTGATTTCTGAAGATATCTATCTGTGGAACGAGAAAATAATCAAAGAAAAATATATGGATGCAGAAGTGATAAATCCATACAGCAATAATAGAAAGCTCCTGATATAGCAGGAGCTTTTTTATATGTTGAAGCTTATTGCCTTGGTTTGTTAAATAGACCGGAAGACGCATCACTCCTAAGTTTTTATCTGCGACGAAGTGGTTGTAGTGATTGTAGTAAAACTCTAAACCTTGTACTCGCCCTTCTTCATTGAAGTTCTGGTTGTGGTCCACATCTGCTGCAATGACGTGGTAATCATATAAGTATGATGGTTGGTCAAAAACGGTATGGCCAATGATCATTTGCGATGAACCAAAAGTTGCGAGTCCACGCTCTAATTCCGCTTGAGTGAGGTCACCATCAGGAACTGAACGATCCCAGTACAGGCGAGAAGGTAAGTAGTAAGCGTCTTTGATAAGCGAACCATTGTCATCATAGCGAACATAACCTTCATCAAGGTGTCTTCTTCCGTAGGTATTAATATCTTCCAGCAATAGCGTTTGGTTCTCTAGTGCTTCTATCACATCAAGGTTAAAACCAGCATGTACAAATAGTGTATCACCAGCAATTTCCATTAGATTTTTCGAACGTAACCATTGACCTAAAACCGTATTTTTACTGTGTAGCTCAAAGAAATCTTTGCCCATTAGGCTTAAGTTTTCAAAATAGCGTTCATGTACGTAGCGGAAATCACCGTAAAAATTCATCATGTCGTGGTTGCCAAGAATGAAGTGTACGTCCCCACCAGCGACTTTTGCTTGGTTCTCTAAATGATAAAATAGCCACAGACTTTCAGTGACATATGCCCCACGGTCGAATAGATCGCCTAGGTGGAAAAGGTGTCCGTTTCCGTATGTCCAGTTGTAGTCTTTATCCATAATGCCAGCTTCAATAAGCATATAAACAAGGGCATTAATTTGACCTTCAAAGTCAGACGTTACAAAAAATTGTTCAGGCTTTTCATACTGGAATTCAGGCGGAGTATAGGAATTTTGCAACTCGACGGAGAAGCTACCTAATTCATCTGGTAATTCAACCGTCACTTGAGCTTCGCTAATATTGGTATAAGTATCAGAATATAGGCCGTTACGGTTTATCCCATCAATGGTTACTTCACCTGTATCTCCTATGGTGACATAAGGACCATCAGGTTCACCTGTGTAGTCAAAAGTAGCGTTTAACGCGACATTAAATTGCACATCATTAGTTCGGTGATTCACTTGATTAAAGAGAGCAACGGCAATGACGTTTTCACCTTGTGAAAAAGATTCAGAAGGTAGAATAAAGGTATGTTCTGCATCTTCTCCATATTTCGAATAGCGCAGAGGTGAAGTCGTGTGAGTGAGCACTTCATATTTAGGCAGTAATGGAGATCGCGCAATTTCCTGACCATTTACATAGATAGCAGCGGCATCATCCATTTTCATGTTTAAGTACACATCGCCTAATGTGCTGATATCCGCGACATTCACTTTCTTTCTAAAATAATAAGCACTTGGCGTAGCATCGACAAAGCCCATCGCTTTATAGTCAGCGAGTATCGTGTTGCCTTCTACGGCATGGTCATACCCATAAAAGAATATCCCTTGTCCATTTTTCCAATCAGAATCATCAAACCCAACTTGGTTCCATTCATTTGATATAGCCAAACCTTGGTCAAGATAGGACCATTGTGAGCCGTAATCAAAAAATAGAGACGGGTTTCTGTCTTGAGGAGTAATACTATTTTTTGATTGTTCATCATTATTACAAGCGGCTAATGCTAATAATGCAGAGAGTGCGATGATGCTTCTGCTTGGAGTGAACCCTAAGCGATTTTTCACTTTAATTATCCTTAAAAGTAGGTGATATAGCGGTGAAAAGATTAGGATTTGAATATTTAATTCATGTGACGAATTTATAGAATGGAATATATATCGAGTTATTTGCGACGCAATGCGTAAATGCCAATAATAACTAATGAAACATTGATGTATAAATTGGTGACTTGAACTTTTGATGCGGGGTAGATCAGAGGGATAAGTGAATTTAAATAATAGAGTGGTGCGAGAAGTTGACTCGTTTGGTGTACTATTTACGGTATATATCGACATTTCCTATCGTATAAAGAGTGCTTTTTGTAAGTCATAGGAATTAAAGTCAAAATTGGCTATTCAAAATAGAAGGAAGTGTTCTAAATGCCCGTGCTGCAACGCATTAGTGTAACTGTATTTTTAATCGCTGTTCTTGCAGGGTGTGCATCACTCCCTGAAGAAGTGAACCATCCAACTGAACCTGTTGAGCAACAGGTGAGCAGTACTTTATCTGAATTATCAGATGCCTTTCGCCTCAATAATGCGAGTAAAGAAACAAGCGCCGTTTTATTACAAGACACAGGTTGGGATGCGCTCGCGCAACGATTAGCATTAATTGAAACCGCAGAGCAGAGTATTGATATTCAATATTACATCTGGAACTCCGATGCCTCTGGGCATTACTTAGCGAACAGGCTACTCGCTGCTGCTGATCGCGGTGTAAAAGTTCGTGTGATGCTAGATGATATTAACTTGAATGAACGCGAAGATCTTCTTGTCACTTTAGATTCCCATCCTCATGTAGAAATCCGCGTATTTAACCCAATCCCAAGTCGAAAAGGTGTGTCTAAATGGCTTAATGTCTTGAGTGACTTCTCTCGTCTGAATCGTCGAATGCACAACAAGTCATTTACGGTTGATGGCGCTTTATCGATTGTAGGTGGGCGTAATATTGGTGATGAATATTTTGACCTGTCTGAAGAAATCAACTTTCGAGATCGAGATGTACTCGTAATGGGTAGCGTTGTGCCTGAAATCCAAAAGAGTTTTATCAATTACTGGGATAGCACCTGGTCATATCCGGTAGAACTTTTGGGAGGGGAACCATCTGATTCTCTCATGCTTGGGGAAATTGCCACGCCAAAGTATAAGCACTACCCGGCGTTACCAGAAGGTAATGAAACCTCGAAGCTATTCATGAAGCAAGCAATGAGCGAAATGACATGGGTAGAAGCGCACTTTATTTCTGATCGCCCAGTTCCATTGGATTCAGACAATACCAGTGAGCCGAAAGCAACGGCACAGCTACTTGGAAAGCTATCCTCGGAATCTGAACAAGAGGTTTTGCTGGAGTCGGCTTATTTAATTTTTGATGATGGTCAATTGGAACAATGGCAAAGTCTTGCGGATTCCGGTGTGCAGATTAAAGCGCTGACGAATTCTATGGCTTCTAATGACCTAGCTACGAACCACTCTGGTTATGCAGCTCGCCGCCAAGATATGTTGGAGCATGGTATACAGCTTTTTGAATTAAAGCCGGAAGCGCAAGTTTGTGAAGAATCGACACAAGATATTTCAAAGTGTGCTCCAACCATGCCTTACGGTCTTCATGCTAAATCAGCGGTTTTTGATAATAAAATTGCTGCGATTGGTTCTTTCAACTTCAACTTACGATCGACATATCTCAATACTGAATCGTTGTTAATCATCAATAGTTCAAGTGTGGCTAGTCAACTCGCATTAGATATTGAGCATGCAATGAATGAAGATAATAGCTGGCGCTTAGGTTTGAATGACGGTGAAGTTCAGTGGTCTTCTGGCTCACAAATATGGGACAGTGAACCTGATACTGGAAATTGGGAGCGTATTAAATCCAGTTTGTTACAGTTGCTACCAATAGAGAAATATTTATAAAGTCGTTTTCTAATAGATCTATACAGTTTAAGTGAACTCTAAAGACTGTTCTTTCAAAGATAAGAGATAATGGGCAAAGTAACGTGTCATCGCTACTTTGCCCATTTTGTTTTCATACCTGCTTATATAAGCAGAAGCATGAGTTTACTTAGATTTAAATGGCGTTAGCATTTGTTTGCCAAACACATTGATCAAAGCGCCTGTCACAATAAGCCCTCCTCCTAAGTAAGTCCAAATGGATGGGATTTCATTAAATATCCACACGCCTAATAAAGCTGAAAATACGATCTGTACGTAAGAGTAGGCAGAGGCTTTACCAGCAGCTTGTGTTTGCATAGCTTTGGTTAATCCGTATTGACCAATTTGGGTAAATATCCCAACTAAAATCAGCATGATGGTCAGAAATACACTCGGCCATACAAAGTCATCCCAAATAAGAAATGTTGAGATAGGCAGTGCAACAAGTGGGAAATAGAAAATAATGACCGAGCTGTCTTCGGTTTGGCTGAGTTTTCGAACAATCACATAAGCAATAGAACTGCCAAGTGCACCACAAAGAGCAACCACAATGCTTAGTAGAGGTAATTCACTGTCGACACTAGAAACAACATCACTGCCTGAATTGGACTGAACCATAACAAAAAGACCAGCTAAGCAGAAGGCGATGCAAATCATTGTCGATTGCTGAATTCGTTCTTTAAGAAATAGCACACCGAGCAACGCCGTAAAAATAGGATGAACATATTGCAAAATAGTGGCTTCCGCCAAAGGTAATGTGGTTACTGCGTAATACACACACATCAAGGCTGCTGTACCCACGGTACCGCGAACGAACAAGAGGGGTTTATTGTGTCCCCAGGGTGAGATACCTTTTCGCTTTACGTCCAAATAGCTAATGATCAAAGAAACTAATGCCCTTGCTGCGACTATTTCAAAAACTGGGATGCCGTATTGACTGACGTACTTTACACACGCCGACATGAGTGCAAACCCAAAAGCAGAAAGAAGCATGAATCTGACCCCTACGGGGATCACTGAAAAAGAAAGTGCAGGCATAAAAGATGTAATTAAAGGGAAAGGTAGGCAATCATAACGCAGTTTGTAGTGACAGCCTTATGCAATTTTCATAGCGGAAATTAATATGGGACAGATTAGAGAAACGAATGTAAGAACAGAGCAGAGAAAAGCCGCTAGCTGTTGATTGTCGAGTTAGCGGCTATTGATTAGATCTTATTGTCAGTTGCTCTGGTATCTTACTTAATCTGAGACATTACATGCTGTAGGTAAAGGCTCGTTGAGCAAACATCATTGTGTTCATGACTATGATTATGTCCATGATGACTGTTACTACCGCTAAATGGTATAGGGTGGCCAGAATGAAAATGGTCGCGATTTAATACTTTAACTATATGCATAGTTTCACTGTTCATAGCAAGACCAGCATTGTGTTTAGCAATAGGCGCAATCGTCCCCTGGTATATCGTCGCCTCCACCTTAATCTTATTAATATCTTCAGGTTTTACTTTGTATGGGCTGCTATCTAGAACAGTGAAATTTGCAGACTTACCGATATCAATGGTACCAATTTCATTTTCAAGCCTTGCGGTATAAGCTGCATCGATGGTGATGGCTCTCATGGCTTCATCAACCGTAATTCGTTCTTCTGCACCCATAATAGTTTTGCCGGATAAGCCAATTCGATTGACGGCTGCCCAGACCATTGCCAAAGGCTGAGCTGGTGCCATTGGTGAATCGGAGTGAAGTGATAACTTACCACCAGCATCAATAAATGAACGACCACGAGCCATCGTTTCTGCACGTTCTTGATCAAGCCCTTCTTTGCTATAGAGTTCTGATAGGATATGCGTGTAATACGGGTTTACACTAAAATTTGCCCCCAACTCTACGGCTTTGGAAATATCATCTTTATCGGTAATACCTAAATGATGGAACCCAGTTCTATGGTCGGTTCTCGGCGTTTCTTTATTGAGTTTATCGACAATGTTAACGGCTGTATCAAAACCTAAATCACCATTTGCATGAACCACAATCGTGTAGTCGTCTTCCCAGTATGGGCGCATGCTGGCTTCAAGGTCGGCTGGCTCTTGCATCCATTCACCTTTATGACCGTCGGTATAGCCATCTTTCATTTGCATTAGTTGACTATACATAGCACCGTCTGAAAAGAGTTTTACAAACTTTGGCAACCATTGTACTTGTTCACCTTGATAGGCTGCATGTTGAGTTTGCCCTTCAGCGATCACTTTGCCTTTTTCTGGGTCGTTATTTGCCATCATGTAAGTAAAATTACCAGCAGGGATTAACCAGTAATCCATAGGGAAGCCGTCTGTTTCAAGAATATCGATCACTTGAGAGAACATTTCAGGCGTAGCTATCACACCGGGGTCAATAGCAGTAGTAATGCCTCCAGAATGTACATAGTCTTTTGAACGTTCCATGCCCGTCGCAAACATACCGCTTTCAACCCAGAATTTAAGTACATCTTCTAGGATAAGTTTCCCGCCCGCTTCAAAGGCATGCCCTTTATTCCAGTCAAGTTGTGTATAAGCGTGTCCTTCACCAGACCAAGACTTCTCATCCCAACCAAACATGGCTAATGCTGCATCGTTAAAATACAATTCATGGAAACTGCGATGCCATACAACAATTGGTCGCTCTGTTGAGATTGCATTCAACGCATCTCTACTCATTTCGCTGCCATGAAAATAATTGTGATAGCCCCATGTCAATAAAGGTTCTCCTTTTGGAGTCTTTGCTTCAATCTCTGCTAGCCTTGCCATGTAGTTATCGTGACCGACAACTCCTTCCACATTTCCCCAAGGCAATTGCCAGTCAGCAGGGGTAATAAACTCTGTGCCAAGTAATATCCCCATTAGCCATAAATGGATATGAGGTTCCACAAAACCGGGAGTTATCACGCTATCTTCAAACGTCGTGTCGACCGTCAAACCTTGGTTTAATTTATATTTGTTGGATAAATCAGACTTATTACCAATATCTAGAATTTTGCCATCTTGTACGGCGATAGCATTGGCTTCACCATAATCGTGGTCCGACATGGTCACAATATCGTTAGAGACGTAAAGAGTAATTGGAGCCTCAGTTGTCGCAAAAACCGAGTGTGTTGAAAGCAAACTGGCAATAGCACTGGTGAGAAAGATTTTTTTCATTGTCATTCCTAATTTCTCTTTCGAAAAATCCGTTTCGGTGAAAGGTTAAATGTAATCATGTTAGATAGTGCATTCATTCCTGATGCATACGTGAAGATGATGTGGTCGACTATCTTCATTCATGAAGTCTTGTGTATTTGAACCTGTAGCAAAGGCTAGAAGGCAATATTGTGTATTGGTTAATATCACTTGCCCGACTCCCTTCACATTATTTTTGTAAAATAGCAGTGTATTTACGTTACTAATAATTCATTATGATGGGTAAATTCCATCATTTTAATGTGCTTAATCGATGAATCGAAAACCAAGCTCGTGGAAAAATGCGCTTGAAAATCTAAGCTCGTAAAAATCTAAGTTCGAAAAAATTAAGTGAGTAATAAATATGTTTTCCTATGAACATTTGAAATCTTTTTGTACAACTTATGATGAACATAGCTACAGCAATGCAGCACGTATATTGGGGAAAGACAGAACGACGATTCGTGAGCAAGTGAAAGCACTCGAAGACAGCTATCGAGTCGAATTATTTACGATTGAAGGAAAAAAAGCGGTACCTACGGAGTTTGCCCGTTCGATCTATAAACAGTCGAAATTACTTGTGCAGAATAGTGACCGGTTGCATTTACGTATGCTGGAAGCTTACCAACAAGAACTTATTCATTTAGATTTCTATCATGATACGTTAATGCCGAATGACCTCGTGGTTGAAATTGAGTCTTATGTATTGAAAGAGCATCCAAATTTAATCATTAACTGGTTGCACCGGAACCGAGATGAAGTTTTTGCTGACATTGTGACTGGTCATAATAAAGTTGCCATTATGCAGCATCGAATGGAAAATATTTCTGAATATCCCATAACGGCTATTAAGCTAGGAGATGGTGACTTTTCTGCTTATGCAAGAGTAGAGAGTCCATTATTTCAAACCCCTCTGGTACAGCTCGAAGATTTACAGTTGGAAACCCAATATATAAGTGAGAACCACACTAAAACTATGCCTGAATGGTTAGGCATTTCTCCTTATTTTCGGACGGTGAGTAATAACGATATGTTATTAGAATTAGTTAAGAAAAACGGTTGGGCATTACTACCCAATAGCTTAGCGGCTGAATTGGTGGCAACAAAGAAAATACGTAAAATTGAGTTTAAAGAACTGCTGAATCATTCGGCGAAATTTGGATTATCGTTCTTCTACCCGATGAGCTTTGAAAGTACCAATGTCTATTCGGGCTTATTAGAAGTGATTCGTTCGTATTCTAGGAAGTATCTTTAGTTAAAAACTGAATCAAGAAGTTTAGCGGTGAGGATCCGATAATTCGGACCCTCAGGAGGGCAATCAGCTTTACGACTATTGACCAGAATGTATGATTTTGTCCGTGATATTGCCAATTAACCCCGGCTGCACTAGCTCAAATTCAATCGATTTTCCTGATTTTTGAATTTCTTGGATATTATATTGAAGCTGTGTGTAGTCGTCTCCCCATTGATAGCGAATTAAGGTTTCACCAGATTGTAAGTGGTAATTCACAGCATACTCGGTCGCATATCCAGCCATGACGCCATCTATAGGCACATTCGGCGCATCATGGGGGATTTTGTATGTTGTTGAGTCTAACTTTATTAATCCATTCATAATGCTCGTAGGCTCTTTCAAGTGACCTAAGAAATACGTTGAGTGAATAAATCGGTCTTCAGGGTTAGCATTTCCTCCAGTACCAAGATTAGTTTGTGAGAACTGCTGATCTAGCTCCCCCCAACCACGTTTAGAACGTTCCACATTCGCTAGGTGCTGACTGTAATCAGGCTGATTGGTCATAATCGCATATTCAGAACCGTGCCAAATCTGTGGTCCTTCAGAGCGAAATTCGATAATGGCTGAATCTCCAGTTATATCTTGCAAGCTGATATGCAAAGCAATACGAACCGGAACGCCTGGGATGAATTCAGTAGTGGCTGGAGTGTTTTTGATAAATTCAACGGCGTCTTCAACCGTTGAGAATTGTGATAATAGGTGCTTGAGATAGCTTAATGCACCGATCTCTCCATCGTTAGTAATATCTTTGGTTTCCATTCCTCGATCATACAAAACATTTCCACTTAGCCCAGCGTTGTTTACGCCGTCAGTGATGGCGCCGTATGTGGTAATCCCTGTTACATCAAATTTTGATATAACCTGATGCTGGCGATCTAGGTGTGTAACATAAGTACTTTCTTTAGGGATATTAACCAGATGTGGATGAGTTTGTTCTGACCAATCTAGAGTGCGTGTAACAAAAGTTCCATTGCTTTCCGTATCCCATAGAATTCGTGTACACGCCTCTGCGGCAGTCACTACGCCGAAAGAAAGAGTCGAGATGATCGCAAGAGAAAGAGATTTTTTGTTCATTATGATAAGCCTCGTTATTGGAAACGAGATCATCATGACACTTTACGTCATAACGAAATATTGCAATGTGATGGGTAAAAACCATCATTTTTAAGGCGGCTCAGTCTACGTTGTCATTTTGCTTTTTTGGTGCTTAAAGAGGGCGGTTTAGATTTTATTGAACCTTCTGAGATATTCGCCGCCATTACTTAAAGTAAAGATAACATAAGCTCTATCTATCAAATTGGCGCAATTTGTATAGATATTGACTGTAATTGCACTGCACCAAATTCTCTTCTTATTTAATCTATACCCATCGATGACAGCAAGGAATACAAGCTGTACGGGACTAATAAGTCGTGAAACAAGGATAGTTGCTAGCCTAAATTAGAGGATAGACACTATGAAAAAAAGCGATAACGAGAGAAGAAGTTTCCTAAAAGTGGTGGGCAAAAGTGTAGTGTCTGCTGCTGCGTTAACCATACCTACTTTGGCTACTGCAGAAGCATTATCTAAGTCAGAGTTAAAATCTAATCCTAAATCTAATTCTAGCCTTCCACCTGACTACAAAGTGACAAACCAAGTTCTAGATGCAACTGAAATGGCTGATCTTGTTAGGCAGAAGAAAGTCAGCCCTAAAGAGCTTGTTCAAGAGTCGATATTTAAAATCAAACAAACGAACCATAAGGTGAATGCGGTGGTGTCCGAGTGCTTTGATATGGCTCTAGAACGTTCAGTTTCAATCAACCCATACTCACCATTTGCTGGTGTTCCTTTCCTAGCAAAAGATTGTGTCGATGTTGAAGGGTTAGAATGCACCATGGGTTCACCTTTGAATAAAGGTAGAAAACCTAAATCGACTTCTTGGTTTATTCAAGCAGCACATAATGCAGGGCTTAATACCATTGGCATGACAAACATCCCAGAGATGATGACATTCGGCTGTACCCAAAATCCGCTATATGGCGCGACTCGTAACCCTTGGGATATCCGTAAAGGTGTTCATGCTTCTACTGGTGGCGGAGCGGCAGCCATTGCTGCTGGGTATGTACCGGTAGCTCATTCGACAGATGGAGGAGGGTCTTCTCGCATGCCTGCATCAGCTACGGGGATTTTTGGTTATAAACCAAGCCGAGAGCAACTGATCACAGGGTTGATAAATGGTTCAACCAATGAAGATTTTACACACCAATCCTTTATGTCACGTACGGTTCGGGATACAGCATTGGCTGTTTCTATAACAGAGAACCACGTTAAAGACAGCTTTAAAACGGCATTCCCCAGAACCCCACTAGGAATGGTACATACTCCTTTGAATCGTCCTATAAAGGTCGGAGTCACTATGATGGACATACATGGAAAGCTGCCGGATGAAGACACTCGTTCTGCAATCCTTTCAACCTGTAAGCTATTAGAAGAGTTAGGGCATATCGTAGTGGAAGTTGGTCAACCCGTCACAAATGGTGAGCAGTTTATGTATGACTACATGGGTGTTTTTGGAAACAAAATGGCGAGCTTTGCTGAGCAGTTCGACAGTATTGGTACGCCTTTGGAGTCTATGTCTCAACTAGTCAGTACAAATGTGACATATTTAGCTCGAACTATGCAGGCCCGTATTAAATCCCATCCGAATTTATATATTGATTCGAAAATAAATTGCCACAAATTTTCGCTTCAGCATAACCATGAGTTTTTTAGAACGATAGATGTTTGGTTGACGCCTTGCTCCAATCATATTCCTCAAGACATTAGCTATTTTGATCAAAAAAAGCATTCCGGAGAGACTATTTGGGATCGTTCCGAAAAGCTTATGTCTTACACCCCGATAGAAAATGTTGCAGGTAACCCTGCAATGTCAGTTCCTCTCTACTGGAATCACCGCAATATGCCAGTTGGAAGCCATTTTTCAGCCGCGAGAGGTAATGACCGGCTGTTATTTGAGTTGGCTTATCAATTGGAGAATGCGAATCCATGGAGTGAAAGAAAGCCATCCATCGCTGTTTGATTCTCAACACAAGATTCACTTATGAATGCAAGCTAGTAGATAAGTGTATCTAAATTAATGCATCCGAATTCGAAACGTAGAAGCCTTCATACAAGTTATCGTCATTTAAAATAGAGCCCAACAATGAAACAAATAATTACGCTAGCCATCACTTTGATGATCTTTGCTCCTCAGGCAGTATCAGCTTTAGCACCAAGCCAAGGTATTACAGGAAATATCACTTTCTTAACAGGGTTCTTGGCAGACTCAAACAACCTAGATGTCAGCCAAAGTTACACCCAAATGCAGTCGGACCTTTCAGTATCAGGCTCGACTGAAACAAGTGGCATGGTAGGGCTTTTAGGTTCTCTAAAGTATACCTTTGGTGACTCGTTGGATAAGCAGCTTTTCTTAGGAACATCGCGAGATGATGTCATTACCGGAACACTTGCATTTGAAGTGGGATACAGGCAGCAATTGACAGACGGAACCGTAGCCGATGTTTCGTTTTTGCCAACTCTTATCTCGGGTGAAGTATGGGATGACCCGTATGCAATTGATCAAAAGAGAAAAGAAACAGACCTTTCAGGTAATGTCGTTCGGATGCAGTTATCGAAGATTATGGGCTCTAATTTTCATATAGATATGGCAGCTGGTGAGTCTGATGTGAAAAATGAGCAATCTGGGCTTAAAGGTTTAGGCTTAGCAGATGAGAAAAGAGCATTAATGAAGCGTGAACGTAAGTACTATTATTTCAAAACTAGATACCAACATATGCTTAATAATGGAGCTGGTTTACTTACCCCGTCTTTAAATGTTTTCTCATCAGATTCAGAAGGTGATGCGCTCTCGTTTTTTAGTGTTGGTGCTGAAGTCAGCTTGGCAAAAAGATTCAATAAACATGGCATTGCTTTAACTGTGAATGCTGATAATCGAGAATATGATGCAGTGAACCCTATCTTTAATAAAAAACGTGAAGACAAAGATTTGGGTATTTTTCTAGCGTACGAATATTCGGGAATATTGGGGTATAAAGATTGGTCTGTAGTATCGTTCATAGGCGCAAGATCGACCGACTCCAACATTGAATATTATGATTACTCACAATATATAGCGTCCGTTGGTTTAGATTATAAGTTTTGATACAGCTAACTAAATGATCCATTATTGCCACTATCTGTAAGCTGGCTTGTAACCCGTCTTGTAACCTGAGCTTAGATACTTTAATTTGGGCTCAGATACTTTAATTTGGGTTCAGATATAAAGGCCCAACACAGCAGGTAGTTATGGCACAAAGCTTTAGTTCTCAGTTACCTATTTTTTGGTTTAACATTTTAGATTCTGCACTAGAAGCTCGAGTGGGCGATACCAGTGAATTCTGGGAAGGAGACGATTCTTATCAAGCTCTATTGTCTGCTGATTCGGTTTCAGCTTACCAACTCCAAGCTGCGATAGCCCATATTTATCAGCAGTTTGGTTATGAACTTATTGATATTTTTAGTGAATCAGCGGAGTACTTTGATGAGCTAGAACTGGGTCCTCCCGTTTTAGCAATGCTCACTGCTCCTACGTTAACTCAGTTTTGTGAATTACTCAGTCGATACTCTATTCATATTCATCCACTTCTGAAAATCTTCAGCCGTGAGACGGATAGCGGTGGACTCGAGTTGTGGGTTGTAACTCCGGAATACGTCGATGAAATCACATTAATGACCCACATGAGTTTAGGGCTGTATTACGGACTGATCCTTAAACTCATCAGGCGTTATCTCAATGCCCCAAATCAATTAGTGGCTATCCACTTCAATCGTCATACTGTCGGTGAGGAGTTTTTACCTATTTTTGAACGTGTGTTTAATGTGCAAATGAAGCAAGGCTACCCTGTACGCTATTTCTATTTTAGTGAAGAAGTGGTGAACATGCGAGGTCGTGAGTATCTAGCTGATTTCCATTTAGGTTTAAAGCAGATGGCAGATAAACAGCTGGAAAGCGTACTTGAATCAAGCATGTTGTTTAAAGTGAATGAAGCGTTTAAAACGGTTCCGGTCAAAGATATTAGCCAAGAAAATATAGCAAGTACTCTTTGTATGAGTACAAGGACATTGAATAGAAAATTGCAGCAAGAAGGCATTAACTTCCGACGTTTGTTTGATAAATACCGTCTTGAACTCAGCCTTACAATGCTCAATCGTAACGAGGCTAACATCACACTTATTGCCCTCGAACTGGGTTTTTCAGATTCCAGTGCTTTTAGCCGAGCATTCAGAAAGTGGACGGGTCAGTCGCCGGGACAAATTCGGCAAAACAAGCTTGAGGGTGGGCAGTAACGATTGAATGCCTAGACACAAAAGAGCTAGCAGACTAGAGAGCGCCTTTACAAGAAAGTATGGATACGATTACGACATTCAATTAAGCATCTAGCTCAATGGAGAACGTGTTTAGCGTACTTAAAGTCGTAGCCCATTTTTAGAAAGATTAGACGTAGATTGAGTCATTACCCTACAAATTCCCTCTGAAAGTTCGCCTCCATTCTGATGGGGAAACATTAAAGCGCTTTTTAAAATGTTTTCGCAGTAAGCTTTCAGCCCCAATACCAGACAGTTCGGCAATTGTGGCGATTGAGTAATCCGTAGATTCGAGCAATTGCTGGGTACACGCTAATCGATGATTCAATAACCACTCACCAAATGTGCACCCATACGATGCCTTAAATTGTCGAGTGAATGTTCGCCTGCTCATGGCGCAACGGGCGGCGAGGGTATCCAAATCATATCTTCCCGATAAATTCTGAATAACCTCATCAAGCACATAGCCAAAGCTGGTTGCAGCTTGAGGTTTATTTGGTATTGGGCTTGGAATGTATTGCTGTTGTCCACCGCTACGAAATGGAGCAGTAACCATTGAACGAGCAATATGAGAAGCGGTTTCATTACCACACAGTTTTCTAACTAAGTGTAAGCAGCAATCTAGGGAAGCGGCTGTGCCTGCGGAAGTCAGCACTTTCCCCTGTTCAATAAATAGATGCTCACAATCCATAGTGACACTGGGAAAGGTTTCTTGGAAAACATCTTTAAAGCCCCAATGTGTCGTCGCTTTCTTGCCATCGAGTAAGCCAGCTTTGGCAATGACATAAACACCAAGACACAGACCAACAATGGTGGCATTTCGTTGATAAGCCTTCTGAAGCTTTTCGAGCAACTCTGTGCTTGGCTCTGGTAGCGTGTTGGGCCAGCTAGGAATCACCACAATATCCGCTCCATCTATCGCTGAAAGGTCAGAATTGATGGACGCATTAAACCCTGAGCTTAATGCCACATCATGCGCACTTTCACTACAAATCGTCAATTCAAAAGCTGGCTCTAGGTCAATGAAAATGTCCTGAAAAACCAAACACGGAACCGATAAATGAAAGGCGCTGATGTTATCAAATGCCACTAAAGCGATAGAATTTTTCTTCATACTATTTGACCCAATTTGAGCGTTAGGTGTCCTTTTGGCTAGTGTCGCATATTCAGGGGATATCGGATACTAGTGATCAGACAGTGATTATTAATTAGAAAGGCAGGAAATAATTATGAAAATTCATCACCTAAGAAGCGCGACGTTTGTTATTGAATCTGGCAAGCACTTTATCTTGATTGACCCAATGCTAGGGGACCAAGGATCTCTGCCTCCATTTTCTGTGTTTCGCTTTAAAGCGGCTAAAAACCCTACCGTTGATTTACCGTCAAATGCACAGGACCTATTAGCTAAGGTGACTCACTGTTTAGTCACTCACAGCCAAACATTTGGTTTCAAGCCTTTGCAGCATGGAGACCATCTTGATTCTGCTGGGGAGGCATTTCTAATTAAACATTCCATTCCAGTTACGACGTTAACTAAAGATAAAGCTTATTTAGAGAAATACGGCATGTCTGTTGAAAGCGGGCTAGAACCATGGATTCCAACTGAGTTTTTGGGTGGAAACATTACCGCAGTACCAGCTCAGCATGGTCATGGTTGGATTCATAAAGTAATGGCGAACGGTTGCGGTTTTTTCCTAGAGCTACCTAATGAACCAAGCATCTACATCAGTGGTGATACTGTTTTAACGCCAGATGTTGAACGTGCATTAAGTGAACTAAAGCCAGATATTACCGTTGTTGCTACTGGACAAGCTCAAATGGATGTAGGGCAGCCATTATTGATGTCGACCAATGAAGCGATGGAGTTTATCCGTTTGTCCCCAGGTAAAGTTATTGCTAATCATATGGAAGCGTTGAACCATTGCCCTGTGGATAGAGCGACGTTAAAACGCTCGCTTGAAGCGCAAAATTTACTGGAGAAAGTCTCTATCCCTGAAGATGGCGAGAGCTTAACGTTTTAAGTTTCTGGATTCAGTAATATCGAGACCGCTTGTTTGAGTTAATTAGTTTGTTTGAGTTAATTAGTTTGTTTGAGTTAGCTAGTTTGAATGAGCTTTGTCGAGCAGCTTCAGCAAAATGCTCGACAATTGTCTTCGCACCATTACAAGCTTGCTTAGTTAACGTGAGTTTAATCCACTAAAGTTGGGCGGTAAGGCTCTTCTCTTACACCGTGCGACAACACTAATTTGATCATGAAGATAGGCGCTATCCATTCAAGACCGGTAGGTGAAGTAATGATGTTAGATAAAATAATCGACAACATAACGATCAGTAACGCAATCGGGCGGTGTAGGTACATAGGCATGAAGTGGATGAATATGATAGATGCCATCATCGCGCCATACCAAAAGAAGGCATAAGACCAAGCAATATCAAAGCAAAGTGGTATAGCGAAAAGCTGGAAATGAATCGCAGGAAATAGGAACCTGCTGCCCACTAATTTACCTAGCCAGGTGAGTTCCAGTGATTGGTCAGTATGTAGAAAGCGTTTCATCGAACCCAGTGAATTACTCAATACGCCGCCAATCATATCTAGAGTTAGCACAGATGCCACTATCACTTGTAACCAACTCCAGCCAAGAGATTCCCAAGCAAAGAAGTAAAGGATCACCGGAGCGATAAACGCAGAATAGCTGGCAATTATGGATTCAGTTTTAGTTGCGCCAAACCCAGTAGTGAAGTTGAATTTTCCTTCGCAATTCCAGTTTAAATGGGCACCTTTAATCGTCGTTTTATCTTGTGACATCATTCTTCCTTTCTCTTTTATGAACGAGCATATTTTCAATATTTTCATTGATTAGTAGTCTTTAGAAAAATTATAAAGACCACCCGGTCCAAAAAGAATATGCGATCATTCAACAAGCTGTCAAATATTTTAGACCGACTGTACTAAAATAATTTTAATTAGACTTAGGGGTGTAAAATTAATATAGTCCACACGGACTTTTAAGGAGGGCGTAATGCCGAAGATTGTTGACCGAGAAGCGTATCGACGTGAACTTGCGATAAAAGCGGTAGATATTTTTACTGAACATGGTGTAAATGGCTTAGGGATGCGGGGTATTGCAGAAGCACTTGGACTTTCCAAAAGTGCTTTATATCATTACTTTACCAGCAAAGAAGAGTTATTTAAGGCGAGCACTGAGGTGTTTTTAGAGCCGACTTCACTTTATGGGCTAGCTGAAGGTGAAGATGTCCCGCAAGACAAAAAAGCAATGCTCATTAAGCTCGTTACTACATTGGATAATCGCTTTCGAGGTGAACTTACCTTAATGCTTGATTACACCAAGGATAGGAGCGCCCAGCAGGTAAGTGAAGATAGCTTACTAGCCATTGCTAACCAGAAGTTTAAGGGGGAGCTCGGCAATATCGTAGGAGACAGTCATGCAGATCAGGCTTATGCGCTATTGTTTGGCGGACTTACTATGCGCCTTTTCAATGGTGAACAAACAAAAATTGAAGACATTGTTCAGTGGGTTTTGAACATCCCGAACTGCAGAGAATAATTGGTTAGAAATAGTAATTGAGATTAAGGATTGAGTGTATTATGGATAACGATCGAAGAAATCCGATTTTGCCTCTGGATGAAGAGAGCCTATCGGAATATTTAGAAGGGCGAACGCTCGTATCTTCTAGCCTATTTCCTCTGGGTAAATGTAATTCAAATTATAAGCTAACACTGAGTGATGGCACGGTGGTCGTTGCAAGGGTATCTAACTCAGGTCCTAACTCAAAAGAGCTTCGAGTTATGGAGCTGGCGCAACAGTGCGTGAAAGTTCCTAAGGTACTTTATGAAAACGCTGCCATTGTTGTATTAGAATTTTTAAATGGTCGGAACCTAGAAAGTGTACCCGAGTATTCACGTCTTGCTGGTGTGGCTATTGCTCAGCTTTCTAGCGTTATTTTTGATGCGTCAGGGTCGATAGAAGAAGATGGTTCTATTTCGGCTTTCGACTTCGGTGGTGTTCAGGGGTTCATTCATAGCTCACTAGAAAATGCAGGTTTAGCAAAACGCCTAGGGGTTGAAAGAAAAGAGAAGCTCTTAACGTTGCTTTGCAACAAAGCTCAACTATTAGAAGAATTGGATTCACATACTTGCTTTGTGCACGGAGATTTTAACCCTACAAATATTCTTATTCATGAAGGGCACTTAAGTGGAGTGATCGATTGGGAATTTGCTTTAGCAGGAACACCTTATATGGATATAGGTAATCTGTTGAGGAACACACCACAAAGCTTCCATTCGGAAATAGCAAATGGGCTTCGAGAAGGTGGAATGGACTTACCTTCTGATTGGAAGGAGCGAGCGGAGCTGGTGGACCTTACCAGCCAACTGGAATTTTTGATGTCTTCTCGTTCTGAAGAATTCAAGCTTACTTGTATCCAAAGAATAGATAATGTAATTGAGCAGTATGGGGATTCGTTCTAGTTAACACATTGAACACTTACTCAGCTTACTATCTTTCCAAGCTTAGTTTATATCCTAAAAACTTAACGGTGCTAATCCATATTCTTTAACTGCTTAACTGCTTAACTGCTTAACTGCTTAGCCGATAGGGTTGAAGCATCAGCTAAGCAAATTATTGTGAACAGTTAGTTCCGCTTGTTCATTAACTCAGTTAAAAACTGTTTGTAGTTCTCAACTGGATGAGCACCAGTGACAGCGGATTCACGGTTAAAAACAACAGTAGGAACGCCAGACACTCCATGTTGTTGCCACTGGGCTTCTTGCATGCGGATCCTTTCTTTAAGCTTAGGTTTGTCTAACCAAGACATACCTTCATCAGCATCTAACCCAACTGCTGTTAATTCATTTCTCAATGTTTCATGGTTCGACACGTCTTTTTGTTCGCTGAAAAATGCAGTGAACAATCTAAGCTTAAGTTCGGTTTGTTTACCCTCAGTTTTCGCATAATCAAGCAGGACGTGAGCCTCTAACGTATTGACCATTTTCATGTCGTCGAAGTAAGTAAACTTGAACCCGTGTTCTGCGCCTGCTTGTGCAATGCGAATACGCGCTTGTGCACTTTCTTCTGGGCTAGAACCGTATTTTCTTTGTATATGAGCTCGTAAGTTTTCACCTTCAACAGGCATGTCTGGGTTTAGTTCGAAGGGTAGCCATTCAATATCAATTTTATCTGCAATGTTGAGCTCTTGGATTGCGGCTTGGAGATTGTTATAGCCAATGATGCACCAAGGGCAGACAACATCAGAGATGATTTCTAGCTTTATCTTATTGTTCATAACACACCACATGTATTTTCATAAATAAATTGAACGACTGTTCATAATTCTAATGATACTGTCACTAATTAACTACCAAGGAAAGCACTTTTTAGTTTCCCCAAAGTTTTTGTTTGTAGCGGTATTAATTAATGACTTTTCATCGCTGTTACTTTACTGCCGTAATTTACGCGTTAGTTATTGGGAGGACTAGGCGAAAATTAATTGTCTTAAGCTAAAAATTAACAACATGAACATATGTTCAATTTAATTATTGAACGGTCGTTCTTGTTGGTGTAGTGTTTCTTTTATCAAAGGGCAGCGTTGCCTCAAATGAGTTCTATATAAAACTGAATGACAGTCCTAAAAAAGGGTCACATTATGCTTAACTTCTATTTCCACCAGACACCCAACCCAATGAAAGTTGCTTTATTTCTAGAAGAGACAGGTTTGGATTTCCAACTTGTTCCTGTTGATACACTTAAAGGTGACCAACATACCGCAGAATATCGGCTGATTAATCCAAACGGAAAAACACCAGCGATTGAAGATGACGGTCAGCGTGTTTTTGATTCAAATGCCATCCTCCTTTACCTTTCAGAAAAAACAGGAAAATTAGGAGGGCAAGCAGAAGACCGTGCAGAATTACTTTCTTGGTTAATGTTTATAGCTTCGGGTCTTGGTCCATTTTCTGGTCAATCTGTTCACTTTCGCCACGCGGCACCTAAAGGTCAAGATTACGCAGTAAACCGTTACTTACGTGAAGCCGAGCGTCACTATGAAGTGCTTGAAGCTCATATGGATGGACGCGAGTTTATCGTGGGCAATGAATTTACTTTGGTTGATGTGGCGGCTTGGGGATGGCTAGATAAAGCTACTGTGGTACTGGGCGAAGAAGGGTTAGCACCTTATCCGAATCTAAACCGTTGGTTTGATGCAGTGAATAGCCGACCAGCAGCACTACGTGCTCGTGATATCGCAAAAGATGTTGAATTTAAGAGTGAATTTGATGAAGAAGCGCGACGTGCATTTTTCCCTTCAAACTACCCAAAAGCATAATTGATAGAGCAAGCCATTCAGCTAAATAGCCCGCATCTTAGCGATGATTAAATCTGTCGTATGATTATAAATAAAGCTGTTAGATCTCCCATCTAACGGCTTTTTAGTAAAAACAGCGGTTGTCGAGGCTAGAATAGTAAGGCTATTTATAGCAAAGTAGAGGACAGTTAATTAAGTCAAAGGGACTAATCTATGTTGGTTGAGTTGGAACAACTTATTGATTCAAAAGATGTCATTGTGCTTAGTACTCCTGAAGAAACCGCTGTAACTTGGTTGCTCGAACCATATAAAAACTGCGCGAATATTCGAGTCATAGAAGATGCGCATAAGCTGGATACAACGATGATTTTGGAAGCCTGCAGCTTAAATCTTAGCGAAAGCAAAAAAGTAATCCTTACCGCCCAGTTTCGGAGTCAGCTACCAGTTATCAATATTGCTTCTTTGTGTAATGAAAAGCGGAAAAAATTGGTAAACATAGAGCTATTAGGCTGGAACGAAGAAAAAGCAGAGCCATCTTCATATAGTTCCTTTTAACTACATGACTATCCCGCAAGTTAAGGCGGTTGGGTTATGTGCTCGTTTCATACTTAGCCACAAGAATTAGGTGGTTAAGATACGAAGCAGCGAACCGTAGTGTCTATTTTGTTTCTGAGTCTCCGCACTGAGAATCGTCAGAATCGAGTAGATTTTTTTCCGACACCTTCCACACCGTATTAGCATTTTTGCAGACTAACGTTCTTCTCAAATTACATTGCTTAAATAACGTAAAATTATCATTAATATAAAATACGATAATTTTATTTAATTTACTTGTGTCCATATACTCTCTTCATCGAAACGAAACATATACAGAATTAAAAACGAATTTGGAGCAAGTTATGAAAATGAACCACGTAGGCATCATGGTTGGCGATATGGATAAAGCGGTAGAGTTCTACACTCAGGCTCTTGGTCTAAAAATCGTAATGAACAACACGAAAGTAATCGAAGAGCGCGAATCAGCAATTGGTCGAATGTGTATTGCCGTATTCGGTGAAGGCTTCAAAGGCTTTAACATTGCCCACTTAGTGACTTCTGATGGTATTGGTGTTGAGCTGTTTGAAATGAAAGAACGCCAAGAACGCCACGAAGTTGATTTTTCTCGCTTAGGCATCTTCCACTTCTGTCTACAAACAGATGACTTTGAAGGCGTGATGGAGAAAGTAGAAAAATTCGGCGGAAAAGTACGCATGGACGTAATGCGCTACCATCCAGAAGACGACAGTAAGCAAGCGAAAATGGTTTATTTAGAAGACCCGTTTGGCAACCTATTCGAACTTTACTCGCACACATACGAAGAAACATACGCGACTGATTACGAGTAATAGCGTTTACCTACCTAACGTAAGGTAGAAAAACTGAAGCACCCCCTAAAGAGGATTGGTAGAAATATCAATCCTCTTTTTGTTTAGGGATATTTAAACTGTGTTTGTATGAAACCTTCTAATCTCCGACTAAGTCATGACTAATTTCACTTAGTCACGACATTGAAAGCAGTAATGTTAGTCCGTTTTCGATGCTGCGTGCTGATCGAGAATGAATTCAATTACTTCATCATTTAAACAAGATTTACTGACATATTGGCGCTGCTTACCCATGTGAAGGATAAGCCCTAAATCGGTTTGTTGAAGTTGGTCGATTTCACTCCAGGTGATGTTACGGGTATTTTTCCCGTTTTTATAACTTACACCGTCAGAATCAACCTGAAAAACTACTTTGCTTCCTGAACTCGAACTGATGGTTTGTCGCCATAACCACCAGGTTCTTTTGCAGTAAACACTGAACGCCTCAATCACACTTAAAACAATAAAGAACCAGCCAACGTAGCCATTGGGTAATAGCTCAAATTCTAATAGAACCACACCAAACACAAGGAAAAGGATGCCTTTTAAATAGGCTTTTGGAAATTTAGCTGGAAGGCTAGTTTGATCATAACACTCTGCAAAAAAGGGCTTATCGAGGGTGTATTCTGTAGTGAAATCGAAATCTTTGGACATATGTGACTGCTTTAAGGTTTTCTGTGAATGAGTATTCTACGCTGCGATCTCGCAACTCAAGTATTGTATAGCTTCTCGGAACTTTCCTTTAACTATTTTGCTTCTCTTTTGTAAATCAATGATACCGACGGGCTCTATTTACACCGAGCTAATTTGTTACCTCAATGAGTATTAAGCCGTACATATAAAGCTAAAAACCAACCCATTAAAAGTTATGTGCTCTGTAAATTTCTATGAAGCTTATGGCTTGATTAGGCATATAAAGCACGAATGGTCTGCATTTAAGGACATGATTTGTTCGAATAGTGAAACAATGTTGTTCAGTTTTCTGTGTTTATTGGGGTGAATAGTAAACATATACTTTTTACGAATTCACTTTTTGGAGAACAATTCAATGTCTATTTCATTTAAGCAACTTACTAAGGTCATAGCGTTAGTCGCGTCCACGGTACTTTCGGTTAACGCAGCACAAGCCGCAGAGTTAAAAATTCAAGTGTTCAACCCCGGAGAGAAAAGTCTATTCCCGGTTTCCTCGACACTCGTTACTGGTCCCAAAGAAGCGGTACTAATTGATGCACAATTTCAGCGTGATGATGCACAAAGCGTATTGAAAATGATCAAAGACAGCGGCAAAGAGCTTAAAACTATTTATATAAGTCATGGAGATCCCGATTTCTACTTCGGTTTAGACGTCATTACTGCTGCATATCCCAAGGCTAAGGTTGTTACTTCTCCTTTGTCGTATAAGCATATTGAAGAAACTATTGAAGGGAAGCTAGCATATTGGGGACCAATTCTTGGTGAGAATGCTCCTAAAGAAACCATTATGCCGGATATCCTTTCTGGAGATACTCTTACTCTTGATGGGGAAAGCATAAAAATAATAGGGCTTGATGGTATAGACCCTAAACATACTTTTGTTTGGATACCATCGCTTAAGACTGTTGCTGGTGGGGTCATTCTCTATGAAAATGTTCACGTTTGGATGGCGGATAATCAAACTGCATCTTCTCGCGACAATTGGTTAACTACACTAGACGGCTTAGCTTCACTCAATCCAAAACAGATCATTCCGGGTCATTATATTGGAAAAAGCACTCAAGATTTGAGTTCTGTTAAGTTCACTCAATCTTATATTCGTGAGTTTGAAGATGCAGCGATTAAAGCGGCTAATTCTGCAGAATTAGCTGAATCAATGAAAGAAGCGTACCCTAAATTCAAAAATATAAGTGATTTAGAGCTCAGTGCAAAAGTAATAAAAGGTGAAATGCAGTGGTAACATGCCGCCAGCTCATTTCTTATTAAACTATTCAGTACTATAGGATGAGTGTTTATGATAGCCGACTCTGATTCGTTGTAAGAGTCGGTTTACTCTGGCGTAAATAGAACCAGCGGCAGATTTTTAACCAGAGCCGCATGACCCTTATTCAGCTCCCACTGAGCATCAAAATTATCAAGCCTGGGAAAGTGGTGGTTAAAGGCTCTTCTGTTAACCCCCGCACCTAGACAACCGCTACTTGCCTTACCGTGATAATAATTATGTACGATGGTTCGGTCGTTTCAGCTCTTCTTAAGCGATAAGGGCATTACAAACGGTTCGAAAGTACAATGAAATATTTCATCGCTCTGCTTCCCTTGAACTCGAATTTATTACAACACTTTGAATCTTGCGCCGTGAAGTGACTTGCATTCAAAGTATAGTCATGCAGCAATCGTCCTAAGTAGGGTAGAACCTTGTCATGCAGAGTCAAATAATGATTGAGCGGATCACTCTGGTGAGTGTAGACCAATTGTATTGCGAGAAGTTGTGGACGTTTTTGAGGGCTCAAAAACGGTGAAACCCCGATGTTGGTAGCATCGGGGTTTCGAATTTCTTAGATTTCACGACTGGTAAGATCGTTTATCTTTTCTATGCAGAAGGCTGGATTAATCCAATCTTTATTCCTTGGTAGGGAATTAGATACGGATGAAGTCCATGTGCTCAACTTTAGGCTTGAACGCGTGACGTTGAACGTCTTGCGGCTTAACCTTAACTTCAGCGCCGTCAATCACAAGAGTGATTACTTCGTAGAACTCAGGCTTATCCATTTGGTTGATCACGTCAGTGTGAACAAGTTCGATAGATACTGCTGCTTCTTCACCACCGTAGATTACAGCTGGGAATTTACCAGCGTGACGTAGGCGGCGGCTCGCACCTTTACCTAGTTCAGTACGTACTACTGCTTCAAATTTCATAGTTTTACTCTCAAATTAGTAAAATTTTAATTTCACACGACAATGCGACCTTGTCAGTGTAGTAAAACTCACACAAGAAGTTCCTGTCTGAGCGAGCGCGGATACTAACACTCTCAGATAAATGGAGCAAGAGTGAGAGGGCGTTTAATCACTAAGTACACATTATTAAAGTTTACCTGCTGTCATTTTATCCAACATTAGACCAATTTAGGCTCTTTACCGATTCAAGCTATTTATCGAAATTCATTATTCGCCTGTTCGGTGAATGGAATATGAACATTCCGCTAAGCATTCATTAAGGCGAGTGCCGCTAATCTACACCTACATTAAATGAACAGAAAGATAGGTGAAGTTATGGAACCGGTAAGCATTGTAGTCATTACATTAAATGAAGAAAAACGGATTGGTCGATTGATGGAAGAGCTTAGCCAACAAACACACCAAGACTTTGAAGTGATAGTGGTCGATTCAAACAGCGAAGATAATACTAGGGAAGTCGCGCTGGCTTATGAAAATGCTCTGCCATCTTTGACGGTACACAAAATGGAAACGCGTGGTGTCAGTTTAGGTCGTAACACCGGGGCGTCACTAGCTAAGTACTCAAGAATTTTGTTTCTTGATGCAGATGTTAGCTTAAATAAGAATTTCTTAGCGAGAGCTTTGGGTGAGCTAGAAGAGAGAAAGTTAGAAGTAGCAGGCGTATATATGAGCTCTAAAGACTTACCTTTGGTTCATAAAATGGGATACGGGCTATTTAATATTGGTCTGTTCACTACGCAATTTGTATTTCCAACCGCAATAGGGGCCTGCATTTTTTCAACGAAACGTGTACATGATGAAATTGGTGGCTTTGATGAAGAAATCGTTTTATGTGAAGACTGTGACTATGTAAAACGAGCAAGCAAAACCTGGCGTTTCCGTTTCTTAAATATGACGTTTGGTTTTGACCCACGAAGGCTTGATCAAGATGGCGTGTTTAAAACGGGTAGTACCTATTTAAAAGCGAATGTGAGACGCATGTTTTTTGGTGAAATGCGTAATAACGAAATGGACTACAAGTTCGGTCATTACAACGAACAGCAACAATAGGGCGAACTATGTTTGAGGGGTTCAGTTTATTTCTGGGGGCGTTGGCAGATGCGCTGATTGGACCCAACCTGTTTGTTCCTGGTGAGCCATTTTTTATAGCCGCAGGCTATCAGTTGTATCAAGGTGCTTGGTCTGCTGTGCTATTTGTCATGATAGGTGGTTTAGTCGGTGACCAATTAAGTTATTTTATCGGCTTACATTGCGGGCAAAGAGTTCAACGTAAAATTATCTTAGTTCAGCCGAAAACAAAGCGTCTTATTGCTCGCTGCCGATACTTAATGTCAAAGCGAGGAAGCTACATCATCATGTTTGCCAGATTATTAGGTCCGATTGCTTGGATTGTGCCTTTTATCGCGGGTTCGCATAAAGTGAAGTGGCGAAGCTTTAGTGTGTTTTCCATTGTGGGCTTAATACTTGGCGGTGGGCAATTTATAATATGGGGTTTAATTCTAGCGCATGGTGTTGAACATTTTCCTCTATTGAATGAAGCAAAGATCTTTGTTGTCGAGCATCAAATTACTTTACTCGCATTAGTGCTTGTGACGTTGATGGGCATTATTGGCTATAGATATCGTTGGCGTTATCTATTTGCAAAGGTAAGTGTCTTGTTAGTGACATTACTTGTTTACTGCAATTATGCTCATTTTTTTTGGTACTCGGATGACTTTAATACCGAAGTAAATAATAGGATTAAAGCATCTGAAAGTAGCTCAGAATTAAGCTATAAAGCGTTCCCTGGGAAGTCAGCATATTATGATGCTCAAGCGATTAATATTCAGTATATCGGCGAAACTCCAAGACCTTTAATGAATACTCTTGGCTGGATAGAAAATAAAACATTCTCTAGACATGAAATTGAATTTGCTGGCTATGTTTCATTATTGCGCAGTCAAACTCCACCTGTTTCGGATTTATATTGGCAGAAAAAACCGCAAGATATGGCTTTCCAGTTGCCTGGAACTTTAATGAAAAGAAGCCATATTCGCTGGTGGAAAGTGGGTGTGCAACCCGAAACTAAACAACCACTGTGGTTAGGTGCAATTAGCTATGATGATGGATTAAAACTTACGTCATATTCTGGAATTATGACGATTCTGCATAGTATCGATCCTAACGTAGATAAAGAACGAGACAAGCTGGAAGAACAAATTAAGCAACAACGTCCAGACATCCGCATCGAGAAGCAGCAGCTAGTACAGCAAGAAGTTATGGATGAAGAGCATGATTACTATACAGATGGCAATATTCTGATAATAAGTGGATGAATGATCGGTCCGTAGTAAACAACTTTAATAAGTGATTATAAAAATGGCAGCGATTATTCGCTGCCATTTTTTGGTAAATGCTTCCTTGGATTATGTTTTGCTGGAATCTATTTTGTAGGCTTTATGCTTGTGAGCTCTGAACCGTAAGCTCATATAGTTGACCTACGCTTTGAGATTTACTTTTCCAAACAAGAAAAGCAAAAGCTTAGCCTTTAAATTGATTCAGTATCAACGTTGCTTTTAAGCCGCCCATCGAGCTTTCAGCCAATTCGAGGCTACCGCGATAACTGTGTGCCATTTCATTCACGATATTCAAGCCTAAACCAGTTCCAGGAGTGGTCTCATCGAGTCTTACACCTCGCTTAATGACTTGTTCAAGCTGCTCTGGAGGTATGCCTGTTCCGTCATCTTCAATAATGAGTTCAATGTTGCCATTTTCAAGCTCAGTTGAATGAACTCTTATAATGCTGCTTGCCCATTTATAGGCATTCTCTAATAAATTACCGACCATTTCGTCGAGATCGGTCTGATCAACCGCGACTTCCAGTTCAGAATCAAGCTCATTGATTAATGTGATCTCATTGGCTGCGTACACTTTATCAAATGCCATAGAAATAGCGTCTATACGCTCAGAAGGTGAAGACTTTACCGATAGGATATTCATAGCACCAGCCATGCGCGCTCGACCTAAATGATAGTCGATATGATCTTGTAATTGATTAGCGGGCTGAGCGAGTTTTTCTTGCTGCTCTTGTGGTAGCGATGCAATTTCATTTTTTAAAACAGAAAGAGGTGTTTTTAACGCATGTGATAAGTTGCCAGCATGGTTTCGTGCTCGTTCTAGTAACTCTTGATAATGAAAGAGAAGGGCGTTTAGGTCAGAAACTAATGGCGAAACTTCCCTAGGGTAATTGTTGCTTAAAACTTGCTGATCTCCTTTTCGGAGCATCGCAAGTTCGCGCTGCATTTTATTTAAAGGTAGTAGGGACCAACTCACCTGTATTCCGATTAAAAGCAGTACGCCAATAAAGAGCAAGCCTAAGATTATCCAAACCTGACCGGTGAGTTTATGCAGTGTTGACTCTAGAGGGTCTTCATCTAAACCGACAATTATAGTGACAGGGTCACCTAATTCGGGGAGGTAAATGTTTTGTTCTACGTAGATTAACGACTCACCCTTTGCCCCTTTGATCACTTTGCGAATAGGTTTGTCAGTGATAGAGAGATTCTTATCCCATAAGGATCGAGATCTGAGTGTTTGATCTTGTGTGGCTGCTCGCCAGTACACGCCGCTATAAGGTTGGTAAAATCTTGGGTCTGAAAGACGTTCAAGCATGACAAGCTGATTGTTTTTATCAACTTCAATATTGGCGGTTAATTCATCTAGGGTAAGATTCAGCTGCTGTTTCACATCATCAATAAGATAATCATTAACGAGTTTAGGTATTCCAATACCTGCCGCTAAGATCATTGCCCCAAGCCAAAAAGCCGCTGCGAGAAGCAAGCGGCTTTTTAAGCTGATATTTTTTAAGTTTGGTTTACTGAGCGCGGCTTTCGGCACGGTGAATCCTTTTAATCAGCGCAGGAAAATAGTGGTTGTTTAGGGTAATGAGCGTATTTATTACTACGCTCATTGGCATTATCAAAACTGTACTCGTTGACTTTACTCGGTATTAATCAACGTTAAGTTGATAACCAAGACCACGAACGGTTTTAATCACCTTCGGGGCAATTTTTTTACGGATACGACCAATAAAAACTTCGACGGTATTAGAATCGCGATCAAAATCTTGTTTATAGATATGCTCGACTAATTCGGTTCTAGAAATGACTTTGTCAGCATTATGCATAAAGTACGCAACTACTTTATATTCTAAAGCCGTTAAGCTTACTGCTTGACCTTGCCATAATACTTTTGAGCTTCTTGTATCTAAGCTTAAGTCACCCATTTGTAGTATAGGAGAGGCGTTACCTGAAGCTCGGCGTAATTGAGCTCGGATACGAGCAATAAGCTCAACCATTTCAAAAGGTTTAGTTAGGTAGTCGTCTGCTCCGGCATTGAGACCTTCAACACGTTGAGTCAAGGTGTCACGTGCACTTAAAATGACTACCGGTGTATTGATGTTTTCGTCTCGAATACCTTTAAGTACGGTAAGACCGTCAAGTTTTGGAAGACCAAGATCAAGAACAATCGCGTCCCATTCTTCTGAAGTCGCACGGTAAAGTGCATCAATACCATCTTGCGAAAGCTCTGGTACCCAGTCAGCTCCTTCAAGCGTTTTTATAATTTGTTGACCTAAACTTGGATCGTCTTCAACCACTAAGATTTTCATATTAATACCATTAATTATTTCTGCTTGAGCTTATTGTTCTTGAGGTTATTGTTACTGCAGCTTTAGCTTTATTGTTATCACTGATGGTCACGTTATTTTTTAATTACATCTTGTAAATTTCGACCTTTGATTTCGAGCATTTCTAACGTTGTCGCGTTGTATTCGACTTTAATCACGTTGTTGTCATGGACTAATTTGAGTTCATATACCCATTCATCGTCATCTTCTTCCAGTTCAACTCTGATCACTCGCCCGTTCAATTGAGATTCAATCGTTTCATAAAGCTCAGAAAAAGGTTTGATTAAGCCATCTTTGACTGCGTCATAGACTTCATCTTGATCTTCATCGAACTCAATACGTGTGCCTTCTTTATATACATCCTGGACGAGTTCATGACCATTATTATGGTCTTTAGCCATTGCTAGGTTAGGCAACAGCAAGGCACAAAGCAAAGGTAAGGTTGCAATCATTAGTTTACTTAACATAGCTGATCCAAGGTTAGGTCGATATTCATTAGTATAAAAGAGCGAAGATGAATAGAAAGTGAATCTAGTCAGCTTAGCGATCTTGAAGCTCGTCTTCAAAAATTTTGTCGCGCATTTTCCAAAAACGTCCTGCTTTTCGTGCAATCACAAATTGAGGTGGGCGGAACCTGTGTTGGTTTGATACCACTTTACTTGGAGAAGCCTCTTCAAAAGGTCGATGCCTGTCAGCTAAATGTGGTCGAACGAATTGATCTTTGAAGTTCTGTTTTTGTTTTTTGGTTGTGAGTGACCAAAACTCATGAACTTGAGCTTGGTTCTCGCCACGGTAGGTCACTTTAAGTTGTGACTTTCCTTTATCATCTTTGAAGACATTTAAATCCATCTCTAAACATTCGAAAACTAATGCGTCTTTTAGATTTAAGGCTTCTTTCAGCTTTTTATCAGGATCTACTAAAGTTGCATCGCACTCGTGACATATTCTTGCGGCAATGTCGTTATCGGCACCGCACTCATTACAGTATTTAGCTCGAAATCGGTAGCCGCAGTGCTCTCGTTCGCCTGTTTCTTCATCAGTGAAATAGCCTTGGCACTTACGACCAAAGTGTTCTAACAAAAAGCCATTGCTGTCTAGTTTTCCCCAGAAGTTATTGTTGAATCCGCATGCCGGGCAGGGAATGGTGATTATCTCGCTGTCTGAATCTGGTTTTGGATCCCCAACTTCTGGCTGATATAAGTCGTAACTGTTACCAGCATAATCGAGCACCAAACACTCTTTTTTACCTTCAGAAAGTCTTAAGCCCCGACCAACAATCTGCTGGTATAAACTTATTGACTCAGTTGGTCTTAAAATGGCGATAAGGTCAACGTGCGGAGCATCAAAGCCGGTCGTTAATACGGATACGTTCACTAAAAACTTGATTTTACGTTGCTTAAAATCGTTAATGATTTGGTCGCGTTCCAGCGTCGGTGTATCGCCTATAACAATTGATGCTTCACCTTCAGGCAATAAACTCAGGATTTCTTGTGCATGTCGGACTGTGGCTGCAAATACCATAATGCCGAGTTTGTCTTGAGCAAGATGAACGATTTGATCGACGATTTGAGGGGTAGCTCGTTTAGACTGCTCAATCACCATATCCAGTTCAGCTTCTTTGTATCGCCCAGTACTGGCAGGTTTTAACTGAGAGAAGTCATAGCTTAAAACTGGTGCATCAATCATACGTGCAGGGGTAAGAAACCCTTCATCTAGAAGGTAGCGAATGGGTAGTTCAAAAATGCAGTCTTTGAAAAAACGAGGTTCTTCACTGCGCACTTGCCCACGAGTGTGGTACTGATAAATCCAACCCATGCCAAGTCTATAAGGGGTGGCGGTTAACCCAAGCACTTTGATTCCGGGGTTATTTTCCCTTAAGTGACTTATGACTTTTTGATAGCTACTGCCTTTTTCATCTGGCACGCGGTGGCATTCATCAATAACAAGTAATGAAAACTGGTTTGAAAAGGAATCTAAATTTCTGACTACGGATTGAACAGAAGCAAACACCACTTGTTGATCCGTTTCTTTCCGTCCCAAACCGGCCGAAAAAATAGCCCCTTTTAAGTCATACCCTTCGTACTTTGCGTGGTTTTGCTCAACCAGTTCTTTAACGTGAGCAAGAACTAATACTCGCCCTTTGGCTAGACGGGCAAGTTCAGCGATTACCAAGCTTTTTCCTGCTCCTGTTGGTAAGACTAAAACAGCAGGAGTTTGGTGTTTTCTGAAGTAGTGAATAACCGATTTAACAGAGTCAGCTTGGTAAGGTCGAAGAGTGTACATACAGTATCTTGTAATGTTATTGGCAAGGCGATAAACAAATAATGTGAAATCGCTCAACTATTTCGATAAAGGTGACTATAATACCTGACTTAAATCAGATGAGGTATTCATGCGTTTAGATAAATTTTTGTGTGATGCACTAGGTGCAACCCGAAGAGAAGCAACAAAAACATTACACACCAAGACAGTAACGGTTAACGGCGTCATGGTGAAAAGTGGTGCAACTAAGATCACTGAAGAGTGTGTAGTAGAGTGGCAGGGTAACGAGCTACGAGTCCATGGACCGCGTTACATCATGCTTTATAAGCCAGAAGGTTTTGTGTGTTCACATGAAGATGGTTCAAACCAAACTGCATTTGAGTTGCTCGATGAAATCAAAATGGACAAATTACATTTTGCTGGTCGACTTGATGTAGATACCACCGGTTTAGTTTTAATTACAGATGATGGTCAGTGGTCGCATCGTATAACTTCGCCTAAGCATAAATGTCAGAAGACATATCGCGTATGGTTGGTTGAACCCGTTGAAGATGATTATGTTGAAAAGTTCAAAGAAGGCATTCAACTTAAAAGTGAAACAGGTTTAACATTGCCAGCTCATTTAGATGTTAGGGCTGAGAAAGAAGTCTTGCTGACTATCCATGAAGGTAAATACCATCAAGTAAAACGCATGTTTGCTGCACTAGGTAACAAAGTGGAAGCATTACACCGTGAGAAGATTGGTGAGATTGAAATGGATGAAGAATTAGAGCTGGGTGAATATCGCTATCTCACTCAAGAAGAAGTCGATTCTATCTGGAAGTAAATGCTTTAAGTCTAAATCTTAAACGCCAATGATAAGTTGGATGAACAATCGCAAGTTGGATGCGACTGTCAGTTAGGTGTCATTGCTAGCTAGATGCCATTGTTGGTCCGATGCCATTATCAGCTAGGTTCAACTGTAAGTTTATTTATAGTGATGCTCCAACTTTTCGATCAGAATTTCCAACTGAAAGAATCTTGTTTTATTAAGATACCTCTGCGCCTTACCAAGCCGACCAAGGACAGCGTCGGCTCGTGTTATTTGACTGGTACTAGGAAAGTCTCAGCCATTATGAATACCTGATGCTGCCATCAGGTTCTAGTATTTAGTCGGAGCTATATGCAAACATCAAATCAGAACGTTGCTTCCCAGCCTCAGCAGCCCCAATTGGGTTTGTTGCTATTCTTGATCTTAGGTGCTATCGGTGCACTGACTCCACTTGCAATTGACATGTATTTACCTGCAATGCCAACGATTGCAAAAGATCTCGGTGTAACAGCTGGTGAAGTTCAAATTACCTTAACTGCTTACACGGCTGGTTTTGCGCTTGGGCAATTATTGCATGGTCCACTGGCCGATAGTTATGGGCGTAAACCAGTATTAATGATCGGTGTTGTGCTGTTTGGCATTGCATCAGTTGTGAGTGCGACAACTGAAGGTATCGACGCGTTAACCTATGTTCGTGCTGCTCAAGGTTTTGCGGGTGCGGCGGCTGCTGTGATTATTCAGGCTGTTGTGCGAGATATGTTCGACCGTGAAGATTTTGCTCGAACCATGTCATTCGTAACGCTAGTTATGACTGTTGCCCCTTTGATTGCTCCAATGATTGGTGGCTACCTTGCACTATGGTTTGGCTGGCGTTCTATTTTTTGGGTTCTGGCTATTTTTGCTGTGCTTGTGATTGCCGCGGTTGTTTGGAAGATTCCTGAAACGTTACCTGTAGAAAATAGGCAGCCATTACGCTTTAAAACGACAATGCGTAATTACTTCCGTTTGTGCCGTAATCCGGTGGCCATGGGGCTGATTTTTTCTGGCGCCTTTTCCTTTGCTGGTATGTTTGCATTCTTAACTGCGGGCTCGTTTGTTTATATTGACGTCTATGGAGTAAGACCTGATCTTTTCGGTTATCTATTTGGCTTGAACATCGTGGCAATGATTTTGATGACAAGCATTAATGGTCGTATCGTTAAAAAGGTAGGCTCACATGCGATGCTTAAGGCGAGCTTGACGATTCAATTGCTCGCGGGGTTGGGTTTATTTGCTGGTTGGTATTTAGATTTAGGCTTATGGGGAATAGTACCTTTCGTCATGCTATTCATAGGTACTCTTTCGACTATAGGCAGTAACTCGATGGGGTTATTATTAAGTGGCTACCCAAATATGGCAGGAACAGCGTCGTCTTTGGCGGGGACATTAAGATTTGGCACGGGTTCTGTTATTGGCGCGGTGGTTGCTATGCTGCCAAGTGATAGTGCAGGGCCTATGGCTATTGTGATGGCGATATGTTCTATATTGTCAGCATTGTTATATTGGACATTAGGAAAGAAGGCATAATGTCGAACTACTATATTGAAATTCAAAGGTTAGTGAACTCTGCTCTGGGTGAATTATCGGAGCTCCACAAATCTAAAAAAGCGGTCGATGCACCTATTGCAAACAACCATTATTTAGTGCGGTGGGTAACGAAAGCAATGAAATCTCAAAGCTTCGATCGTTGCATCGTTGCTGATTTGACTCGCTGGCAAAAACAGGGTCGTTCTAAAGGGAACAAAGCTGATTTGATGTTCACCTTTAAGCGTATTTCTGCGTTTTATGCGCGCTTTTTCCCTGTAGGTGAAGAGCCTAAAGCGTTGAAAGACAGTGATGTTGAAGCCTTCATGGATAAGATGTATGAAAAAGGCTGGAGTGTTTCAAGCGAAGATGAGTTAACAACTGGTGGGAAAATACAATTTTTCACTGATGGCGATCATTCTTTTGCTCTTTGTGCAAAGCAATGTGATGACTCATTTGATGGCGAAATTATGGCAAGACCAATGAATTGGTTTGTGCGTGGTAACCATCAAGAGTTTATTGAATCTGCTATGGAAGCTGGCTTTATACTTCACAAAGTGACGGATTATAAATCAGCGGTTAAATACCATGGCGAGTACATTGTTTACCCTGAAAATCGCGGAAGCCAATTAGCTGAAATGCCTATCAGTTTAGCTGTGGATTAGATTAAAAATGCCGTTCGTTTTGAACGGCATTTTTTATTGAAAGTTGAAATTTTGATGAGAAACCGAAAGCTTAGATTTTTAGTATAGACTCTGTAATCTATTGGAATCTGAGTCTTTAAAACTAAAGTCGTTCTTCAATTGCTTTGGCTTGTTTTTCGATGGCTCTAACCATGCCTTTAAAAATGAATAAATGTGCAGGCATCATTGCGAACCAATACATTAAACCCATGAACCCTTTTGGGTGCCACCAAGCGGTAATCGTTAACTCTCTGTGTTCCCCATGTTCAGTAATCGCAAGTTCTAATCGCCCAAGCCCTGGTCCTTTCATCCCAAAGAAAAGCGAAAGGAAAGCGTTGTCTTCACATCGAATGACTTTCCAAGAGTCAATATAGTCACCAACTTTAAGGCTAGGTCCTTCAGGAGTTTGTCTGATTGGTCGTCCTCCACCAAAAAAGATATCTAACCATTCTCTTGTACGCCACAAAGCGTTAGCAAAAAAGTAACCTTGTTTTGGGCTACCGATTTGCTGAGCGATCTTCCATAAATTTTCTTGTGAGACTGAAGTTTTGATCGTAGCACCCGTTTTTTTAGGGTAGTAGCCAAAGCCTGCTTGCCAACGAGAGAAAGCAGAGGTATCGAACCCCCAAACATTACTCTTAACGAAAGTACCTTCAGCGTTGATGGCTTTCTCAACCATGCTTTCAAAGCTGATTAAGGGCTGTGGGTACTTCTCTTGTATTGCTGTGGAATTGGCAATGAAATCATGCTCTAAGCCTGCTAATAAGGCTCTACCAATACTTGAAGGTACTGAAGTTACAACACCTAACCAGTATGAAGCCATTTTCGGGGTGAGCAATGATGTAGACCACAAGCGTAATGGTCGCTGTGCAATTTTCGCTATATGTTTGAATTGGTTACGGTATGAGACAATGTTTGGTCCACCGACTTCGTAAGTTTGGTGCTTTAAAGGCGCATCATCAGCCAAACGGAGCAAATAGTGGTTTAGGTTTGAAAGTGCAATAGGGTTGGCTTTCGAATCTACCCATTTAGGTGCGACCATTATTGGTAAGTTGTAAACAAAATCTCGCATTATTTCAAAAGCGGCTGAACCTGGTCCAATGATAACTCCTGCTCTTAACTCTGTTATCGGAACGTCTTTCGACCTCAGTACTTCGCCTGTTTTTAAGCGAGCTTGTAAATGTTCAGAGTGCCCGGTTTGTGGTTGGAGAGAACTTAAATAAATGACATGTTTATTTTTTGAACCTAGCGCAGCTGCGAAATTGTTGGCTAATGTCAGTTCGTAATCAATAAAGTCATGTCCTTCTGCCATGCCGTGTACAAGGAAAAAGATAAGATCATAATTTGGGACTACATCATTTGTGGCAGTTTTATCTTCAAGATCAAGATAGATAAGCTTTAGGTTTTTATGCTGGGAGGTTCGAGCTTTTAGATAGTCGATATGTCTGGCTGCAGCTGTTACTTGGTAGCCTTGCTCAAGTAGTAATGGAAGCAACTGCGAGCCGACATAACCTGAAGCCCCTAATACAAGAACTTTCTTCATATTTGCCCCATTTAGTAATGTGGTTAAAAAGCATTCGTTGGTATAATAGCTTGAAAATTTCCTTTTATCATCAATGTCTTCCGTTAGGGTGATGCGCTCATGCTGCTTTCCAATATTCTTTATCATACAAGAGGCGATTTCCTGCGCCGCCTTATCGCAATTGCTCTGCCTATTACCCTTCAAAGTATTATGTTTTCCAGCCGAGGTTTGGTTGATGTATTAATGCTTGGTCAGCTAGGTGAAGCTGATATTGCAGCTGTTGGTGTGGCAAGCCGAGCAATGTTTGTTACAACAATTATGCTCGTTGGAGTGACCACTGGTGGCGCTTTACTTACCGCTCAGTATTGGGGGGCAGGAGATAAGCAAGGCGTGAGAGAAAGTACGGCACTAACTTGGATTGTTGCTATGTTTTTTGCAGCATTAACGGTCGCGTTTTTTGTTTCTTTTCCTGAACAAGTCATGTCTTTAACAACCGATTCTACTGAAGTGATCAGTTTAGGTGTTGAATACATGGTGATTACGTCTTTGAGTATGTTTGCCGTTGCATGTGTGAGCAGTATGGCTGTTGGCTTACGAGCAATGCACAGACCTGGCTTAAGCACCTTCTTCAGTGGTATAGGGATTCTTTCTAATGTTCTACTTAACTGGGTGCTCATTTTCGGTAACTTAGGTGCGCCTGCACTTGGAATAAAAGGGGCTGCGATTGCTACTGTACTAAGTGGGGCAATCGAAGTTGCAAGTTTATTCGGCTATTTATACTTTAAGAAGCACTTACTCGCTTTTCGTTTGTGTGATATTAACGCCGCTGCAACGATAGAAAAGGTGACGAGGTTTTTAAAGTTATCGCTGCCCACAACATTTAACTTTTTGGCATGGGCTGGTGGTTTGTTTGCTTACCACGCAATAATGGGTCAGTCAGGTGTCCAAGGTTTGGCAGCTTTGTCAGTGATGACACCGGTTGAATCTATTTCTTTAAGCTTATTGATCGGAATGTCTAATGCTGGAGCAGTTCTAATCGGGAACCAACTTGGTGCTAAACAAAACGAAGCGGTCTATTACCAAGCCTTAGGCATCAGTATTATTAGTTTCTTAACCGCTATTATGGTTGCCGTCGCTCTGTATTTTATTCAAATTCCAATTTTGAATGCGTTCAGTGCATTAACAGCAGAAACGAGAGCGCTTTCAGAAAAATTTATTGTTGTACTTAGTATCGGTATTGTTATCCGTTCTATACCAATGACGGTGATTGTTGGTGTACTAAGAGCCGGTGGGGATGTGAAATTTTGCTTGTACCAAGATTTGGTCGCGCAGTGGCTCATCGGTATCCCATTAGCGGCAGTTGCAGCTATGTACTTTGGTTTCAAGCCTGAATGGATTTACTTGTTGTTTTTAACTGAAGAAGTGATCAAATGGTTTGGCTCTTTGTACCGTATGAAAAGTAAGCGATGGATTAAAAACTTAATTGAAAATTAGAAGGAAAGCGTATAAATGATGCAACATTATGCTTATGGTGTGATCTATATGCCAAATTACTTCCTACTAACAGTGAATTAGTGTAGATTCTCACTCCAAATTCTAACTAATGTGAGCTGTTTAATGTTAAAGCTGTCAGACCTATGTAAAGGCTATGTAGATGGGGGAGAATTCCACCCAGTTTTACAAGGTGCTGAACTGACATTAAACCAAGGTGATCAAATTGCATTAATGGGTGAGAGCGGCTCTGGTAAGAGTACGCTATTGAACCTTATTGCTGGGTTAGACATGCCAGATTCCGGTGAAATCTCTTTTCCTCGTTTTGAGATGCATAGTTCATCTGAAACAAAGCGTACGGCTTATCGAAGAAACAACATTGGTCATATCTTTCAGCAATTTAACTTGCTACCAACTCTCAATGTCGCAGATAACATTCGATTTTGTCGTCAGTTAAAAGGTTTACCTGAAGACAAGGGGCTATGGCGCCAAATATTGTCGGCTTTAGATTTAATGCCATTATTAGGGCGTTATCCTGAAGAAGTGTCGGGTGGACAACAACAACGAGCTGCTATAGCTAGAGCGCTTTACATGGAGCCTAAATTGTTACTTGCGGATGAACCGACAGGTAGCTTGGATGAACGCAACGCTGAAGCGGTAATGCGCTTACTTACTTCGCTGGCTCGAGAGCTAGAATGTACACTTTTTTTAGTGACTCATAGTGAAAAAGTGGCTCAACACATGGATGGTAAAATTCGTCTTCAAGGAGGGCAACTGCATGTTATGGCCCGTAGTTAAAGCGCTATTAGGTCATTACCGCCGTCACCCTTTACAAATTATCCTTGTGTGGCTTGGTCTTACTCTAGGTGTTTCTTTACTTGTTGGTGTAACGGCTATAAACCACCACGCTAAGCAAAGTTATACCCATGGCGAAAAACTCTTTTCAAACCCTCTTCCTTATCGAATTCGCCCAAAACACAATGCAAATAAGATCCCTCAAGGCTTTTATATTCAGTTAAGAAGAGAAGGCTTCCAACAGTGCGCACCATTTGATAACCACCGTGTTACTGCTGAAAATGGAACAAATTTGATGCTTGTTGGGTTAGACCCAGTAGCCATGCTTCAACTTCAACCTGGCATTGCACTTAAAGAACTAACGACTTTACGTTTAATGCGTCCACCTTATCCAATTCTTGTAAGTGGTGATCTTGCCGAATATATGGATTGGAGCGATGGGAGCTATATTGATTTAGCTGATGGCTCTCAACTTGGTCCACTCGTCGTCGATCAGAAAAATTTAATTAATGGCACTCGCTTAATTGCTGATATTTCTTTATTAAGAATGTTGCAGAGAAGTTCTGGTTTATCTGTTATCGCGTGCGGGCATATGTCTGCAGAAAAGTATGAATTGTTGAAAAACATGCTGCCTAATGGGCTTACGATTACGCGAAACTCTAAAGCTGAACTTGAATCATTGACGAGCGCATTCCATATGAATTTGACCGCGATGGGAATGCTTTCATTTGTGGTTGGTCTGTTTATTTTCTATCAGGCCATGTCTCTATCATTCATTCAAAGGCAGCCGCTAGTTGGAATACTACGTCAAACTGGCGTGTCTGGCTGGCAATTAGCGAAAGCATTATGCTTTGAACTTCTACTTTTAGTTCTCATGAGCTGGATTTTCGGCAATGTCTTCGGTCTGATGCTAGCCAACCAACTTTTGCCTGCCGTGTCGGCAAGTTTAGGTGACTTATATGACGCGAACGTAGGTTTATCGATTGAGTGGAGTTGGATCTGGAGTGGCTATAGCTTACTTATGGCTTTAAGTGGTGCTTTCTTAGCATGTGTATGGCCGTTAATTCGTCTTCTGCAATCACAGCCTATCCGTTTGTCTTCTCGGTTATCAATACTGCGTTTTGCTGGTTCAGAATTCATTTGGCAAGCGCTTATCGGTTGTGCATTTTGTGTAGCTGCCGTTGCGGTGTATCAAGCTCCTCAAACCCAAGAGTCGGGTTTTGCAATTATTGCACTTATGCTTGTAAGTGTGGCGTTATTTACTCCATTTATTATGTGGAAATTATTTAATAGCCTTTCCTATTCACTACGCTGGGTTCGCGCTCGCTGGTTCTTTGCTGATGCTGCAGCCAGTATGAGTTACCGCGGTGTGGCCACGATGGCATTCATGCTTGCTCTTACGGCAAATATAGGTGTGGAAACCATGGTCGGGAGCTTCCGCGATACGACTGATAAGTGGCTTACGCAGCGATTAGCGGCAGACTTGTATATTTATCCAACGAACAATGCTGCAGCTCGAATGAGTAATTGGTTATCTGATCAACCTGAAGTTGATTCGGTATGGTGGCGTTGGGAGAAAGACATAGCAACTCCTAAAGGCAGTGTTCAAATTGTAAGCACGGGTCCTTCAGAAGGCGAACTTGACGCTCTGACGATTAAACTTGGTATTCCTAATTACTGGTATCACTTACACCACTCGAAAGGTGTTTTAATCAGTGAATCTATGTCCCTTAAGTTGAATATTCGCCCCGGTGACTATATCGATCTGTATGACAATTTAGGGAATGGCTGGCAAGTAGTTGGTGTTTATTATGATTATGGTAACCCTTACCATCAAGTCATGATGTCCCACCGAAATTGGTTGTATGGTTTTGCCGGGCGAGGGAATGTTGGTCTTGGTGTTGTTATTAAAGATGGAATAAACCCTCAAGGTTTACGAGATCGTCTTGAAAATGTATTTAGGTTGAGTTCTGAACGGGTTTTCGATAACAACAATATTCATAATCAAGCTATGAGAGTGTTCGATAGAACCTTCGCTATTGCAGATACTCTAGGTAACATTACTCTGATTATCGCTGTTTTTGGCATTTTCTTTGCGACAGTTGCAGGTGAGGTTTCGAGGCAGCGCCATATTTCACTGTTACGCTGTCTAGGCATGTCTGGTAAAGAGCTTGTCTTAGTCGGCAGTCTACAGCTACTCGTTTTTGGACTCATTGCATCATTAATTGCTGTGCCGTTAGGCTTGGCTTTAGCGACCTTGATTGTTGATATTGTTATTAAGCAATCTTTTGGTTGGTCGTTGGGTATTCAAGTGATTCCTTGGGACTATTTTGTGACTTTCGCGTGGGCGATGGCCGCTTTAATGCTGGCAGGGGCTTTACCCGTTATTAAGATGGTAAGAAATACGCCGATGAAATCATTGAGGGATGCACTTTAATTATGTCTCAACGATCTAAGTCTCAACGACCAAAACTTCGTGTTTTATCGTACCTACTTGTTATTACTTTCTTCGGCATAATTCTAAGTGTTGGCACTTATTACTCATATTATGCTCAAGTTGGAGAAAGAGGCGTTAATGAAGTCAATGCAGTCTTAATGAGTGAGAATAAAAAAGTATTTGAACCAGTGCTGCCAGATCGCAACATATCGTTACCGCAAGACTTCCAATTTCATCCTGATTTTCAACACGAATGGTGGCATTACTTTGCTAACGTTGAAGATGAAAGTGGAGAAAAGTTTTCTATACAATGGAGCTTCTTTCGTATAGCAACCGATGAAAGGGAAACAACCGGTTGGCAAAGTCCTCAGCTATTTATATCGAATGTTGTTATTACATCTAAATCTCAAGTGTGGAAAGAGCAAAGGCTAGCTCGCGGTGGTATTGGGCAAGCGGGGATGAACAATCGGCCGTTTAGAATTTGGATTGATAATTGGAATTGGCGTTCATTAGGCACAACTCCTTTTCCTGGTCGCTTGAGCATTAGCACAGATACTTTTGGAATAGAGCTAAACAGCATAACTAAAGGTCCCTATGTACTGAACGGAGAGAACGGATACCAAGAAAAGCATGACTTGTTGCCTGTTGCTTCTTATAGCTTCAGTGCGCCATTTTTATCGCTGAATGGTTCACTCACATTAGAAGGTGAAACTAAAGTTGTATCTGGCACGGCTTGGTTGCAAAAGGAGTGGGGCAGTGGCTTGCTGGGAGAAGGGCAGCAAGGCTGGGATTGGTTTGTCTTTAACCTAGAAGATGGATCTTCTTTAAGTATCAATCGTTACCGCCACAATCAACAACTACCTTATGTATTTGGTACCTTAGCGACACGTTCCGGCAGAGTCTTCCAGTTAACGGAAGCGGATATTGAGATTACTCCGTTGAACAATACTACTCTTCTTAATGGGCGACGCTTACCGTTACAGTGGATAATCAATGTACCAGAGCATCAAATTAACCTGACGACTCGAATACAGCGGCGAGATATGTGGTTGCCTTTTGTTATTCCATATTGGGAAGGACCGATAATGGCTAGTGGTAGCCATGAAGCGGTGGGTTTCATGCAACTTACTGGTTACTGATTTTTAAAGGCCTTAATTAAAGGCCTTTTTTGTATCTATTTGAAACGGATACTTACAGTCTTCTGGATCTCACGGCTACATTTCTCTTCTATACTTAGTTTATCAGTTGAACAAAGCATTGGTAAAAACGTTGTATTGTTTAGTATTTGTAGGAAAAACCGAAGTTAAACCTCTGAAGAAATGATTATTTCTTGGTTTGAGTTAGCTATAAACTCTAGGCTATTCTTTGTTATTCGTTTATTTAAATAATAAATATAAGGGCGAAATCATGAGCGATGTCATTCGTGACTTCTTTAAAATGGAATCTGCAGGCGGTATTTTACTCGTTATAGCAGCAGCAGTTGCGATGTTTGTTGCAAACTCTCCGATGAATGGTATGTATCAGGAATTTCTTCATACATACGTGTTTGGTATGTCAGTTTCCCATTGGATTAATGACGGCCTCATGGCAGTCTTCTTTTTGTTGATTGGTCTTGAGGTGAAACGTGAGCTTTTAGAAGGCGCACTTAAATCAAAAGAAACAGCAATTTTCCCTGCGATTGCAGCTGTTGGTGGTATGTTAGCGCCTGCTCTCATTTACGTTTTATTTAACTTAGGTGATCCAGCAGCAATTCAAGGTTGGGCTATTCCAGCTGCAACCGATATTGCCTTCGCACTTGGTATTATGGCGTTACTCGGTAACCGTGTTCCAGTGAGCTTGAAAGTATTCTTACTTGCTCTAGCGATCATTGATGATCTAGGTGTTGTTGTCATTATTGCGTTGTTCTATTCAGGTGACTTATCAACTCTAGCTCTTACCGTTGGCTTTATCGCAACTGGTGTGCTGTTCATGCTTAATGCTAAGCATGTGACTAAGTTGAGCGTGTTCTTATTTGTTGGTGCGATCCTTTGGTTTGCCGTATTAAAATCAGGAGTTCACGCAACTCTAGCGGGTGTTGTTATAGGTTTTGCTATCCCATTGAAAGGGAACAAAGGCGAACGTTCACCTCTGAAACATCTTGAACATGCTCTGCATCCATATGTTGCGTTTGCGATACTTCCAATATTTGCGTTTGCTAATGCAGGTATTTCACTTGAAGGTATCTCTATTGCAAGTTTAACGGGTATGTTACCGCTTGGTATTGCGTTAGGTCTGCTTGTTGGTAAGCCTCTAGGAATCTTTACATTTAGCTGGGCTGCAGTGAAATTAGGTTGGGCTAAACTACCTGAAGGGGTGAATTTTATTCATATCTTCGCTGTTTCAGTGCTATGTGGTATCGGCTTTACGATGTCTATCTTCATCTCGTCACTTGCATTCGGTTCTGCCAATGTTGAGTACGACACGCTTGCACGATTAGGTATCTTAATGGGCTCTACAACAGCCGCAATAATTGGTTACGCGCTATTGAGTGTGTCATTACCGAAAACTGGTACTGCATCAACTGCAAAAACAACGTCGTAAATTAAGCTTTAGTTAATTACTACAATGTTTAAAAACCGTGATGAGATTTATTCTTGTCACGGTTTTTTGTATCCAGTTATTTCTCTAATGTTGTAAAAATTGTCCACTCTTCAGCGACTTCTTGACTAAGACCGATTACTGTAGCGGTGACTTTTCGGTTTAATGCTTGTGTTATTGAACTGTTGTCTGAATCGGTCTGCTTAGTATCACCATAACCAACGACTCGCACTCTTTTAGGGTTAATACCATAATAAACTAGGCGATCTTGGACGTTAAAAGCTCTCTCCTTCGATAGTGTTAAGTTATGTCGAGAAGACCCCGTCTTACTTGCATACCCTTGAATTTCAATTGATGCTGCTTGGTAGGTGTTCAGAAAGTTTGCCATTGTTTTTATCTGTTCTACGAATATCGGATTAATTTCAGCCGAATTATTTGAAAATAAAACATTCAATTGCCTAATTTCTTCTGACTTTAAAATTTCCCCACATCCATCGTTGTCAACTTTGGATGATCTTGGTGTATTCGGGCAGGCATCTCTCGCGTTTATTACGCCATCCAAATCTTCGTCTTGGAGATCAAAAGTTTGTTTGGATTCTGGTGTTGCTATATAAGGTTGTTCTGAGTAAGCAAAAGTTTGGTTAAGGAAAAGAGTGAACATTGATATTAATAAAAATAGCTTTTTCATCATTAATACTCCATTTCTTGAGTCCATTCTTCAGGGATCTCGACAAGTAGGGCATTAAGTAAAGAGCCAGTTGCGTTGAGGACTCGATACTTAGCGTATTGCTCAGAATAATGGGCATCTAAATAATCTTTCCGAGCTTCAAATAGCTCATTTTCAGTATTTAATAAATCGAGTAATGTCCGTTGACCAATCCTATATTGCTTTGCATAAGCAATGACTGTTTCTGAAGCGGAATCAACGTGATCAGATAAGAATTGTTTCTGTTGCAGTGTAAGATCTAAAGCATTCCAAGATAATCTGAGCCCTTCTTCTACTTGTCTATAAGCACGGTCACGTAGATCTTTCGACTTGTTTAATTGGTAAACTGCGCTGTCAGATCGAGCGTTGTCAGCACCACCGTTGTAAAGGTTGTACTTCAGGCGAAGCATAGCTAATGTTTCTTGGCTAGAGCCTTCATTTCCTGCGGCGTCTTCTCGCCAAGTTTGAGAAGCCTCAATTGAGATGGTGGGATAATTAACGCCTTTGGATTGTTTATATTGAAAGTGAGCTGAATCTACATCAGCGATAGATATTTTTATCACCGGGTGATTATTGAATGCATACAGCACTGCGTCGTCAACGGTCAGTGGGATTTTGGTTATATCGGCTCTTGGATATACAAGCCCTAGAGGTGACTGACCTACTAGGCGCTTAAATTGAATGTGTGTGTCAAACAGGTTGTTTTGCGCCGCAAGAAGGTTACCGTGCGCTTTTGCTATCCTAGCCTCTACTTGTGAAAGATCTGCTATTGAACCGATACCTGATTCAGCTTTACGTTTGATATCTTTAAAGATTTTCTTATGTACGGATAAATTGCTTTCTGAAAGAGCAAGAATTTCATTGGCTTTGACAGCATTTAAGTATACTTCAGTCACTTCTAACGCTTTATCTTCTGCATCAGCAATTAATTGAAGCCGAACAGACTCAGCTTCGGCAGCAGTTCGATCTATATCATAGAGAGTAGAAGAACCATCCCAAAGTAATTGAGTTAAAGATATTGTGGCTTCTTTTCGAGTCAGCTCGGTATTTGAACCATTACCAGGTGTTGGGTTAATTCCTTCGTACCCGATCCCAGCATCAAGGTCGATACTGGGCTTGTAAGCCCCCCCGGAAGCCTCATGTTGATTCTTTTGGCTCATGAACTCATTGAAAATACTTTTGATTTCAGGGTTTGAGGAAAGTGTAGCTGCAACAGATTGCTCAAGTGTTTGAGACATGACCGTCGTGCTAGCTGCAATGACATAGCTAATGATAGATACGTTAAATAACCTCATAGCAGTACTCCTTTCCGTTTATTTTACAAGCGTACTTAGCTCCACTGCTGTTTGTGATGCCATTCTTAATGATGGTTTAGTTAGTTAGTAAGAAGAGTAGGTCATTAAACAAAAAGTGAGAATGAAATTAAAGAGTCTAAATACTGATTGGGGAGACCACTGCAGAGATAAATCGAATAGGTGAGAACTTCTTTTTTGGCCCAATACTTTGGGAGAGGGAGTGAACAAATTAGCTTATTACCTGCTGTTTTTTATAGAAATAACTAAGTTTTTATTCTAACCATAAGCGCATTAATTGAAAAAATTGAAGAGGAATGATTATGAGAATATGGATTTTAAATAGGTGTTCTTCAGGAATTGATATTGCATTGGCGTCTCAAAAATGAGACTAGTTCAGGGGTGTGGTTCAAACATTTGTAAAATGCACTTCATCGACTAAAGAGGTGAGTGCATATGAGCGGTAGGTGTGAGATCTTCTGGAATTCTTGCTATTCATTTGACGCAAAAAAAAGCCCAAACCAAAACGGTTTGGGCGGATACAAATATAGGAGTTAATAAGGAAAAAGCATTAAACAAAAAACAGATAGAAACAAGTTTAACGACCTGTAAAACTTCTAAATACTCTGTTTTCTATAGTAAGTATGACCCTCCAATCAGTATTCAGTTCCATCAAAAAGATTATTTTTTCAAACTTTTCAACAATACCTTCTAATTCATAAGGTTGAGAATTCTCTATTTCAACTGGTACGACCAATTTCTTAAAGTGTGATGTTGCTTGCTTGTTAATTAAATGTTTCGTGCGTATATTTCAAACAGTTGTTTAATACGAGTGATTAGAATGGCACCAAGAAATAATACTAAAGAAAAAATCTTAGATGTCGCCGAGGCTTTGTTCGCAGAACATGGTTTCAACGACACTTCGCTAAGAACAATCACGAGTAAAGCGAACGTAAATTTAGCGTCAGTAAATTATCACTTTGGTGACAAGAAAACGCTGGTCCGTGCGGTATTAGATCGGTATTTAGAGGCTTTCATGCCTGCATTACATGACGCATTGATTACTTTGAATTTGAATGAAACTTACAAAATGGAAGATGTGTTTGAGTCTTTACGCATGCCTTTAAGATCGTTAAATGACGTAAGACCAAATGGAACAAGCCGCTTTATGTTGCTAATAGGGCGTGGTTATACCGATGTTCAAGGTCATTTACGTTGGTTCATTACGACTCGCTACAGTGAAGTACTCACTCTTTTTACGGATTCAACGTTAAAGGCAAACCCAAATTTAACACCTGAGCTTTTATTTTGGAGGCTGCACTTTACGTTAGGTACTTGTGTTTTCACCATGGCTTCAAGTCAAGCTTTGGCTGAAATTGCAGAGAATGATCACGGGAAGCAAGTAGACGCGAAAGCTGTGGTCGATCTACTTATCCCATATTTGTCGGCTGGTATGTCGGCAGGTGAATAAAATTAGTAATTAAAAAAAACCGAATAATTAGAATAAATAAAAATAATCACACCAAAATAGTGAACAAAAGGATCTGAACTATGAGCTCTCTAAGACAAAAATATGTAAGTGACCCAGCTTTTAAATTCTTCAAAAAAGTACTGCCACCACTTTCAAGTACTGAAAAAGAAGCAATGGAAGCTGGCAGCGTATGGTGGGATGGAGAGCTGTTTTCAGGTAAGCCTGATTTTAAAAAGCTTCATCAGTACCCTAAACCACAACTAACTAGTGAAGAGCAATCGTTCATCGATAACGAACTTGAAACTCTTCTGGCTATGCTAGATGACCATAAGATCGTAAAAGAAGATCGCGATCTTCCTGAAGAGGTTTGGTCATTTCTTCGTAAAGAGCGTTTTTTCTCACTGATTATTTCTAAAGAGTTTGGCGGTCGAAACTTTTCTTCTTTAGCTAACTCAACCATCGTAACTAAAATTGCGACTCGCAGTATAAGTACGGCGGTGAGTGTAATGGTGCCAAACTCGCTGGGTCCTGGTGAATTACTTTCTCACTATGGTACACAAGAACAAAAAGATTACTGGTTGCCGCGTCTAGCGGATGGTACAGAAATCCCTTGTTTTGCTTTAACTGGTCCTGAGGCTGGTTCTGATGCTGGTGGTATTCCAGATGTTGGAACAGTATGTATGGGCATGCATGAAGGTGAAGAAGTACTTGGTATCAAACTGAATTGGAACAAGCGATACATTACTTTGGCTCCTGTCGCTACAGTATTGGGTCTAGCATTTAAACTTCATGATCCGGAAAAGCTACTTGGTGATAAGGAAGATGTCGGTATTACTTGTGCACTTATTCCAGCTGATCACGAAGGTGTCGTGATTGGTGAAAGACATGACCCACTGGGTCTTGCATTCATGAACGGTCCAACCCGAGGTCATGATGTGTTCATTCCGATGGAGTGGCTAATTGGTGGTGCAGACTATGCGGGTAAAGGCTGGCGCATGTTGGTTGAGTGTCTTTCTGCGGGACGTGGCATCTCATTACCTGCATTAGGTACAGCTATGGGGCATTTAACAGCACGTACAACAGGTGCTTATGCGTATGTACGTAAACAATTTGGCATGTCGATTGGTAAGTTTGAAGGCGTAGCCGAAAGCCTAGGTCGAATTGGTGGTCTGACGTATTTATTGGAAGCCACTCGAACTTTAACGACTACATCATTAGATATGAAAGAGAAGCCAGGAATTGTAACGGCTATCGCTAAATATCATATGACAGAAATGGCACGAACAATTCTTAATGATTCAATGGATATCCACTCAGGTCGTGCAATTCAAGACGGCCCGATGAACTACCTTGTTGCGCCATACCTTGGCATTCCTGTTGCGATTACAGTAGAAGGTGCGAATATCCTAACTCGTAACTTGATGATCTTCGGCCAGGGTGCAACTCGCTGTCATCCATATGTTTTAAAAGAAATGGAAGCGGCAGCTAATCCAGATGAGAAGCAAGGCGCGAAAGAGTTTGATGAACTTTTGTTTAAACATATTGGTCATGCAACGAAAAATACATTTGGCGCATTTGGTGCTGCAATAACAGGCTCTCGCTTTATTAAAGCTGATATGAGTGGACCAACTAAGCACTATTACCAAGATCTAACTCGATTGAGCCGAGCTTTGGCTGTGAGTGCCGATTTCGCAATGTTGAGCCTTGGTGGTGAACTGAAACGTAAAGAACTTATCTCTGCTCGTTTAGGTGATGGTCTTAGCTATCTATACATGGCTTCGGCAGCGCTTAAAAAATACGAAGATGAAGGTCGTCAGCAGTCTGATTTAAACTATGTGCATTATGCGGTTCAACACTGTTTCTATCATGCAGCTAAATCTTTGCAAGAAGCGTACAGAAACTTTCCAAGCAAGTTGGTTGGTCGTACATTAAAAGCGCTTATCTTCCCATTAGGGAATAAGTTTGAACAACCAAATGATGATCTTACGGTTGCTCTAGCGGAAAGTTTGATGACTCCTGGAGCACACCGTGAACGTCTAACTCACCTTTGTTACATTGGTAAAGAAGAAGATGATAGCGTAGGTCTGATGGAAGATGCCTTTAACGCAATGTATAACGTGAAAGGACTTGAAAGAAAGCTAGTACGAGCGGCAAAAGAAGGTAAAGTGGCGAGAAAAGGGCTACTTGCTGATAAACTTGCTCAAGCATTGGAAGCCGATGTGTTAACTCAGGCTGAAGTTGACCAAATAGTTGCAGCTGATAAGTTGAGATATACCGCTATCCAAGTGGATCACTTTAGTCATGACTTTAGTGAAACACTGACGAGAAAAGAGCTTAAACCAAAGCTAAATAGTGTGGCTTAGGCACTTATAAACGGCTTAACTAGAGAAAGGTAAATACTTAGCTCTCATATGTTCGCCGTTGAAATGACAAATACATTAAAGGCTCCTACTAAGGAGCCTTTTCATTTTTAATTGAGAGTAATTCTCTTTTTTAACGATAAATTATCTGATAGTGCTCCAACCACTTGCATTTTCACGACAAATTTAAAGAAATTAGATGCCTTTCGCTTACGAAACTTTTATCCTACGGAAGATTTTTTAAGGAAGTTGAATATGATCATCAAACCTCGAATTCGCGGATTCATCTGTACTACAACACACCCTGTTGGTTGTGAAGCGAACGTAAAAGAACAAATTGCTTACACTAAAGCTCAAGGTCCAATTGTTAACGCACCTAAGCGCGTGCTTGTTGTTGGTTCTTCAAGTGGCTACGGCTTGTCTTCTCGTATTGCGGCTGCATTTGGTGGCGGTGCTTCGACTATCGGTGTTTTCTTTGAAAAGGCTGGTACTGAGAAAAAACCGGGCACAGCTGGTTTTTACAATTCAGCAGCTTTCGATAAGCTAGCTAAAGAAGAAGGCCTGTATTCAAAGAGCTTGAATGGTGATGCCTTCTCAAATGAAGCTAAGCAAAAAACCATTGACCTGATTAAAGAAGATCTTGGTCAAATTGATATGGTTGTTTACTCACTGGCATCTCCAGTTCGTAAAATGCCAGAAAGCGGCGAAGTGATTCGTTCTTCTCTTAAGCCAATTGGTGATACTTACACATCAACAGCCGTTGATACTAATAAAGACGCCATCATTGAAGCTAGTGTAGAACCTGCTACTCAAGAAGAGATCAATGACACTGTTACAGTAATGGGCGGTGAAGATTGGGAACTTTGGATCAATGCGCTTTCTGAAGCAGGCGTTTTAGCTGACGGCTGTAAGACGGTTGCATACAGCTACATTGGTACTGAGCTAACATGGCCTATCTACTGGGATGGCGCTCTAGGTAAAGCTAAAATGGATTTAGACCGTGCTGCAACAGCTCTAAATGACCAGCTAAGCCAAACTGGTGGTTCAGCGAATGTTGCCGTTCTTAAGTCAGTTGTGACTCAAGCAAGCTCGGCAATTCCTGTTATGCCTCTTTACATCGCAATGGTATTCAAAAAAATGCGTGAAGAAGGCATCCACGAAGGTTGTATGGAACAAATCTTCCGTATGTTCAGCCAACGCTTGTACAAAGAAGATGGCAGCGCAGCAGAAGTAGATGAAGTAAATCGTTTACGCCTAGATGACCTAGAGTTACGTGATGATATTCAAGATCATTGCCGTAACTTGTGGCCTCAAATCACGACTGAAAACCTGAAAGAACTAACGGATTACGTTGAGTATAAAGAAGAGTTCTTGAAACTGTTTGGTTTCGGTGTTGAAGGTGTTGATTATGAAGCGGACGTTGAAACTCTAGTTGAGTTTGATGTAGCGGATATCTAAATCAGTTCATCTGAAATGTATTTAAAAAGGCGCTCATTGAGCGCCTTTTTTTTTGCCAAACTGAACTGACCTTAATTAATCAGCAATCAGTTAATGATTATGATAAACGTACCAGCAAGGGTCATCAAAATATTGGCTATGGCATAAGTACCGGCATAACCTAGTGCTGGAATCGTTGACTTAGCGTAGTCGTTTACAATGTCCATTGCTGGGGCACAGGTTCTTGCACCAATAATTGCACCAAATAAGAGTGCGCGGTTCATTTTTAGAATATAGGCGCCAACTAGGTAAGCGAAGATTACTGGTACAACACTGACCACTAGAGCAATTCCTAGTACTTGGGGACCAACCTGAGTCAGGTGCTCAAAAATTTTCCCACCAGCGCTTAATCCAATTCCGACCATAAAGAACATCAAGCCAAGATCTTTCACCATATTCAAGGCGCCCTGAGGCACATAACCGAAAGTAGGGTGGTTTGCTCTGAGGAAGCCTAAAGTGATCCCTGAAAGTAGTAACCCGACAGCGTTACCAAGCCCAAAAGAAACTTGACCAAATGTCATAGTGATCAGACCAAATAAAATACCTAGGATGAAAAAGCTACAAAACGCCATAAGGTCAGCCATTTGGCTATGAATCGAAATGAAACCAATTTTTTCAGCTAAGCCATGAACTCGGCTTTTTTCACCACTAACTTGTAGAACGTCACCTTTGGCTAGAACGATATTCAAGTCCATCGGCATTTCAATTTGAGCACGGACTACTCGGTTTAAGAAACAGCCATATTCCGACATGTTTAGGTCTGATAAACGCTTGCCTGCAATGTTGTCACTTTTAACGACAATTTCTTCCTCGACAATGCGTAAATCAAGTAGATTACGGTCAAATACTTCCTTTCCGTTTCTAAAACTCGGGTCTAAGCGTGCGTGGCTATCAGGGAAGCCAACCAGTGCAATTTCATCACCTTCTTGCAAAATAGCATCACCATCTGGGTGGGCTAGAATGCCATTTCTGCGAATTCGCTCAATATAGCAACCTGTCTGACGATAAATACCTAGCTCACGAAGGTTCTTACCATCAGTCCACGAAATCAGCTCTTGTCCTACTCGATAAGCTCGAATGATAGGTAAATAAACTTTACGCTGCCCCGAAGTTCCCAGCCCACGCTCTTGCGCGATTTGCTCTGCTGAATCGTGAAGGTTTACTTTCTGCAGTTTAGGTATAAGACGAGCAAATAGAATCATGCTAATTAAGCCGACTAAGTAAGCCATGGCATAACCAACGGAAAGGTTCTCAATCACCAGTCCTAAATCCATATTTCTAGGCACTTCGGCTAAACCAGAATTCAAGGCGTCTTGAGCGCCCACAAGAATAGGTGTCGCGGTTAAGGCGCCAGCCATCATTCCTGCTGAAAGACCAAAATCTAAACCAAGGTAGTGGCTGCTGAAGTAAGTAAGAGCCAATGCAGTGGAAAGTACCACTAAGCTTAAAATGAGGTAGTGCTTACCATCTCTAAAGAAGATGCCAAAGAAGTTAGGGCCGGCTTCAATCCCCACACAATAGATAAAGAGCATAAAACCAATGGTTAAAGCATCGGCGTTAAAAGAAAAGCCTAAGTGCCCCATAACGAGTGATGTAATGAGGACACCAATTGAGTTACCAAGCTGTAAACTGCCAAAGCGGATTTTACCAATGGCAAGCCCTATCGCTAAGACAACAAAAATAAGAAGAATGGGGTTTTGTTCAAGCAAATAAACGACGTCGATATTCACAACTGTGGCTCAATTTAATCTGAGAAGGTAGAAAGGATGAGTGGTGAATTGTATCGGAATATTTCGAAAAGATAAGTGTTATTTCGATATTTTACTTTGAATTAACTTTTAGTATTTTTACTTAAAAAAACAGCCCGCATTTACTAATGCAGGCTGTAAGAAATACATTTAAATCTAGCTCAATCAAATAAGCCTAATCGGGCTTAATCAAAAAGACCTAGGTTTTCTTTTGCATATGCTTCAAATTCATCACAACCACCGATGTGGTCTTGGTCGATGAAAATTTGTGGAACCGTTTCAACTGGTTTACCAACGGTTTTTTCTAGGTCAGCTTTGCTGATACCTTCTGCGTGAATATCTACATAGCGGTAGTTGAAATCATCACGCTTAGCTTTAAGAGTTTCAGCATGCTCTTTCGCACGAACACAGAATGGGCAAGCAGGACGACCAAAGATAACTACAAACATTTAATTTCTCCTAAATACGGAATGAGGCGCCAATAAATATTCTTCATGAATATGGCCTAATAATTCTTGAAACTAACTATGCCTTAATGTATTCGGGAAATAAAGGTGGAATTGCCTCTTAATGTAATAGGTAAAACCTATCAGATTAATTTGTAACCATAGCTTGGATTAATCAATTAAAATTGCCTAAGAAGATTAAGAAGATTAAGAAGATTAAGAAGATTAAGAAGTTTAAGAAGATCGAGAGAGTTATATCTTTCAGTACTTAACAGAGCATTGTGAGGTAACACTAAGATTCTGTAAGAAGTGCATACTTTTATGTCACAAGTTGCACCGAGTCAAAACATCAAATGGAAGTTGGTGCCATGTTTGAATGTAGTATGAATTTGAGGCTCGCATCCTCGATTTTAAGCTGTATCGGTAGGGTCAGTAGTATCGTTTGTTCTGTAGGGTAAGGGAGAGGCTCCAATGTTTCAATTCATGACATCAACAAGGATTATATTTGGTGAGGGTGCACTTGCATCCTCGCTTTCCGTAATTAATCAATATGGTTACAGTGTTTTGCTTGTAACTGGCAGTACATATACTCGAGCTTTACCTATTATTAATCACCTTGAATCTCGGAGCATGCGTTATCAGCATATGGCTGTAACAGGGGAACCTAATATAAAAATGGTCGAAGAAGCCGCATTATCAGCTAGGCGTTTTAAACCTGATATGGTTATCGCCATTGGAGGAGGCAGCGCTATTGATTTAGGCAAGGCACTTGCTGCGGTTATTCCAAATCAAGGTGACCTTTATGATTATGTTGAAGTGGTGGGGCGGAATGTACCTTTAAAAACTAAACCACTTCCTTTCATTGCAATTCCAACAACGGCAAGTACAGGCGCGGAAGTGACAAAAAATGCAGTGCTTAAATCCGGTCAAGACCAAGTAAAAATCAGTTTACGCAGTCCTGAGATGCTAGCTGATGTTGCGATTGTAGATCCAACATTGACGTATAAAACAGATCTATATACATCAGGTAGAGGGGCAATGGATGCCTTTACGCACTTGATGGAAGCTTATGTTTGCGGTGAACCTAACCCTTTAACTGATATGATTTGTGAAGAAGGGCTTAGGCGTTTGAGTAGCTCTGTATTAGCTGCTTGTTTAGATGACGACAAAATAGCACGCTCAGATATATCTTTTGCTGCAATGCTTGGTGGGATGGCGATTACCAATGCAAAACTAGGAGCTGCCCATGGCTTGGCTTCTGCATTAGGAGGGAAGCTTAATGCGCCCCATAGCGTTATTACTGCAAGGTTAGCGCCTCTTGTTATGCAGGAAAACATAGATGTCGCTACAGAATCCAATAGAACCGATATATTAGCTCGGTACGAAAAAATCGCGCAAATTGTCACTGGTAATATGGATGCCAAGCATGAAGACGGGGTTGTATGGCTACTCCAGGTTTTAGATAACTTATCAATACCTTCATTATGTGCGTTTAAATTCAATGAAGTGAATCAGCAAGAAGTCGTGAGTGATGCTCTGAAATCTGTTGCGATAAAAGGTAATCCACTCCCATTAAATGAAGAAAGACTCTTCCATATTCTTTCTCAGGTAGGAGACGATTTGCACGAACCACGCACTCAAGATGAAGCGGTAGAGCCTTGTTTATCCATTATCAATTCTTATGCGTCGGAGAATAGTGTGTCTGAAAAAGGGAACAGTTGGACAATCTAACTTTGACTGTAGTCACTTGAATGTAGCAATTTCAAATATGGCTACTTTGGATATAGTGACGTTGAAAATGATCTCTTGGGATAGAGTCACTTTGGATGCATTGGCTTTGGATGTCTGCATTCCTTATACAAAAAACGGAGCGCTTAGGCTCCGTTTCTAGTTAGTGTACTCACTTATAGTTAACGATTACGAATAACTAAAACTGAGAATACTTTTCATACCTTGAATCTTTAATTGATTCTTTCACTCGCTTCAAATTCTCTCTGAAACCAGTACCGCGGCGCAGGGTAAAACCTGTTGCTAAAACATCGATAACCGTCATTTGAACAACACGGCTCGCCATTGGCATATAAACGTCGGTATCTTCTGGAACATCCAAAGAAATAGACAGAGAACTTGCTTTATCCAGTGGTGAATCTTTCGCTGTAATCGCAATAACGGTCGCGCCATTTTCACGAGCTAAGTTAGCAATCTCAACTTGGCTTTTTGTCCTACCAGTATGAGAAATCAAAACGATTACGTCGTTATCACTACAGTTAATGCAGCTCATTCGTTGCATCACAATATCTTCAAAACAAGTAATTGGTATATTAAAGCGAATGAACTTGTTTTGTGCATCTTTAGCAACGGCTGATGAAGCACCTAAGCCAAAGAATGAAATTCGTTTAGCTTGGGTAAGTAGATCGACAGCACGATTAACTTGCATTGCATCTAAGCTGTTTTTCGCTACATCTAAACACGCCATAGTGGATTCGAAAATCTTATGAGTGTAAGCGTCTGGTCCATCATCCTCTTCAACATTACGGTTCACATAAGGTGTTCCGTTTGCCAAGCTTTGAGCAAGGTGAAGTTTAAAATCCGGAAAGCCTTTCGTATCTAAACGGCGGCAAAAGCGGTTAACAGTAGGCTCACTTACATCCGCCATTTTAGCTAATGTAGCAATGCTAGAGTGAATAGCTGTTTGAGGAGATGCCATAATGACTTCGGCAACTTTACGCTCAGACTTGCTGAAATTTTCTAGATTTTTTTGTATTTTTTCTAATGTATTCATAGTGTTCACAAGGGTATAGAGAACAACTTGCTAATCAATATCTAATGACTTCGGGGGAATGTCTGAAAGAACAAAAACAGATAAATTTAAGTTCCTATTTGATTAGGATACTCAAATAAATACTGCAGCTCTAAATAGATATAAGCTAACTAGCACCATAGACTTAGTATAAACCCATCGGACGCTATGCTTACACTAAAAGCAGGGATGAATGCTTAAGAATTTGACAAGCCTCAACAAATTTTTAGAAAACTACAAAAATGGAAGTGTTTAGAGGCGGAAATAGCCAATATTGAAGAAAAATTGATAGGGGAATTACACCAAAACGAAATTAATTTTCATTTTGGTGCGATTTTTATTCATTCATGAGGTGATTGAATCTGCTAACGTGTTTATTGCTCGCATTAAATTTGGAGCAAGTTTAGAGATTTCACGTTGCTCATCAATAATAGCGCTGAGTATATCATGCCCTGTAAGAGGGTTCGCTAGTACAACTCTAAATACGATAATTGGCTGGTGGTTCCATTTCTCAGGTGTAAGCTGAGTTCTGGATACAAAAGACTTACCAGTCTCACGTTGTTTTTTCTGAATGAACTTAGTGAGCTCGTTGAGTAACTCGTTTAATTTTACTTTATCACTTGAGTTTGCTTGTTTGAGAGCTTCTTGAACATGCTTTGGTATATAGCGATAAGTCAGTAAACAAAGCTCAGGTTCAGACACCAACTCAAAATCATTTTGCTCGGTGATCAAATCAGCGAAATAACGTGCTTTATTAATACTTTGATCGATCAATAATTCATAGCCTGGTCTGCTAATGATATGCATACTTGCGTACACTAACATAGCCATGCCAGAACGAGAGCCTTCTAAAGTGTGGCTACCTAAATCTTTAGAACCTTTGCGCAATATGTATTGAGCATGGTGTTCAATGGCAGTCATGGCATCTGGGTTTTTGAAAAGCACCATACCAGCCCCCATTGGCACGTAGAGTTGTTTATGTGCATCAATAGTGACAGAGTCGGCAAGCTCAATACCATCTAGAAGGTGGCGATGATTATTCGACATTAAAGTTGCACCACCCCAAGCCGCATCGACATGGAAGTGACAATCTGTTTTCTGGCACACTTCGGCAATTTCTCTCAATGGATCAATATTGCCCGTTTCAGTTGTGCCAGCAACACCAATTACTGCAAAAGGTTTAATGTTTGCTTGCTTAAGTTGCTCAATCTTTAATATGAGGTCATCAGTACATATGCGGTTATTGTTGTCGGTTTTTACTGCGACAAGGCTTTCTTGACCAATTCCAAGTACATCAGCGGCTTTTTTCAAAGAGTAGTGACCACGTTCAGAAACAAGAATCGCTAAACCTTCGTAGCCATAATGCTTCATGGCTTTGAACAGCCCTTCTTTCTCTACACCCTTGAATGAACCTTGCGCTTTAAGAGCGTTATTCCTAGCAACCCAAAGCGCTGTAATATTGGCAATGGTTCCACCAGAACAAAAAGCACCCAAAGAGTGATTAGCACTGTGCATCCAGCGAGAATAAAACTGGCTATCATCTTGATAGATAAGACGATGAAGCATACCTAATACTTGGCGTTCAAGAGGCGTAAAAGCTTTTGAAGTTTCAATTTTCACTAAGTTTTGATTGAGAGCAATCATAATCTTAGAAAGAGGCATTAGAAAGTAAGGTAGGGCCGACGTCATATGACCAATGAAACTTGGTGATGATGTATGCACTGAGTGTGATACCAGAGAATCAAGTAGATGCTCTGTATGTTCAGATACAAACTCTGGTTGCTCGGGAATTTGAGCATTAGAGAAGTCTTTTTCAATCTCACGAAGCGGCTTTTCTTCAGCCACAATATGTTCGCGCAAGAATTGATTTAAGTTCTGAGAGAGTTTGTCTTCGATTTGAGTCAGGGTTGAATCAGGACCTTCAGGTACCGTAAAGATACGTAGTAGGCTTTCAAAGCTGACATCTACTGTTTTTTGTTCCGTAACCATAGCAAGCGAGTTGTTTTTCTAATATTAACGCGAGCCGGATAATTTAAATGAAAACGGGCACAAAGTCCCGTCTTAATTATGAAATCCAACTTTGCAAAAAGGGCACAAATAACAGGGTTATTTGCATTTAATAGTCTCAAGTTGGGAAATTGATTGGTTATAACGCTGAAGTGCGGTGTCGATTTCTTTTGGATGACTAAGCAGTTCAGCTAAAGCCGAACGTAATTCATAGTTCTGTTTGTGAGGTGTTGATTGACGATCTTCAAACGTTGTTCTTGCGGCTAATCCTAGTTCGTCATCACGGGTTGATAGCTCTTTAACGTCATGCTGCTCTAACTGCAACCAAGCTTCTACAGGCTGTGAAGTCGCAACTTTGCTTGAATCATTCTCTAAATAGTAATGAACAGCAGCACGGTTAAGCTCAAAGTGGTGCTTACGACCTTCAAGAAACCAAGCACTTACTTCAGTCAGGTCTGGGTATTGTTCAGAAGTTAAGGCTGCTAAGTCTGAATACCAAGTTAATGAAGCGTCAACATACGCATCATATTTCCCTGATAAACATTGGTTGTCAGCAGCTAGAGACACGGTCGACGTAGAAGCTAGCAGTAAAGCGACACAAAGGCGTTTCATAAAGGTTCCTTTTAGATATTATTCTTGTTAGAGCACTTCTCTTTTTAGAAGCTTACCGTGGTTTCTGTTTATTGAGCAATAACAGATAATCTATTTTTAATACGGTAATTGTATGGGCATGCATTCTAGACTATGTGATTTACTAATCCTGCGATCTAGCTAGCTAATTCAATGAAATCTAATATACCCAAGTGTTAATTGGTGAGTGATACAAAGAAAAGCATTAACACGGGAACTAAGATGCTCAAAATAAAGCCACTTACGATTGCTACGGGGACACAACGTACCCCGCCTGTAGTCTGAATTACAGGCAAGGTGAAATCCATTGCAGTTGCTCCTGCATAGCCAATAGAAGTCGCGGGGTGAGTTCTAATTAATAGTGGGATCACAACAAGTGCGACGAGTTCACGTAATAATTCCAACATAAAAGAAGCGCCACCGTAAACGGGTCCAAAAGCATCACCCATCAATATCCCTGCCAAGGAATACCAACCAAATCCAGATGACATTGCCAATGCATTGAATAGGGGGATATCAAGAATGAAAGAGGCGAACACCCCTCCAATTAAGGACGTTATGATGATTGTTGTCGCGATCACCATGCCGTGCTTATTCAGAAGAATTTGCTTAAGTGTTAACCCACTATTTCTTAATTGGATACCGATAAAAAACAATAAGATGAATAAAATCCATTCACTTGCTGAATCGACCCAATGTAATTCGAAAGGTAGTAATAAGCCGATGATAAGACCTGAGCCGACTACTAAGATCAATTTCGCGGATTCTAACGCCATGGAAGACAAAGGCAGTTTATTTTGACTGCCATCTGTTTTTAAAGGCATGGCTTTGTCAATCAGAGGTAAAGCCAATAAGTTGCAAGTACTTAGGCAAATAAAAAATGTAAAAGTGTAAAGAAGGATCGTTTGAAGGTTGCTTCCTAAATTATCTAACGCAGCAAGGCTAAGACCCATTAAACCTAAGATGACATAGATAAGTTGAGATGTAGCGCGGTTAACAGTCTCAAGAACTTTAGCTTTAGATATAGAAAACAAATACCCCACAATTAGTGGAGCAAAAATAAAAATCATCCCTGTAAACATGAATCCCTCATTATTCCTTTATAAACCGCTGGTATTGATTACGTCATTAATCTGCGATTGAAATTCCACATCACTTAAGTTGCTGAGTTTATACAATACTTCAGCCCCAGTTGCATTAAATTCCACCTCATGCTCGTCAATTCTTTCATCCTGATTTCTGAACATTAATAGATGGTTAGCAATACGTGCAATGGCTAAATAACTTAGTACGTCTTCATCTGAGGGTTTTGCTTCATTGCTACAAACTTCAAGGAAGTCATCATCAAAGCCCCAATGCCCAAGAACAAGTTTGCTGGTTGCAGAGCACTGACCTTGGAATATTTGTAGGGCGATATCTTGGTCGAGGTAATTCCCTTTTTCTAGATAAAGGTGGTACTCGCTTACCAAGCAAAATAACCCTATATCCGCTAATAAACCCACAAGTAACGACTTTTCATGTTCAAGGTACTTATATTCATCAGGACGTAAGTGTTTAAACTCATTCGTCACTAGTACCATTGCTGCACCTAATTCTCTAGAGACTGCGGCACTTTGAACTAAAATATCATTACATACTTTATTCAAATTTACGGAATGCTTGAGCTGTTCGATAGCTTGAGCGGTGACAATATCCCGAACTCGTAATATCCCCAGGCGTGATACAGCTGTGACAAGGTCCATACAGGTAATATTACGTCGGTTAAAGACAACAGAGTTTGCGACTCTTATGACAATCGCGGTTAAACCGGGGTCTTCTAATAGACAATCTGCGACATCGACAATGCCTGTTGAATCTTGAGTACACAGCTGCTGAATTCTTAAAACGACATCTGGAATTGGGGGAAGGCTGATTTTTCCTGTCGCAATAGAGTTACCGACTAACTGTGAAAATTCGGTTTCAATACCTTGAAGAAGGAGAGCTTTGTTCTGTGGTAGCCAAAAAAAAGATAAATGATTCATATAAATACTAGAGAGTATGCAAGTCTTAGCATTTTACTAGTAGGGGTATTGAGAGGCAATATACTTTATGTAAAACCTTATACTGCACGAATAAAGTAACTTGTTGCATATTTTTGCAAGCTTATTGACGTCAAAAAAATACCGAAATTAGGATATAATGTGAACCTCATCATTAAAACGTTTATTAATTCATCAATTGATGTGAGGTAAATCCAGACTTATTTTTCTTTTCAAAGTATGATTTATTTAACGGTGAGACACACAAATAATATTCGCCGACTTAAATAATTAAAGTTTCATTTTTCGCGTAAATATAGCTGCTTATCTGGTGATCATACTAATCGGGGTAATAAGATTAAGGATCAATGGATATGACGGATCAAGCATTTTATAACTACATGGGTACATTCGGAGAATACCAAAATCGTTCTATGTTTGGCGGTATAGGTTTATTTCAAAACGAAGCCATGTTTGCACTTGTCAGTGAAGGTTGTTTATATATTCGAGGTGGTAATACTCTAGATAAAAAATTGACGGATTTAAATTGCGAAAAGTACAGACACGTTAAGAAGCAAACGACAGCAACAGTTAACTATTACGATATTACTCAATTATTTTCTAATGATCATCCTGGCTTAGATGAAATCATCAGAATGTCTATTGATAACTCTATTCAGCAACGCAGCTTTCAAAAATCAACGGCAAGCAGACGCTTACGTGATTTACCGAATATGCAATTAACGCTGGAGCGTATGGTTAAAAAAGCGGGTGTTGATGATGTATCTACTTTTATGCAGTTGGGGGCTTCAGAAGTCTTTGTAAAAGTTCGCAAAGCGTATGGTAATGATGTTGATGTTAAACTGCTTTGGAAATTTGCAGGGGCAATCGACGGAATTCATTGGAAACTACTTCAAGAGCCTCGCAAACAACAGCTACTTGAAAGTTGTCAGTAAAACTAAAAAATATTCATTAAAAAACCGAGGATATCCTCGGTTTTTTTGTATTTGATATTTCTAACAAATGCTTTGTTTGTATACGTTGCAGTTAATTAGAACTTAAAGCGAGTAGTGAACATAACTTGATCACCGTAGAAGTCATTAATGCGCGCTTCAGCACCTAAAGAAAACAGCTCAGTTGAATGGAAACGAGCATAAACAGAACCAATCCATTCCTCATTATCATCAATAGATACGAATCCGCCTTTACCACCAACCTCTAGTTGTGGACCTAACCATTGACGTACACCTACATTCAGTTCCATACCAATTTCAGTTGAAGTACTTGAACCTTGCCCATCAACAATGCGCATTAGCATTTCACCGGTAAGGTCTGCCCAGTTATTAATTGGAGAATGGAAACCAAGACCAACTGCTGAATCGTAGTCACCTTCAAATTCAGAATCGATACGAGCTACTGCATGAGCGTTAGGGTGAATAGACTTACTCATAGCACCACCGAACGTTACTGGGCTTGCACCAATACGAGCTTCAAAATAGTCATAGCTGAAGTTGCTCATCACTTCTGGTTGATTCGGGTCTGTAGCTGCTAGAGTTTGGCTAGATGCCAATAAAATAGCAGTTGTAAGTAGTATTTTACGCATAATGACAGTAAACCTTAATTGATGTTAATTCCTTTGGTTTGAACATGATGGCAAACCATAAACTTTAGACAGTTTAATATAACTAGAGAAAAAGTAATCCATTTTAATGTCATTACTTTGTCGCTTAGTCAAAATATAAGCAAATTGAATGCCATATTCATAAAGGTTTACATACTAAATAGAAATTACTCTCCAAACTTACCTCTTCGATCGGACATTGCGCTTAAAATACGCTCTGTATCCAAGATAGATGTCCAATTGAGTAATTGTTTATCGTTCTCGATGACATAATCGGTCAGTTGCTGGATAAGCGTGTCTCTGAGCTCGTTACCACGCCAAGGTTTAGAAATATAAAAATCCAAAGCTGCGTGATTAATGGCATTAACGGTATCTTCGAGCCCAGCTTGACCTGTTAATAGTAGTTTTCGAGTTGCCACTGTTGAGGGGCGTTGATTGAGTTCGATTAAGAAATCAATCCCCGTCTTACTTGGCATGATGTGATCGCATAGAATTAATGCAAGCGGCGTGTTTTCGTCTTCCATATCTTGGATCACGTCCATTGCTTCATCTACAGATTCGGCCCCTTCAACGACAAAGTGCTCTTCAAATGGGGATAAATCTTGTAGTACGCTATTGAGTACTTCGGGTTCATCATCAACACAGAGTATTAAATACTTATTCATAAGAAGTTCCTTGAGGGTGTAAAGGGAGCCAAACTTGGATTTTTGTATAGCCGTCTTGTTCATTTTCTGATGTTGCAGGTGTGGATTCAGCTTTGATGAACCCTTGATGTGCCGCTACGATTTGCTGAGATATAGATAACCCAATACCAAGCCCGAAATTACCTTCTTTTTTGGTTGTAAAATTGGGTTCAAATATCATTGCCAAATTTCCGGCTTGTATTCCATGCCCATTATCTTCAATTTCAATAACGACAAACGGTGTATCATCAAATTGAGTTTGGGAGGTTGAAATGACAACTCGACCATTTTCAGACAAGGCATCTAGAGTATTCGAAATTAAATTTGTCCAGACTTGTTGTAGAGCTAATGATTGGCAGAACATTGTTGGGATCGTATGGTCGTAATATTTTTCTATATGGTGGCGTTTTAATCGGTTTTCAAAAATGACTAAAGTGTCTTCAATTCCTTCATGTATATCCACAAGGTTGAGCTTTTCATCATCTTCTCGCGCATAACTTTTTAAGCTTTTAACCATATCTGCAATACGAGCACTGCATACTTGAATCGAACGAATTGAGTTTCCAACTAAATGATACTGTTCTAAATCGGTAAGTAACTCTTTGCCAGCTTTTGGTGAGTTTTTTAAGGTTTCAAGGGTCGTTTTATCATTTGCTAGTTGCAGCTTAACGACCTTTTTAGCTAAAGAACGGTTACCGATTATCTCAATAACAGAATTTACTTGTTCACGTTCTTGGCTGGTGGATAAAGGCTGAATATTTTTTGCAGAGGCGAAGGTGTTCAATTGTTTTGAATAGTTTTCATGACCTGCATTTTCCAAGATGTTTTCAATGTTGACTGATAAAGTTTCGATACTGCGTAATATCGCGGCTATAGGATTGTTTAGCTCATGAGCCACACCTGCGATAAGTTGACCTAACATCGCCATTTTTTCTTTATCAAGCAGTTGCTCGTGGGCTGACTCAAGTGACTCAAGTGTTTCTTGTAAGGTTATCTTGGTGTTGATACTACGCTGTAACCGGCGGTTAAAATGACGTAAAAGCAAATTAGTGAACAATGGCAATAAGCTGCTATTTGAATGCATAACTTGGCTAAAAACATCTTTATCAAGTTTAATGACATCGGTTGGAGTGAGGGTTATGGCGGTTGAAAATGAAGGCTCTCCGGTAACAAAAGACATCCCCCCAACGAGGTTACCTTTGGTGTGTCTTACCACTTCTCTTTGCTGACTCAATTGATCTTTCTTGTAGAGGGCGACTTCACCTTTAGTAATTAGCCATAAAAACCGATTGTCTTCGCCTTCTTTGGTTAACAAATGGTCTGAAGAATAGTGGCGAAGTGCTTTAGTTTCGTCTGTTTTAGAGAAAAATTCGTGTAGGGCTGAGACCACTTTTTCAGCTAACTCTGAATCGGTCAGATCATGAAAGTCATGAATAAAGCCAGATTGATAAGTCCGTATTTTATTTTCAATATGTGACCTTAATAATCTCTGGTGATCAAGAACTTGGCTATAAGACAAAAGGTCATCTTGCGCATGCTTTATAATAAAAGAAGTGAGCTCTTTTTGGGCTGTTTTAAAAAGTAAGTTGTCTTGCAAAGGTTTCGTTAAGCAGTGATTCAACCTACCTTCATTAACAGCGGTAAGAATGGCTTGAATGTCTGTAGAGCTGCTAACCAAAATTGTATGGGCAGTTTTGGTATGCGGTAATTGTTCTAGCTCTACTAAAAATTGAACGCCGCTAAAACCAGAGTGATGATGAGTGACGACCAAAGCAACGGTTTGATCGCGGCTCTGCACATACTCTAACGCTTGATGAGCATCTTCTAAATCATCAACCGTGTAGATATCAAACATTGGGGCTAATGGTGCTAGCTCTTGTCTAATTTGTTCAATGCTTACTGGGTTGTTGTCTAAGCAAATAACAGCGTATTGATTCACAATTAGGCTCTCATAATGATACTACCCTGAGATTACCAACTTAAAGATAGGAGTGATGAGAGCTAGCTTTAAAATTATTGTCTAAAAATGTAAATCAACCAATAGGCTGATTTAACTCAATGTTTCTTGTTTCTTGCTGATAGGCTAGACTGTCACAATATTAGTCAGCATATAAAGAGAGTTCATGGAACAGTTAAGAAAGATGGGTGCTATTGGTGGTGCTATTGCATTGTCACTGTGTTGGCCTCTGGCAGTGGGACAAATTGGTCAGAATGTTGTGACTGATGGTGTTGCTAGCCTCAATAATGCGAGTGTAGAAGCTGAATTACTAAATTATGATCGCGGTTACTTATCATCAACCGTTCAGACTCGATTTACTGTTGTAGATGAAAGCCTAAAAGAACAATTAGAAATTGATGGTTTACCGACTGAATTTGTCGTTAATAGTGACATTAGCCATGGTTTACTGAGTTTAAGCGCAGTTTCGACGCTTGTAGATGCAGAAAAATTACCTCTGACGCTTACTACGAAGACAGAACTAAACGGAAATACAGATTTTAACTTTGTGTTGAGCCAATTAAATCACCAAAGTTCTGGTGAAAACAGCACGTCAGTTTCTATCACTAAGTCTACCTTGTCTGGACATGCTACGGTACTAGGACAAATCAACTACGAGCTTTCCATTCCTTCCGTTCAGATTGACTTCCCTACCGGTGAAGAGATTATTCTATCCAATTTAACGGGTACAGGTGAAGGCAAGCAAGCAAAAGGCTATTGGCTTGGCAATCAAGACTTTTCGATTGAATCATTTTCTGTTTCAGACGCGAGCATGCAACCTTACTTAGCAATTGATGGCTCTACTTATAAATTTGGCTCACACCTTGATGAAGTGACAAAGCGTTTACAGAGCAATGTGAAATTAGGCGTTGAAGCAATCAAAACCAGCGATGGCGAGGTAAATAACCTTGATGTTGATTTTGAACTTTCGAATTTAGACAGCGAGTCTTTTGAAAAAGTATTTGAGATCTATCAAAGCAGCCCTGTCATGACGCAGGAGGATATCGAGAGCATTGTGCCTTACATTGATATCTTATTCGCAAAAGGTTTTGACTTATCGATGAACAAAATGTCGCTGAACCTAGGGCAGGGTGAATTTGAGTCAAAATGGTTAGTGAGTGTTCCTGAGGGTACTGAAAATGTGAGTAGCAACCCTGCAACCATTGTTCCTGCATTAACTGGTAATTTAAGTACTTATTTCTCAAATGAATTGGTTCAAGAATACCCATTTATACGTGAAGGTATTGATGAGCTTATCGTTATGGAAATGATTAAAGAAACTGGAAATGGTTATGAAATTAAAGCGGAATTATCAAAAGGGAATCTAGTCTTTGAAAACGGACAAGAAATCCCATTGATAACGCTGCTTATGCCAGTATTACTGCAGTAATCAAAAGAAGTGCTTGGCTGACTTTCTGCTGTTTTGGCAGCTAAGCTTAGTATTTCTATCCGTACACAACAAAAGAGGTATTAAGACCTCTTTTGTTGCTTTTTATGTGACGTAAAACATGCTATTACTTGCACAGTTATTATTTAGATTTAGCAGGAGCAATGTCCCCAATGGAACCGAAAGTAGAGAATATATATAACTTTAGTGCTGGCCCCGCTACATTACCAAAGCCAGTAATGAAGCAAGCCCAAGCCGACTTTATTGATTGGAATGGTCTGGGCACTTCAGTGATGGAAATCAGCCACCGCAGTAAGGAGTTCATTAAGGTTGCTGACGAAGCAGAGCAAGATTTACGCGATCTGCTAAGCATTCCTGATAACTATAAAGTGCTTTTCTGCCATGGTGGTGCACGTGCTCAATTTGCAGCTGTTCCAATGAACCTACTTGGTCAATCCAAAAAAGCGACATATATCGATGCGGGTTACTGGGCTGAAAGTGCTGTAAATGAAGCAGAAAAATACTGCGAAGTTGATGCGTTTGATGCTAAGACAACCATTGATGGCAAAGCTGCGGTTATCCCTGCAAGTGAGTGGAAAGTTACAGCTGATTCAGCTTATGTACATTTCTGCCCGAACGAAACTATCGACGGAATCGAGATTAACGAACTTCCTCAAACCGATAAGCCTATTGTCGCTGATTTATCTTCTACGATTCTATCTCGCCAAATTGACGTGTCTAAATATGGTGTGATCTACGCGGGTGCTCAAAAGAACATTGGTCCTGCTGGTATCTGTATCGTTATTGTACGTGATGATTTATTGGAACTAGCAAGCGAGGCGTTACCAAGTGTATTGAGCTACAAAGTGCTGGCTGAAAAAGATTCAATGTTCAACACGCCGCCAACATACGCATGGTACTTATCTGGTTTGGTATTTAAGTGGTTGAAAGAACAAGGAGGCGTAGAAGCGATTGAGCATGTCAATCGTGAAAAAGCTGAGTTACTTTATAACCACATTGATGAGTCTGATTTCTATAAAAATGATGTTCATACCAATAACCGTTCTCGTATGAATGTACCATTCCAACTCGCTAAGCCTGAGCTTGATGCTCAATTTTTAGAGCTCGCTGATAAAGCTGGTTTGAAGTCTTTAAAAGGGCACCGAGCTGTTGGCGGGATGCGAGCGTCTATTTATAACGCGATGTCACTTGAAGGTGTTCAAGCCCTTGTTGATTTCATGAAAGCATTTGAAAAAGACAACGCATAATAATCGTCTTGATTTAATGCTACTTTAAGCGTTAAATATTCAGCGCGATAAACTATCACGATAAACAATAAAAAAGCTCCTAAATAGGAGCTTTTTTGTTAGCGAAGTTTCAAGCTAAATTAATTTCTAAGTGATATTAATTTTCAAATTATATCGCCTACAAAGCTTGGTGCAGCTGGTGGTATCGTCCTTTATCAGCTAGCAATTGAGAGTGTGATCCCTTCTCAATAATTGCACCTTGTTCTATTAGAACAATTGAATCCATTTTTGAGAGTCCAACCAAACGGTGTGTAATAAATATAACCGTTTTACCTTCAAAGTGTTCATCGAAGAGTGACATGATACTGCTTTCAGTCTGCTTATCTAACCCTTCTGTTGGTTCATCTAACAGTAGAATTGGGGCATTATGCAAAATTGCACGGGCAATACCAATTCGGCGCTTTTCACCACCAGAAAGCTGTCTACCGCCATCACCTAGCCATGCATCTAATGCAGTATCATCCAGCAATTTCACAAGCCCAACTTTAGTAAGTAGTTCACTCAATTCTGTATCTGAGGCATCAGGCTTCGCAATTAATAAGTTATCACGCAGTGAGCCGTTAAGAATATCAACACGTTGACTTACAACACTGATTGAATCTCTTAATTGTTTCTCGCTCCATTGTTTTAATGAAGTGCCTGCAATAGAAATGTCGCCATTTTTCGGATCCCAGTAACGAGTCAGTAACTGTATTAATGTTGATTTACCTGAGCCAGTTTGTCCTACAATCGCCATTTTACTTTTTGCTGGAATGGACAATTCAACGTTTGAAAGAACATTGTGTTCAGAATCTGGGTAATTAAACGTCACATCAGAAAATTGGATATCTAGTTCAGATGATAATGAAGCCGCTTGTTCTGGAAATTCAACGTCTGGCTTTGTCAGAATAACTTCATTAAGTCGCTTAGCTGAAGACAGTGTTTGACCTAGGTATTGGAAAGCGCCGGCGATTGGCATTAATAATTCGAAACTTGCCATAGTTGCAAACGCCATCAAAGCGATAAACGGGTCTGGCGCATTTCCGCCAACACCATCAGAGGATAACCACAGAATAAGTACCAGTGTCCAACCGTTAAGCAGCATCAACAGCGCAGAAGCGAGCCCGGTTAAGTTGGCGTTAACATATTGGTTATTCATCAACTTCTGCTGAGAAACTAAGATTGCGTTACGGTAGCGCTCTTCTGCACCGAATAGGGTAAGCTCACTGTACCCTTCAATCCAATCTAGCGTCGTGATTCGTAAATTCGCTTTGTTTTGGGTGAGTTGCCCACCGTTACGCTGTCCTAGCTTGTAAAAAAGTACAGGCCATACTGCAAGGAGAACGACTAAAATCCCACCAAGAAGCAAGCCTAAGGAACTGTCAAACCACATTAGAAATGACGTTAAGCAAAGAATACCAAGAACACCAACGGTGACAGGGCTAACAAGTCTTAGGTAGACATGATCCATTGCATCGACATCGGCGACTAAGCGATTTAATAAATCGGCATCACGCAGATTGGATATGCGTCCAGGGATTAACGGAGTCAGCTTCTGGAAGAAGAAAATTCGAAGATCGGTTAAAAGCTTAAATGTAGCATTGTGGCTAACAACACGTTCACCCCAGCGACCGGCAGTTCGGCTCATAGCAAGCCCGCGGACACCGCCTCCAGGTAACATGTAGTTGAATGTTTCACGTGCGATGGTGAGACCAGCTACTGCTGATGCGGAAATAAACCAACCAGATAAAGTCAGCAAACCGATTGAGGCCGAAAGCGTAGCAAATGCCAGTAGCATGCCTAGCGATAAGCCAAACCAGTGTTTTTTGTAGAGTTTAAGGTAAGGCAGTAAATCACGCATCTAAATTACCCTCATTGTTATGTTGAGCTAAATTCGCGCTGAGCATTTCTTCAAATAAACCACCCGCTTGAGACAGTTGCTGATAATTGCCTTGTTCAAGCAGCTTTCCGTTTTGCATGACAAGGATTTTATCGACGGCTTTAAGAGGTTCGAGTTGATGGGTCACCAGTAATGCTGTTTTGTCATCAATATTAGAATTGATGCCTTGCATAACCAGTTGCTCACTGCGAGCGTCTAAACTTGCTGTCGGTTCATCCAATAGCCAAAACTGTCCGTTTTGAATCATTGCACGAGCGAGTGCTAGACGTTGAGATTGACCGACTGACAAACCACCTGAACGATCTGAAATCATGTATTCAAGACCATGTTGGTTGACGAATTCATCAGCGTGAGATTGCGACAGTGCTTGATGGATGTCAGATTCAGAGATTTCTTGTTTACCTAGCGTGACATTGTCTTTAATAGTTCCATGAAGCAGTAATGGGTTTTGACCAACCCAGCTGATTTGTTTTCTCCATGAAGCCAAATCAAGTTCTCGTAACTCTATACCATTGATCTTCAAACTACCTTCATAGGGCATGAAACCTAAAATAGCGTTGATCAAGCTGGTTTTACCGGCACCACTTGGACCAACTAATGCAGTTGATTGTTGTGGGTCTAAAATAAATGAAATTGGACCGACAAGCTCAACACCTTCCGGGCTGATTACTTTTAGATCGCTGGCTTCAACTGAGATACTGCTAGGGGATGCCAAATCAATATTGCCCGACTTAACTTTAGTAATATCAGTATCCAAAAACTCCACAATGCTTTCTGCTGCACCTACTGCTTGCTGTTTAGCATGGTAAAACGTACCCAAATCTCTCAGAGGCTGATAAAACTCGGGAGCTAAAATTAAAATAAACAAGCCAGCGAATAGAGTGACACCCACACCATAGTGACCAAAGTTAAGTTCACCAATATAGCTAAAACCGAAATAAACCGCGGTCATTGCAATTGAAAGCGAAGTGAAGAACTCAAGAACAGCAGATGATAAGAAAGCTATTTTCAAAACATCCATTGTACGGGTTCTGAATACTTCAGATGCACCGCGTAGGACTTCGGTTTCTGCATCTGCTCGGTTGAACAGACGAATGGTCGTCATTGACTGCAATCGATCGTAAAAGTGACCGGATAAACGCTGTAATGCTTTGAAGTTTTTACGGTTAGCATCAGCCGCTTTCATTCCAACAAGTGCCATAAACATTGGAACAAGAGGAGCAGTCAAAAGGAAAATTAAACCAGCAGCCCAGTTAATGGGGAAGACCACAACCAAAATGATGAACGGGATAAAAACCGAGAGGGACATTTGAGGGAGATAACGAGAGAAGAAATCTTGCATGTCTTCAACTTGTTCTAAAAGCAAAGTTGCCCAGCTACCAGCGGGTTTGCCTTTGATGTAGGCAGGCCCCAACTCTCTGAGTTTGTCCAAGATCAGCTGTCTTATATAGATTCGAATTTGCTCACCACATCGGTAACCAGCAATTTCTCGTCCCCAAGTACAGCCCGCTCGTCCAACAACTGAAAGTGCTAAACCAATAAAATGCATGACAAGTTCGGACTTATCGACATTTTCAATAATGAGCTGATGAAGAATAGAGGCAAGTAGGGCAGCTTGTACCAGCAAAAAAATGCTTGAAAGTACGCCAAGGCCAATAGCAATCATAAGCCAGCGCTTAGCTAACTTACTTTGCTGTTTAAGCCACTTATTCAAGGTGCGTTGTTTTGTCTTATCCATTATGAAGGCTTAATGATAATTATTCTTAGGTTTGAAGTCGGGTAGTATACAAAAGAAAGCCCAGTGGATATACCACTGGGCTGTATGGATTTATGACAATTTTGGATAATTGTTACATAAACATGAATTCGATTTTTATTTATCCGTCAGTGCGTCAAGAAATCGTTCTGCATCAAGAGCAGCCATGCAGCCAGTACCAGCTGAAGTAATGGCTTGGCGATAGTTATGATCCATAACATCACCAGCAGCGAATACACCTTCAACACTAGTCTGTGTTGCATTACCTTCTAAGCCTGATTGAACAATGATGTAATCATCTTTCATCTCTAACTGACCTTTGAAGATAGTAGTATTTGGTTGGTGGCCAATAGCAATAAACGCACCCATAACTTCTATATCTTCAGTTTTATCAGATTGAGTATCCTTTATACGCACGGCTGTAACGCCCATGTCGTCACCCAGCACTTCATCTAAAGTTCGATCAGTATGAAGAATGATATTTCCATTCTCGACTTTATCCATGAGACGCTTGATTAGGATCTTTTCAGCACGGAACGTTTCGCGGCGGTGAATCAAATGAACTTCAGATGCGATGTTAGAAAGGTAAAGAGCCTCTTCAACAGCAGTGTTACCACCACCTACAACTGCAACTTTTTGATTGCGGTAAAAGAAACCATCGCAAGTCGCACATGCTGATACGCCACGTCCTTTAAATGCTTCTTCTGACTCTAAACCTAGATATTTTGCAGAAGCACCAGTAGAAATAATCAGTGCATCACAAGTGAACTCACCTGCATCGCCTTTTAGTCTGAATGGACGCTGAGATAAATCGACCTCATTGATATGGTCGAATAGAATTTCAGTTTCAAAACGTTCAGCATGCTCTTTCATGCGTTCCATTAAATCAGGACCAGTTAAGCCTTCTGCGTCTCCTGGCCAGTTTTCTACTTCAGTTGTTGTGGTTAATTGACCACCTTGCTGCATACCAGTCACAAGCACTGGATTTAAATTAGCGCGTGCTGCATAAACAGCAGCGGTATAGCCGGCAGGGCCAGAACCAAGAATTAATAAATTACAATGCTTTACGTCGCTCATGAGGACTCCAAACTTGAATACGTTTTTATTTTTTATAGCCTAGGATTGTATGGAAAATATGGAGGCAATAAAAGTTTAAACAAGACCTCGATTGTAATTAATGGTTATAGGTTAGAACATAAGGTGATTTTTATGAACCTAAGTAAATCAAGGGTTTGCTTCATTATCAATAGGTTAGCCAATGGTGCTCGCTGTATGTACATATAAAGGCTCATTTCGGGGACCTCTGCCGCCATCTTGTCGCCACTATTTATTGAGTGCCTGATTGAGCAGGCTTCTATGTTTCATGACTTGTCTGACGTCTGTTAAGTTTCTAACAGGCTCAGTAAATAACTGTATATAAATACAGTATTTCATTGTAAGCTTAAATCTAATGTTTGATAAGCAAAGTCATGAACATGAGGAACAAGCAATGAACTTACTCCCTACAGGAACGCAGCTAGGAAAGTTAGAACTAATTGAAATGTATGATGATTTATTAGGACCTAAGTGTTTCTCTGTGAAAAATGAACACACTCAAAGGTATATGGTGTACTGGAGTGGGGATTATGATGAAGGTTCCTGTATTAAATGGGCTTACATACCCGTCACTAAGCCTTTGTTAGCAAATTTGCTCAACAACCAAGTGAGTTTCCATGACGCATTTCACCAAGCTGCTGAGCTGTATATTGCTTCAATTTATTCTGACGGAGTAGGAAAAGCCGCGAAGGTAGAGCGGGTCAATGGAATGAATAAGCACTTGGTAAACCTGCCTCCCCTAGATTTTGAAATTGACCTTGAAGAAGCATGCCTGTAGTCGCGAAAATGTACTACTTACCGATCAACTTTAGTATGTATGGCAAAGCTTTGTGATCAATGCAACAGATTGTATCTCTAAGTCTTTTATAAAATTCAACTCATTGAAAAATAATATATATTACATCTCAAACGTTATTTGGATATATAAGAGAAGAATGAGAAAGATATGGAAATAAAACAAAAGAAATTTTCTAATAAGCATGTATTCAAATTTGGTGATGAGTCATTAAACTTTGCTTTTAAAGATAAGACAGGTTCCGACGATTTTGATCTCCACTATGCTAATTTTCCTGATAAATCTTCAGTAAGCATTGAGCGAAATGAATGGTTGAGAAATGTTGGTGGTTTATGGTGTTTGCTGGGTTGTTATCAATTAGGGACGGCTATTTATAACGATTTACCATTAACAGGTCGTGGTTTTTGGCTTTTAATTGGGCTACTTTGCTTAGGTTGGTTTGCGTTTACAAAAATTAAATACTCAGTCTTTAAAACAGAATATGGGAATATTTTTGTCATGAATGACAGAAAGCATGATCAGATTATTGATGAAATAAAGAGTCGGAAAAAAGCACAGTTATCTGCATGGTACGGTGAAATAAATTTAGACAACGGCTTAGATCATGAAATAAGTAAATTTAGATGGTTAGCTGAGATGGATGTCATCACAGATCAAGAAGCGGAAGAAAAGATAGCAGCAGTCGAGTTTGCTCATAAGAGTGATGATTCGCATGGAAATATATTGAACTAGTATCAAAAAAGGACTTTGAAAAGTTAGAGTGAGTCGAGCTCCCCCCGAACTTGGCTCTTATTGAGTATTATTAACTTATCGCTCGTATAAACTACGAGCAACGTTTCACTATAAAAAGCCCACAAATTAGATTCCCCATCTCACCTGCTTAACCAAAAAATTAAGAATGCCATGACTTTTGCTATTTATTGGCGAAAAGGGACTTAAATCATTTATAAATATTATTCACTAATAATTACGAATAATTTAACCGATTATATTGAACTAGTGAAGTGTTCTGGATTTTGATGTTGCCTAACTTTTAAATTGGAGAGTGTGACTGGTTTTTTGGTTATTAATGGTTATTAACTTTGTTTTAACTGAAAAAGTAAAACTTTGAGCTGTATAAGCTTGTTTTGGCGGAATTATTGCGTATCCTTTTGATGTAAATTAAATGTTAAAAGTAAATGAATAACAATCATTAAGGAGTCGATGATGTTACATGCTCGCGAGAATACCTTACATATTACGCACCTAAGTAATCATGCTATTGAGGAACTTTCACCTTCATTTTCTCAGCTTCCAAGTACTGAACATGCTGATGGTAAATACCGTTTACGTCGATACTCTGTTGTGCGGTTTTGTGAAGGTAAAGTCGTGGAGCAAGATAAACATAATTTCGTCCAATCAGATGATATAAACCATTTTCAAGGCAACGTTGTTAGGCAATTTGAAGCTATTGAGCCGCAGATCCTAAACGGTGTAGGTATGCAAGAAATGTGTGCGCTATTTACTCGAAGCAACGAACTGCAAGATGGGCAAGAAATTGAAATTCACCAGATGCGTATTTCTGCTATTTATGAAGAAACTCAAGTTGCACCAGAAGGAGTGCATCAAGATGGTTTCGATCATATTGCTTTAGTAGGTATTTCTCGACATAACATTGTTGGGGGAGAAATCATGCTGTATCAAGATTATAACGAAGCTCCGTTTTTTAGAAAAATACTGAATAACGGTGAAGTGGCGATTCTAGCGGATAGTAAACTATGGCATAACGCGCAACCTATTCGAACGATAGAATATGATCAAGCTGGCCATATGGATGTATTTGTACTTACGGCAAAGGATGCTCGCAATGCACTTCAATCTTAATGAAATTCGCCAACAGTTTAGTGCTTTAGGTCAGTATCACAACGATAAACCAGTGACGTTTTTTGATGGTCCGGGTGGCTCTCAAGCTCCTGAATCCGTCCTTTCGTCTATGACTGAATATTTAGGGCACTTTAATGCTAATTTAGGTGGTCATTATTTCTCAAGTCAAAAAACAACAAGTCTCATGCAGCAAGCTAGAGAGTCTGCACAAGCTTTATTAAATGCTGAGTCTTCGGGAAATATTGTATTTGGCGCAAATATGACGTCTTTAACTTTCCAGCTAAGTCGTACCATCAGTCGAGATTGGTCGGAAGGTGATGAAGTGATTGTGACAGCTCTTGATCATTATTCGAATGTATCGAGTTGGAAGCAAGCAGCAGAAGATAAAGGTGTTATTGTTCACCAAGTTCGTGTGAATGAACATGATTGCAGCTTAGATATGGACCATCTTAAGTCTTTATTGAATGCTAAAACGAAATTGGTCGCAGTGACGTTTGCATCGAATACAACAGGCTCAATTGTTGATGTAGAGGGCGTGGTTAAGTTGGCTCACGATGTTGGTGCTCAAGTGTATGTGGATGCTGTTCATTACGCTCCCCACCATTTAGTTGATGTGCAGAAACTTAATTGTGATTTTTTAGTTTGTTCGGCGTATAAGTTTTTTGGTCCCCATATCGGAATTGCGTATATTGCTCCTCAATGGTTGCATACTTTAAATCCATATAAGGTAGAACCTGCAACAAATGTTGGACCTGGCAGGTTTGAAACCGGCACTCAAAGTTTTGAAGCGCTTGCTGGGCTGATTGCTGCTATCGAGTACCTGGCGCAATTAGGTGATGCAGATGCATCATTGAGAAGAAGGTTAGAGCAAAGCTATAAGCTTTATAATCAACATGAATCTAAGTTGAGTGAGTATTTTTTGACTCGTTTAGCTGAGTTGGAAGGTGTGACGTTATATGGCCGTACTGAGCACGACTCTGAGCGAAGAACACCAACTTTCGCGATTACGTTTGCTAAGTACTCAACAGAGTACATAGCCCGTTTGTTAGGTGAACATAACATTTGTGTTTGGAATGGGCATTTTTATGCATTAGGTCTTGTTCGTCAGCTTAATATTGAGGAGCAGGGTGTTGTCAGAATTGGCTGTATGCACTACAACTCAATTGAAGAAATTGATCTGCTATTTAATGTACTAGAAGGGATAACTAGAAGTTAACTCTTTTTCAATAGTGATTAGATTAATGACGATCTTTGGGTCGTCATTTTTATTTATTGCTATCACTACTTTCTGAATCTACTTTTGATAGATATAAAGCGATGAGCTTTATTTCTTCAACGGTATACTCATCAATGACCAGTTCCATCAAAGGATATAAGCCACTCTTTCGTGTTTTATTAGAAAATGCGAGTAACTGACTCACTAAATATTCTTCACTTTGTCCATTAATTTTAGGGTAAGTAGAAATTAAGGGCTCTGATCCTGTTGAACCATGGCAGTTTACACAACCACCTTTGTCTTGCATTGAATAGAGTTGTTTTCCTAATTCGAAGTCACTTGTGGCATAACTGCATAATGAAAATAGAGATAAGTATATAAAGGTGAAGATCTTCATAAGGACTTCTTTTATCGTATTTAATGATTAATTAATGCTATCAGATAAGCATTTTTATGCATAATTGGAATGACTGAAAATTACTATGAAGTCTCATTTGCTAAGATAAAATTACTTAGGCGTTACACGAATAAAGAAGTGATATGGGTGGGAAAGAGTTAAGGATCTTCAGCGTATCGACATATGAGGTAAATACGCTGAATTAAATTTATCTCTAAAGCAACAATGACTAAGCCGATACCTCAACTTCGTAAGAGCTAAATTTACGAATATTGATAACCCCAGTATCTAAGATTAGGTACTGACCTTTTATACCTTGCAGAGTCCCTGTTACTTCAGGGTTCTTATCAAAATTGTGAGACGTAATCTTAACCGGATGCTGCTCTACCGGGTAGCTTAAAGGTGTGATGCTTTCGCTTAACACTTCTACTGCATCATCCCCGTATTTTGCCTTTATTTCTGAAATAGTATTTTCTGCCAATGGTAAAAGCTCTTTAGCTCGCTCTATTAATTCAATATCGTCCCCATCGCCTTTTAGCAATGTTCGCCAGTTGGTTTTGTCTGCGATATGTTTCGCTAGCTCAATCTCAATTAAACCAGAGATATGACGAGTTTTTACTTTCAATATCGGTAAGCCTTGAGTCGCACCTTGATCTATCCAACGCGTTGGGATCTGAGTATGACGCGTGATCCCCACTTTTAAGCTGGAGGTATTAGATAGGTATACAAAATGATCTACCATGCAGTTATCTTCACCCCATTGAGGTTCACGGCATGTGCCTTCTTCATAGTGACAAGTTTCTGGCTTCATTATGCACATATCGCAACTCGCCAGTTTACGCATACATACGAAACAGTGACCTTGTGAATAACTTTTCTTGGTTTTCTTACCACACGCACTACAAAAAATGTTACCGGTATGGGTGAGAGTGATGGATTGACCGATGAGTGGATTTAGTTCCACAAATTCATTTCCTACAGGTAGGCGATAAGAGACGGTACCATCAAGAGAAGCACTCATTTTTTTGAGTGTCCCTGTTGCTAATAAAGACATGACATTACTCGAAATAATTATATTTACGCCCAGAACCCTACATTCGTTCGATGCTTAATAGTCACTGAGCTAGTTTCTTGAGTATATCAAACAGTTGATGAATTTGGCTTTAGATATGTTCTGAGATAGAGCATTGGTGCATTTTCTTCATTAATTTGATGAGCCATTAAGCTTTTTTATTTTAGTGTATGACATATTACAAACTCGTGATATAAAGTTAATGATAATAGACTGAATAAAAGTAAGCCAATTGGCTTAGTTCGATTCAGTGGCACAACAATTAACTTAATACTCTTCAGGAAGCTACAACCGTGAAATGGGCACATAAAATAGTCATATTTTTAGTGGTATCAACACTCGCAGCAGTTCAGTACTATCGGCTTAATGGCAACACAGTTTTAATTGCGATCGACCCTGAAGAGTACGCATTTTTTGCAACATCCGATAGAATTGATCGTGGGAAAAGTATTTCCCAGCTGTCTATTGAAGATGGGTTGTATACGTTAAATTGTGAGCTCGTTGATTCGGAATATCCCTGGCCATATTGTGGGCTGTCTATACATATCAACCCTGATCCTTCCATTGGTTTGGATCTTTCTCGTTACCATACTTTCCGCGTTAACATCGATTACATTACAGATGAAAAATCGAGTGGGCGATTACGAACGTATCTCCGAAACTATAATCCTGCTTACTCCACGTTAGATGATGAACATACTCATAAATACAACGGCATGGAGTTCTCCCCAGGTGTAAGCCAAGGCGTACTTGAAATCCCGATAGCCAATTTGCAAGTCATGACATGGTGGTTGGCGGATAATGATATCGCTATGGAATATTCTGCTCCTGAATACAGCAATGTGAATAAGGTTGAGTTTGCCACTGGTTCTGGTGCAAAACTTGGGACACATAAAATCATTATTCGTAGTATTGAATTTGAAGGTTCATACATAGCCGCCGACAACTTTTTCCTACTGTTATTGGGTGTATGGGTCAGTACTGGTGTTATATTCATTATTGTTGAGCTAAATCGTTCCCGTAAAGCTGTAGCCAAAGCTGAAAGGCGACACCTACACCTAAAGCATGTTAACCAAGTCTTGCGTGAGCAAAACTTTGAATATTCAGAGATGGCACACCGCGATGAATTGACTGGCACTTTGAATAGACACGCGGTGCGGGATTGGCTGAAACTGCAAGCTCAACAAGTAAAATCTGAGCAAGGGCAGTTGGTTATGCTTTATTTCGATATTGATTACTTTAAGCAGATTAATGATAAATATGGTCACCAAATGGGCGATGATATTTTACGTGAGTTTAGTATGGTGATGGGTAGCGGAATTAACCAAACCGATAAGTTGGTTCGCTGGGGAGGGGAAGAGTTTATTATATTTTGTCCAGAAACGAGTTTAAGTGAGGGTCAAAATAAAGCAGAAAGAATTCGCCACCTAGTTGAGCAGCATTTATGGGTTCATGGAGATGGCATGACATGCAGTGTAGGTGTGGCGGCGATGAGGCATGAACGAGTAACAGAGACTATTGCGCGAGCGGACGAGGCTTTATACCAAGCTAAACATTTAGGCAGAAATAAGGTTGTCGTCAGTTATTAAGTTCGGGTTCATTATCCCAAACGTTGTTGAGAATAAAAAAAGGTGGCAAAAGCCACCAAAAGGGAAACTGCTGGAAAGGTATGTTCAAATCATCGGGGAAGAAGGTTTGATTTTTCCTGCAGAGTAGTGCTCATTTACGCCGTTAGCTAAACGGCGTTTTAATGTTTTTTGATTTAGTTTCATGCATCAACCAGAGTTGATGACTCGCTATCTATCTAAGGCTTACCAGAATATCCACGCGAATAAAGTAAGAACTAAGATACACACCACATTGAGAACCATACCAACACGCATCATTTCGCTTTGCTTGATATGACCTGATGCAAACACAATGGCATTGGGTGGTGTCGCGACTGGTAGCATAAAGGCGCATGATGCAGCCACTGCAATAAGAGCTGACAGGATCACCGGTGACATACCTAACGCTTCTGCTATTGTCGCAAATACAGGGACAAGCAATGCAGCACTTGCGGTATTACTTGCAAATTCTGTTAAGAAAACAACAAACGCCACGACGGCTAAAATAGTCAGCAATACACCTGCTTGTTCTAAGAATCCGCTTAATGAATGTGCTAAGAAAACGCTGGTTCCAGTAGCCTTCAATATGTTACTTAAACAGATACCTCCACCAAACAGAACTAGTACTCCCCAGTCTGTAGTTTTTTCAATGTCTTTCCATTCAACAGCACGAGATGCACCAAGCAGGACAATAGCACCAATAGCAACCAAGCTATCAAACTTAGAGAACCCACCTATCATGGCATTTATTGGTTTTCCAAAAATCCAGAGTGTTACTGTGAGTAAGAAAATTGAAAGAGTGATTTTTTTGCTGTTTGTCCACTCAACTGGTTTATGGTCTAACTCAAATGTATGGTTTAGTTGAGGTTTCGTCATGGCATAAAGGATGATCATCGCAATCGGCATTAATACTAGAGAGATAGGTAAACCTAGCGCCATCCATTCTGTAAAACTTAAGCCTACTTCCGCAGCTGCAATAGCATTAGGCGGGCTACCGACTAAAGTTGCTATACCACCAATTGAAGCACAATAAGCGATACCTAAAAGAACAAATACATAGGTATTTCTGTCTTCTCTTTGATCGACTTTGTTCATCACACCAAGTACTAGAGGTAACATCATTGCGGTAGTCGCGGTATTGGATATCCACATAGACAGTCCAGCACTTACTCCAAATAGCATGAAGATGGCAACAGACATTTTACCTTTAGCAATGATTAAAACTTTATCGGCAATGGCTTTATCTAATTCTTGTTTATTTAACGCGGCAGCGAGAGCAAAGCCACCCAAGAATAAAAAGATAATAGGGTTCGAAAAGTTTGACAGTGCCGTGGATGTATTGAATACGCCAAATAACACCGCCAGTAATGGCACAAGCAAAGCGGTAATGCTCACATGTATAGCTTCTGTTAACCATAAAACGGCAACGAAAACCAAAATGCTTAGCCCGGTATTGACGCTAGATTCAAAAGGTAATGTGGATAAAAGAATGGTAAATAAAAGTATATTGCCGATTAAAATCATGCTGTTACGTGTGAACAGCCAGTGCTTCAGTGTGGTGACCAATGCCGTCATAAGACGCTCCTTTTGCTGGACCTCGTTCTGCTTTTACAGCTTATTATTGACGAGGTAGACCATGGTTAACTTCGTGTAAGGTGTAAACTTTGTTGGAAGAATGTTACTTAGGTTAAGGAGTGTGTGTTGGTGTGTTTTAAATGGAAGATTAGAAAGTGTGAAGCGACAAATTTAAAATGTATAGAAATCTACACATCTACTTTTAAAGAAAGCTCAGAAGCGTGTGGTTTAGCTTGAATTGGTTCTTTAGGACCTAAGAATTTAGGCATTGTACCAATGATGTATAAGTCCAAAAATGCTTTGCTTCGTGCGAACACTTCTCTTAAACGGATAGTTATACCTGAATGCTTTGTTGGACCCGAGACAGCTAAACATTGTGCATTTATATCAAATGAGTGAGCAATAAAGAGGGCACGCTCACAATGAAATTTTTGAGTAATGATTAAAAAGTTATCCGTATCAAATATTTCTTTAGCTCTAACAATAGAGTCTAATGTCCTGAAGCCAGCATAATCTAAGTTTATACGATCTTCCGGTACACCGGCTTTTAATAAGTCGCGTTTCATTGTCCATGGTTCATTGTATGAACGGTGGGCGTTATCACCACTAAGTAAAAATTGTCGAATCTTATTTTGTTCAAATAAAGCGATAGCGGCATCAATGCGGTGGGAGTAATACTCATTGAGGGTTCGGCCTAAGTATTTACTAGTGCCTAATACTACCGCGACTTCTCGCTCAGGAACCGACTCGATAGACATGATAATGCGACCTTTAGCCTGCCAAGAAACCCAGAGATCAATAGCCGTAATAGTAAAAACCATGGTCAGTAGCAAAATACCAAACATCACAGAAAGCTCACGCATCTTTGAGCGTAGTCTTAATAGAAGATGAAAGCAGTTAGACTTAAATGATTTCAAGCTTTGAAAATCCCTGTCGAGTCGTCATGAAAAATATGAAGTGGCTATTATAAGAATCGAATTGTCGTTGTTAAAGGCCTAAATAACAGTTACATCCTTTTCTGAAGTAACTTTCAAGCTGCTGGGCTTTCTGGGCCTGTCGAGAATCCTAACGCTAAATCTTCAGCATTGGTGGGTTAGGGCGCTACCGCTTTGGTCGCTGATGACTACTGTTAAGCAGCACAAGAAACCTTTGGCGATGACGACGAACTGTTTGATGCTGAGACTGAACTGAAACGTATGTTAAGTCGTTTATTTGGTAAAGAAAACGCTCGCCGTCGTTCTTTGTTAATGAATGCTTATTACACGGCATTTAGAATTAAAGACCGAACACTAATAAATCTGTTTATCTATGGAACGAAAGTCAACCCTGAATATATGGGGAATATGGTGATCTAGATGTTAAATTTGGGGCGCGTGAAGAAGCTCATACTCTAAAATATGAGTCTTATGGTGTATTTTTTGCCGTTGGTTATTTAACATCAGGAGAGTTTGCAACTCTTAACAATACTTTTGAATAGGCAGCTCAAGATTACGGGGTTTAGAGACTTCTCATCCAGTGGCGGGAACTGATTCTTGGAATCCATATTAAGGATGGTTTAATGAAAAAACTAATTTTAATTTTGTTAACTTGTAATCTATTTGGTTGCTATGATCGTGGATATGGACCATCCATTGTAAATAGTTCAAGTAGTGAAAAAACAGTAATTATTAATTATGAAAGTAAAGAGAGTTTAAAGAGAACACTTAAAAAGTGTGGGGGAATATTAAGTGGAAGAGAGTTTGACCCTGTAGAATCCATTATAGTGGACGGGCTTACTTATGACACAAGCTCTCTTGATAAGAAAAGTGATCAAACTATTATAGTTCAAATATTTGATGAGACAGTCTTATTCCTTAATTCAAACAGGTGTTTAGCACCATAAGTATTACTACAAAGATTTACGGTGTGTACCGCCAATACTACTGAATTTTTGTTATTGGATTTAAACTGAGCACATAGAATATGTTCTAGTGCTCATAAATAGCTTACCTGCTTCCTCTTTAATGCTAGTTTATTGAGTAGATGAATCTGTAACCTACATTTATACATGCTACTGAAAGGTGGCACTCTTCCTCTGCCTAGTGCTTATTACATTATTGTCATTTCATGTTAATTCGTTACAATGCCCATGGAATAAATGAGGGTGCATCTGTATTTGTACCTGAATTTGTACCAATTCTTACATATATCCCCATTAGGTTATCTAACCTTTTGAATTAAATATATTAAATAATTTTCATGTGTTGCTTGGTGTGCAACACCACTGTAAAGGACAAATAATGCCAATTATTACTCTTCCTGACGGCAGTCAGCGTCAATTTGACAACCCTGTATCAACTCTAGATGTTGCCCTATCAATCGGTCCTGGCCTTGCGAAAGCAACCATTGCTGGTCGTGTAGACGGTGAGCGCGTTGATGCTTGTGATCTTATCGAAAACGATGCAAGCCTTGAAATCATCACAGCAAAAGATGAAGTTGATGGTCTTGAGATCGTTCGTCACTCTTGTGCTCACCTTTTAGGTCACGCGATTAAGCAGCTTTTTCCAGAAGCGAAAATGGCGATCGGTCCTACCATCGATAACGGTTTCTACTACGATATCGATCTTGAGCACTCTCTAACGCAAGAAGATCTAGAAAAGATTGAAAAGCGTATGAAAGAGCTAGCGAAGACCAAGTATCAGGTTGTTAAGAAGAAAGTTAGCTGGCAGGAAGCGCGTGACGCATTCGAAGCTCGCGGCGAGACTTACAAAATCGAAATCTTGGATGAGAACGTTTCTAAAGACGACCGTCCAGGTTTGTACCATCATGAAGAATACATCGATATGTGTCGTGGTCCACACGTTCCACATATGGGTTTCTGCCAACACTTCACTCTACTTAACGTAGCGGGTGCTTACTGGCGTGGTAACAGTGACAATAAGATGCTTCAACGTATCTACGGTACTGCATTCCACGATAAGAAAGCGCTTAAAGCTCACTTAGTGCGTTTAGAAGAAGCAGCTAAGCGTGATCACCGTAAAATCGGTAAGCACTTAGATTTATTCCACATGCAACAAGAAGCTCCGGGCATGGTGTTCTGGCACCATAATGGTTGGACTATCTTCCGTGAGTTAGAAGTATTTATTCGTCAGAAACTGACTGAGTACGATTACCAAGAAGTAAAAGGTCCATTAATGATGGACCGTGTTCTTTGGGAACGCTCTGGTCACTGGGATAAGTATGCGGAAGCAATGTTCACAACTTCTTCAGAGAACCGTGAATACGCTATCAAACCGATGAACTGTCCAGGTCACGTTCAGATCTTTAACCAAGGTCTGAAATCGTACCGTGATCTACCGCTACGTATGGCTGAGTTCGGCTCATGTCACCGTAACGAGCCGTCTGGCGCACTTCACGGCATTATGCGTGTTCGTGGTTTTACTCAAGATGATGCTCACGTATTCTGTACTGAAGACCAAGTTCAACAAGAAGTGAAAGCTTGTATTGAAATGGTTTACGATACTTACACAACTTTTGGTTTCGAAAACATTGTTGTTAAGCTATCTACTCGTCCAGAACAACGTGTAGGTTCAGACGAAATGTGGGACCGTGCAGAGGCTGATCTTAAGCAAGCGCTTGAGGCGATGGAAATTGCATACGAGATTCAAGAAGGTGAGGGTGCGTTCTACGGACCTAAGATTGAATTTACTTTGCATGATTGTTTGGACCGCGCATGGCAATGTGGTACAGTGCAGCTCGATTTTGCATTACCAGAGCGTTTAGGTGCAACTTACGTAGGTGAAGATAACGAGCGTCACACGCCAGTTATGATTCACCGCGCGATTTTAGGTTCACTAGAGCGTTTCATCGGTATTCTTATTGAAGAATATGCTGGCTTCTTCCCAACGTGGTTGGCGCCAGAACAAGCAGTTGTGATGGGCATTACAGACAAACAGTCTGAATATGTACAAGAAATTACGAAAAAACTGCAAAAAAGTGGATTTAGAGTCAAAGCAGACTTGAGAAATGAGAAGATTGGCTTTAAAATCCGCGAACATACTTTGAAACGTGTACCGTTCATGCTTGTGTGTGGTGACCAAGAAATGGAAGCCGGCGAAATTGCAGTACGTACACGTAAAGGTAAAGACCTTGGCAAATTTAAAGTGGATGACTTTATTTCATACATCCAAGCCGAGGTTTCAAGCCGTAAGCTCAATCTGGAGGAATAGCTATTAAAGGCGGAAGACGTGGCCAACAACCGGCCAAACAAAACCAGCACCGTTTAAACGGTGACATTCGTGGCGTTCGTGAAGTACGTCTAACTGGCGCTGACGGCGAAGCTGTTGGTGTGGTTTCAATTGCGGAAGCACTTGAAGCAGCTAATGAAGCTGGTATGGATCTCGTAGAGATCAGCCCTAACGCCGAGCCGCCAGTTTGTCGTGTGATGGACTACGGTAAGTTCCTCTTCGAGAAGAGCAAAGCTGCGAAAGAGCAGAAAAAGAAGCAAAAACAGGTTCAGATTAAGGAAATAAAATTCCGTCCTGGAACTGATATTGGAGACTATCAGGTAAAACTACGCAACCTGACAGGTTTCCTAGAAGACGGCAACAAAGTGAAGGTAACAATTCGCTTCCGTGGCCGCGAAATGGCCCACCAGAGCATCGGTGTTGACGTTCTTAATCGTTTGAAAGCGGATACTGAAGAATTTGCAGTAGTCGAATCTTTCCCAACGAGAATTGAAGGTCGCCAGATGATTATGGTATTGGCGCCGAAGAAGAAGTAATTAAAGGCTTCACAAGTAATAATAGCGCCACTGCTGTTTTACAGCGGTGGCGTTTTATTCGCCCTGATTACTATGTTATTAACAACTCAACAATGCGGAGTTATTCATCATGCCTAAGATGAAAACCAACAAAGGTGCTGCTAAGCGTTTCCAGAAAACTGCTGGTGGTATTAAGTTTAAGCACGCTGGTAAACGTCACATCCTGACTAAGCGTACTACTAAGAACAAGCGTCAGCTACGTCCGAACTCGATCCTTCCTAAATGTGAAGTTGCTCAAGTTCTACGTATGATGCCATACGCTTAATTCTTTTTAGTTTATAAATTCGTTTAGTTTAGGAGAAGCATAATGCCTCGCGTAAAACGTGGTGTACAAGCTCGTGCACGTCATAAGAAAGTTCTAAAACAAGCTAAAGGTTACTACGGAGCACGTTCACGTGTTTACCGCGTAGCTTTCCAAGCAGTTACCAAAGCTGGTCAATACGCTTACCGTGACCGTCGCAACAAGAAACGTCAATTCCGTCAACTTTGGATTGCACGTATCAATGCGGCATCTCGTCAAAATGGTCTATCTTACAGCCGTTTCATCAACGGTCTTAAGAAAGCATCTATCGAGATCGATCGTAAGATTCTTGCTGACATCGCAGTATTCGACAAAGCAGCATTTGCTGTTCTAGTTGAAAAAGCGAAAGCTTCTCTTTAATTAGAGACTCTCTTTGAGAGCAATGCTTACAAGGTATAAGTGAAAGGAGAGCTTCGGCTCTCCTTTTTTGTTTTCCCTATCCTTCCGCTTTGATGATGACTTGTAGTCACATTATCTTTCTACTTCTCAAATATCTGTTAATCTTCAATAAACACAATTATTGAATGGTTAGTACCAATGACAGTTCCAACTACGATGACGTTCTTTGAACGTTTTGAAAAAGATATCCTTTCTGGTGTAAAAACAATCACTATCCGTGATGAATCTGAAAATAACTACGCACCAGGCTCTACAGTGAAGGTGTCTACACTTGAAAGTGGACGTGAATTTTGTTCGTTAAGGATTGTAAGTGTTGAGCCTGTCTTATTTAGTGAGTTGAATGACTTTCACGCACAGCAAGAAAACATGACGTTAGAGGAGCTAAAGTCTGTGATTCAAGATATTTATCCAGGCATTAGTGAGTTGTATGTCGTGTCATATGAGATGGTGTTGTAGTCAAATGATGAGTACATCACTGACAACTCATAGGCAGCTTTATCTCCGAGAACAGGGCGAACAATCGTTAATTGAGCTAAGTGATTTAGAAAGCGCTTCTATTGAATTAGCGAAGTTTGACTTGTGGCTTAAGTCAAAACGAAAACTTACTTTCAGTAATATAGAAGGCAGAACGTGGGTTAAAACCTGTACTGGTGGGTATATTACCGAATTAACATTTTTTGAAGATGGAAGCTTAGTTGAAAATAGGCTGTTTGATCGTTTTGAAACTAAAGGTCATTGGAGTTTAGCTGAAGGGTTATTAAAGGTGACGATTTTCAAAGGCAATAATCACTACAATTTTACTGTGGTGGGGAATCTGGAACTTAACATCCATTCTGCTATAGAGTATAAAAATGACGAGCTTCACTCATACCTTAAATTGATGCAGATAGAGCAATCATAATTGGGTTATCAATGAACGATATAAAAAAGCTAACAAATCATTGTTAGCTTTTTGTTTCTATCATAAGTTGGAACGTTCGAGCTTTCTTGGCTAGTGCGTAAGCTTTTTCAACGTAGCGTATTTCGCACTCTTTATATCTTCAATACTACAAATACTAAGTAAATCATCAATGAAGTATTTCAACGCACGAGCTTCAATTTGCTGAATCTTTTCTTGTTGAGCTTGTTCTAAATATCCGTAGATTGAAGCGGCTCCGAAATCCCCAAAGATCATATCATTTTGTTTATTCACTAAAACATTGTGTGCGTATAAGTCACCATGGCAGACTTTGTTTGTATGTAAATGTTCAAAAACGTCAATCATTTGCTGAACAATAAGATCAATTTGCTCAATCGTAAGAGTAAAGCCATCTTTAAAGGTATCTCTAGTACAACTAGCAAGGCTTGGTGGCAGCCCAAGGTTAAAATAGTTATCAGGAATAAGTTCCATCACTAGAGCTAGATAGTTGTCTTCACTCACCTGAGCTATTGATTTGATTAGGCTAGGGTGTTGACCAGCTTGTAAGCAAGCTTCTAATTCATCTTGAGGATAACCATCACTTGTAACTTCACCTTTAAATACTTTAACCGCAACTTCTTTTGGAAAAGGAAATTGGCTGTTCTCCCAAGTAGCATGAGATATTACCCCTGACGCACCTTGGCCTAATACATGGTTTAAAGTGTAACTATTAGAAGGTACTTTTGGGATGCTGGCATCATCAACTTCGTGTTGACAGAAAGGGTTACCTGAGAATGCCAGCCAAGCCAATTTAGGTAATGAAAGTAATAACTCTGGAAAAGCGGTTAATTGGTTTGCAGATAAACGCAGTAGCTCAAGATTATGAAGAGCACTCATAGAGCTAGGCAGCTCTTGAATTTGGTTTCCAGCTAATGCTAGTTTCTGCAGACGCGGTCTTTGACCAAGAGAGTTCGGTAAAATTTCAATTTCATTGTCAGTTAAAATCAACCAGCGTAATTTTTGAGGAAGAGAAGCCTCACTGACATATTTGATCTTATTACTTTTGAAACCAACCATCTCAAGAACTGGAAGTTGACCAAGAACATCTGGCAAATGGGTGAATTGATTACTGGAAGCGAAAAGGATGCGAAGGTGAGTTAATTGTGCAAGCTCGTTGGGTAGGTCATTCAGCTGGTTGTTAGACAAATCCAGAATTTCTAGAGTATCTGATAATTCGAGTATCTCCATCGGAAATTCGGTCAATTCTTCTGACAGTGCGAGTCGAGTAATTCCTTTGAGCTGACCTGAACGAAGCTGTTCTAATGTTTGCAAACCTAAACCTTCTACATTGAATTATTGTGCGGGTAGTTTACTGATCTGAGAGTTCAAATGCGAGGGATAGTCTAATTAGATTCGCTCTTTGAATGCAAGTGATGCTGTAACTTATGGGTAGTATAAAAAAGCCCATATTATGCAAGATAATATGGGCTAATTATTATTTTAGAAAATCTAAGTTAACCTTTATACAGTCAATTTACTGAGCTGTTACTTGGTTACTTAAATAGTTGCTTAGCTATTTAGCTGTTGCTTGGTTATTTGGTTGTTTTGAAGAACCTTTTGCAGCATTTACTAGCAAGATACCTACGGTTAGCACCATCGAACCACACAATAGGAACAATAATCGTCCTGTTGGTTCATTTGGAATCAGAGCCATTGCTAGGATACCGAAACCTGCTGTGCTGATTAGTTTACCTAGCATTGAACGTTGTTTAGTATCTAGATTTTGTTGCTCTTCGCCTTCAGCTATAAGCGGCGTGTTCCAGTTAGTGAATAGTTGATCAACTTCTTTTTCACGCTCTGGCGTTAAGCCTTTGTAGAAGCGAGATGTCAGGATGAAGTAACCACCAGTGAACACTACGTGAGCTGCTAAGCTTAGACCAACTTTCAAGTCACTCCATTCACGTCCAGTTAATGCTGTTTCTAGACCAAATAGGTTTTCAATGTCTTCTGCTTGAAGCGAGATACCAAAGATGTAAGAAACCACACCACCAACGACTAGTGTTGACCAACCAGCCCAGTCTGGGGTTTTACGAATCCACATACCTAGTAGCACAGGTATAAGCATTGGGAAGCCAATCAACGCGCCTACGTTCATTACTATATCGAACAAACTTAAGTGACGAAGAGAGTTAATGAATAGACCAATCGCGATGATGATAACACCCATCATGATAGTCGTTAGTTTACTTACAATAACCAGCTCTTTCTGAGTCGCGTTTTGGCGTAGAATCGGGCTGTAGAAGTTCATAACAAAGATACCAGCGTTACGGTTCAAGCCTGAATCCATAGAAGACATCGTTGCAGCGAACATTGCTGACATAAGAAGACCAACCATACCTGCTGGCATTACGTTCTGCACGAATGCTAGGTAAGCAGCATCACCGGCTTTGTCGCCCATTGATGTGTATTGCTCAGCGAACTCAGGCATGAATGCACTTACGTACCAAGGTGGTAAGAACCAAATTAGTGGGCCAACAACCATAAGAATACATGCTAGACCTGCCGCTTTACGTGCGTTTTCACTGTCTTTTGCACATAGGTAACGGTAAGCGTTAATGCTGTTGTTCATTACACCGAACTGCTTCACGAAGATGAATACCACCCAAAGGATGAAGATGCTCATGTAGTTTAGGTTGTTACCTAACATGAAGTCGCCGTCGAAGTTGGCAACAATGTTAGTTAAGCCTCCACCGTGGAAGTAAGCTGCAACCGCACAAGTAATGGTTACCGCCATGATTACAAGCATTTGCATGAAGTCAGAAGCAACAACTGCCCAAGATCCACCTGTTACTGCCATCAACACGAGAACCATACCCGTTACCACAATGGTTGCTTCCATTGGGATGTTGAATACTGCGGCTACAAAGATAGCGAGACCATTTAGCCAGATACCAGCTGAGATAAGGCTGTCAGGCATACCTGCCCATGTGAAGAACTGTTCAGACGTTTTACCAAAGCGCTGACGAATTGCTTCGATAGCCGTTACCACACGAAGTTGGCGGAACTTAGGAGCGAAGTACATATAGTTCATGAAGTAGCCAAATGCATTGGCTAAGAATAGGATTACAATAACGAAACCGTCATTGAATGCGCGTCCTGCGGCTCCTGTAAACGTCCATGCTGAAAACTGTGTCATGAAGGCAGTTGCACCAACCATCCACCATAACATTTTGCCTCCCCCTCTAAAGTAATCACTTGTAGATGTGGTGAACTTACGGAACATCCAACCAATCGCGATTAAAAAGAAGAAGTAGGCAAGAACAACGAAAGTATCAATAGTCATTTTTTTCAGCCTTTAAAGTTTGATAAGTAACTGACACTAAGAATACTCCTTCTTATGATTTATTTGTACTACAATATGTCTTTATCGTGATCTGATTCTCATGTTTATATGGCTTTTAAAACATTGTAATTGTTTGTATTTCTGAATTTTTCTTATGAAACAAGCTGTTACTGAAAGTGTGTGGTTTAGTGTTTGTAATTAAGTTTAATATCTATAGTAATACAAATAAAATTAAAAGTTTGTATGTGTAAAACTTGTTTAATGAACAGATATCTTAATAGTAACAAAGTGGAAACGTAAGCGATTGAGTCACTGTCACTATAATCCCCTTGTTCATAGCCATTCACCTGAATAACCAGCTTGCGGTATTATAGTGCTATTTTGGGGCTAGGATGTCACTGAGCGGTTATTGTAAATGGTCCATCGCACTATGCTGTGTTTTCTCATCAGTCATGAGTAAATAGTCACAGCATCTTTTGATTACTTGGAGTGGTTCAGTATTGCTTGGTATCGATTAGTTTTGCTCGTGAGGGATCAATCCAGTGGTGAAACTGGTAATAATAGTGAACAAAATGATGAAAAACTGTATCGGAGAAATAAAAAAGCCCCAGCTTGTTACAAACATAGGGCTTAGAAAGCAGAGCTCTGTATTAATGATTAGCGATTAACGTGAGAAACTGCATCTTTCACTAGAGCGCCAAGCTCGTCCCATTTACCCTCATCAATCAGGTTAGTTGGAACCATCCAAGTGCCGCCACACGCAAGTACTGAAGGGATAGATAGATATTCATCTACATTTTTCAAGCTCACGCCGCCAGTAGGCATAAATTTAACAGGATAAACCGCAGTTAGCGCTTTAAGCATGCCTGTACCGCCAGAAGGTTCCGCAGGGAAGAATTTCAACGTGCGAAGACCCATTTCCATTGCTTGCTCAACTAAGCTTGGGTTGTTAACTCCTGGTACGATGGCAACACCTTTGTCAATACAGTATTGAACAGTACGTGGGTTAAAACCTGGGCTTACGATGAAATCAACACCAGCTTCGATAGATGCGTCAACTTGCTCGTTAGTCAGTACAGTCCCTGAACCAATGAGCATGTCTGGAAATTCTTTACGCATGATACGAATCGCTTCGATTGCACATTCAGTACGTAGAGTGATTTCTGCACATGGCATGCCATTTTCAACTAACGCTTTACCCAGAGGGATTGCATCTTCAGCACGGTTAATTGCGATTACAGGGATAACTTTCAGGTTTGCTAATTGTTCATTTAATGTAGTCATGAATTCTTTCTCACGTTAAATTTGGGCTTGCTTTTAGCTAAGCAAACCCTTGATTAATATAAAGTACGTAATTATAGGGATAGATGTGGCGTCGCTTCTAGAGGAATGATAGCACCTTGATGCTGGATCACGGTTCCGGCCACAATATGCCCCGCGAATGCTGCATCACGTGCATTACCACCAGATAAACGTTTTGCTAAGAAACCAGCGCTGAATGAATCACCAGCAGCAGTAGTATCTACAATATTATCTACAGGGTTTGGAGCAACATATTGAGCGTTTTGATCTTCAACGACTAAACAGTCTTTAGCACCACGTTTAATGATGATCTCTTTAACACCTGCTTCAGATGTTCTTGCAATACATTCTTCAATGCTTTCATCGCCGTAAAGCTCTTGCTCATCATCAAATGTCAATAAAGCAGTATCGGTAAACTTGAGCATTTTCAAGTACCAAGAAATGGCATCTTGCTGACATTCCCAAAGTTTCGGTCGGTAGTTATTGTCGAAGAATACTTGACCGCCTTGAGCTTTGAATTTGTCTAAGAATTTAAATAGCTGAGTTCGACCATTTTCAGTCAAAATAGCAAGTGTAATACCACTTAGATAAACCGCATCAAAAGAGAATAGCTTATCAAGTAGAGCAGGGGTGTCTGGTTGATCAAACATGAATTTCGCGGCAGCGTCACTACGCCAGTAATGGAAGCTGCGTTCACCAGTTTCATCGGTCTCGATGTAGTAAAGCCCTGGTTGTTTATGATCAAGCTGAGCCACCAAGCTCGTGTCGATACCTTCTGCTTGCCACTTTTCCAGCATATCAATACTGAAAGGATCAGTACCTAACGCTGTCACATAGCTGGTTTTAATGCTTTGTTCTTTAGTTAAGCGTGATAGGTAAAGTGCAGTATTTAATGTATCACCACCAAAACTTTGCTTAAGCCCATCTTGTTTCTTTTGTAGCTCAACCATGCACTCGCCAATGACCGCGATGTTTAATGATTTCATATGCTTACCTTAGCAACTGAGGTTGCGCTATTGATTATTTAAGGAAATCTTCACGAGCTGGGTTAAAGATATCAAGAAGGATGCTGTCTTGCTCTAATGCAACGGCACCGTGCATCATGTGTTTACGAGCAAAGTAAGCATCGCCTTCTTTTAGTACTCGTTTTTCTCCTTCAATCTCAGCCTCAAAACTGCCACGTACAACGTAACCAATTTGGTCATGAATTTCGTGAGTGTGAGGATGTCCAATAGCGCCTTTATCAAAACATAGGTGAACAGCCATTAAATCATCAGTGTAAGCAACGATTTTACGCTTAATACCACCGCCTAACTCTTCCCAAGGGTTTTCGTTCAACATAAAGAAAGCATTCATTGTGATTCTCCTAAACTGTTTAATTCTTTTTCATAAAACTCAAGTTACGAACATAATAGTGCAATACGCTTATTTGTAATACAATATATCTAAATTTATGTGATAACGATCAAATGTAAATTATTGGATTTTAATAATATCAATGACTTAAGATTGAATTGGGACTTTTGTTTCACTTTGGCTATCAATTACTTATAAGGTTTTATGTGATTATGGTCATCATTTTAAGATGAATATGTATGACTAAAGCTCATATTGTATTACTTTATTGGAGGTTTATGAATCAAATCTAAGTTTAAGCAAACTCTTTATTGAGGGTGAAAAAAAATATGACTACACAACCAGTATTGTTGACAGAAGCAGAAATTGAAGCGCTTCATTTAGAAGTCGGTCGCTCTAGCTTAATGGGTAAGACCATTGCCTCGAACGCAAAAGATTTAGCAGCATTTATGCGCTTACCAATTGATGTGCCTGGTCATGGAGAGGCGGGTGGTTACGAACATAATCGACATAAGCAAAACTATACTTACATGAACTTAGCCGGTCGTATGTTCTTGATCACTAAAGAGAAAAAGTACGCTGATTTTGTAACAGAACTACTAGAAGTGTACGCAGATAAATACCTAACGTTTGATTACCACGTACAGAAAAACACCAATCCGACTGGTCGTTTGTTTCACCAAATTCTGAATGAACACTGCTGGTTAATGTTCAGCAGCTTAGCTTACTCGTGTGTTAAATCTAAGCTTACTCAAGCGCAACGTGACAACATTGAATCTCGAATTTTCGAGCCAATGCTAGAAATGTTCACAGTTAAATACGCACACGATTTCGATCGCATTCACAATCACGGTATTTGGGCTGTAGCCGCTGTGGGTATCTGTGGTCTTGCTCTAGGTAAGCCTGAATACCTTGAAATGTCAGTATATGGTATTGACCGCAATGACACGGGCGGCTTCCTAGCGCAAATTTCTCAACTGTTTGCACCTTCTGGTTACTACATGGAAGGTCCTTACTACCACCGTTACGCAATTCGCCCAACCTGTGTATTTGCTGAAGTGATTCATCGTCATATGCCTGAAGTGGATATCTACAACTATAAAGGCGGTGTGATTGGTAACACAGTACAAGCAATGCTTGCGACAGCGTACCCGAACGGCGAATTCCCTGCTTTGAACGATGCATCTCGTACTATGGGCATCACCGATATGGGTGTTCAGGTTGCAGTCAGTGTTTACAGCAAACATTACTCTTCAGCTGAAGGTGTTGACCAAAACATTCTTGGTATGGCGAAGATTCAAGACGCGGTTTGGATGCACCCATGTGGTCTTGAACTTTCTAAAGCATACGAAGCCGCATCTGCTGAAAAAGAAATCGGCATGCCTTTCTGGCCAAGTGTCGAACTGAATGAAGGTCCTGAAGGTCATAACGGTGCACAAGGTTTTATCCGTATGCAGGATAAGAAAGGTGATGTTTCTCAACTTGTGATGAACTACGGTCAACACGGTATGGGGCACGGAAACTTTGATACTCTCGGTATTTCTTTCTTCAACCGCGGTCAAGAAGTGTTACGTGAATACGGTTTCTGTCGCTGGGTAAATGTTGAGCCTAAATTCGGAGGTCGTTACTTAGATGAAAACAAATCTTACGCTCGTCAAACAATTGCTCACAACGCAGTAACGATTGATGAAAAATGTCAGAACAACTTTGACGTTGAGCGTGCAGATTCAGTACACGGTTTACCTCACTTCTTTAAAGTAGAAGACGAGAAAATTAACGGTATGAGTGCATTTGCTAACGATCACTACCAAGGTTTTGACATGCAACGCAGCGTGTTCATGCTAAATCTTGAAGAGCTAGAATCTCCGCTATTGTTAGACCTATATCGCTTAGACTCTTCAAAAGGCGGAGAAGGCGAGCATCAATTCGATTACTCTCATCAATATGAAGGTCAAATTGTTCGCACTAACTTCGAATACCAAGCGAACAAAGAGTTAAACACGCTAGGTGACGATTTCGGTTACCAACATCTATGGAACGTAGCAAGTGGGGAAGTGAAGGGGACAGCACTTGTGAGCTGGCTACAAAACAACACTTATTACACATGGCTGGGCGCTACGTCTAACGACAATGCTGAAGTAATCTTTACTCGCACTGGCGCCAACGATCCAAGCTTCAACCTACGTTCAGAGCCTGCATTCATTATACGTAGCAAAGGTGAAACAACACTGTTTGCTTCTGCTCTCGAAACGCACGGTTACTTCAACGAAGAGTTCGAGCAATCTGTAAGTGCCCGTGGTGTTGTGAAAGACATCAAAGTAGTGGCTCACACGAATATCGGTTCAGTAGTAGAGATTACGATAGAGAAATCAAACGTGACAGTGATGATCAGCAACCAACTTGGCGCGACTGACAGCACTGAACACAAAGTAGAACTGAACGGCAAAGTATACAGCTGGACGGGCTTCTACTCAGTAGAAACAATTTTAAACCCAGAATTAGCAAGCACAGCAGAGCAGGGGAAATAATAATGAGCTATCAACCACTTTTACTTAACTTTGAGGAAGCAGCAGAGCTTCGTAAAGAACTTGGCAAGGATAGCCTATTAGGTAACGCACTGACTCGTGATATTAAACAAACTGACCTTTACATGACTGAAGTTGGTATTGAAGTACCTGGTCACGGTGAAGGCGGCGGCTACGAACATAACCGTCACAAGCAAAACTATATCCACATGGATCTAGCGGGTCGTTTGTTCTTAATTACAGAAGAAACAAAGTACCGTGATTACATCGTTGATATGCTAACTGCGTACGCAACGGTATACCCAACATTGGAAAGCAACGTAAGCCGTGACTCTAACCCTCCGGGTAAGCTGTTCCACCAAACGTTGAACGAGAATATGTGGATGCTTTACGCTTCATGCGCGTATAGCTGCATTTACCACACTATCTCTGAAGAACAAAAACGTCTTATCGAAGACGATCTTCTTAAGCAAATGATCGAAATGTTCGTTGTGACCTACGCTCACGACTTCGATATCGTACACAACCACGGTCTATGGGCTGTGGCAGCAGTAGGTATCTGTGGTTACGCGATCAACGATCAAGAGTCAGTAGACAAAGCGCTTTACGGCCTGAAACTAGACAAAGTAAGCGGCGGTTTCTTAGCGCAACTTGACCAACTGTTCTCGCCAGACGGCTACTACATGGAAGGTCCTTACTACCACCGTTTCTCTCTACGTCCAATCTACCTGTTCGCAGAAGCAATTGAACGTCGTCAGCCTGATCTTGGTATCTACGAATTTAACGATTCAGTGATCAAAACAACGTCTTACGCGGTATTTAAAACTGCATTTCCAGACGGTACATTGCCAGCACTTAACGATTCATCGAAGACGATTTCTATTAACGATGAAGGCGTTATTATGGCAACGTCTGTGTGTTACCACCGTTACGAGCAGACTGAAACGTTACTTGGTATGGCTAATCACCAGCAAGATGTTTGGGTTCACGCTTCTGGTAAAATACTGTCTGACGCTGTTGATGCTGCAGACGACATCAAAGCATTTAACTGGGGTAGTTTGTTTGTAACTGACGGACCTGAAGGCGAAAAAGGCGGCGTAAGCATCCTTCGTCACCGTGATGAGCAAGACGACGACACGATGGCGTTGATCTGGTTTGGTCAACATGGCAGCGATCACCAGTACCACTCTGCGCTAGACCACGGTCACTACGATGGTCTGCACTTAAGTGTATTCAACCGTGGTCACGAAGTACTGCACGATTACGGCTTCGGTCGTTGGGTAAACGTTGAGCCTAAGTTTGGCGGTCGTTACATCCCAGAGAATAAGTCTTACTGTAAGCAAACTGTTTCTCACAACACAGTAACGGTTGATCAAAAAACGCAGAACAACTTCGATACGGCATTGGCTGAATCTAAGTTTGGTCAGAAGCACTTCTTCGTAGCAGATGACCAGTCTCTACAAGGTATGAGTGGGACGATTTCTGAGTACTACACTGGCGTAGACATGCAACGTAGTGTGATTCTTGCTGAGCTTTCTGAGTTCGAGAAGCCTCTAGTGATCGATGTATACCGCATTGAAGCTGACGCTGAGCACCAGTACGACCTGCCAGTTCACCACTCAGGTCAGATCATCCGTACTGATTTCGATTACAACATCGAAACTACGCTTAAGCCATTAGGTGAAGACAACGGCTACCAACACCTATGGAACGTTGCTTCAGGTAAAGTAAACGAAGAAGGTTCTCTAGTGAGCTGGCTACATGACAGCAGCTACTACAGCCTAGTAACAAGCGCGAATGCGGGCAGTGAAGTGATTTTTGCTCGTACTGGTGCTAATGATCCAGACTTCAACCTTAAGAGTGAGCCTGCGCTTATCTTACGTCAGTCTGGTCAAAACCACGTGTTTGCTTCCGTACTAGAAACACATGGTTACTTTAACGAGTCTATCGAAGCCTCTGTAGGCGCTCGTGGTCTAGTTAAATCAGTATCTGTTGTGGGCCATAACAGTGTCGGGACTGTTGTTCGCATTCAGACTACTTCGGGCAACACTTACCACTACGGTATTTCAAACCAAGCTGAAGACGCGCAGCAAGCAACTCATACCGTTGAGTTTGCAGGAGAGACATACACATGGAATGGTGCCTTCTCATTGTTGTAATGCCATAGCTGCCTAGTTGGTTCTGGTTAGCGTGCCAGAATTGATATGCTCTGAAATAACAATTACCTGAGAAAACTATAAAGCCAGAAGCCTAACTTCTGGCTTTATTTTTATTTATCATTATGCTCTTGTTTTCTATAATGTTATTTATATGAATTATTCAGAGATATTGATGTATGAGTGTGAAGCTTGAAGACAATAACTACTTAAGCCTAGTGTTTATTGGCATGTACTCTTTCAGTATTCTGGCATTTTCAGGGCAAGCTGAAGCTGCCCTCAACGTAAAAAAAGCCGCGCGCGATCTCCTCGAAAGTCGATTTGCCACTTCCATTATTCTCACTGATAGCGATGCGATCGAATTTGGCATAAAAAGCTTTGATCCTAATGGTGTGTTCCATACACAAAATGATGATCTTGGTAATCAAAGAGCATTAGAAAACCGTAAAGAAAAATCAGTTTATGCTTTACCTCTTACTTACCACTTTGATATTGAAGGTAGCCAAAATCGTTCAGTATTAATGTTAAAAGCTTTTGCTATAGACACAGAAGAGCAAGTCTCATTAATTAATGATTCACAGCCAAAAGATACGATTAAGGAGCTTACCCTTGGTGGCTCTGTCGGATATGGCTATGAGATGCCTTTTGCGGGCGGTTTTACATTCACACCTAGCGTGACTTCCCACTTAATCTATTACAAAAACACTTACGATGCTCGAAGCCCGTTTTCTGAATTGTTTGAGCAAACCTTTGATGGTCTGTTACTGAATACATCAGCATGGGCACATATTATTGAACCATCACTTACATTGAACTATGAATTACCAACAAGTTGGGGAAAATGGCATTTTGGCTCTGATTGGAATTATTTTTATGGGTATACGTGGGGTGAAGCAGAAGATGCGGGGAATCCTAAAGGAGGTTATGTCACTAATCAGGCAACAGCATATTTCGATGTGTTGGATAAAAAGAGCACACTGTTTGTTGGCGTGAAGCGCATTGATATGTCTGATGAACTAGTCAGTGAATTTGGTGATAATTACTATTATGAAGCTTCAGCCGGCTGGCTATTTAACAACCCAACAAAATGGGATTGGGTTGATAACATAGGTTTAGGCGTTAATTTTAATTACGGCTCTAACTTGAAAGGTGGCAGCATTGTTCTCTACTACAACAAAATGTGATGTTATATACGACACAAAGCCGTAACCTTGATTTTTATCTATCCCCCCACCTTTATTGTCGCCAATACTCATGGAAGATATTGAAGCGGTAAATTTGTAATTCGCTACCTCGTAACTTCCAACACCTATTTCCCAACCTCCTGTTTTACCAAGCATTCTAGATTTTAGCGTCTATACTGATCTCTGTATCGTCGTATTCGTAATGTACTAGTCTGAATAAATAATGGAATGAACTATATGAAATGGATTCTTGGCTGTTTAGCTTCTATTGTGCCGGTAACAGTAATCGCAGACGTTGAGCATTTTGTTCGCTATGAACATAAGGGAAAAATTCAGCACGGGCTGTTGAGCGATAAAAAAATCACACCGATAACGGGTAACATATTTGATGAATACAAGCTTGAAAGCGGTAGCAAGCCCATCAATGAAGCGGATGTTTCCTATTTATTGCCTACCGTGCCTGAAAAAGTATTTGCAGTGGGAATGAATTATGTCAGCCATTCTGCTTCCCACCCAGATCTACCACCTCCGCTGTTTTTAAAGTTGCCATCCTCATTGATTCTTTCTGGTGAAAAAATTCATGCGCCTTTTGATGCTAGAAATGTGCACTTTGAAGGAGAGCTCGTGGTCGTTATCGGTAAAGAAGTCAGTAAAGTTAGTCAAGAAGAAGCAGAAGATGCAATTTTTGGTGTCACGGTAGGAAATGATATCACTGAAAGAACTTGGCAAAACAACGATCTGCAATGGTTAAGAGCAAAAGCATCTGATGGATTTGGACCAATTGGTCATACAATTGCGAGAGGTATTGACTATAACAACGTTCAACTGACCACACGGGTTAATGGCGACATTGTGCACCAAGAAAATACCGCTCTTATGATTCATAGCCCAAGAAAAGTCGTCAGTTATTTGAGCCATTATTTCACCTTGAAACCGGGTGATCTTGTGTTTATGGGGACGCCGGGTAAAACCCATGCATTATCAGACAAAGATAGAGTGACAGTGTCAATTAAAGGGGTAGGGTCTGTAACTAATGAGATTAGATTTTAACGGATAATCTTAATCGAACTTTCACTACATATTTTATATGTAAAAAACAGCCAACATAATGCGTTGGCTGGTTAAGTTTCTTCAGGTTGATTCTATTAATTTCAGCTGAAATGCTTATCAAATGAGAGCGGTTCGGGCTTTAGCGGCCAGCCACTCAGAGAAGATAACTGTCACCAGAATGGCACAGAAAATCACAGTCACTTGCGGCCATGCAAGCATTGCCATCGACTCTTGAAGCTTCAAACCAATCCCGCCAGCGCCAACCAAACCTAAAACGGTTGATTCGCGGATATTAATATCCCAACGAAATAGGCTTGTTCCTATAAAACTAGGCATCACTTGCGGAAGAATTCCGTAGTTTAAAACTTGCAGAGGTGAGGCTCCGGTCGCTTGAATGGCAGACATTTGAGTAACATTTACTTCTTCGATTGCCTCGTACATTAATTTAGCCACAAATCCAATAGAGCGAAGTGCGATAGCGATGATACCCGAGAGTAAGCCAGGACCAATAATTGCCACGAGCAATAAAGCCCAAATTAATGAATTAATTGAACGACTTGCCGCAATAATGAAAAGAGCTATAGGCCTTATAAATGTCGAGCTTGGAGTCGTGTTTCGCGCTGCTAAAAACGCGACTGGAAATGCCAAAACAATGCCTAGTAAAGTACCTAACGTTGCGATGTTTATGGTATCCCACAATGGGCTCCAAAGTGAATCTAGATAACTCCATCTTGGTGGCCACATACGCGACGAAATATCAGTGAGTTGATTGGGGGAATCTGTTACAAAATACCAAATAGTATCTTTGTTCATGACTTGCCATGCAAAAACAGTTAAGGCAACAAAGCTAAGCCAGCCAAGCCAAAGTAATAAGCTCTGTTTACTGTCGTAACGCTGCCATTTTGTTTGATCGATGGAGTTTAGTGATGTTTCATTGAAAGTGCTCATGCTTAACTCCTTACTGTACATGCTTGCGAATAATGGTGGATAAGTATTCGCACAACATCACAATGGCAATAATGATCAATAAAATCGCGGCTGCTGCGCTGTATTCATAACGGTCCATCGCTGTATTTAATGTTGCGCCAATACCACCTGCACCTACAATGCCAATCACGGCAGATTCACGGAAGTTAATGTCGAGACGGTACATAGAAAGCCCGATAAAGCGCGGCATTACTTGTGCTTGAATGGCGTAATTCACTTGTTGCAGCCAACTTGCCCCTGTTGCACGCATTGCGGTAAGTGGTGCAGGGTCAATAGCTTCAATTTCATCAGCGAATAATTTTGCAAGAAAGCCTATGGTTGCAAAGGTTAAAGTGACAAAGCCAGCAAACGTGCCAAAACCGAATAGAGCAACACATAAAATCGCAACAATGATCTCTTGTAAGCTGCGTGCAATAGAAATAAACCCACGACAAAACAAATAAATGGGTGTAGGCGCAAGGTTTTTAGCCGCACCTAAACCAAAAGGAATAGACAGAAGGACACCAGCCACTGTGGAAGTTAGCGTCATTGTTAGACTTTCGATTAACCCTTGTTGAATATTTTCCCAACGACCGCTGAAGTCCGGGTTCATGAATGCCAGAATAAACTGCCAACCACGCTCACTTCCTTCATAAATACGCGCCCAATTAACGTGTACTGATTGAGTAGCAAGGTACAAGTAGATTGCAATGGCAACAAGCAAGCCCCAGCGCAGCCAAGCATTTGAAATCAGCGGTGGCTTTGTCCACTGGGTCGGATACGTTTGAGTTTTTTGGAGATGTGCTTGAACCGGCTTTGAATAGTGTTCAACCTGATTAGGGGAATGCTCTATCATGCGGTTGCCTCTGGCAATTGAGGATTAACCGAAGCAAGAGGACTAACCGCGACAACTTCATCTTCATCATCGTCAGTTTGCTGGCTCCAGTCTTCAGCGCCATAAATGGTTGTCAGCACATCCTCAGTTAAGTGGCTGGGTTTATCATCAAAGACCACATAGCCTGCATTTAATCCGACCACCCGATCAACAAACTGTTTAGCTAACTGAACATCATGAATATTGATTATGGCAGGGAGTTTTTGCTCGGAACAAATTTCGCTGATTAATCGCATAATTTGACGAGCCGTTCGCGGATCAAGCGCGGCAGTTGGTTCATCTATCAAGAGTAGCTTAGGTTTTTGAGCAAGCGCACGTGCAATACCGACACGCTGACGTTGACCACCAGAAAGTGCATCCGCTCTTTTATTGGCATGCTCCAATAAACCTACACGGTCGAGTAGGGCATAAGCGGCTTGAATATCCGACTCAGGAAAGCGGCGGGTGAAGCTTTGAAAAAAGTTCACATAGCCAAGGCGACCTGAAAGTACATTTTCCATAACGGTTAAACGTTCTATCAGGGCATACTCTTGGAAGATCATTCCAATTTCACGTCTTGATTGACGAAGTTGGCGTTTAGATAACTTTTCAAGGTGAGTATTTGAGAATATGACTTCACCGCTGGTGGGCTCTGTTAATCGATTAATACAACGGATAAGGGTCGATTTTCCGGCTCCTGATGGTCCAATAAGCCCAACAACTTCGCCTGCGTTAACCGCTAGGCTGACATTAGTCAGTGCTTTATCAGAATTGGAGTAATGTTTGGTGAGTCCCTTGAGGATAAGAGTAGACATAAATTTCCTATAAAAACGGCTTGTTTTTGAATAAACCTGCGTTTGGTTTATTCATAACAAGCCGCCTGATGTTCAATCATTAACTGCAGGTATATGAAACGTTATTTGCTGTATCGATAGTGCGGATCACTTCCCAGTGCTCTTGGTAAGTAATCGGAACAAACTTCGCTTCACCATTACGTTCAAACTCTTGCTGAAGTTTTGTACCTTCCCAGTCGAAAGTAAAAAATGCTTTTTGAATTTTGCTTTGTAATTCAGGGCTTAGGTTATGAGCCGTGCCATAAGCTGTCGTAGGGAAAGTTTGAGACTTGTAGATGGTTTTAATCTGGTCTTCCTTAACCACTTCACGTGAAAGCATGCGATTCAATACTGAATTAGCAATGGCTGCTGCATCATAATCTTTATGGGCAACACCAAGAATTGAGTTGTCATGAGCACCAGAGAATGCAGGTGTGAAATCTCGTTCTGGCTTTAGTTGATATTCAGCATTGAGAATTGCAGAAGGAGCTTTAAATCCTGAATTAGACGTTTGTGAAGTGAATGCTAAGTTCTTACCTTTAAGATCTTCCACTTTTTCAATGCCAGAACCTGGGTGGGTAATGATTTCCATTTCGTAACCGAATGAACCGTCTTCTGCTGCCATCATTGTGAAAGGTGCAAACCCTGCACAATTTACCGCAAGAGGAGTAGAACCCGTATTAAAGCCAGCAATATGTAAACGGCCAGATCGCATCGCTTCAATTTGTGCTGCATTGTTTTGAACAGGGAAGAAGCGAACTTTTTTACCTGTTGTTTTCTCAAGATGGGATAAAAATTCACTCCAAACATCCGCATAAACAGCAGGATCTTCAACTGGTGTATAAGCAAAAATTAACGTGCTTGGACTAATCCATTCAGATTGGTCACTTGGTACGTCGGCAACTAGGTTGCCTGAGCGATCTTCATATCGAGAGTCCATAGCAAGAGAAGACCCAGAGAAAAGAAGTGCAGCGGTAATTGCACTTTTTAGCGTTAAGTTTATTTTTCTTGTGTTCATTGTGACTAACCAATTGAGTTGTTTGTATGGAAAGCAATATAAACATTGGTTATGACAAATTTGATTCAATTTGATTACGTATTTATGTACGCATGTAACAATTGCCATGAAAGATTACATGGAATGTAAAATGTGATTTTTTTGAATGCGTTGCTGATGACTGTGAAGAATCGCTCACAAACGATAATGTTTGAATACTAATAATAAAACTATTGTCTTATTAATCCTGGCTTGTGACACTTAATTTATTAAATTATAAACAAAATAGGGCACTTAATAGTTTGAGTAAGCAATCATAGTTAATCTGACTATTATGAACTTAATTTGTCATTAACTTGTTGTTATTAATGGTTTTTGTTTGGGATTGTTATTCGTTGTGCAATTGGATTTATATGAATTATTTGATATTAATGAATTAACTATATTCAATTTGGTGTCACATATATGATTAGCACTGTTTATTAAAATAAGATCACCATCACTTATTTAGATTATTGTACTACAAATAAGCGAGGCGTTTATCTATAGTGTTTTGTAACAAAATACTATAGATAAGGTTATATGATGGAACTCAACACTATTATCGTAGGCATCTACTTTCTATTCTTGATTGCAATAGGCTGGATGTTTAGAACATTTACAAGTACTACAAGTGATTACTTCCGTGGGGGAGGTAACATGCTTTGGTGGATGGTTGGTGCAACTGCCTTTATGACACAGTTTAGTGCATGGACCTTCACAGGAGCAGCCGGTAAAGCATACAACGATGGATTTGCAGTAGCGGTTATCTTCATTGCCAATGCGTTCGGTTACTTCATGAACTTTGCATACTTTGCTCCTAAATTCCGTCAACTTCGCGTTGTAACGGTAATTGAAGCGATTCGCATGCGTTTTGGTGCAACGAATGAGCAAGTATTTACTTGGTCTTCAATGCCTAACAGTGTTGTATCAGCAGGTGTATGGCTAAATGCACTAGCAATTATTGCTTCTGGCATCTTCGGTTTCGACATGACAGCGACTATCTGGATTACAGGTCTCGTGGTATTGGCGATGTCAGTAACGGGCGGTTCATGGGCGGTTATCGCATCTGACTTTATGCAGATGGTTATCATAATGGCAGTCACGGTGACATGTGCGGTTGTTGCAGTAGTACAAGGTGGTGGTGTTGGCGAAATCGTTAGTAACTTCCCTGTAGCAGAAGGCGGTTCATTCCTTTCTGGTAACAACATTAACTACTTAAGCATCTTCAGCATCTGGGCATTCTTCATCTTTGTGAAGCAATTCTCTATCACGAACAACATGCTTAACTCTTACCGTTACCTAGCAGCTAAGGACTCTAAGAATGCTAAGAAAGCAGCACTTCTTGCATGTGTATTAATGCTTTGTGGTGTATTCATTTGGTTTATGCCTTCTTGGTACATTGCAGGTCAAGGCGTTGATTTAGCAGCGGCTTACCCAGAAGCAGGTAAGAAAGCTGGTGACTTCGCATACTTATACTTCGTACAAGAATACATGCCAGCAGGTATGGTTGGTCTTCTAGTTGCCGCGATGTTTGCTGCAACAATGTCATCAATGGATTCAGGTCTTAACCGTAACTCAGGTATTTTTGTTAAGAACTTCTATGAACCAATCGTTCGTAAAGGTACAGCAAGTGAAAAAGAGCTGGTAACTGTATCTAAGATTACTTCTGCTGTTTTTGGTATCGCTATCATCCTTATTGCACAGTTCATTAACTCTCTCAAAGGTTTGAGCTTGTTCGATACAATGATGTACGTAGGTGCTCTAATCGGTTTCCCAATGACAATTCCTGCATTCCTTGGCTTCTTTATTAAGAAAACTCCGGATTGGGCTGGTTGGGGCACGTTAGTCGTCGGTGGTCTTGTTTCTTACTATGTAGGCTTCGTTGTAAACGCAGAGATGGTTTCATCAGTATTTGGTCTTGAAGAGTTAACTAGCCGTGAATGGTCTGATGTTAAAGTAGCGATTGGTCTAATTGGTCACATTGTATTTACTGGTGGTTTCTTCATCCTATCTACACTGTTCTACAAACCACTTACTGAGAAGCGTCAAGCTGACGTTGATAAGTTCTTCGGTAACCTTTCTACTCCGTTAGTTGCAGAGTCTGCAGAACAGAAAGTATTAGATAACAAACAACGTGAAATGCTTGGAAAACTGATTGCAGTAGCTGGTGTTGGTATCATGCTAATGGCTCTATTGACTAACCCAATGTGGGGGCGTTTAGTCTTCATCCTTTGTGGTGTGATTGTTGGCGGTGTTGGTGTACTACTAGTTAAAGCAGTAGATGACAATGGAAAAACAGCCACAGCAGCAACTGAAAGTTAATTAATTGAAATAAATCAATAGCGGTTACTCGAAAGGGTAGCCGCTTTTTGTTCGATACGATAGATGAATGGTAGGAATGATTGGTGAAGTTTTGTTAATTAAATGCGCTAATTGTTGATTGTTATTAGTAAAACTAAGCGTGGAAAATTCACGAATTGTAGTTATTTCAAACGATACAAGAAGAAACGAACTTAAGATTAAGACATCTTTATTTTTTTATATAACCTTCATCACATCTCGCCATTAATATTCCATTTCAGCCACCAAAAAGTATTGCGTAACGGAAAGCTGGTGGTTATTATAATGAGCATATAATCATACAATAACATATTTGGAGTTGAGCATGACTAAACCAGTAATTGGTTTCATTGGCCTGGGTCTTATGGGCGGCAACATGGTAGAAAACCTGCAAAAGCGCGGCTACCACGTAAACGTAATGGATCTTAGCGCAGAAGCAGTTGCTCGCGTTACAGATCGTGGCAATGCTACGGCATTCACTTCAGCTAAAGAATTAGCAGCAGCGAGTGACATCGTTCAATTTTGTCTGACAACTTCAGAAGTTGTAGAAAAGATTGTTTACGGCGAAGATGGTGTTTTAGCAGGTATTAAAGAAGGCGCAGTACTAGTAGACTTCGGTACTTCTATCCCTGCATCAACTAAGAAAATCGGCGCAGCCCTTGCTGAAAAAGGCGCTGGCATGATCGATGCTCCTCTTGGTCGTACACCTGCACACGCTAAAGATGGTCTTTTGAACATCATGGCTGCTGGCGACATGGACACTTTCAATAAAGTTAAACCTGTTCTAGAAGAGCAAGGCGAGAACGTATTCCACCTGGGTACTCTAGGTTCAGGTCACGTGACTAAGCTTGTAAATAACTTCATGGGTATGACTACAGTTGCGACTATGTCTCAAGCGTTTGCTGTTGCAAAACTTGCAGGTGTTGATGGCCAGCAGTTGTTTGACATCATGTCTGCAGGTCCTTCTAACTCACCATTCATGCAGTTCTGTAAGTTCTACGCTGTAGATGGTGAAGAAAAGCTAGGTTTCTCTGTTGCTAACGCAAACAAAGACCTTGGTTACTTCCTTGCAATGTGTGAAGACCTAGGTACTAAGTCATTGATTGCTCAAGGTACTGCAACAAGCTTACAAGAAGCTGTTGACGCAGGTCTTGGTCAAAATGATGTACCAGTAATTTTTGATTACTTCACAAAACTAGAGAAGTAATCATACAGAACCTTACTATGGCATTATGTATCTAATTCGTAATGCCGGAGTAAGGTTCCATTTCTTTGTTATTCATACATTCCCCTTCGAATTAATACTCAGACCAACCTTTCTCATTTCTAAAAAATAATCTTTTTTACTCTTTATTTCTTGGCTACTTCTTGTCTGTTTAGTCATAAATTTTTAATTCTCTGATCTCGATTTTCAATGCCAACCACTAAAGCTACATTTCTATTACTAATCATCACTGCTATCTCCATATTTATTGCAGAACAATATGTGACTGGTTACTTATTAATGTTCTATAAATAAATCACCATAATATATTTTATTGGAAATCTTCATGAATATAGAAATATTGGTAAATTTTCAATAAAGAAACTGAGACATAAATAAAAATAATAAATTGCTGACTAACCATATGATCGTCTTTCTCACAAAATAAATTAATTATTTGTAATACAATACTTAAAATATTAATGCAGTAACTCATTGTAACTATAAAATACCTTTTGTGACGTATGACTCTCACTAAGCGATTACTGCTAAAGCTCCTATTTCAATAGATTTAAATAAATATTAAAGGTTGTTATTAATTATGAGTTTTATGAATTCAGGATTATCTTTAGGGTTTAAAGGAAAGCTGATTTTGATGGCGGCTGTCGTCAGTTCTAGTGCCTTAGTGGTTACCAACTGGTATTCGCTTGACTTAGCAACACAGCAGGTAAATAACAAAATATATAACGAAATCGACCAATCACTTTCTATTGAAATAGAAGATATTGAAAATACAGTTCAAAGAACAATCGACACCGTGAACTCAGTCGCACAAGAGTTCATGAGTTCACCTTATACCGTTCCAAATGAAACGTTGATGCACTATGCCGCTAAAATGGGCGGGGTCGATAAGGTTGTTGTTGGATTTGATGATGGTAGATCTTTCACCTCACGCCCATCAGAATCTTTCCCTAATGGTGTGGGAATTAAAGAAAAATATGATCCGACGGTACGCCCTTGGTATAAGCAAGCAAAGAAAAAAACGGGTCAATCATTTAGTGATTTGTTTTTTACCAAAAGCACGCAGGTACCAATGATTGGTGTGACTTATTCCTATAAAGATCGCGTTATTATGGCGGATATTCGATTTGATGATCTCGAAGATAAATTGAAACAACTAGATAAAATATATGAAGCTAAAGGTATTATGGTTGATGATAAAGGAATGATCATTGCCTCAACCATAGAGCAGATCCAACCTCAAACTAATATAAACTCTATTAATCGTGACGCAAATATTATTCAGGCTATTCAATCACCCGAAATATTTATTGAAGGCATAATTAATGGTGAAAATAGAGTGTTGATGGCGAAGAAGGTGCATATTGGTGACTCAAGGGAATGGTATATGATATCTAGTATTAATCCTTCATTAGCCCATGAACAATTAGATGAAGTGATGTCTAGTGCTCGCATATTAATTATTTTATCAATTATAGGGTCAGTCGTATTAATGGTTATTCTACTTAATCGTTTTTACCGTCCAATAGTTTCCTTGCGAGATATTGTTCATAGATTATCACAAGGTAATGGCGATTTAACTCAACGCTTAGTTGAAAAGGGCAGTGATGATTTAGGCCATATAGCAAGAGACATCAACCTATTTATCATGGGTTTGCAGGAAATGGTAAAAGACGTCAAATTTAAAAACTCAGATCTAGACGTTAAAGTATTAAGTATCCGTGAAGGATGTAAAGCAACCAGCAATGTGCTCAAGGTTCATACGGATGAAACAGCTAAAGTGGCTTCTTCTATTGATAGCCTGTCTGAAGCATCGAATGAAGTTGAAAAAAATTCACAGTTTGCGGCTGATGCAGCAAGAAGTGCAGCTCGATTAAGTGATGAAACGAAGCAAATAAACACTGTGACTGAAACTTATGTGAGTGATCTTGAGAAACAAGTGGTTTCAACGTCTGAAGACATTTTGTCCATGGCAAATGAAACGCAAGGGATTCAATCTATTGTCACCGTCATTGGTGGAATTGCTGAACAAACAAACTTGTTAGCGTTAAATGCTTCGATTGAGGCGGCAAGAGCAGGTGAACATGGTCGCGGTTTTGCAGTGGTAGCCGATGAAGTTAGAGCTCTAGCGAACCGAACTCAAATCAGTACTTCGGAAATTGAAGAAGCGTTATCAAGCTTGCAAAATAAATCTGAAGGGCTGGTTAAGTCAATTGAGCAAACAAAAACGAATTGCGAAATGACTCGCTCTCAAGTTGTGCAAGCGGTTGATATATTGTCTAAATTGACCGAACAAATGGAAACAGTGAGTCGTTTTAATAATGATATTTCGGGTTCTTCTGTTGAGCAAAACTCTCTGATACAGAGCATTGCGAAAAACATGCATACTATTGAAAATTTTGTAGTAGAACTTAACCAATTAAGCCAAAATCAAGTGGCAGAATCAGCAGAAATTAAAACGCTGAACACCAGCGTTAGTGAGTTGATGAGCAGCTTTAAGGTGTAAAAATATACTTTAGAACTAATTTAGTACTTCTAACCGAGTCTTATCAAGGCTGCCCTGATTTTAGGGCAGCCTTTTTGTTGAGAGACCTTTCAAACATTAATCTGCATGACTCTTTGGTTTTATTACTCATTTCTAATAATAAAAACTTATTCAAGTTAGCTATCACATTATCATTACACTTTAATTGAATTAAAATACTACAAATGTAAGTTATTCTTTTTATACAGATGGATAAGTGAAATGAATGCGATGAAGCCGCTTATGATTGTAGCATTAACCGGTCTTGTTTACGGTTGTGGTGGAGGTAGCTCAGGCAGTAGCAGTACAGCCCCGAGTAACCCTGGAACACCAGAAGAAACAATAGCCCCTTTCGATCTCGTTAAATATCAAAGTATTCTTTCCAATTCAGATTTACAGGTGTCTGATCCCAATGGATCAGAAGGTAATAAAACTTCTGAAGTAAAAAACGGCAATTTTGACGGATACAAAAGTGAATACTTTTATGCTGACAAGAGTACTGAGAATCTGATTTTTAAAATGTCGAACTACAAAATGAGATCAGAAGTTCGAGAAGGTGAGAACTTTGATGTCAATGAAGAGAATACTAAGCGAACTCTTTATGCAGAAGTGAAACTGCCAGGTATAGATTTGGCGGTGGCTAGCTCGCCAGCTGACCACGATGAAGTAACATTCTTACAAATCCATAATAAAGGCACCGATGACAGTGGTACTGGGAACATACCTCATCCTTTATTACGTGTGGTATGGGAACAAGAAAGAGACGGCATTACTGGTCATTATTGGGCTGTTGTAAAAAATAACGCCATAGATTGTAGTAAAGCAGCAGACTCATCAACATGTTATGCCACTTCTTATGATCGTTATGACTTAGGTGAAGCAGATCTTAATAACTTCACTAAATTTGAATTGTCTGTGTTCGAAAGCACGCTTGCTATAAAAGTAGATGGTCAACTCTCTGTCACTCACGACATTCAATATTGGGAACACTTGCTCAGCTACTTTAAAGCTGGCATTTACAATCAATTTGAAAATGGAGAAGGTGTCGCACATTTTCAAGAGTTACAGCATTCAAAAACAAGCCTCAATAATTCAAGTGACTGGGATATTAGTCACTGGAAGTTGACCATTCCGGCTAGTAAAGATACTTGGTATGGCGACGGTGGTAGCAGTGCTGCGGAATTAGAACCAGTAAGATGTAATTCCAGTAAAGATGAGCTTACAGATGATAGTGATGTCTATGATAACAGCATCAATTTGTCATACTTTAACGTTGAAAATGGACGAATGCATTTTAGAACGGACATGGGGTATGGCACGACAACGGCTAACTCTAGTTATATCCGCTCTGAACTTCGAGAGCTTTATGTCAGTAGCAGTAGCCCTGATTGCAGTACCAGCGATGAAGACACCAGTTGGTACCTTGTTGATAACCGCACTAACTCTTCGGAACATGTGTTAACGGCTCAGTTAAAGATTGAAGAATACCCAGAGATAAGCAACCAAGTCCCTAAAGTCGTTTTAGGTCAAATCCATGGTTGGAAGATCAATCAAGCCTTGGTCAAGTTACTTTGGGAAGGCGAAGATAAACCAGTAAGAGTGATCTTAAACTCTGATTTTGAACGCAATAATGCCGATTGTAATCATTGTGAGCCATTCAGTGTGACACTAGGATCTTATGCTGCAAATGAAGAATGGCGCTACACGATTCGTGCAAATGCAGACGGAGTGTATCTAGCCACTCATGATGCTGATGGTACAAATACCGTTTCTCACAATATCTTATGGGGCGAAGATTATACTGATAAAGATGGAGATACCGTTTCTCTTACCTCCGACTGGTCTTCATCTGATGTCGCATTTTATTTTAAAGGCGGTATCTACCCTCAATTCAAACCAGAGAGTAATTATCAGGGAAAGCTGTTCGATGTCAGCTTTGTTTCATTAATTGCGGAGCATCATTAATCATAATTAGAGGGTATCTGTAATCAATGGATACCACTTTCTTTGTGAAGGTTTTGTAAGACATATGCTTATCATTACTGATGAAATTTAACTTATATGAAATTCATATTGAGCGGGATCTCATTTATTCACCCTTTGAGAGGCTAGGTACAAGACCGTGATCTCATTTATGATTCTTTGCTTATTTGTACTATTTTATTATGTATATAATGATTCGTATCAAATGAGCAGAACATATTGGCACAACAATATACAACGTTGCTTATATGCCTATTTATAGGCAAGCGATTGAATCATTTTCAATGCCCAAATGCTCTGCTTTTAATAAAACAAATAGATCTAATTATTCAAACTTTATATTTAAAGGTGAACAGACAAATGAAAAACATTTATCTTAAAAGCTTGCTAGCTACTTCTATCCTATTCGCTGTTGGTTGTACGAGTACTGGATCTTCCACGACAGCAGCTGAATTCCCTAATAATAAAGAAACTGGTGAAGTTATTATGACGCCGGTTGCTGCTACTGCTAGTAGTCACGATGGTAACGGTCCTGATCGCCTAGTTGACCAAGATCTAACAACACGTTGGTCTTCAGCCGGTGACGGCGAGTGGGCAATGTTGGACTATGGTTCTGTACATGAATTTGACGCTGTTCAAGCATCATTCAGTAAAGGTAACGAGCGCCAATCTAAGTTTGATATTCAAGTCAGTGTTGATGGCGAAAACTGGACAACGGTACTTGAGAATCAAATGAGTTCAGGTAAAGCTATCGGTCTTGAGCGTTTCCAATTTGCTCCGGCGGTTCAAGCTCGCTACGTAAGATACGTTGGTCACGGTAACACCAAAAATGGTTGGAACAGTGTGACAGGTCTAGCTGCTGTAAACTGTAATGTTAACGCTTGTCCTGCTAGTCATATCATCACTTCAGACGTAGTTGCAGCTGAACAAGCAATGATCGCAGAAATGAAAGCCGTGGAAAAAGCACGCAAGCAAGCGCGTAAAGATCTTCGCTCTGGCAACTTCGGCGTAGCGGCAGTTTACCCATGTGAAACAACGGTTCAGTGTGACACTCGTAGTGCACTACCAGTACCGACTAACCTTCCAGAAACACCACTGGCAGGTAATGCTCCAAGTGAAAACTTTGACATGACTCATTGGTACTTATCTCAACCATTTGATCATGACAAAAATGGCAAGCCTGATGATGTGTCTGAGTGGAACCTCGCAAATGGTTACCAACACCCAGAAATTTTCTACACAGCAGATGACGGCGGCCTAGTATTCAAGGCTTACGTGAAAGGTGTTCGTACCTCTAAAAACACAAAGTACGCACGTACTGAACTTCGTGAAATGATGCGTCGTGGTGATAAGTCTATTAGCACTAAAGGTGTTAACAAAAACAACTGGGTATTCTCAAGCGCACCTGAGTCTGACTTAGAAGCTGCAGCAGGTATCGACGGCGTACTAGAAGCAACGTTGAAGATAGATCACGCAACCACTACTGGTAATGCAAATGAAGTAGGTCGTTTCATCATTGGTCAGATTCACGATCAAAACGATGAGCCGATTCGTTTGTACTACCGCAAATTACCAGACCAAGCCACAGGCGCAGTTTACTTTGCACATGAAAGTCAAGACGCGACAAAAGAGGACTTCTATCCTCTAGTGGGTGATATGACAGCTGAAGTTGGTGACGATGGTATTGCTCTTGGTGAAGTCTTCAGCTATCGCATTGATGTTAAAGGCAACACAATGACCGTTTCTTTAATGCGTGAAGGCAAAGATGACGTAGTACAAGTGGTTGATATGAGTAAAAGCGGCTACGACGTAGGCGGCAAATACATGTACTTCAAGGCTGGTGTTTACAACCAGAATATCAGTGGTGATCTAGACGATTACTCACAGGCGACATTCTACAAGCTAAATGTTTCTCACGATCAATACCAAGGTAAATAATTACCTGAGATTAATTCTCAATAGATAATCTAATAATGAATGGTCGGTAAATGAATAGGGTAATTTATTACTTTGTTAATTTACTGACCATTTTTTTATTTATAGAACTGAGAACTTAAAAATAAATTATAGATTGAAAGCATGTTATTTCTTGAGTAGGAATGTGCAAATAAGCAGTGTGTTTAGTATGAGGCTCACGAAAAATTAATTTAAAGAAGATCTGCCTTTTGTATCTACCGTCATCTGATATTTATTGATAGTAAGTTTATAGTCACTTTTGGGTTAGGGTGGGGCGTAATAATCATATTATATGCTTCATGTTAGGTGGCGTATATAGCAATAAATACGTCAACTTTGCTTATTAATGTGATGTATGCATGAGTTCTATAACCTAAATAGCAGCGACTGTGAGAAAGGTCATCATATTAAATATCCATGATTGAAGAATGACCGCTTTTGTCTGACAATATCATTTAAGGGATTAATGACTAACGTGAAAGAGAGTAAATTATGCAGATTTCTAAAATTGCACTTGCAGTAACTATGTCTACAGGTTTGTTGTTCGGTTGTGACACAGATGTTGAGTTCATTCCTGATGATGTACCAACACCGCCAGCACCAACATCACCTCTTGATGGCGGTATGTGGGAAATTGGTGCCGCGACAGTAAGCACAAGTGCTTTACCTGCAGCCACTTCTACCGATCTACCCAATGTTTATGTATTTGCAGATGGCACACAAAAATATTACTACGACGATGCAGTTCCTGGTACGTACGAAATTAAAACCGCAACGTATACAGAAGATCTGGACGCAGAAACAATTTCGTTTACCTATTACGGTGCAGACGCTAATGGTGCCGTTGTTGATGGTGGTTACTCTGTAACGAATGGCGAATTAATGGTAGATACTGCAACTGAGGGTGAATTAGTAGGGGCTGATGAAGCCACTACCACATCTGTAAGTGATGCTGTTAAAGATGCAAATGAAGAGTCTGGTGTAAACAACTACGTTCAAATCATTGATACTTCAACTTCTGATACTGGTGAACTTAGATTAAAGCTCTCTGATAATAGCCTTGATAACATTACTTCAGGTCGTTTAACGGTTGATTTAGTTTATCAACTTGATGAAGATTCTGTCGGAGATGATAACAGCAAAAACGCGTATGTTTCAGTTTATGCTTCAGGTACATCAACAGCAAACCTACATGGTGAGATTGCTTTTGAAGCTGGTGTTATTAAATACCGTGACAGTGCCAAGCAACTGAATGCTATCGATGGCGGTTATACGGAAGGTGAGACACTAACAGTCGAAGCAACTTGGAGTAATGGTGTATTCAGCTTCAAAGTAAATGACGTTGAACATTCATATCTAGCAGATGAAATCCCAGAAAGTGGTCCTGTCCAAGTGATTGCATTAAGGTTGGGTGATAACGGCAGTACGAATAACTTTGAACTACTTGCTGATAACCTAAAAGTATATTCAAGTGATAGTGGTTCTGAAGAGCTAGTTTTTGAAGATGACTTCAATGGCTACACTATTGGTAAAGTATTAAATACAACGCCTTACAACAGCAGTAGCTCTGAAGCAACAGTAGCTGGTGATGGAGGCACTCCAACAGATCCAGAACCAACGGGCAATCAAGTTGCGGCAATCACTGACCAAGATGAAGGTGATACAGGCGAATTGCGTTACAAGTTTGCGGAAGGTATGACAACTGGTACGCATAAAGTATCTATGTATTACGACACTGCAGAAACAGAGTCAGCTTACGTTTCTCTTTTTGATACTAAAAACTCCACTTCTTCTTTGGTGGGTGAGCTGAAAATTGACGAAGGTAAAATCACGCTACGTGGTGAAGATGAGCAAGTAACAACGTTTACTCCTGGTACTTGGATTGACCTAGAAATGTCTTGGGATACATCTTCGACGACTGAAACTGGTACTTACACAGTTAAAGTTGATGGTGTGGAGTTTGGTCCTTATGACTCTCAGAACGCAGGTAATGACGCAAACCACTCAGATTCTAGCGTTCCCGTAACAGCAACTACTATTAAGTTCTCTTCAAATAGTGGAATGGCAGATACAACATTATACGTTGATGACTATGAAGTTTATTCTGATGAAGCGGCCCAATTAGAAGTTTTCATAGATGATTTTGACTCGCGCACTATCGGTGATGTGCTAAAGGGTAATGATTACAATTCAAGTACGTTCTCAGCTGTTGTTGCGCCGGACCCAATGGATAAATAAGCTTTATTTACCATCAGTACTTTTTATAAGTACCTTTGCTATAAGCAACGAATTGAGCGTCATTCATTGATTGAATGGCGCTTTTTTATTATTGATGCTGATTTTTATAAACCATGATCAAAGCTATTAATACGCTCCTAATCAGCATCGATATGCGCCTCTCTAAACGTGTGTAGACGCTCATTTACTGTTTTCATATTTACACTTTGTTTAAAACACATTGAGCTACTCTCAGCCTGCAAACGTCGCAATAAAAGATATTCTAATCTCATCCGATTGTTACAAAAATCTCCCTGTTAATTAAAACGCAGAGTCATTGAATTGGCTATTTTTCGTGAGTATTCGTATTGATGAACATGTTCATCAATACGAACAAGCAGAGACTGCTAAATATTGTCTTCAATAAGGGCGGGCGTAATGTGCTTGATAATATAAGTTAAGCTTCTGAAGCAGTCTACAGCGGTGATGATTTAGGTAAAGTATAGTTTGGTTACAGTGAGTAAAAGCTTATCTTCCGAGAGGATAGAGAGGATAGAGAGGATAGAGAGGATAGAGAGGATAGAGAGGATATTAAAAAGGCTCAGCGCGATGCTAAACCTTTTTAAATCGAAGCTTAACTAAGTAAATAATAGAATTTTAAAAACAGTTACTTAGTGACATTAAATCTTATAATTAGAAGCTGTACTTAAGACCAAAGCGAGTTTTAAGCTGGCGATCATCTTCAGCAGATGAACCGTAATCAGATGACCAGAATTCCATGTAAGGAGTGAAGTCACCCATTTTGTAACCTACTTTAACACCAAGATCCCATTCCCAATTTTTATCGTTCGCAAGACGAACGTCGTCGTAGTTCACATTGTAGTTAGCTTCGTAACTTAGCTTTAGGTTTTTCCAAGCTTCGTCACTGAACTTGTATGAACCAGTTAACGTGAATTTACCTTGTTGCAGAGTTTTACCATCACGTACAACTTTGCCACCGCCAGCAGCACTTGCAGTGCCTGTACCAGTTTCAAAAGTTTGCAGTTCATGACGGTAACGTAAAGCAGTTGTTAAGCCGAAATCAGCTTTATAACCCACGCGGAATTGAGGTTTATAAGTCGTTTTAGTTTCAGCAAAAGTAATTGGCATACCTGGTTGTATGTACCACTTATCATCTAGTTTGTAAGTTACATCCCAGCTAAACTCAGAATCGCCACGAACCACTTCCTTCCAAAAGTCAGTTTGGTCACTACTTTGGAATTTTTGCTCAACACCAAAAGATAGCTTTGCTTGGTCATCAAGGATTTTAGTGTTTGCACCAATTTTAATACGGTGTGCGTACTTTTCATCTTCATGCTTATACTCGCCACGGTAATCAATGGTAGCAGCTGCAGCAGTGCCGGCTAAAAGTGTGGTTGTTACGAATAGTGCAATTTTTGTTACTGGTTTCATACTTATCATCTCGCTATGATTTATAATTATGGATACATCCTTAGTACCCTTTTATTTCATCAAACAACAACAATGCTATTGAATTAATGTATGACAAATATGGTATGTATTATCGGCTATCTATTCTGTGATACCAATCAAAAAGTTCATATCACTCCGTCTTATTTATAACTAAGTGTTATGGTTATCCCATTTTCAAGCGAACTTTCAACACTAATCTTGATAGTGATCTCATTACAATAATGATACCGATAATCTAAAGCATAAAATAAGACAAATATGGTGCTGTTTGGCTAGTAATGTGTCGCACAGTTTAATAATTTCAATGTTGAGAACTCATATTTATATTCCTTATATTTATGCCTTTGTGCATATCGTGAGGTTTGCTTAATCATTGGAAATTAAATGTTAATTGATTAATAAGATATTGAAGTGAGCTATGTGTTTAGCTTGAGGCGGGTAGGGTGAAGTGATTTAAAATGACCGTAGTGAACTTTCCTGATTTTATACGATAGCCTGTTTGACATGAATTGAGCTACTTCAATTCGGATAGGCTTCTTATATTAATGAAAGTCATGCATAAAGCTGTCGAATCGAATGTTCAAGATGCTCAAACATACGCGGAATGTGTAATGGTGTGTGGGTAATAGAGAGTAATAAATTGATTGAGTAGAGTGAACATCAATAGAATGAGCAATAAGAGTAAAACCTAGTGAGCGTGAGCCGCGAGTGAAATGCAAATGACTAGGTTCGATTCTATTGTATGCTTAAGGTCGATAAGGCGACCTGAGACGATGGTAAAGACTATAGATTTTCCGGAGACATGGCGAAGTCTCTAGTTTCGTTATATAAGTCTTTCGCTATAGGATTGTGAAATTTCCTAGCGTGCAACCAGTACTTGATAATATGGTGCCAGTGTTGTCTCGTTCACTGAATTCGAAGTCGATTAGATAACTTGTATGTTGAAGCTTTGGCAGTATGTGACGGTGTAAAATGTCGCTGTTCAGCTGGCGTATCTCTGCGACCCAAGACAGGTCTTCTTTTAATAAATTAATTTCTATTTTGAGCATTTATTACCTTGTGATTTTGTAAACGCTTTTTCGCGTGTTAGTTGGTACCAATGGATTTGTCGTGTTGTTCTTTTTGACATAATTGTGCCTTAGTTTTATTACAGTAATGATTTACCCGAATAACTAGATACGCTACTGAACACTCAGTACAAACGTAAATAATCGGATTGGTTTATTGAGCTAACGGCTTATTAAAGGTAGCGGTTTGTTGAAGCTAACAGTTTATTGAAGCCAATAGTTAATTGAGGCAAATGGTTTAAAGCTATTGAATGATCTATCGAGGTAAAGCTGACGCAGAATAGGTGTAACGAGGAAAAATCGTGAACTGTCTGTGTAGAAACTTGGACTAAATGTAGCATTAACAACTCTTAAATAAGAGCCAAGAGCCGGACTATACGCTTAGTTTTGGAAATAGCTATATTTATTTTCAGAAAACCGAAAATAAATATAGCTCAAATAATCTTCACCTTGAGTTCTGACAACTTTCAAAATGTATAAAAAACACCGCTACTTCTTATTAAAAAAGCATGCTTCAAGTTTATGAACATAAACTCAGGCTGCTCAATCGTACATTAGTGATTTGGCTTTTTGAGAATAAAACTCCCTTAACGATTTTCTTGCAAGGTGCCTAAATGGAAAAGCTTTCACCACTTCTTCAAAAGGTTGAATAGCAAATGCCCAGAAAATAGAACCATCAAGACCGAAAATAATCAAAGCACATAATGGAATCGAGATGATCCATTGCCCTGTGAAGTTAATTTTGAATACATCAGTTGTTTTTCCCAATGCTCTTAATACGTGCCCATGAACCGTGTTGTATCCACGAACAATTGGGAGAAATATATAGAGGGGAGCAATAACTGCGAGTGCTTGGTAGGTTGAACTGTCTAAATCGGGGTAGATGTCATTAATAGCTAAACTTAGGCCGCCAAATAAAAACGCACAGACGATAGATATTCCAACCGCGACATCAATGCTCGTATCGACATTCTTTGTCAGATCATCCATTTTTTTAGAACCAATCGCTTGGCTAATGGTGATTGCAGATGAATGTGCCCAAGCTGTAATGAACTGAGTACCAGCGCGTAGCCAGGGCATAACGAGCGTAATTGCAACATAAGCATTAATGTTGAGCTGTGAATAGAGCAGCTGATAAATTGTGGCACCAATTGAAAGCATTGTCACGTTTGCTGCAACCGGAAATATCTCAATAAAATGCTTACGTATATTAGCGACTAATTCAGATTTTTGGGCGTGTAAAGACAATGAGATCGTAGAGTCATAGTGAACACACAAGGCGAGATAGAACAGCCTAAATGTAATGGCAATCACGCTACCAAGGGCTGCACCTTGCACGCCAAGACCTTCAAATGTTGAGAAACCATGAATTAATAGATAGGACAGTAGTGCATTAATAGGCAATTCAATAAGGTAGCCCTTAAAAGGGATTTTAGTGCGACTTAAGCCGTTAAATAAAGCAATGATAACTTGCGTTAAAGCGGTAAAGATAACCAAGTGTTTTGATATATCTAAATAATGGCTGATTCCAGTATACAGAGCAAAATTGTCGGTTAATGCCTGTATTAGTGGTTGCTCGAAGAAAGTCAGCAAGCTCCAAAATATGAGTGCAACAGCTAGATTGATTGATAGCCCCGCCCAAAATGCTTTTGAAAGTGAACTTTGGACTCCTGAACCGACCGCACGGCTTAAAACCAGTTGAGTACCATTAGCTAGTGCCATTTGTATGCCTAGAATAAAGGCAATAATGGTTGTAGCAATTCCCATTGCAGCAAGAGGAACCTCGCCTAAAGGTGAAACAAGCAAAGTATCGATCATCAGCATCGACTGCATAAGCAATGCATTAAGGGCTAAAGGCCAGGCTAATGAGAAATTTTTTCTAACGTATGATTGGGAAGACAAAATACAACCTTTTTAGAAAGAGCGTGATTTATTCCATACCATTAATGACCTCTAGACCGTCCATGATAAAGAAGATAAACCGTTGGTTTAGTTGTTCTAAAAGATACGGCAATAAACAACCCTAGAGGCTTGTTGGCTAAAATGTTGCGGTCTGTAAATGAAACCTTAAGCTCTCTACATGGCAGAACTTAAGATTTGGTGGAAGTCGAATTAAGCGATAGCTAATTCTATATTGGATAATTTCTGATTTTCATCATCGAGTAGCCCTTTAGATGCAATTCGAGCTTGTGGCGCATTACCAGTCATAATACTGTCGTATATTGCCTTATGCTCTTCTAAGCAAAAGCGCCCACCTTCAGCAGAGTGGTCGATAAACTGTTTGAAAATCGTAGATAAAATGTTTCCAAATGGCACATAAAACTGGTTGCCTGTAGAAAGGAAAATAGTTTTATGAAATAGATGATCGTTTATCGTCCAAGATCCATAATCATAACTTTCAGCAGCCATCGTCATTTTTTGAAATAAAACCGAAAGCTCTTTGCGCTGTTCAACCGTAGCGTTAGTTGCTGCAAGCGCACAAGCTTCTGGTTCAATGGCTTTTCGTAAACCTAAAAATTGAGATAAGAAGGGTTTGGTATCTTCTAAATCTTGGATCCAGTTTAGTAGTTGAGGATCAAGGAAATGCCATTGAGAGCGGGGCATGACACGGGTGCCAACTTTAGGTTTAGACTCGATAAGCCCTTTGGCTGAAAGCAATTTTGTTGATTCACGAAGTGCAGTTCGGCTAACGCCAAAAACTTCACATAGGTTCATCTCGCTGGGTAATTTTTGATTTTCTTGTAATTCGCCAGATAAAATCTTGCGAGCAATTTGTCTCGCAATTTGAACATGAATGCGGCGGCTCGAATCTTCCACCAATGAAAATGTTGACATGTAAACCACCTGAGTTGGACATAAAAGCAGGGCTTCAAATAGAGTGAAGCTTTCTTTTGTGTCTGACATGCCCTTAAAGCAGAGCATTACTTACCAAAAATAATTATAAAGGGTCAATGTCGTGTAAATAACATCTGCCACATATAAATCATACAATAACACTTTGATTGTGCAAGAGGGAGGGTAACCAAAATGAGTAATTTTCCCGGTAAATAGTTAACTCATAATCTATTTTGTGATTTCAGGCATATATTAGTATTACAAATGATAATTATTTCTAGGTGTAAAAGTGACATAATAGATCTGAATTTTTCAATTAAATGGCAAACGATGGTTTTTGATTGAACCCAGAATACAAGGGAGCTCACGTTATTAAGATACTTACTTTGGAGCTCTATATAAATCAATGCTATAATTCTTATTAAATAATACATATCTAATAAGTAAGTAGACTCATGGCTGGTTCATTCAAACCTATTTCAGGCTCTAAGCGAAGCCTTCACGTGCAAGTTGCTCGTGAAATCGCCCGTGGTATTCTTTCTGGTAACCTTCCTCAAGGTTCTATCATTCCTGGTGAAATGGCGCTCTGTGAACAGTTCGGAATTAGTAGAACAGCATTAAGAGAAGCCGTTAAGCTTCTGACTTCAAAAGGTTTATTAGAATCCCGACCTAAAATCGGTACACGAGTTGTTGATCGAGCGTACTGGAACTTCCTTGATCCACAGCTCATTGAATGGATGGATGGGCTAGCGGATCCAGATGAATTCTGTCATCAATTCTTAGGTTTACGTCGTGCTATTGAGCCAGAAGCCTGTGCTCTTGCTGCAAAGTTTGCTACAGCTGATCAACGTATTGAATTATCAGAGACATTTCAGCAAATGGTTGAAATCTCGGATGCAGAAATCTTCGACCAAAAGCGTTGGACAGAAGTTGACATTAAATTCCATAGCCTGATTTTTAATGCGACAGGTAATGATTTTTACCTACCGTTCGGTAATATCCTCACGACTATGTTCATTAACTTTATTTCTCATTCTTCGGAAGAAGGTAGCACGTGTATTAATGAGCACCGTCAGATCTATGATGCAATCATGGCTGGCAACAGTGAAAAAGCACGTATCGCTTCAGCAAATCACCTGCACGAGTCAAACCATAGGCTTTCAAGTGTTAGCTAAGTAAATATTTTTAAATGATTGATTAAGCACGCATTTTGCGTGCTTTTTTTTGGCTGGGTTTTGTTGCGTAAGTAGATTGTGGAGGTGTTAGCTTATTATTTAGGCAAAGCTCACTCGTTTTAATAAATCGGCTAGCAATTACATTTAATGGTTATATAATAATACATAATTGAAATGATGTGTGAATATGACTATGTCCCAATCTTTATTACCCAATATTCTTCAATTTATTGGACAAATTGACCCTTTCGATAAAATACCAAAAGATGCGCTAAGAGAGTTATCTTCGCACGTACAGATTATTTATCTTGGAAAAGGTGATGTCGTTGATTTGTGTGAGTCTGGAAAAGAAAAGTCTCTTTATATTATTCGCACGGGCTCAATGGAGCAGAGAAAATCAGATGGTGTTTTACGGGCTAGGCTAGGTAGCGAAGACCTATTTGGTTTTACTTTTCTTGAATCTAAAGTCAATGATGATAAGGGCTATCGAGCTATTGCCATAGAAAATACCTTACTCTATGTTATCCCGCACAATGCGTTACAAACTTTGTTTAAAACTTTCCCTAGTTGCGCGGAACAATTTGCTTCTCAAGCCCAAGTTCGTTTGAAATCGGCTTTAGATGTGGTTTGGTCGAATAAAGAAAAAGGGTTATTTATTCGAAAAGTGGAAGATGTCGCAAGTGGTCATGTCGCAATAGTAAAATCAGACCAGTCGATTCAATCTGTTGCCACAGAAATGCTGCACCAGAGATCTCCTTGTGCGGTTATCTATGAAGATGACAAAATTGTAGGATTAATTACCGATCGAGATATGACTAAACGTGTTATAGCACATGGTGTGAGTACTGATAATGTTATCTCAGAAGTCATGACACATTCACCGTTAACAGTTAAACCGGATGATTTAGTCTTACATGCTGCGTCAATCATGATGCAGTTCAATATTCGTAATCTCCCTGTAGTGAAAGAGAATAAAGTTATTGGTTTATTAACCACTTCTCACCTTGTTCAAAATCACCGTGTTCAAGCGATTTTCTTAATTGAGAAAATCAAATACGCGGGCAGTGTTAAAACCATGTCTTCGTTTACTTCAGAGAGGCAAGCCATTTTTGAAGCCTTAGTTGAAGGTAAAGTAGCGCCAGAAACGGTTGGCAAAGTCATGACCATGATCATGGATGCTTATACGCGGCGACTAATTCAAATTGCGATTGATAAATTAGGACCTCCACCTTGCGACTTCTCTTGGATTGTTGCAGGTTCCCACGCACGTAATGAAGTACACATGCTTTCTGATCAAGACAGCGCGATTGTACTTGCTGATGACGCAACAGACAGCGACCGTATTTATTTCAAACACTTAGCTATGATGGTGACTAATGGGTTGGCAAGTTGTGATTATCCACTATGTCCAGGTAAATTCATGGCTGCAACGCCGAAATGGTGCCAACCTTTAGGCGTGTGGAAGCACTATTACAAAAAATGGGTATCAAACCCGGAGTATGAACGCTTACTAAACATCAGTGTTTTTTTAGAAATTCGGACTATTTATGGTAATAGTGAGTACGAAACGATTCTTCGCGATGAGCTGCATTCAAATATCCGAAGTAACCGAGAGTTTCTAAGTACATTAGTGAGAGATGCGGTGAACACGAATCCACCGTTGGGAATTTTCAACAGCCTAGTATTGGAAAAATCTGGTGAGAATAAAAAAACGCTGAACGTTAAGAAGTATGCGATAAATCTAATAATCGATTTGGCTCGCATCTACGGTTTAGCAGTGGAATGCGATTTGTCTGCCACGGATGACAGGTTTACAGCAGCCAATGAAAAGGGCATGTTGAGTGATGATGCCTATAAAAATATATTAGGTGCCTATCAATACATATTATCGCTCCGGTTTGGTCATCAGCTGGAAGCATTAAAAAATGGTGAAGTACCCGACAATAATATTAATCCAGATAGCTTTGGCAGTTTTGAACGTAAGCACTTGAAAGATGCCTTTAGAATCATTGCTGACCTTCAAGAAGCTGCAAAAATTAGATTTGGAGCCCGATAATGAAAGGGTTATTTAATTACTTTCATCCTCTTGAGCGTATAAAACGCAAGCGAAAGCAGTACTTAAATACCGTGAAATTACCGGAAGTGTTGTTTAATGTTCTCGAACAGCCTTTGCCACAAATGTTTGATCTTGCTAAAGATGCCGAATATATCATTCTAGATTTAGAAACGACGGGGCTAAGCAGTGAAGACGATCTTATTTTGTCTATGGGGTGGGTGGAAATAAGCAAAGGTCGAATCGACTTAGCTTCAGCGAAACACTTATATTTGAATAATGACTCTCAAATAAATCCAGAAACGGCAGTGATCAACCACATTACACCTCAAATGCTGCAGGAAGGTTTATCTATTCATGATGCCATGCAGGCATTCTTCGAGTCAGCTAAAGGCAAAATTATTGTCGCCCATGCATGTGTTGTTGAAGAAAACTTCATCAATCAATATTTACTGCGTTGTTATGGCTTGAGAAGTCTCCCCTTACTTTGGTTGGATACGTTATGTATTGAGAAGAAAATGGAGCAAGCGATCAGCAACCATGAAGAAGTGGATCTAACATTGGCGGCAACACGAGAACGGTATCGACTCCCCGAATACAACAATCATAATGCGTTAGCGGATGCGGTTTCGACTGCTGAACTATTTTTGGCCCAGCAAAAACGGGTGGCGCAAGGTAAAGAGGTGCCCATTTCTCAGTTGTATCGAATGAGTCATTAGTACCATTAGAAAGTCAGAAGATAGATATTTAAATAAATTGATTTTTTGACTAGCTAAAAAGCCAGCAGATTCGCTGGCTTAAATGTTATTTATGATTAATTTTACTTCCGACGACTCTTTGGAAGCTAGAGGTCAGGAACTAGAAGCTGTAAGTTAAACCGACACGACTTCTTAGTTCACGTGTAGCAGAAGTGCTCGATGTGCTTACATCACCAAACTCTACATATGGTGCCCATGCACCCATCATGCGACGTGCACTTACATTAAGCTCATAGTTCGTGTCGTCATTGTCGTAAATGTCATATCCATCAGCTTTGTAATAGTTTCCTTCAAAACCAAAGCGCCAGTCATTTAATGCATAGTTAATATTAGCGGTTAATCGGTGTCTACGTTGATTAGCGACATTGCTATCAACCATAATAGGCACGCCATCACCATCAACAATAACGTTACCAGCATCGTCAAATTGATATTCAGAACTACGAGTATTTTGTCTCATATCGTAGCGGTAACGAGCACTTAGGCTTAAACCATCGATGCTATCAACACTGTAAGTGGCACGTACTTGAGGCTTGTAAGTGACACCTGATTCACGACCTTCAATAGGCATCCCGTAAGTCATGGTCCAGTTATCGTTAAGTACATGGCGATAGTTGAGTCCGAGCTCCCAGCCATTATTTTTTAGATCTTCCATGAATTCACCATCTTCGCCTTTAAATTTGGCCTCAATGTCGACTAAGAAATTGCCAATGTTATCTGCAAGCTTTACTCGCGTTGCATGTTGATCTGTATGACTTTTATACTCATGTCTCATATCAAAAGATGCAGCTGAAACAGAACTTACCGCCATTAGCGATGACATTGCTATCACAATTGTTTTAAGTTTATTCATGGTAATAATTCCACTCTATCGATTATAAATAAGGTCAATAGGACCAAAAAATGACGCCATATATACTTTTCTACTAATTATTCACTTATTGAATGTTCCTTATAGAATAATTATCTGGCATTAAAATAATACAAATATGCTAACTCTATAAGAAGGTAAGAACTGTGAATTGGATCAAGATGCAGTTATAAATCAGGCATTAACAAAGTGTTACAAACTGAAATAAATGACATAAGTACTTGTTTTGTATCTATTTTGTTGATTTTTGTTCGTGGGCTGGTTTGATTTGTTAGTTAAAAAATGTGCACTGATGCAAAAACTTAATCTTTAGCTCTTCCTTTTTAATTTGTAATACATTAATATTTATACATTAAGGCGTCTGGCAATAATCAAACTTTGATGGCTAAAGTTGAGGGTGTTTTCAGTAATCGCAAGTGGCAATGTAATTGATGGCTCTAAATACATTGCTGCGACTCTAATCATTGAAGAAGACATTATTGAAGTGCTCAGCTAGCATTTTCATTATTGCTCCCAACTATTCTAATGAATCCTTCATTTCTCGATTAGGGGAATAGAAGCGGTAGTCGTGCACTACCTTTACGCTCATGTTGATACAGGCAACATGGGCGTTTTTTTTGCTTAAACATTAGAAACAACAAGGTGTCGAGCCTTGTATTTAGTTTATTTTGTAAAAGATCTAAATATCTCTCTTCATCCGATCCTTTCCCTACCGATATCTGTATCAATCATGCTGTTTTTTATTGTCTCACCTACTGTTGTGTCTTTTGTCGATCCCCAAAATATTTAGCAACAAACGCTAGGTGCTCATTTAACTTTCAGAAAGTAAAATGAAACAGTTAGTTTTAAAAAACCTTACAAATCAACACGATTTAATGATGACCATATAACTTTGATTATTGCTTATATAACCAAATTTATGGATCAGCTTGTCATAATCCCCATCCAATAAATAATGTAGATACAGCGAGATCGAATTTTGAAATTACTCCTTATCTTGCTGTTCTTTGTTATCAACTACATTTAAGACAAAGGAATTGCTATGCATAGCAAAGGCTTAATCACATTAGCCGTGGCTTCCGTGTGTGCAGCAAGCACAGCGCAAGCCAGTACATTTTCAACTGATGCTCGCAGTATGGGTATGGGTAACACTGGTGTTGTAACCGCAGACTTTTTAACCGCTCCTTTTCACAACCCAGCATTAGGCGCTGCATATCGTGCAGAAGATGATATTGGGCTCTTAATCCCTGCTATTGGTGTTACTGTCCAAGACTCAGACGATGCACTAGCAATGATTGATGATGTTCAAGATCATTATGATTCAATGGGAAGGCTACCTTCTCAAGAAGAATACGACACATTGGATCAGTATCTGAATGACTTGTCAGGTGCAAAGCCAATTAACGTAAATGGCGGGATTGCATTTAGCATTTCTATCCCTAATCAATACGCCTCAGTGAATGTGTTCTCATCCACATATGTGGAGATAATGGCTAACCCTTTGATTGGTGATGAAGCTAATGCTAAAAAGCGATATGAAAATTCTGAAGTCGCCCTTACGGGCTTTGGTGTCGCTGAATTTGGTTTAGCTTTATCGAAGGAATACATACTAAAGGAGCAAAAGTTTTCTTTTGGTATTAGCCCTAAACTGCAAGAGCTTCGTACCTATTCTGATGTTACATCTTTAGATGACTTTGATATTGATGACTATGAAGATAGTGAAGTGTCAGATACGGTATTCAACGTAGACGTGGGAGCCGTTTGGTATAAGGATAACTGGCGTGTGGGACTTGTTGGTAAAAACTTGATTAAACAAGAGATTGAGACGAAAAACTCACACCTTACGTATGAACTTGCTCCCAAAGTGACAATTGGCGGCGGTTATATCACAGAGTTGTTTACTGTAAGCCTTGATGCCGATTTAACAAGTCAAGAACGCTTTTCTATGAGTAGTAATGCCACTCAATTTGTTAGGGCAGGCATAGAGTTTAACGCTTGGGGTTGGGCTCAATTAAGGGCAGGCTATGAGACCGATTTAGAAGATAATTTAGAAGATAGCATGAATGCTGGTTTGGGGATCTCACCATGGGATATTGTGAGTTTTGATTTAGCAGCGTCTTACGCAGGTGATAATCAATTTGGAGTAAGTGCAAACCTAGCACTAACGTTCTAACATTTTCTGAGCAGACTATTCCGACTAGATAAATAGAAAAACCGCTCAATCACATTATGAGCGGTTTTAACTTTAGTATTCAGAACTAGCCTAAAAATCCTAGGCTTATAGATAACGATTTTTCAGGTGATCTTGGAAATGCTGAGCATTCAATGTTTCACCTGTTGCTTGCTTCACGAGTTCGTCAGTTGTGAGTAAGCTACCTTTGCTCCAAATGTTCGTTTCTAACCAATTGAAGATAGGCGTTAGATCTTTACTTTGAATGACAGAACTCACATCCAAATCGTTCTTCATCGAAGCCATAAATTGAGCGGCGTACATTGCACCTAGTGTATAGCTAGGGAAGTAGCCAAATGCCCCGTCTGTTTGATTCTAGTATACGGGCGTTATTGTTCAAAACAATTGAGCCTTTCTTAATCCCGCGCTCTAACCCTTTGTAGTATGTGCTATAGAACGAAATGCAGAGTGCGTTAATCCAAGAAATGGACAATACCAATCCAGTATTGGAATACGGTATTATCCCAGCAAATAATAACTTTAAGGTTAGCATTAGCATTCCCTAAAACAAATTAATAGTTAACTGCAGATGCTCTCAAAGCAAAAGATTAATTGGTAAGTTTTCCCAAGCCATCTTTAGCTGAGTTGCTGAGCTTGTCTAATTTTGAAGACATAGAATAGGAAAGGTCTTGAGCATTGTCCTTCATGGCATCGACAGCGTCTTCAGTAGCATCAGAAAGGTCTTCAGCTTTGTCCTTCATGGCATCAACAGCGTCTTCAGTAGCATCAGAAAGGTCTTCAGCTTTGTCCTTCATGGCATCAACAGCGTCTTCAGTAGCATTAGAAAGGTCTTGAGCTTTGTCCTTCATGGCATCGACAGCGTCTTCAGTAGCATCAGAAAGGTCTTTAGCTTTGTCTTTCATGGCATCGGCAGCATCTTCAGTAGCATCAGAAAGGTCTTCAGCTTTGTCCTTCATGGCATCGGCAGCATCTTCAGTAGCATCAGAAATGTCTTGAGCTTTGTCTTTCATGGCATCGATAGCGTCTTCAGTAGCATCAGAAAGGTCTTCAGTTTTATTTTTCATCAGGTTCACAGTGCTTGTCGATGTATTTGCTATTTTGTTGCTTTGTACTCGAATTGAACTACTAACCTTATTGAGGCTGTTGGAAAAAGAGTCATTAGTCACAGAGTCTATTTTCGTGAGCATGTCTTCCCAGCTTTGTGATGCAGAGTCAGCTTGTTTAGAAAAATGTGCTTTTGTGCCACCAATAGTTAAAACTGTATACTTTGTTAATTCTGTTTTTAGATATTTGCCCGATTCTTGTAAATCTGAAATGGCCTGAAAATAGCATTTTTTAAAATCAAATTTATCATTTTTATCAAATAAAAAATTGATTTCATCAATCATATCTCGATGAGATGTACAGTAATCTTCTGCTGCAAAGATTGCCGTGATACCGACCACCGCTGCTGTGCCAATAGTAGCCGATGAAATAGCACTCTTGGTCATTTTCTTTGTAGTGTTTTTTACGTAGTTTTTAGTTAGATCTTTAGCTTTTTTTTCATATTTATCTTTAAAGCCATCTATTTTTGCAATAAAGATTTTGGATTTATCATATTCGTTAACATGGATTACTTTATATTTACCAAAGTGAAACGTTGTAGCCAAAATTAATAGTATTGTTGTCGATGTTGTTAAAAATGTAATTGCAACCAGTTTTATGTTTGACATGAGTTTTAGACCTCATATAATTTACCAGAATAGAGTTCTGTAAAATAACATATGAGTACAGTCGTGAATATCAAAAAGCACATATTAATTTCTTCTATTCTACTTAGTTTTGCTATGGCACAACCTGCATATGCTGATTGGAAAGACACTCTGAATTCAGGGTTAGACAAAGCAAAAGAACTTGTAAACTCTTCAGATTCTATCACTTTAGATTTAGCCCCAGCCTCTAAAGAAATTAAACCGACGGTAACTGAAGAATCAGTTGTAGAGCACTGGGAAAGTCTTAATAAGAGATTCAGTAAAATCTATGAGATCAAAGAAAAGCAGGAAGATGCCCCCAAACAGTCTGGGTTTCTTAAAAAAGGCAAAGATAAATATCAAGATGATATTAATGAACTACTAGGTCAAATATTTGAAACTATTAGTGATGAAGATTTAGAGGATTATAAAAAGCAATTAATTAAGAATGCAGACTATCGAAAGGAGCAGCTTTCAGATTTGTCTAAGTTAAAAGAGAATTATAGATTTAGTTTTGATGCAGATGATAAAGAAAAAATACAAAACAACATTTTAAAATTAGAAGAAAAAATAGCTTATACCGACGCAAAAAAAAGTGAAATAATTGTAGCTGTACAAAATCGACTATCTGATTTTGGAACTTATGTTACTGAGGAGCAAGTTGAAGCTTTGCTAATAAAAGTAAATGCTGATGATATTCTTTCAATGACAACAATATTTCCTATTATCAGTGAGTTTGCTAATTATTTGGGACAAGTTACTCAAGATACTGGAGAAGACTTAGAAGCTGCTAAAAAATATTACGGTATGTATGTAATGTTGTTAGAGCTTCAATTGTTTATTCAAGATCAATATATTAATAAGTTAGATTATACGTTTATCCCACAAATTAATGAGTTGCGTAAGAGTAATGTGAAGTTAATTGAAGATACTAAGCGATTAGTTAGGAAAGCTAAAGGAAATAATAAAAATGTATATCAAAATAACTTAGATAATCAGAGGTTTACTTTAAAAGCTGTAGATTTATATAAGAAGCAGTTGCAATCGGATTTGAAAAAAATAAAAAATGCAAAATATCGACTTAAAGAAGATTATCTTGTTGCGGTGAATACTTACAAAACTGTTGATCTATCATTTAATGTTGCAAATTTAATTAATGAAAATTCAAAGCTATTTGATGATGTGATGAATTTGCAAGCGCCTGATTTGATTTCTTTCGAAAACGAAAAAATGAAAGAAGAATTCGAAAAATTAACAGCACAAATGCAATAAGGCTGAACATATGAATATTATTTTATCTATTATTGCTGTCGTAATAATTTGGACTACTGTCTCTGGTATTTATAGCTATGGTACAACTTATAGAAGCAACACTGAATCAACAATGAGTACATTGGCAACAATCAGTGTGATTTATCTAATTATCAAATGGGTGATATAGCCGAGATTACGCAGCTAATTCAGGAATAAACTGCTTCATAGAATCTACCTAGTGGTTGATCGAGCTTAGTTTTGATGGTTTTGATGGTTTTGAATAATGAGACATGTACTCAGAGGAAATTGAGTACATGTCAGTAACCTAACTAGAGGTAGCGATTTTTCAGGTGATCTTGGAAATGCTGAGCATTCAATGTTTCACCTGTTGCTTGCTTCACGAGTTCGTCAGTTGTGAGTAAGCTACCTTTGCTCCAAATGTTCGTTTCTAACCAATTGAAGATAGGCGTTAGATCTTTACTTTGAATGACAGAACTCACATCCAAATCGTTCTTCATCGAAGCCATAAATTGAGCGGCGTACATTGCACCTAGTGTATAGCTAGGGAAGTAGCCAAATGCTCCGTCTGTCCAGTGAATATCCTGCATGCAACCATTCTTAAAATTACCTTCAGTAGACAAGCCTAAGTATTGCTGCATTTTAAGGTTCCAAAGTTCAGGAACGTCTGTATGTTTGATTTTTCCGTTAATTAAGTCACGTTCAATCTCATATCGAAGAATTACGTGGGCTGGGTAGGTCAGTTCATCTGCATCCACACGTATGAAATCTTTTTCTACGCGAGTATAAATTTTTTGGAAATTACTTTTCTCAAACTCATTTCCACTAAATTGTTGCTCTGCAAGTTCAGCTAAGTGACCGATGAATTCGTCACTGCGACCAATCTGCATTTCAAAAAATAGTGATTGAGATTCATGGATACCCATTGAGCGAGCCTCACCAGAAGGAAGGCCGGAAAGGTGCTTAGGAAGCCCTTGCTCATATCGAGCATGACCTGTTTCATGGACGATGCCCATTAAAGACTGAACAAATTCATTTTCATCATAGCGAGTGGTAATACGAACATCAGATGGAACACCGCCACAGAATGGGTGGACACTCTCATCCAAACGACCATGGTTGAAGTCAAATTGAAGCAAGCTCATCACTTGAAGACCAAGCGCTTTTTGCTTGTCTGTCGAGTATTTACCTGATGGCGCGGTAAATTGTTCAGTAGATTGCTTATCAATGACTTGATCAATTAAGCCTGGTAGCCATGTTTTTACGTCTGAGAATAAAGTATCAAGAGACGCAGAACTGGTTCCTGGTTCATAAATATCAAGCATGGCATCGTATGGAGTCAGCCCTGCAAAGTCAGCACGAATTTGCGCTTCTTCTCTAGAAAGCTCAACGACTTCTCGCCAGTTTTTTTCAAAGCCAACCCAATCGTTTTCACCGCGTTGAGTTCTCCATGCATGTTCACATTTAGAGCCAGCGAGTGATTTAGCTTGAACTAATTTCTCTGGAAGTAGGTTTGCTTGTTGCCAGTTACGCTTGATTTCGCGTAATGTCGATTGCTGTTCAGAATTTAATGATTCATTTTCTGCGTCATTTATCCAATCGGATAGTTGTGGTTGGGTCATCATTCCGTGAATATGAACGGATAACTGAGCCATAGCTTCACTACGAGCTTGGTTACCACCAGAAGGCATCATTGACGCTTGATCCCAACCGCAAATTGCAGCTAGGTGGTTGAAGTGAGAACATTTTTGAGAATGGTCGACTAATTTTTTGAAGGCACTCATAGTACTTCCCTGAGAGTAAAAATGGGATCTTATCAACCAAATAACGGTTGAACCAATACATTTATTCGAATAGTTGATATGAAATGTGAATAAATTGTAATGGTATATTGATGATGACTAATAATTTACAATCTTGGCTTCGTCTTACACAATGCAAGAATTAAAGACTTGGTGGCTAGCCTGTTTAGGCGGGGCGCTAATAGGATATCGAGATAGGAAGGAATAGGGATGGCAATTTTAAATATTGAAGCGTTCTTGATAGCAATAACGATTTTAACGTTAACTCCGGGGTTAGACACGGCATTGGTGATTCGTAATACGACTCGCTCTGGTGTTAAAGATGGCGCAATTACAAGCTTAGGCGTTTGTCTTGGGCTATTTGTTCACGCCACTTTTTCGGCGATTGGTATCTCGGCTATTCTTCTGCAATCAGCCGATCTGTTTCAAATGATAAAATTTTTGGGTGCCGCTTATTTAATTTGGTTAGGGCTATCTAGTATTTACGGGGTAGTGAAGGGCAATGCAGCTTTTCAAGTTGAAGGTATTGTTCACTCTAATCTAAGTGTAAAACGCTCTTTAAGAGAAGGCTTCTTGTCTAATGTATTAAACCCTAAAACGGCGGTTTTCTACTTGGCATTTTTACCACAGTTTATCGACCCTGAAGGTTCAGCATTTGCTCAATCGATGCTTATGGCAAGTATTCACTTTATTATTGCGATGATCTGGCAATGCGGGATTTCAGGCGCGGTAAACTCAGCAAAGCAGTTATTTAAGAGCCCATCTGTGATTGGCTGGATGGAAGGGGTCACTGGTGCTGTACTCATTACTCTTGGGATCAAGTTGATGTTGGAAGATGCCCCCACGCCTGCCTAGAATTTGCATCATCTAATAGATGCTGTCATGAGATAGACAAATAAAAGCCCCCATCATGATTTCATTTTGGGGGCTTTTTATTTACATCCAACTTTCTATTTTTAACTTCTTGATTAGCTGATTAACGTGCTGGTGATTCAGTGTCTCTAATCATGCGAGTACCAACCATTAATCAGCGAATAAGAGGGCTGGTGGGGTGTCTACCTTCAGCTTTAACGTTTGGCAGTTTTGCGAAGAATTGCTTGGTTTCTTCAATAACTACATGTCTTAGAGCAATTAGACCAATAAGGTTTGGCACCGCCATTAATCCATTCACGATGTCTGCAATTAGCCAGATCATATCCAGTTGTAAGAATGCACCAGAAGCGACTAAGCCAATAAAAACGATTTTGTATGGAAGTACTGCTTTAGTACCAAACAAGAATACAACGCAGCGCTCACCGTAATAGTTCCAGCCTAAGATAGTCGTAAACGCGAAGAAGATTAAACCTGTAGATACTAACATTGGTCCAAGTGTATCGGCGTTTAAACCAACAGCAAAAGCGTGAGTTGTCATCGCAGCGCCAGAAAGGTCGGTTTGCCATGCACCCGTCAAAATTAATGCTAAACCTGTCATCGTACAAATAATGATGGTGTCAAAGAAAGTACCAGTCATTGAGATCAGCCCTTGCTTCACACAAGAATCCGTTTTCGCTGCTGCTGCGGCCATTGGTGCACTACCAAGCCCCGATTCATTCGAAAACACTCCGCGTGCAATACCTGATTGAATCGCCAACATAATGCTTGCACCAAGGAAACCACCTGTTGCTGCGGTATTGGTGAATGCAGAGCTAATAACAAGCTGAATCGCATTCAGTAATTGATCTGCATTAGAGATAAGCACACTTAAACACGCAACAACATATAGAAGCGCCATTGTGGGTACAACTTTACCAGCAACTTTAGCAATGGACTGGATACCACCTAAAGTAACGACAGCTACTAGAATGGTTAGAACGACTGCTGAAGCTTCACGAGGTGCACCGAAAGATATTTCAGTCGCATCTAAAATAGCATTCACTTGTGGGAAAGTTCCAATACCGAAACAGGCGACCCCTAAAGCAAAAACCGCAAACAGAACCGCTAATATTCTTGAGCCAACCCCGTACTGAAGGTAGTACATTGGCCCACCAACCATTTGCCCTTTGCTGTCGACCTTACGATACTTTACAGCAAGTAAGCATTCTGCGTACTTGGTTGCCATCCCGAATATGGCAGCTAACCACATCCAGAATAATGCACCAGGTCCACCCATTTTTATTGCGGTTGCTACGCCAACAATGTTACCGGTTCCGATGGTTGCAGAAAGAGCTGTACAAAGAGCAGCAAAGCTAGAAACATCACCAGAACTAGAATCCGATTTGTCTTTAGTAAAAACCATCTTAAGGGCGGTTGGCAGGTGTCTAAATTGGGGTAAGCCTAATCGAAAAGTAAAGTAGATACCGGTACCAACAAGCAATATAAGTAGAGGAGGTCCCCAAATAAGGCTGTCGATGGTTTGAAGTGTTGTATGTAAGTTGTTCATGGTTTCCCCTTAATAAATAAAAATTTAAGGAGAAGAGGGAAAGGACGTATTTTAATTCAGTCGTGATCAAAAGGTTGATCAAAACAAATGAAGATACGGCTTAATAAATACGGATTTCTAGATAGAATTCTTTCGTTAATTAAGGTGTAAGCTTTCCACTCCTCTGTCCTTTTGCCTGAGAGTTTCACTTAGTAATGAGCATTTTGGTCAGCTGCGAATACTAAGCTTGCTCCTTCGGCGACCGATTTAACGGTTCTCTCCAGAGGTTCCTCCAACGACAGTCCTCACTTTTCTGATTTTCATCAGCATAAAGCGCCTGAAAGATTTACTTCTTCGGCGGGTCATTCTAACTAAATGTTAATATTTAGTTAAAAACCACTCTCCTGCAGTCTTCATCGGAACAATTATCTAGTTATAGATAATCTGTATGAGCATCCTAATAAATAAAAAGTGTGATGTCATCGGCAAAAAAACTGTTTGCACAAATGTTAGTCAAGTAAACGTTTAAACAACCATACTCTGACGTAATTAACTGAGATTAATGGTATAAAATAAGAGAAACAAGGAGGAGTTATGACTCGATTAATAGCGATAGTGTTTTTACTGGCATTAGCTTTTGTATTATTCCGTTATAGGACAAATGAGAAAGTACAAAAAGGCGTGGTGATTGCTGTGGTAGGCAGTTTTATTCTGTATACAGCAAGTTTAATGATTTCAGAACTTACGCGCTAAATTGCTTTTTATGTAAATTGTTTTTCACGTAAATTATTCCAAATGGGAGTGCCCAATTAGTGAACCAAAAGACTGAACAAGACAACGAAGACGAAGTTGTTGTTATTGAAGAGCGAGATAAACGTAGCCAGTTATATATTGGTATTGCTGCTGTCATAGGTTTAGCTTTAGGTGGTTTGATTGGTTCTTCTTTGACGGCGAATAAATGGGAAGCGACTTATCATGTGTTGGAAGCCCGTTATCAAACTCTAAGCGATAGCAAGCAACAACTGGTTAGTGACGTCGAAGCGAAAGTCGCGGATGCGGATACTGCGACAGATGCAAAAATTGAAGAGGCTCTTGCGGAGCAAGCTGAGCATCATAAAACTGAATTGAAAGATCTACAAACAGCTTCGATTGAACTGGAGAAAGCCAACCTTTCACTAGAACAGCAATTAAATGAGCAAAAGCTAGCAATTGAACAAACTGCAAAAGAAAATCAAAGTTTGAATCGTCAAGCTGACATGCAAGCGACAATGTTTGATCGCTCACGTGAGCTTTTCCGCAAAGAGCTTCAAATTGCACAAGCATTGGAATCGCTTGAGCAAGAAAGAGATCGTATTGAACCGAACTTGAGTACATTAAAGAGTGAGTGTGATGTGTACCTCGAGGGCACGTCATGGGATGCTAAATCCGATTCTTGTGATAGATACGATGCAGCTAATTCTCGATTGAGTGATATTCGCCAGATGATTCAAGTACACAATATGGATTTGCGACAGATTAAATCCCTTATCGAAGAAATAGGCTTATAAGACTGTATTGTGCTGAGGGATTCATTGCAGTTTGTAAGATGAAAGCTGATTCAAAATTTAATTAGATAACTCGATGATTAATCTAAATAAGAATCCGATAGATAGACATGTTAAAGGCTCCTAATTGGAGCCTTTTCTTTTTATAGTGGGATTGTTTTAAGGGGTAGTTCAATTATTAATATGCTAGAAGCTAGAAGCTAGAAGCTAGAAGATCTGGGATTCACTGATTGGCTAAAACAGCCCGCTTAAAGGTATGTCTAAACCTGATAAAGCAAAGTATTCCCCAGATAAGTGCTTGCCCCCAAAGTAACGTCCATTGATAAGAAACATCAGACCAATTTGCATCCATCTGATTGAGCGCTAGGAATCCTTGTATTGCAGGAGTACTTGGAAAAAGTTGTGAGATAGCGACTAAAGCTGTTGGTATGGCTTCTACCGGCCAAATAAACCCCGCTAAGAAAATAAGCGGCATTGAGCTTATTAATACCACCACGGTGACTAATTCTTTTCTCGGAAGTAGATCACCAAGTAATGCACCAATGAAAGTGCTGGCTAATAAGAAAGGCAGTAATAACGTTAAAATATTGGTCATGGACGCGAGTCTATTTATCCCATAAAACTCAAAACTGCCGCCAAAATAGTACATAGCTAATAGGTAATAAACACTGATCAAGGTTATGCAACGAGCAGCCAGTAGCTTTAAAGGAGAGACCTTCAGCCAGTAGGCGTGTTCATGCCCAATATGGACTGATTTTTGAGTTCCGCCTATTAGCCCTGCAGCCATTGCTAGAGTTTGTTGAAGAATTAAGACAAATACCGCAGGCACGACGTAATCAACATAACCCATTCTGCTGTTAAAAGTAGGCTTCATATTCAAGCTAAATGCGCTGTACTGGCTTTGGGCTTGCGCGATTGGAACGCCTTCAACAAGAAGATGGCTCACTTTTACTTGTGCTGCCAGCGTTCCTCCTGCTTTAGCTAGACCTTCTACAACCGTTCCGTAAACCAGAAAATACGAAGCATCACCTGCATAAGCAAGGGTAGGGCTTTTCCCAAGTAGTAAATCCTTATAGAAGTGCTCCGGAATAACTAATAAACCACCAATTTCTTGCTTGAGCAGAGCAGCTTTTGCCTCTGCAATGCTGTGATCTCTTTGTACAACTTGTACTTGAGAAGTAGCATCGACCATGCGTTCTAATTGATAGCTGGTTTGGCTACGGTCTAAATTGACGATTGCTATCGGTAGCTCTTGGGATACCTGATTAGCGTAAGGAAGAGGGTATAGAAATGAATAAAAGATCACTCCACCAAATACAGTTAATGCGACAACCGGATTACGTAAAATTGCCAATAATTCATTTTTAAGAAGTTGAGGAAAGTTGATATCCGTTTTCATGATTTCCCCGTTAAAGGCAATACTATAGATAGATGTTTTTTAATAAGAACAACAGTAATAATGGCAGGGAAGGCATAGCCTACATATGGCAACATCTCTACTATAGACTGCCAGTTAGTTACGCCGTAACTAGATTGTGCGGTTTGAATTTCAATATAATGACTGATTGGCAGTAAACTGCGCCATGCTTGAGCCATTGTATTCATTTCGCTGACTGGGAAAGTGATGCCCATAAAGGCAAAACTAGGGGCTGTGAAAGCTCCCGCAAAACTCATGGCACGAGCTGGGTCTAGTGTTAAAAAGAAGAAAGTAGAGCCAACAATCATACAGGCGGCAGCGGTGAGCAGCTGCGCTAAAGCTAATACCAATAAATTACCATTAAATGGCCATTGGAGAATGGAGTAGAACCAGCAGATAAAAGCGGTTCCTAGTATTAAGAACAGACCGAGATATGGAAGTAGAGTCTTACCTAGTGCAGTTAAAGGTGCCGAGCTTAACCATTCTTTCAAACCTCGTTCTCGAATATTCGCCGCCAAGATCAGTATGGTACCAACAACAATGGTTATTTGCCAAAGCGCAGGCACGACAGCAGAAATGAGGAACTGCGCATAACTCGTATTTTTATTAAAAAGTGGAGTAATTTGAGTCTGTACTGTTACGGCTTGCCCAAGAGCCGTTTGAGTGTCTACATCTCCGTGGGACAACCCTTTCATTACTTCGATTTCAGCATTCAAGGTACCTTGGACTTGTAAAATTGCGGAGTTAAGAAGTTTACCTACCAAGATGAATTGGCTGTTATAAAAAACAGAAACTTGAGGGTTTAAATTCTGGAATACATCGCGGTCAAAATGCTTTGGAATAACAATATAGCCATAGATATCTTGCTGGATCATCGCTTTTTTTGCGGCACTTATATCCGCATATTCTTGTGTGACTTCAAGAGTAGGGGATGCATCAAAACGTTGAGTAAGCTGTCGAGATAATTGGCTATGTTCTAAATCAATCACGGCAATGGGTAAATCACGAGCAATGCCTTGTGAAAAGATAAGCCAAATTCCCACCGCCAAAAAGATAGGTATCCAGGTTAAACACGACAATAGCCATTTGTCACCAGTGACAATGCGCCATTGTGTTAAAAACTCTTTTCGCATAGTTTGCCTACAGCTCTACGACTAGGCTCATGCCCATGCGTAATGGTTGAGTCGTATCGACAGGGCGTGCTTCAATTTCAAAAGTACGCAAATCAAAGCCTTGTGCAGAATCGGTTGAGCGCCAAGTCGCAAAGTCACCCATTACTGAAATATGCGAGACTTTAAACTCTAATGTTTTATCAAGTGCGGGCAAGTAAGCCGTAAAATGGCTGTCTTTCTCAAAATGTTTCAATAAATCTTCACGTACATTTAGTACCGCCCATGCATCTTTGGTATCAATCACAGTGACTACCGGAAACCCTTGAGGGGCTAGTTCACCACTGCTTAATAATACTTGCGATACTTCACCGTTAAACCAACTTTCAATACTGGTATCAGCGGCATAAGCTTCCACTTCCGCTACTGCGCCTGCAGCCATTAATGCCTTTTGAGAAGCAGCAAGCTTAGTTTCATCACGAACACCTTCTTTCGTTAATTGGTACATTTGGAATGCTGCGCTTTCTGTGTATTTCGAGGCTTGCCACTGTGTTTTTGCTTCATCACGCTTTTGCTCGGCAACGACACCATCGTTATACAAGTTGTTTACTCGTTGGTATGTCTTCTCCATCAATTTTGCCGCCGCTTTAGCTTTTTGCCATTGATCTTTGGCTGCTTGAATTTGTTGAGTTCGGGCACCTTTCTCTGCTTCTAAAGCTAATGCTCCTGCGGCTTTTTGCCCCGCTTTTGCTTGTTCAAGCTTAGCTTCAATTTCAGGGCTATGAAGAGTAAATATAAGCTGACCTTTTTCTACGTTATCCCCTTTACGAACCAGCACTTGATCAATTCGTCCTGGTACTTTTGAGGAAATACTGTATTGCTGAGCATCAATTTGCCCTTGCAGTTTAATTGGCTGTGGCTGGTATGCTTGGTAAAAGCTGAATGCAACCCAAGCGATAATGCTTAAAGCAACAAATGAGAATATTAGAGGCTTGATAGATTTCATGAGTGATCCTGTGATGTGCTTTCAACGTTGCTTTCGGTACGGCTTTCTGAAATCGGCAATACGGCATTATGTAAATAAGTCGAATAGGTGGTCATTTCGCTACTCAAAGCGAGTAACTTATTTAAAGAAATAAGGTATTGGAAACGAGCAACCGATTGTTGGGTTTTGATACTAGCAAGGTACAATTCGGCATCAACGACTTCTAATGAATTTGCCAAACCTTGGTTGAATGCTTTTTTACGTAGCGACAAGTTTTCTTGTGCGAGAGACAGGCTTGAATTTAGCCCTAATACTTCTTCAATAGATTGTTGCGCTTCGAGGTAGGTTTTTTGCACCAATACTTTAAGATCTTGCTTCGCTTGAGCTTTTAGATACTGAACTTGAGATACCGCGCTATGCGCCGCAGCTACTTTGTCTGAACGACCTGACGTGTCAATCAATGGGACATTTACTCCTATCCCTACTAACCAATCTGGTTTCATTTCACTGGCGAGCGAATCATCCTCGTGCAGGCTGTAATCACCATATAGATAAACTTCTGGGTAGTATTTCCCTTTTTCCGCTCTGATTAAGCTGTCCGCTTGTTTCTCTTTTGCCTCTAATAATTGCAAACCAGGGTAGGTTGCCAGTGTTTGTTCAATAAAGGCATTCATGTTTGGTAAGCTAGTATTGATGAAAAGCTGCTCAGAAGGCTCGATGGTTTGGCTTTGTCCTAATATTTGAGTTAATGCAATTTGCGCAATATTTAGGTCGTTTTTTGCTTTGTTTTGTTCGACTTTAGCTTTATCGAGTGAAGCTTCTGCTTGTAAGCGCTCCACCTTTGCGATTTGTCCTTGCTCTTCAAGTTTAAGCGCGAAGTTGCGATGTTGAGTTAAACCTGATGTCACCGCTTTGCGTGTTTGTAGAACATCCTGAGCAAGCAAAACTGAGAAATAGTACTTACTAAGGTCTTCATATCGAGCTTGAGTCTCCATTAATAGCTGACTTTTAGCTTCTTCACTTTTACCTTGTGCGGCATCTTGTGCTGCTGTAATTCTTCCGCCCGTAAAAATAGGCCAGATAGCGCGAATTGAAGAGGTGAAAATGTCTTGTTCAGTGATCGTAGAAGTAATTCCGCCTAGACCACTGATAATGTTTCCAATTCCAGGTAAAGGAGGTACTGCGGGTACACCGCTTAAGCTATCTGCAAACTGCTCACCATTCAGGGTGACATCATTGTCTAGATGCGTGTAATTAGCACTTAAGCTTACAGAGGGGAGGTTTAAACTGTTAGTTGCACGTTGTAGATGCCCATATCGTTCAACATTCGCTTGTTGTGCCGCAAGAGAATTGTTGTTTTCTTGAAGCATTTTCCATGCATCGGCAAAGGAAATTGGGCTTGCCAAACAAGAAAAGCTCAGAGCACTGCTGAGTAAACCAACTAGGAGAGAGTTAGACGTGAACGTTTTTTTTGTCTGATTGGTCATTGAGTCTAATTTCTTATTTAGAGTATAAGCTCTAATGTTAACAGGAGTAATTGATTTTGTCTTGAATCACTTGATATGAAAATCATTACTGAGATTATAATAGGTTAGCTAAGAAATGATTAAAAACAAAGAAGTACAAAAATAGAAAGAGTAAATAAAAAAAGAGTGCGACTAGCGCACTCTTTGGGTGTTTCAAAAATGATGGTTTTAGGGGGGAGTAAAATCTAGTTTTTACTTAAAGTGAGTTATTACTTAAAACTAGGGCAATGGTGATCGGCTCTCCATTCAAGCTGTCGAGAGCCTTGCATGGTTTGCAATAAATCTTGCCCAGACATTTGCGGAAAGCTAAGTAAGACTTTGAGATCAAGAGGCGAAGTGGCGTCTTTCTCATAAGCTCTGACATGAGTAAATGTTGCTTTTAAGTTGTTAAACAGCATGGCCTTATTAAGGCAAATTCCAAAAGTATCGCGTTTCATTGTCGGTATCCTTATAACAATGTATATACGTTATGTTTTTAATTCACTTTGAAATTCAGCTGTGCCATGTCCCCGTTGAGTATTTTTATTATGAGTGCATTCGAAATGTACTTCTATTATATGGTTGCTATGTAAGTAGCTTAACCTAGCCTTTTACTAACGTTGTCCATAAACACCTTGTTGCTATTTTGTTAATCCATGTTGAAGCCTATGAATAAGGTTTTAAAAATAGTGATTAACAAATCATGCAACAATGAATTTCTTTATCTGTACATATTATAATCGTATTTATTTTAACCAACCTAAAAAAGACCTAAAACTTGAGTGATCTAGCTCAATAAATGACCACTTCTGTTTGCATCAAGTTGCGTAAGTTCTAAAAAATCATATTTTACTGAGTAAATTTAGTGAAATGCGAGTCGTACGAAGGTTTTATTAACAAAGTAGTAAATAAATTATCAGCATAGTAATCACAGATATAAAACTGCGACAAGACACAGGTGTTAACTCAGTGTTAACGTTTGATGACGAGTTTATAGGGTAATTTTATGCAGTGGCGAAATATTAGTTTTCGAAAGCGATTACTGATCATAATGACTTTGACCGGGTTAGTTGAACTTTTGATCTTATCTGGTGCTGGTTTTGCCTACATAAAAGATTCTCAAGAGCAAGAAATGGGCTTGAAAGCTTTAGGGGTGGCAGAGTTCTTATCAAATTCAAATACCGTCATCAATTTTATTGAAGAGAATAAAAATTCAAGCCTAGAGTTCGAGCTTAGTCAAAATCACCTTGCAGAAGATGAAGTTCAGCAGCGTTTTAGAAACTTAACTCATTTAATTGGCGCTGCATTTATCGTAATCGGCAATGAACAAGGTATTCGCTTAGTTCATCCCATCGATCAACGCCTTGGTAAGCCAATGCGAGGTGGTGATAACCAGAAGGCATTAGTGTTAGGTGAGTCTTACGTCTCAATCGCACAGGGCTCTTTAGGCATATCAGTTCGTGGTAAAGCGGCTGTCAAAGATGAGAGCGGAAAAATCATCGGCGTAGTTTCAGTCGGTTATTTACTGGATTCATTGCAAGACAGAATTGAGCCTTACCTGGCTTTTTTGATTTTAATGGCATTGCTGGTGGTCGGAGTGAATGCGGTTATTTCAAATTATGCTTCCCGCCGTTTCCAAAAAGCTATTTTAGGGTTTGAACCCGAGGAAATTGGCCGCTTATATGTAGAGCTTGATGTCACGATGAGTACTCTAAAAGAGGGGATTATAAGTATTGATGCTCAGGGTGTTCTTCGTTCAATTAATAAAAGTGCGTGCCAAATTTTAAGCATCGATCGTGAAATGGCATTAAACCAACGGTTAGCCGATGTATTACCAGGAAGTGACCTTGAAGATTTGTTAATTAGTGGTGAATCTGACCATGATATCGAGCTGTATCTTAATAATAAGCGTTTGATTGCCAACCGAAGCCCAATAATTGTTAATGGCACTGTTGTTGGGGCTGTATCGAGTTTTCGATTGCGTGATGAAATAAACGAACTGACCGAACAGCTATCTCAAACCCTCGAATATGCCGATTTACTGCGCTCTCAAACTCACGAACACAGGAATAAACTCAATACAATCAGCGGTCTTGTGCAAATGGGCGATTTAGAATCTGTTCAGCAGTTAATCGGTCAAGAAACCGCTCACTATCAAGTTTTAATCGAATTTTTACGAGAGACGGTCAAAGACCCTTTAATCGCAGGGATGTTGCTAGGGAAAACAGAACGTGCAAGAGAAATTGGTTTAGAGCTAAAAGTTGAAGAAGGCTCGCGATTAGAAGCTTTACCAAAATGGCTAAACTCGGATGATGTTGTGACCATTTTAGGTAACCTAATTGATAATGCTTTTGATGCAACGATGACCGCAATTAAAAATGAAAAACATATCGCGTATTCAAGACGAATCGTAGAAGTGTCTATTAGTGATTTTGGTAATGAAATGATTTTAGAGGTTGATGACAAAGGATGTGGGTTACCACTTGAATTTTCCGAAAAGTCTCTAACTGATAAAGGTGTTTCAAGTAAGGCTAAATCAAACCGTGGAGTAGGGCTGTACTTGATAAAACAGCTTGCTGATCGTTACCACGGACAATTGGAAATGATAAGTAATAAGGAACATGGAACAAGAATGACGGTTTATTTACCGAAAGAAGATATTTTTGCGCAAGAAGGAATTAATTCAATTGAATATCCTTTTCAAAAAGGAAAGCAAAAATGAACACGTTAACTAGAGTGATGATCATTGAAGATGATATTGCTATTGCAGAGCTACATCACCGATATTTGTCTCAAATGGACGGGTTTGAAGTTATTGGTATTGCAACGACACAAGCTGAAGCCGAGATTCAACTTGATATACTTAACCCAGATTTAGTCTTGTTGGATGTGTATCTACCTGATGGTTCTGGCTTAGATATATTGACTAAGGTTCGAGGCTCAAACCAAGGTTGCGATGTTATTTTGATCACGGCTGCACGTGATGTTGAAACCCTACAACATGCGATGAGAGGTGGGGTGGTGGATTATTTGCTCAAGCCGGTAATGTTTCCTCGTCTTGAAGCTGCTTTGAAGAAATACTCATCACAAAGGGAGAACATTGATAATGCTTCAGACCTTGATCAAGGTTTAGTTGATAAAATGCTCCAAGCCTCTACACACTCCGACAATTCGCAACCTAAGCGTTTACCCAAAGGAATTGATGGTGTGACCCTTGATAAGATTCGAATACTTTTCACCGATGGCGAATTCAAGATCACGGCTGATGAAGCCGGGGAAAAAATAGGGGCAAGCCGAACTACAGCTCGACGTTACCTTGAGTATTTAATTACTGCCGGTGAATTAGAGGCCGATTTAAACTACGGAACAGTAGGGCGTCCGGAACGCTGCTACATGAAGTTAATCCGATAGAGTACGATTTAACTGCTCATCTCCTTTCATAATCCTCCTCACTTTTTTGCCAGTATTAAATAAAATACTGGTGAAATGAGTTAATATTTAATCGATTGCCTTCACAGTGGTTGATGTAAATCAAATTGTCGTAGACAATACCGACCCGAATAGAGGTGATAGATTTCACCCCATTTACCAAACACATTTCTAGGTTAATAGGCATTTACTATTGATATAATAGTTAAGACCTATTATCTATTTTCGTATGTCGCTGATACTTTTAGCGAATACTAAAAACCTTGTTTTTATAGGAAAGATGATGGTAATACCTGAAAACAGCAGCATCGTAATTTTCGGTGCATCGGGAGATTTGACCTACCGAAAGCTGATCCCTGCTTTATATCACCTATACGCGAACAATCAGATGCCAAAATCTTTCGCGATTTTAGGTGTTAGTCGTACCGATTACAGTGACGAATCTTACCGCGCAAAATTAAAGCAATCACTTCAGGATATGGAAAAAACAGAGCCTGAGATTCTGAATGCTTTTATTGATCACCTGCATTATCAGGCGATCAATACTTCTGACGTTGAAGATTACGCACGTCTAGCAACCCGTTTGGATCAAATTGAGAAAGATTACCAATTTGAAAATCACAACACGTTGTTTTACTTAGCTACGCCACCAAGTCTATACGGTGTGATCCCAGCAAGCCTTGCTGCACATGGTTTGAACGATGAATCAAATGGTTGGCGACGTCTTATCATAGAAAAGCCGTTTGGCTACGACTTGGCTTCAGCTCAAGCGTTAGATGAAGAAATCCATCATCACTTCCAAGAACACCAAATTTATCGTATCGACCACTACCTAGGAAAAGAGACAGTACAAAACCTTCTTGTATTGCGCTTCTCGAACGCGATGTTCGAACCTTTGTGGAACCGTAACTTTATTGATTACGTTGAAATCACAGGTGCTGAATTCCTTGGTGTTGAAGAACGTGGCGGTTACTACGACGGTTCTGGTGCTGTGCGAGATATGTTCCAAAACCACCTGCTACAAGTTCTAGCAATGGTTGGTATGGAGCCGCCTGCACAGATTAATGCGGATTCAATCCGTGACGAAGTGGTTAAAGTACTTCAGTGCCTTAAACCTCTTGAAGAAGATGATCTACGTAAAGACCTAGTATTAGGTCAGTACACTGCATCAGATGTGCGTGGCCAACATTTACTTGGTTACCGTGAAGAAAACGGCGTGGCTGATGACTCACGTACTGAAACTTATATTGGTCTGAAAGCGTACATCAACAACTGGCGTTGGAATGGTGTACCTTTCTACGTGCGTACTGGTAAGCGTTTACCGACTCGTGTGACTGAAATTGTGATTCACTTTAAGAACACACCACACCCAGTATTCGGTCAAGATGCACCTGAAAATAAGCTGATTATCCGCATTCAACCGGATGAAGGTATTCAAATGAGTTTTGGTTTGAAAGAACCTGGTGCTGGTTTCAAAGCAAAAGAAGTGAAAATGAACTTCTCTTACTCTGACTTGCCAGAAACTCAAATGCTAACGGCTTATGAGCGTCTTCTTCTTGATGCATTAAACGGTGATGCAACTCTGTTTGCACGTACTGATGCAGTAGAAGCATGTTGGAAATACGTCCAACCGATTTTAGATTTCAAACAAGACCCTCAAGCGCTCTTTGGTTATGCTTGTGGTACTTGGGGCCCTCAAGAAGCCGATGACCTTCTACAAAGAGATGGTCGTGCATGGCGTTTCCCATGCAAAAACTTAACAGACACGGATTACTGCGAATTATGATCAATCACAAGATCTTTGAAACGCCTGAATTGGTTGTTGAAAACTTAGCAAATGAAATGAAAGCGTATAGCGAGCAGGGCAAACCTGTTCATATTTCGCTTTCTGGTGGCAGTACGCCCAAAATGCTTTTCAAGCTTTTAGCTCAAGCACCATACGCTGATGGTATTCAGTGGAATAACCTTCACTTCTGGTGGGGCGACGAGCGTTGTGTTGCACCCGATGACGCTGAAAGCAACTTCGGTGAAGCGAATGCGCTACTTTTCTCGAATGTGAACCTTCCGGCAGAGAACATCCACCGCATTCGTGGTGAAGATGAACCCAAAGTAGAAGCTGAGCGTTTCGCAAAAGAAATGGCAGATGTTATCCCAACTGAAAACGGTACGCCGGTATTCGATTGGATCCTGCTAGGTGTTGGCGCAGATGGTCACACAGCCTCACTATTCCCGGGCGTAACTGACTACCAAGATGAGAACCTATCTGTATTAGCTTCTCACCCTGAGTCGGGTCAGATCCGTGTTTCTAAAACAGCTAAAGTTTTAGAAGCCGCGAAACGAATCAGCTACCTAGTGCTTGGCGCAGGTAAAGTTGAGATCGTTAAAGAAATTCATACAACTCCTGCTTCTGAGTTGCCTTACCCGGCAGCAAAAATTCAGTCTAAGACTGGCGAAACAGAGTGGTTCCTAGATTCAAATGCAGCAAGTGCTATCGCGTAATTGCGAATAGCCGCAAGGAGATATAAATAATGAAAGGTGATATCGGTGTAATTGGCCTAGCAGTAATGGGTCAGAACCTTATCCTAAACATGAACGACCACGGCTTCAAAGTTGTGGCTCACAACCGTACTGCTGCAAAAGTAGACGAGTTCCTAGAAGGTCCAGCTAAAGGTACTAACATTGTTGGTGCTTACTCTCTAGAAGAGCTAGTTGAAAAGCTAGAAGCGCCTCGTAAAGTAATGCTAATGGTACGTGCTGGTGACGTTGTAGATACGTTCATTGACAAGCTTGTTCCACTTCTAGACAAAGGTGACATCATCATTGATGGTGGTAACACTAACTTCCCAGATACTAACCGCCGTGTTGCTGCTCTTCGTGAGAAAGGTATTCACTTCATCGGTACTGGTGTTTCTGGTGGTGAAGAAGGCGCTCGTTTTGGTCCTTCTATCATGCCAGGCGGTTCTCCTGAAGCTTGGGAAGCGGTTAAGCCTATCTTCCAAGGCATCTCTGCGAAAACTGACGCTGGTGAGCCTTGTTGTGATTGGGTTGGTAACGATGGTGCTGGTCACTTTGTTAAGATGGTTCACAATGGCATCGAATACGGTGACATGCAGCTTATCACTGAAGCATACCAATTCATGAAAGATGGTCTAGGTATGAACCACGACGAAATGCAGGCTGTATTTGCTGATTGGAACAAAACTGAGCTAGACAGCTACCTAGTAGAAATCACTGCTGACATCCTTGGCTACAAAGATGAAGACGGTGAAGCATTAGTTGAGAAGATCCTAGACACTGCTGGTCAAAAAGGTACGGGTAAATGGACAGGTATCAATGCGCTAGATATGGGTATCCCACTAACGCTAATCACTGAATCTGTATTCTCTCGTTGCCTGTCTGCACTTAAAGACCAACGTGTTGAAGCTGAGAAACTGTTCGGCAAAACTGTTGCTCCAGTTGAAGGCGACAAGCAAGAGTGGGTTGATGCAATCCGTCAAGCTCTACTTGCTTCTAAGATCATCTCTTACGCTCAAGGTTTCATGCTAATGCGTGAAGCGTCGAACGAAAACGGCTGGGATCTAAACTACGGTAACGTTGCACTTATGTGGCGTGGCGGTTGTATCATCCGTTCTGCATTCCTAGGCAACATTCGTGATGCTTACGAAGCGAACCCAGAGATCGCTTTCCTAGGTTCAGATGCATACTTTAAAGGCATCCTAGACAACTGCATGGGCGCTTGGCGTAAAGTTGCAGCTAAGTCTATGGAATCTGGTATCCCAATGCCATGTATGACTTCTGCACTAACGTTCCTAGACGGCTACACTACAGCTCGTCTTCCTGCGAACCTTCTACAAGCTCAACGTGATTACTTTGGTGCTCACACTTACGAGCGTACTGACCGTCCACGTGGTGAATTCTTCCACACAAACTGGACTGGTACAGGCGGTGATACTGCTTCTACAACTTACGACGTATAATCGTGAGTTATAAAGCTAGTCATTAAGACGCTTTAATTAAAAAGGATGCCACATGGCATCCTTTTTTGTTTGTTGGGCTTTATAGGATTTATGCTTAATTCTATCAATCCTGCAATGTATTTTATCTCGCCTTCTAGAATATCAATAACTTACCATTGATAAAACTCCCGCATGGTATACAAAAAATTCACGTTCACTGCATTAATCTCTGTAATAAATAGACTCTGTCGGAGATTAAAATATGAAAAAATTAGCAGTGTTCTCGGCTATGGTAGCTCTCTCATTCCCAAGTAGTCACGCATTGGCAGTCGACCTAATTGGTCATGCAACCGCTCAACAGTTTCAAAATGTGGTCGCTCAGGTGAGTGGTGTTGTTGAAAACAAGCCATATCAACTTGGTGAAGCTATACAGAAAGGTCAATCTCTTATTGTTCTTGAAGACAATGATTTTGTTCTAGAGGTGAGTCGCCAAAAAGCGAACCTAGAATTGGTCAAAGCCGATCTCAAAATCAAGAATAGTATCTATAACCGTTATAAAGAACTAAAAGCGAAGAAAAGTTTGTCGCAGCACGAACTAGATATCTCTTTCGCTGACCTACAAGCTGCGAAAGCTAATGTGAAATTGGCAGAAATCGATCTAGAGCAAGCGGTAGACAACCTTGAACATACTCAAATCAACTCTGATATTGATGGTTACATAGTAAAACGTAATGTAGAGCAAGGCTCATGGGTGGAAAAAGGGAACCTGCTTTACAGCGTGGCTGATGTAGAAAATATTATCATTCGTCTGCTTGCCAGTGAGCATGATCTTACTGAATTGTCTGTTGGGCAAGAACTTACCGTTTGGAGCGATGTTAATCCAAAAATTAAGGTGAAATCTAAGATTAAGCGTATTGGTATAAACTTAGACCCTACATTATTAGCTTACCCAATCGACATTGAGATCCCTAATAGTAATAGCCTTATCAAACCAGGCATGTCTCTTCACGCAAGCACTGTGAATTAAGGAACTGGCGATGCGAAATATTATTAGCTACTTTGCTGCGCGGGGGTTTCTAGCCCGTGTGATCACCATGATGGTATTTGCGGTTGGTCTTGCATCACTAAGTATCATTAAAATGCAGGAAGATCCGGAAGTTGCCTTTCCGGAAGTGGAAGTGGTGACTCATTATCCGGGCGCCTCGCCACAAGATATTGAACTGAATATCACCAACAAAATCGAAAAAGAGCTACGCGGTGTGCAAAACATCCGTGAAATGACTTCTGAATCAAAAGAAGGTACTTCTTTGATCTTGCTTGAAGTCGATGAAACTGCCGACATTGCTGACGTCGTACGCAAAATTCAGCAAGCGGTCGATCGAGTCAGTGGCTTACCGAAAGATATTTCAGATCCCCCGCTGGTGCTTCAAGAGAGTACGTCGTCATTCGAGGTGTTGCGCTTTGGTGTCACAACAACGGGCACCTACGCGGATTTACAACAATATGCACGTCAGTTAGAGAAACGTGTTAAATCGATACCTGGAATTGGTACGGCAACGATGTCGGGCTTTCGCGAGCGTGAGTTTTGGATTGAAGTTGATCCCAATAAAGTTGGTCGTTACAACCTAACGTTTGATGACATCATGACGTCCATTAATAGCCGCAACTTGTCACTTTCAGGTGGTGTGGTTGAGTCGTGGAAGTCAGAGCACCGCTTGGTCACTCTGACACAAGTGACGAGTGCAAAAGAGTTAGAAAAAACCATTATTCGAGTATTGCCTGATGGTGGTTTAGTTCGTGTGAGTGACGTTGCAACGGTGACCGATGGTTTCGAGAAAGCGACTGAATACGGCATGATCAATAACGAACAGGCTATCTTGTTTAATATAACCAAAACAGCGAATGCTGATGTTCGTACCGCAATCAATGCTGTGTTGGAAACGTTAGATCTAGAGCGTGAAAAGTTGGGTGGGAAGTTCGAATTTCACACCTCAATCAACCTTGCAAAAGACATGCAAGAGAAGTTCTCGATTGTTGCAAGCAACGGTGGAATTGGTCTTCTCTTAGTGCTTGTTGTACTTGGTCTTGCATTGATGCGCCAAGTGGCTTTTTGGGTTGCTGTTTCGATTCCTTTCTGTATTTTTGGCGTGCTGGCTCTTATTCCTGGAATGGGAATGACGCTGGATGCCATTACATTGTCTGCGTTATTGCTTGTTATCGGCATTATTGTGGATGATTCAGTGATTGTTGCTGAAAGTATCTATAGTGAACGTGAAAAAGGAGCCTCCCCACTTGAGGCGGCGATAGAAGGTACGCTCAAGGTATACAAACCTGTACTAGCAAGTTTAACGACTACAGTGCTTGTGTTTATCCCAATTTTCTTCATCCCAGGTGAGCTAGGTATGGAAATTGCGGTGATCCCACTGACGGTCATTATGGCTTTAACCTTCTCTTGGTTTGAATGTACGGTGACGTTGCCAGCGCATTTAGCCGACGCAATGAAAAAGCCGACGCCAAAAACCAAATCAACGGAAGTATTTAACCAATTATCAGCGCGCTATGAGTCGATTCTTGCAAGTGCTTTGAACCATAAGTTTACAGTGGTGTTATTGGCATTGACGGCGTTGGGTGCCGGTGGTGCGATCATCGCTACGATGAGGCTAGACTTTTTCCCAGCCCAAGCCGCCAAGTATATTGAAGTGTATACCGAGGTGAAACCGGGTACACCAATGGATAAAGTACGTGCTGCACATAAGCAAATAGAGGAAGTGATCAGTTCGCTACCTGAATCGGAGTTGCTTAGCTACGAAATGACTTACTCAACACCTGTGAGTAAAGGCTTAATTAACCTAACGAATGCCGAAGATAGAGACAGAACTGCAGATGTGATCGTGGATAGTTTGCGAGAGCAGTTAGCTGATAACACCGCTGTTCCTTTCATTAAACTCTCTGTCGATGCGGGTGGTGAACCTCTTGGTGAGCCCGTAGAAGTTCGTGTTATTGGGCAGAACAAAGAGTCTCGTGATCAAGCCGTTGATGTGGTCTCTGAGTGGCTAGCTAACTATGAAGGTTTAAGCCATGTTACTAATAATGAAGAGCTTAAAGATCAGCAACTTGAAATTGTCCCTCAGTATGAATGGTTAGCGCGTTACAACTTAACCGTTGATGATTTAGCTACGACTTTACGTATTGCCTTTGACGGTGAAAAAGTATCAACGACTTGGATTGGTGACGAAGAAGTGGGCTTGCGAGTCATACTGACCGAGCAATATCGTAACCTTGAAAAACTTCGTAATACTAAGATCTACACTGCTGATGGTACTCAAGTTCCATTGAGCCGATTGGCACATGTACGATACACCCAAGCTGAACGTATCATTTTGCACTTTAATGGTGACAGACAAGTGCTTGTCACAGCACAAGTCGGAGGTGGGCAACTGGACCCTGATGAAATTACCGAAGAGCTATGGGAAGCGGTAAAAGATAAGATCAGCGCGGATGTCACACTTGATATTGGTGGTGAAGTAGAAGCTGCAGAAGAAACGCTAGGGGGTATTGTTGTTGCATTCCCTGCTGCTATTTTGGCGATCTACTTTGTATTGGCGATAATGTTTGGTTCGCTTCTACAGCCACTACTGGTTATTTCAGTTATTCCATTCGCTTTGGTGGCATCTCTGTCTGCGCTATTCTTACACATGCAGCCTATTTCATTGTTTGCTCTGGTTGGTGCGTTAGGAATGTGCGGAGTAGTGGTTAACAACTCGTTGGTACTCATTGTACGGATTAATGGGATGAGAGCGAAAGGGCTTGAAATCTCCCAAGCCGTGATCGAAGGGGCGAAGACTCGTCTAAGACCCATATTATTAACGTCAATCACTACTGTAGTAGGCTTGCTACCTCTTGCTTACGGCATTGGTGGGGCAGATGTAAACATGGGACCAATGGCATTAACGTTGGGTTATGGTTTGTTGTTCTCTGTTCCTGTCGTTTTGTTTATTGTTCCGTGTTTGTACGTGTTAACGACAAGACAAAAATAAGCGTCAGTGAGACTTAGTGATTTAGGACGCGAAACTATTAGAGAGGGCATTACAGCCCTCTTTTTTATATATTAACACTCGACAAAAATTAATTTGGGCAGCGGTTGATGGAAATAGAGCCGTTTAATCGTGTTAACTAAAATATAAAGAGCACAGAGTTAGGATACTGACGTGCTTTATGCCATCATAAAGGGAGTGATAGGGGAAACGGACATCCCCATAGAAAATTATTGGTAAGCATTATTGATGATGGCGTACCAAGAGAAATTCAGAGCCTAACTCGGTTTAGGTTGTGAAAAGGTAAAGATATGACAGAACAAGAAAGAATTGAACTTCAACAGAACAACCCTCTACACGGCTTAAAGCTTGAAACCTTGATCACTGAGCTTGTGGATCATTACGGTTGGGAAATTTTAGACGCTGCAATGCGAATGAATTGCTTCAACACTAAGCCGACAGTTGCAAGCGCGGTTAAATATTTGAAGAAAACAGAATGGGCGAGAGAGAAGGTAGAGAACTTTTATCTTTATCGCTTTAAGCGTATGCCAAAAGCTTCGGATGTTGAATATCAGATGCCGCCACGTTCACGTACATTTCGACATGGCTTAGAGCCTCGTGAACCTATGGAATTAACAGTTGAGTCAATCCTAGCTTCACAAGCAAAAGCGGCTTCTGCATTTAAAGAGCGTAGAGGAAATGGTCGCAATTTCCGCCGATAGTGGGAATGGTACCTTGTTATGTATATAAAGGAGCGAGTTCGCTCCTTTATTGTTTCTAGAAGAAACGTCTATAGCTTCAATCATCCACTAAAGGACTAAGAACTAAGGACTAAAGTTCCCTCAACAGCTAAAATCCACACTACCTATAATAGAGCGTCTAATATTTTTCAGAGTGTGACTACTAGACAAATCAAGCTTGGCTATCTTTCAAGCGCTTTTTCCAGAGATCAACGCCATAAATAATGGCACTGACTATAAGAAACATTGCGGATACAAAAAATAACGCTGGCATTTTGAGTATCCACGCAAAGGTTGCAGCAAGAAAGGCGACAAATGAAATGAGCCGACTTGATGACATGATATGACCGAGTTTTTTATTCATAATGCCCCCTGATTTATACTTTTTTCAACATGTCTATTATTGCATTGTTGATTGAAAATTAAGCTAAATTAATATCAAAAAAGATGATTTAGTGAGCTATTTCATAAAGTTTGAGTGCTTAACTTCTAGGCTATATACATTATGAGGTGCACCATAAGGTATAGAGTGTCGGTTAGAAAACTGGCGAACAAAGCTCTTCTCCTGAATCAGAAAGTTGCTGACGAATATTCATGAAAGATTCAAAATTGTCTCGCAGCGCTGCCACACAGTCTGGGTCGAAAATTAAACCATCCTGAGCTTCAATATATTCCATCACCTGTGAAACAGACCATGCATGCTTATAAGTTCTTTTACTGAGCAGGGCATCAAACACATCAGCTAAAGTAACAATCCGAGCTTCTAATGGAATACTGTCTTTATTTAAGCCATCGGGTAAGCCTTTCCCGTCAAATCGTTCATGGTGATGACGAATGATATTTTTTATAAATTGAACTTCTTCTACAGTAATCGAGTGGTTATCCGATAGGCTCACCACATCATTGATAATTTCTTCACCATAAAGCGTATGGTTGTTCATAATTTTACGATCTTCATCAGTAAATTTTTTGGTACTGAAAAGGACATGATCAGGAATACGATATTTCCCGATGTCATGGAAGGGCGCATACAAGCGAATTCGGTGTATAAATTGGTGGGTAATATCTTGTTTAGTATCTGACAAAATACGCGCTAGTAACTCGCTGTATCTTCCCATTCTGGTTAAGTGCTCTTTTGTTTCGGGGTCACGTGAGTGCCCCATATTAAGTGCAACCGCTAACGAAGACCTAAAATGTTTTTGGCTTTCATATTGTTGAATCAATAGGTTTGTTATTAATTGGGTAAAGAAAGCAATGTCACGTTGAGCATTCTGTTGATTAAAAAAACACAAGTTAGACGCATTAATAAAAACAAAACCAAGGTGAATACCACGATAATATATTGGTGCTGTATAACTACTTTGATGCCCAATTTCAATCAAATGAATAAGCCGTTTGGTCGGTGTTACGGAAGTGAGGTCATCGATAACTCTGACTTTATGGTTTGTGTATATTTGGAAGAGCGCTGAGCGAGAAGTAATTTCTTGTTCACTGTAGTCATGCTTTCCGGTTGGACAGAGTTTATCTGCAATGAAGTAATTAGATGCTTTATTATCTTCAGAAAGTACGACTGAAAAGCGTGACAAGCTAGGGTAATAAGAGCGTGCGAGATCAAATAATTCACTGAATATAAGTGGAATGTCTTTGTCTTGAGCCGCAAGTTTACTGAGCGTGGGGTAGTCAAACATGTCGCAAGCCAACCTTAATTTATTGTTATTTGTCTGTTTTTATTTGGAATGTTTGTATCTCAAAAGTAAGAATAAGTAAGATATCAACCATGTTACTTAAATGTAACCATAAAGTGTTATAACTTCCTATAGCATCACTTTTATTGTGGTTATTGCAGGGTGTTTTCAGCAGATATGTTAACTGAGTCTTTATGCGGTAGGTTGCTTAATAAAAAACGCCATCAATGACTGATGGCGTTGAAAAGCTGAGTAATGAGTTAGAAGCTCGAATGTTTTATATCAAGTTCAAGCTTACGGTGATAACTGAAAGCCTGTTTCTATTGGACTTTAAAGCGACCGACAACATCTGATAGGTTGCTTGACGTAGCTCTAAGTTCGTCACTAACAGAAGTGGTTTCACTCGCATTGGAATTAAGCCTTTGAATCATCTCTTGAATCGCAGCCATGTTTCGCGTTACTTCACTTGTTACCTGGCTTTGTTGTTCTGCTGCCGTTGCCATTAGTGTATTGAGATCATTAATTTCAACAACAGATCCCGTGACGATATTAAGTGAAGACATTACTTGGTTTGTTTTTTCTGCCGTTTGCTCACAACTTGCATGGGTAGTCGCCATTTCAGAAACTACGTTATCTGTCGTTTTGTGAAGCTTCGCCAGCATCTCATTTATTTGGGAAGTACTTTGTTGAGTTCTAGCCGCTAATGCTCTTACTTCATCAGCTACTACCGCAAACCCTCTACCTTGTTCACCAGCACGAGCGGCTTCAATAGCAGCATTTAATGCCAGTAGGTTAGTTTGCTCGGCAATATCACCAATCACTTGTAAAACACTATTAATTTGTTTCGTATCTTCGTTCATCGTACTGATGGTGCCAGACATAGAAGCGACTTGATCCATAAGTGAGGAAACGCTTGATACGGCGTTCGTTACTGTATTTTTTGAATCGCTGGCGTTTGAGCTAGTGAGTTCAGTGAGTTTCGCTGCATCATTTGAACTTTCAGCAATAGAGCTAGCAGTTGCACTCATTTCTTCAATAGCGGCGATCGCTTGTTCAGTCTCGACAGTATGGCTATTGAGCGTGGCAACATTTGATTTTGACTGCTGGGAAAGCTGGCTTATGGCTGCATCTATTTGTGCAGAAGAGTCTAGCACTTCCATAAACATTGCCTGTAGTTTTTCAATAAATAGGTTAATGGATGTTGATATCTGCCCAATTTCATCTTGAGAAACAACGTTTAATCGTTGAGTTAGGTCACCATTACCTTGTGATAGATCGGCGACAACGGCTTTTAAATTCAATAGAGGTTTAAAAGCAATGCTTAGTAGCGCAATACTGATCGCGATAAAAATAAGACCGCAAACAATAAGGGCTAACGTGATCCTTTCATTTAGACTAGCGGTATTTTGCTCAATAAGAGTAGTGTCGATATAACCATTTAATTGCCATGTTTGTCCGTGGAACTCAACGGTGTGGTACACAGGGATAACTTGGTCACTAACCTTATTTGAATAAATGGTGATGTTGTTATCTGATATTAATTCTGCATAGCTTCCTTTTATCGAATACTGGCGAATTACATCTGCAAACTCTTGTAAATCCATAACGAAGAAATCGACAGAATCATCGATACGCTTGATAGATATAGTGAGGGTTGCAGTGTCACCTTTAAGAGATACGGGGCTCACAACAGTGTTGTCATTGTGTTTCTCTGCCAAATCAATAAAGGCTTGAGCATCGGCATCTTCCATATTGCCAGAATCATCAAAAGCATAGCCATTTACGATTTTTACGACCTGATTAAACCCAGAACGTTCTTTTGTTTCCGAAATATCCATCATGCTGAAGTTAAGGTTTTCAGCAAGGGCAACTTTACTTTGAAGTTCACCTGTCAGCTTTTGCTGCATTAAGTTGATATTATGGGTGATATTTTTGGTATCAGACTGGTAAATATAACCACTGATAAAGTGGTTTACACTGAAGTATGAAACAAGAATTGTGAGGGTAATGATTGAAACGATAAGAGTGATAATCTTATTTTTAAACGATAGGTTTTTCATGACACTTTACATCCTTAAAAGTGAGCAGATTCAAAATAACCATAATGTGTAATGATTTGATTTAGTACTGTGCGTAGTTATCACGCCAGTTTATAAAAGCAGGCGTAATAGTATGCCACTCTCATTGGTTTGGTTAGATAAATGTAAAATAAAGATACAAAATCGGTGATTTATTTGAAGCTAGTGCAATCAACATCACATTGCTGATTAGTTATTAATCGCATATGCACTAGCGCTTTAGTTGCTGACGACATAGGTGGTATAAAAAAAGTAAACCGTGATAAGTATACTTACCGTGATGACAGTCTTTCTCACATACTGATCTGGAATGCCTCGCGAAATTTTCGCAGAATAGTATCCGCCAACTAATGTACCCAATAGAACGGCAACTCCCGAACTCCAATCAATCGAGCCATTCAGCACAAATAATATAATAGCGGCGAAAGAAGCACAGGCGGAGACGAGTAGCTTAATTCCATTCATAACGGTTAGGTTGGTGTAGCCAGCGAGCGCTAAATAGCTCAATGTCACAATCCCTAAGCCTGCGTTGAAATAACCGCCATAAATACAAACAACTAACAGTAGTAATCCAGAAAAAAATAGCCCAGCACGAGTCGTATTCTTACTCTGACTTGTCGCGTGTTTTAAAAGCTGATTGAGTTTTCCTCCAAACGTGAAAAGTATGGTCGCAAATAAAAGCAGCCAAGGAATAGATTGTGTGAAAACAGTCTCGGGTGTGTGTAGTAGAAGGAACGCGCCTATGGCTCCACCAATAACACTTAATATGACGGTTTGTACAAGTCGAGATTTGTCGGATTTTATTTCAGCTTTAAGCGCATAAGCGCCACTGAGGTAACCTGCACAGGATGAAAATGTATTGGTCGCATTTGCTGTTATGGGAGGGACTCCCACAAACAAGAGGGCAGGAAAGGTAAGAAAACTTCCGCCTCCAGCTATTGAGTTAAGCACTCCACCAAAAACGCCAGCAGTGAATAATACGACCCAATCGAACATTTTTAACGAATCGAATAGCGTTAACGAGTCGGGAAGTGTTAACCAACCTAATTGCATTGAGATTCCTTTCTCTGTGGCAAGTATTTATTAGCATTCTGACCACACTATCATTATGGAGCGCTTCTGTTTAGTTCTGATATGCACTTTAGTGATAGTGGTTCTGTGAAGAAGAAAAAGCCCTAGCGAACAGGTTTGTTTGCTAGGGCTTTTAGGTATTTGAATTTAGCAATTAAGCTTCAACTGGTTTTGCTTTAAATCGCTGGAACAATTTCATTAGTACTGGGCTACTCAGAACCAATACTGCTAAAACGGTAAAGGTCATCGTAATAGGTCGTTCCCATAAAAAACTAAGTTCGCCATCAGCAATCATCAGTGCACGTCTCAAGTTTTCCTCCATCAGACCGCCTAATATGAAGCCTAAAAGCAGTGGTGCAAGAGGGAAGTTAGCAAGCCGTAAAGCAATAGCTGCCATTGCCACTATAAGCATGATGAACACGTCCATCGTGTTGAAAGAGACTAAATACACACCAGTAATCGAGAAGAACAAGATCATTGGAAGAAGTACAGTTCTTGGTACAGCTAATAGCTTAGAGATATATGGAATTAAAGGTAAGTTCAGAATCACTAATACTATGTTACCGAAGTACATGGAAATAATGACCGACCAAAAAACATCTGGGTGCTCAACGAATAGGCGAGGACCAGGCTGAATACCATAAGCGATTAATGCGCCTAACATAATAGCGGTGGTGCCAGACCCAGGAATACCTAAAGTTAGTAAAGGAACAAATGAACCACTTGATGCTGCGTTATTTGCCGACTCAGGCGCGACTAAGCCACGAATACTGCCTTTACCAAACTCTTTTTGTTTATCTTTTGGTGCCAAGCTTCGTTCCATGCCATAGCTTAGGAAAGCCGCAATAGTCGCACCAGCGCCTGGTAATACTCCCGTGAAGAAGCCAAGAATGGAAGAGCGAATAGAAACGGGTGCCACTTCTTTGATTTCTTCCTTCGTGACTTTCATGCTTCCTATATCTGCCATTTTTTGGCTTTCTTCGCTGCTAGTGTCTTTTTCAGGTTTCAAAATCCCCATCAGCGTTTCACCAAGCGCAAATGTTGCCATTGCTAATAATAAGAAGCTAAAGCCATCCATTAAATCAGTCAGCCCAAAGGTAAAGCGTTCTACGCCCACACCTTTGTCAATACCAACGGTTGAAAGCATCAAACCTAAAATAGTCATCATCCATGCTTTTACTACTTGTCCTGGTCCTGCGAATGCTGCAACAGCAGATAGACCAAGTAACATAAGCGCAAAGTAGTCTGAAGATTGGAAACTCAGTGACACGCTTGCTAATGCAGGAGCTGCGATCAGAAGCATAATGGCTGAAAGTGTCCCTCCAGTGAAAGAAGAATAAGCAGCGAGGGCTAAAGCTTTACCTGCCTGTCCTTTTTGAGCCATTGGGTAACCATCGAAAGCCGTCACAACAGTTGATGAACAGCCCGGTGCATTAATCAGTATCGAAGAAGTTGAGCCGCCAAATACCGCCCCATAATAAACACCAGCCATTAAGATTAAGCCCGAAGATGGGTCAAGACCATAAGTGATTGGGATCATTAACGCTATTGCAGATATAGGACCTAGACCGGGCAGCATGCCGATGAAGGTTCCTACAAAACACCCAACGATCACCATCATGATGTTCATTGGCATTATGGCGGTAGAAAGCCCTTGTAAAATTCCGTCTAACATAATGTTTCCCTACCAAAGAGTGAAAATTAAGCCAGGCTCTAAATAAATATCTAAGCCTTGAGTTAAAAGAAGATAAAAACCGATCACAAATGGGAATGAAGCACCAAATAAAATGGGTTTGCTACGCTCACCTAACAGGTAGAAGCCTGACATTAAGAATAAGCCTGTAGAAAGTACGAACCCGATGTAAGTCAGCCCTAACCCGTAAAGAGCCATAAGAGATAAGAAACCAATGAGCAGTTTCCAGTTAAATTCAGTGACAGCGCCGCTGTCTTTGTCTTCCTGACCAGTGACTAGTAGTAAAAGTGATAATGCAATTCCGGCATAGGTCAGTAAAGTCGGCAAAGTTCGAGCCGTGAACGGTTCGTATTCGTCGCCTGGAAAAAGAGGAATGAGGGTGGTTTGGTAGCCATAGCATAGGCATACAAGCAGGAATATCATTGCGCCGACGCGATCTCGACATAGCAAGTAATCCTTACTTAAAAAATTGGTTGGCGAATCCGACATATCCAACTCCGTTTGAAAGGTAAAAAAGAAATAAAAAACCGTACATAAGCGAGTTAATGAGAAAGATCGGGATCATTAACAGAAGGTAAGAAGCTTACTCATTTCAGCCATAGCCACAGGCTTACAATTATCGATATTAACAACTGTTAGGTGCAGCCAGCGATAACAAAGAGGAAAACGACTCACTAATAACAAAGGAGTTTGGGGTTGCACTCATGTACGGTGAAACTGTTTCAATCAGGGTAGGGCTGAGATTAACAGCCCTGTAAATCGGACCTTATTTTAAGAAGCCTAATTCACGCATTAAATCACCCATTTGCTGTTCTTGGTCTTCAAGGAACGCGTAGAAATCTTTATCAGCTTTGTAGTTATCGATCCAACCATTGCGGTCACGAACCACTTGCCATTCATCCGTTTGGTACATCTTATTTAGAGCTTGGTTCCACTCATCAATTTTTGCTTGGCTGGTGTTCGGTGCGGCGAAGAAGCCACGCCAGTTAGCGAAAACTGTTTCATTACCATATTCCATTAGGGTAGGAATGTTTGGTGCGGCTTCAAGTCGCTTAGGTGCCGTTACTGCCAGTACTTTTACTTGACCAGATTTAGACATTTCTAAAACCTCACCTAGACCAGTCGAAAGCAGCTGAGTTTCACCTGAAAGTAGAGCGGCCATCGCTTTGCCACCAGCATCGTATGCGATGTAGCGAACTTTTTTGGCATCAAACCCTTCGCCTTTGAATGCAGCTGCAACCACTAAATGATCCATGCTGCCACGTGCTGAACCACCAGCAATTTTTACTTTACGTGGGTTTGATTCGAACTCTTTAACTACATCTTCCCACGTGTTGTATTTAGAATCGGCAGACGCCACGATAGCGCCATAGTCAGCAATGGTTGCAGCTACAGGAGTTAGGTCTCGGAAAGATTGAGGGAATATACCAGTAAGAGATCGAACAACGATAGGTGTAGAGTTCACCATTAGCGTGTCTTCTTGACGTTTCGCCGTCTCAATAAGGTGGGCAATTGCTTTACCGCCACCACCACCAGATAAGTTTTGGAAAGAGACGTTTTCGACGATGTCAGATTTGACCAGTACATCACCAGTGCCTCGAGCCGTCATATCCCAACCACCACCAGCACCGCCGGGAATTAGGAAATGGATGTTTTCAACATCGGCAGCAAAAGAGCTAAATGAGAAGGTAGCTGCGATGATTGAAGCGGCTAGTGTAGGTTTTAGAGCCTTAAACATGATTCACGTTCCTTATGTGAGCGTATCAAATCGTTGTTTGATACTTATGCTTTTATGGTTCCTACTGAACGTTTTTAGTAAAACACTTCGTCGAGTAGATGTTCATAAAGTTAACGTGATGTTACGAGGTTGTCTTTAATGTGGTGATATTGAGAATAAAGAACATAAAGGGAATTTTGTTCATAAAGTTCACACCCTGATAGGTAACTGGTGGATGAAAGACATATAACGGAGTCGAAATAAGGCAGAGGTGTAAAGTTCAGGTGCTCAATACGTAATATTTACAAGAATGAAAATGAAAAATTTAAATGATGATCGCCGCATTTTTAAGAGAAATACACAAAATAAATGAACGGGTTTATATGACACTGTTACTATATAAAATAGGGTAAAAAATGCGGAAGGCTGAGGGAAAAGCTGCATTTTATCGAATATTGTATTGAAAGGTGTTGACGCTACGACAAAAATATAGGAATAAGTACTTATAGAATTGAGTACAGTATTGTTTAAATTCAGGGATTGAATAGGAATGACAGATCGAAAGGTTTCACTACGAGTTACCGTTGGAGGGATGTTTTTACTTGCAACGATATTGACAGCTTTAGTTGCCGTGTCTTTGCAGTATTATTTTAGTAAGAAGATGGCAACGGAACATACGCTATCAAAATTAACAATGGCTTCTGAAGAACTGAGTGATTATATGGGCTCTATTGATTCAGATGCTGCGAATACCATTCGTTTACTCTCTTCAGTAAACCGCTCTATCAGCAACCAACTAACTAAGACAGAAGTAAGAACTATCTTAGTTGAAGCCATTAAAGATAACCCACTCTTCTATAGTATTTATATTGGGTCATCAAACGATAACTTTTTCCAGATCATCAACCTAGAATCCTCTCCAAGAGTTAGGGACAAAATACAGGCAACACTGGAAGATCGTTGGGTGGTGATAGATATTCAAAACCGTCCAGAAGGTAGAATTCGAAGTACTGAATTTTATGACGCTAATTTTAACCTGCGTGACCGCACTACAGAGTCAACAAACTATCTCCCGACAACTCGTCCTTGGTATATTTCGGCGAATAAAAAAGTGGTTGAAAAAACTCAACCTTATTTATTCCAACATTTACAAATTACAGGCCAAACTTACTCTTTAGCTTTCCTTTCTAAAAACAATCAAAGTAGCCAGCACGTGATTGGTATTGATATCGTTTTGTCTTCGTTATCAAATAAAATGTCAGCAGGTGCTTTAGGGCTAGAGGCAGACAGTGAAGTTGAGTCCTACCTCTACTCTAAATCAGGTCACATAATCGCGACTAACCAAGTTTCAAAAATTAAAGACGTAATTCAGGATACAGTTAGTATTGATTTGACCTCAGCTCAGAAGAAAGAGGTTGCTGAAACTGGTGCCGTTTTGGTCTCTAATCAAAATGATTGGGGACCGATGGACTTTTCCGTATCAGGAAAGCCGCAAGGCTATGCTATTGATTTGTTGTCTATTATTGAAGACATGTCTGGTATTAACTTCGAATTTGTCAACGGCTTCTCATGGGGAGAATTGGTGAATCAATTCAAAGAAGGTGAGTTAGACGCGTTACATTCCATTCAGAAATACTCGAGCAATGGTGTAGAAGGTCTTTATACCGATCCTATCTTTGATTTACCGTTTTCTGTTGTGACGCATTCTAACTCCGTTTCTATTTCAAAATATGCGGATTTAGAAGGTAAAAAAGTGGCGGTCCTTTCGGGGTGGTCGATTATCAAACAGTTAAAGGAAGATTTTCCAAGTATTGAATTAGTGGAGTTCTCTAGTTTAGAAAAGGCGTTAGATTCGGTTGAAAAAGGGGAGTGTGATGCGGTACTTGATGTGAGACCTGTCCTAGCCTTTGCATTAGAAAGGTACTTCCACACTGATTTAAAAGTTAGTGAAAACCTTGAAGATTTGACCGGTCCTTATTCTACAAAGTTTTATATTGCCCTAAGACCTGAGCATTCTGCTTTGATCCCTATAATTAATCGTGCGATTCGTAATATATCCGCCGAACAAATGACTGTTCTAGAAAATAAATGGTTTAAGCCGGGAATTGCGAATAAAAATACCATGGTGCCTTACAGTGAATTACACAGCATGGCAGAAACCGCGACAGTAACAGGCAAAATGATTCAAATTGAACTTGATGGCAAAATTAAGCATCTTTATTTGAAAGCAATTCCTAGAGACGACAGTCACAGTGAGTACTTTGCGGTTGTCATTCCCGAGAAAGAAATTTATGCAACAGTGACAAAAAGAGTGACAACATCCATTGGTGTAACGGTTTTTCTCATGTGTTTAACGCTACCTGTAGCTTGGGTGTTTGGTGCACCAATTGTAAGGCCGATCAAGCATTTGCGAATGGAAACTGGGAAAATAAAAAAACGTGATTATGACAATGTCGAGCTTGTTGACACACGTATCAAAGAAATCTGGGAACTCTCTACTGCTATTCAAGATATGTCGGCGGAATTAAAACAGCATGAACAGACGCAAGAAGAATTTGTAGAGGCATTTATCAAGCTGATCGCTCAAGCCATCGATGACAAATCCCCATATACAGCAGGGCATTGTAATCGAGTCCCGGAGCTTGGAATGATGTTGGCGGAAGCTGCCGAGAAGTCTAATTTTGGTTCATTCAAAGACTTTAACTTTACGAATGATGAGGAAAGAAGAGAGTTCCGAATTGCGGCTTGGTTACATGATTGCGGGAAGATTACCACTCCAGAACATATTGTCGACAAAGGCACTAAATTGGAAGCTAACTATAACCGTATTCACGAGGTGAGAACGCGGTTCGAAGTACTTTGGCGTGATGCAGAAATCAAGGCATTGAAAGACTTACTTGAAGGAACTGCGAGTAAAGAGCAAATTGAATCTGATTTAAAACTGGCCCATCAACAGTTGACTCAAGATTATGAATTCATCGCAACTTCCAACGTAGGAGGCGAATTCATGAGCGATGACAAAGTCGATAAAATTAAGAAAATTGCGGAAACTACTTGGCTAAGGCATTTTGATGACAATTTAGGTTTGTCACCGATTGAAGAAATGTCACGAGGCGAATCTAAACTAGAGCTCCCGGTAGAAGAAAAATTACTTTCTGATAAGCCAGAACACATTATTCATAGAACAAGACAAGCGGATCTTGACCCAAGCTTCAATATCAAAATGGAAATGCCTGAGCATCAATATAACCAGGGTGAGGTGTACAACCTTTCGATTGCGCGAGGCACTTTAACTGCTGAAGACAGGTTTAAAATTAACGAGCACATGATCAGTACCATCAAAATGTTAGAGAACTTACCTTTTCCTAAAGAGTTAAGTCGGGTGCCTCGTTATGCTTCTACACACCACGAAACTCTCAAAGGAACTGGTTATCCACGTAAACTGACTGCTGAAGACTTATCTATACCTGAGAGAGTATTAGTCATCGCTGATATTTTTGAAGCCTTAACGGCTTCAGACAGACCTTATAAGAAAGCTAAGCCTATCAGTGTGGCTGTAGATATTATGCACAAGATGGCTTTAGATGAGCACATGGACATCGAGTTGTTCAGGTTATTTTTAATCAGCGGTACACATGTTAAATATGCTCAAATTTACTTGAAACCAGAACAAAATGACCATGTCGATATAGAAAAGTATTTGGCATAAAGTCATTGATGAAAGATTTAGAGCATGGATGCTCTGATCATTTAAATAATTCTTATGACATTATTGTCATCGATGGATTTATTATATACAGTATATAGTTCTGAAATACTCAGATGCGATGATAACAATATAAAAATGGATGTCAGACTATATGGATAAAGTCTACAGGGATAATAAAAAGTTTTCTATTCGGCTTACTGTCGGCGGGATGTTTATTCTTGCGACAATCATTACTGCAATGCTGGCTATCTCATTGCAGTATTACTTCAATAATAAATTGGCTACAGAAAATACGCTGACTAAATACTCAATAATTGCCAATAATATTAGTGATTATGTAAAAGATTCTGATGGCGAAAGCAGTTACACAACAAAATTACTTGCTTCAATATTAAAGGCGACCGACTCAGAACTAGACCGACTCACTATGAGAAATATCTTTTCTGATGTTCTTAATAATAACCCTCATATTTACAGTGTTTATGTTGGTGGGCAAGATGATAACTTTTATCAGCTTATTAACCTTGAATCTTCTCCTATTGTTCGTGAAAAAATCAATGCCTCTCCTCAAGACCGCTGGGTCGTAATCCATGTATTTAATGAAGGGACGAAACGCTTAAAGCAAACTCATTTTTTCGATGAGAGCTTCCAAGAGCGTTACATGACTTCAGTTGACAGTAATTATTTCCCCACTCAGCGACCATGGTTCAAAAGTGCATCCGATGAGGTTTACAAAACTCAGCCTTACTTATTTCAACATTTGAAAATAACGGGTCAGACCTTCTCAATTGAACTGCCTAGATATAAGCAAGTTCTCGGAGTCGATGTTTTGCTTTCTTCTATGTCCGATAGAATGAAGTCAATTCTCGCGAGCTCAGGCCCCACTATAGGCGTTGAAGCTTTTGTTTTTAGACGTAACGGAGAAGTCATAGCAACTAACCTTGCCCCTGATTATTCCAATAAGATGCCAGCAGGTAAAACTCTGGTGTTGAGTGATGAACAAAAAGCATTAGTTAATGGTGCGCGCTCTTTAAAAGTATCCAACCAAAATGCTTGGGGTCCTATGGACTATGCTATATCGGGAGAGCCAAGAGGCTATGCAGTAGACTTGCTCAATGAATTATCTAAATCAACTGGTTTACAATTTGAGTTCATCAATGGTTTTACTTGGAGCGAGTTACTTCAGCAGTACACCGATGGTTCGTTAGATGTATTACATTCCTTACAAAACAATAATCAAGGCTATGCGGTAGGGGATTTTAGTGATCCTATTTATCATTTACCTTTTGCGCTTGCGACCAAAAAGTCTTTTGGTGAAATCAATTCATTGAATCAGCTTAGTGACAAGAAGCTTGGGATTCTCACTGGTTGGTCAATCGTACCTAAATTTCGTGACCTATATCCTGATATTGAATTGGTAGAGTTCTCGACAATAAATGAGGTCATCGATGCTTTAAGAGCTGATGAAATCAGTGCTTTCATTGATACTTCTGCCATTTTGCAATCTGCTGTTAAGCAATACTTCTTGGCTGATGTGACGGTAAATCAAGGTGTTGCTGAATTAGATAACAACTTCCCAACCGCTTACCACATTTTGATGAAATCTCAGGATAAAGAGATTGTCGATATCATCAATTTAGCGATTGCGAACATTACCCCAGAGCAACGACAATATTTAGATGACAAGTGGTTAAATTTAAAAAATAAGAAAGCGAAAGAAGACATGAGACGAGTTCCATACTTGGAACTATATGAGTTGGCACATTCTGAATCTACTCATGGTCAACTTCTTAAGCGAACTGTGTCTGGTGTGGACAAATACATCTACATTACTCCAACAAGAGATCATGTGAATGGTGAATATTTCGCAGTATTAATTGCAGAAAGCGTTGTACTTGCTCAGGTCATGGATAAAGTGACGAAATCAGTGCTGATTACTGGTGCTTTCTTGTTGTGCTTATTACCTCTTGCATGGCGTTTCGGCTCACCAATTGTCGACCCAATCAAAGACCTAATCGATCAAACTCAGCTGATTAAAGATCGCCAATACGATGAGGTGAAACAATCAGATACACGTATTTCTGAAATTTGGGAATTGTCGGCCGCGATTGTGGAAATGTCGAAAGAAATCAAACGGCATGAAGAAGCACAAGAAGCGTTTGTAGAAGCATTCATTAAACTTATTGCACAAGCTATCGATGACAAATCGGCATACACTGCTGGGCACTGTAATCGAGTTCCAGAACTCGGGTTAATGTTGGCCGATGCTGCAGAAAAATGTGACACCGGTATTTTTGAATCTTTTCAGTTTGAAAATGATGACGAACGCCGAGAATTCCGAATTGCAGCTTGGCTACATGACTGTGGAAAGATCACTACACCAGAGCATATTGTTGATAAAGGAAGCAAATTAGAAGCTAACTATAACCGCATTCACGAAGTGAGAACTCGTTTTGAAGTACTTTGGCGAGATGCGGAAATTACTGCACTTAAGAAAAAATTGGAAGGTGTTGAGTCAACTGAAGTGATTGAAGTTGATTTAGCGGCTAAACAATTGCAGTTGAAAGAAGATTTTGAATTCATAGCTACATCAAATGTTGGTGGTGAATTCATGAGTAATGACAAAGTTGTTCGAATTCAAGAGATTGCTCAAATCACGTGGATGAGAAACTTTGATGATGCACTTGGTCTATCACCAATTGAAGAACTTAATAAAGTGACTCACTCTTCTTTGCCTGCAGTAGAACCTCTGCTTTCTGATAAGCCTGAGCATATTGTTAAGCGAGATCGACCACTGGAGTTCGATCCTAAGCATGGTATAAAAATGGATGTACCGGAACATCTATACAATATGGGAGAGGTGTATAACTTGAGTATCGCTCGTGGCACATTGACTCCAGAAGATCGTTTTAAAATTAATGAGCATATGCTCAGTACCATAAAGATGCTTGAGAACCTGCCTTTCCCGAAAGAATTAAGCCGTGTACCGCGTTATGCATCAACACACCACGAAACCTTAAAAGGGACGGGATATCCAAGGAAATTAACCGCTGAAGATCTTTCTATTCCTGAACGTATCTTGGTAATTTCTGACATATTTGAAGCGTTAACTGCCGCTGACAGGCCGTATAAGAAAGCTAAACCTATCAGTATCGCGGTTGATATCATGTATAAAATGGCGTTGGATGAACATTTAGATATGGAGCTTTTCCGCTTGTTTTTATCTAGTGGTACTCATGTTCGATATGCACAGGAATACTTGAAGCCAGAACAAATTGATTTTGTTGATATTAATAAATACTTCGCACCCTTAGCTAAAGCAGGCTGACCCATAGCATATGTTAGGAATGGTTTGGTTTTAAAGCGCACCTGATCGTGCGCTTTTTTATTACTTGTTAGTTTCGGAACAGGAACTAATCAGCAAAGGAAAGCACTTAAACCGCAATATTGTTCAATAAATTAAACTCACCCTTGGTTAAAGTGAGTGTAGGAATTTAGGAGTATTTATGGAACAAATTATGGTTGCGATGTCAGTATTTGCAATTGTTGGTGCTATTTCGCCAGGGCCAGTGAACTTGGTCGCGACAAGTACAGCTGCGAATTATGGGTTTATGAAAGCGTTAATGTACGTAACAGGAGCCAGTATTGCGTACAGTGCAGTGGTATTTATCTCTGGACATTTACTGAGTTCATTAGCCAACTTAATCCCAAACTTAGCGCAAACCATGCAAATCATCGGTAGCTTATTTTTACTCTACCTAGCTAAGCAAATTGCTACAGCTCCTTTCCAAAGTGTTAGCGAAGCAGAACAAAGAAAAGCACCAAGTTTACTGCATGGCGTTGTAATGCAGTGCATTAATCCCAAAGCTTGGTTAGTTGCTATGTCTGGAATTAGCTTATATGTTGTAGGTTACGACTCAGTGGAGCTTCAGCTGGTCATTTTTACGGGAATTTCTTTAGTAGCTTGTTTTATTGGAGTGTCTTCATGGGCGGCTATTGGTCATGTTATTCGTCAATTTTTACAGTCAGAAAAAAGACAAAAACGATTTAATCAAACCATGGCAATGCTCTTAGTTGTATCAATTTCGAGTATTTGGGTTTAAAGGTGGGCAGGGAATGGCAAAAGATAACTCAGTTGCGTTTAAACAAAGCTCGTTATTACCACAAATTGAAATTCGCGTAGCGAGCGATTCAAATGCTTGCTATGAAGCGCATTCACATGATGAATTTTCGTTCGGAATCATCAATAGCGGGAAAGCCTTTTATACCAACCGTGGAAGCAAGCATAATATTGGTGTGAATGATGTTGTGACAATAAACCCTGCTGATGTTCATTCATGTAACCCAGAGCAAGGTAATTGGTCTTATTCCATGCTGTTTGTTGATAGTCTTTGGATGGGAAAAGTGCAGCAACAAATCCTTGATAGCTCGAGTTACGACTATTTTGCTTTTGAAAATGACTTTGAAAAGCGAACTGACCTTCAGAAACAATTTCAAGCTTTGTACCAAAGCTTAATCAGTGGTGAAAGTGTACTTGAGGCAGAGTACCAGTTATTTGAATTTATAAGTAAAGGCTTTACGCTTTCAAATAAACCTCAAGAGAGCAAAGTATTCACTGCGCCTCATCTTTCGAGAGTAAAAGAAAAGCTTATAGATAACCTCGATTCAAATATGTCTTTGACTGAATTATCCCAAGAAATCGGCGTTAGTCAGTATCATCTTATTCGAAGCTTTAAGCAGTATTACGGCTTGTCTCCACATGCGTATTTACTGGATGAGCGAATCAAGCGCGCCAAAGAGATGCTTAAAACAGGTCAAACAATTGTCGACACTTCAAATCAATTAGGATTTTCAGACCAGGCGCATTTCCAACGTAACTTTAAGAAGCGAACCGCCGTTACACCTAGGTTGTATCAGTCATTCTTTAGTTAATCCTGATTTTAACCCCTTTCATACCCCCTGTAGCACTCTACTACCTTAGTCTAAATTGTCGACAATTTTCTTGATTGTCGACACTTTTATCGTCTATTTTATATTTAGAGAAACAAATTGTAGACAATGTGAGTATCTAAATCGCTCACAATGAATGACTAAGTATAAGGTGCTCACAATGAACAGTACGCTTTCGATAAATAATGAAACGAATAATCGTACGTCTGATAAATCTAAGTCTGAATCTCAAAATACAAAATCGGAAAGCCTTACCGAGTACTTAATTGAAGCGATTGTTGAAGGCTCGATTGCTCCAGGCAGTAAAATATCAGAACCTGAGTTAGCCAAGCGTTTTGAAGTTAGTCGTGGTCCTTTACGTGAAGCCATCATGAGAGTGGAAGGCTTGGGACTGATAGAACGAATCCCTCATGTTGGAGCTCGGGTAATCACCTTCTCCCCAGAGAAACTAATGGAGCTTTATGCCGTCCGTGAGGCACTGGAAGGCATGGCCGCTCGTTTAGCGGCTCGACATATCACTCAGGATGAATTGCTTGCTCTTGAAGGTCTATTGTCAACACACTCGAAGCACATTGATGAAGTTGAAGGTTCTTCTTACTTCCATCAACACGGCGATTTTGATTTTCATTATCGCATCATCAAAGCTAGCCGTAATACCCAACTTATTTCCCTATTGTGTAATGAGCTATACCACCTTCTTAGAATGTACCGTTATCAGGTACCACGATCTCAATCTCGACCAGAACAAGCCCTCGACGAACATAAGTACATCCTTCAAGCGATAAAAAATGGTGATGAGGAGTTAGCAGAAATGCTAATGAGAAGGCATATCTCAGGAAGCCGAACACTGATAGAACAGCAAATGAGTACCACGTCAGGGTAGTACGACTAAGTTTGTTAAGCGCTGTTAGGAATTTACAGAAAAGAACGCATGGATAAAAAAGAATACACGGATAAGTATTATTAACAGGAGAACCAATGATGAGTTTAAGTCCCGGGGCTAAGTTTCGACGAGCAGTTGAAGACAATAACCCACTACAAGTTGTCGGCACTATTAACCCATATTGCGCGATGATGGCGAAAAATTTAGGTCATCAAGCCATTTACCTTTCTGGAGGGGGGATTGCGAATGCATCCTATGGGCTTCCAGATTTAGGGATCACAACCTTGAATGATGTGCTGGTGGATGTCGAAAGAATCACTAATGCCTGTGATCTTCCACTGCTCGTGGACATTGATACGGGTTTCGGTGGGGCATTTAATATCGCTCGAACTATTAAAGCGATGGAAAAAGCAGGTGCAGCAGCTGTTCACATGGAAGATCAAGTTGCCCAAAAGCGATGTGGTCACCGACCGAATAAGGCAATTGTCAGCCAACAAGAAATGGTGGATCGAGTAAAAGCTGCCGCAGATGCTCGCATTAACCCTGAATTTGTTTTGATGGCAAGAACTGATGCCCTAGCAGTAGAGGGTATTGATAGTGCGATTGAACGAGCAATAGCTTGCGTAGAAGCAGGGGCAGACATGATTTTCCCTGAGGCGATGAATACTCTAGACCAATATGTTCAATTCTCAACGTCACTGGAATCCGCAACAGGTAAACACATTCCAATTTTGGCGAATATTACTGAATTTGGACAAACGCCATTATTTAATACTCAAGAGCTAGCAGCTTCAAAAGTGGACATGGTGTTGTACCCGCTTAGTGCTTTTAGAGCCATGAATAAAGCAGCTGAAATGGTTTATGCCCACTTGCTTGAGCAAGGTAATCAAGAGGCATTATTAGGTGATATGCAAACTCGGAAAGAGCTGTATCAGCACCTTAATTATCATGATTATGAAGATAAACTCGATCAACTGTTTAAAAATGATTAAACAACTAAGTATTTAAGAAACAGCTAAGTAAAAAAAGAAATTAAAACGTAAAGAAAATACAAATTAACCTAATCCAATAACGTGAAAATTAGTGTGATGTATTTACTCTCGCTGAATCAAAGTGTTCGTTGAATCACTTGCACCTGCGACAAAGTAATCGCTCCAAAGAGGGCGCACTCACTAAGATAGAAAAGGAGTTCACAATGCCTAGTTCTTCTAATAAGAATCAAGCTATAGGTGGCGCAGGTCTTAGAGGTCAAAGCGCTGGAACCACATCATTATGCACTGTCGGTCAAACGGGGACTGGTCTTACTTATCGAGGCTACGACATTTCAGACTTAGCCGATAATGCCGAGTTTGAAGAAGTCGCTCACTTGTTACTAAGGGGGCATTTGCCGAACCAAAACGAGTTGGATCAATATAAAACACAACTCATTGGTTTACGCGGTTTACCAGCAGAGCTCAAACAAGCTTTAGAGCTGATACCTGCTAGTGCTCATCCAATGGATGTGATGAGAACAGGGTGTTCCGTTTTAGGAAACTTAGAACAAGAGCATGATTTTACTCAGCAGCTGAATTCGACAGAACGAATGCTTGCTATATTTCCTGCAATCATTTGCTATTGGTATCGCTTTAGTCACGATGGAGTGCGTATTGACACAGAAGATCATAGCGAAGCGTGTCTTGGTGGTTACTTTTTAAAAATGCTGACAGGTCAGTCTCCTACAGAATTACATAAAAATGTCATGCATTGTTCGCTGATTCTTTATGCTGAACATGAGTTTAATGCGTCTACATTTGCAGCCCGAGTGTGCGCGTCTACTTTGTCCGATCTTCATTCATGTATTACTGGCGCAATTGGTACATTGCGCGGTCCATTGCATGGAGGTGCAAATGAAGCCGCTATGGATATGATTCAAGATTGGCAAACACCTGATGAAGCTGAAGCCAATATTCTCAACATGTTAGAGAATAAAGATAAGATCATGGGTTTTGGTCATGCCATTTATCGAGAAAGCGATCCTCGAAATGCTTTAATCAAACGTTGGTCAAAAGAACTGTCTGAAAGTGTCGGTGACAGCCACTTATACGCAGTTTCTGAACGTGTTGAGTCCGTTATGAAGCGAGAGAAAGGTCTGTTTTGTAATGCGGACTTTTTCCATGCATCCGCATACCACTTTATGAACATCCCAACCAAACTGTTTACGCCCATTTTTGTGATGAGCCGGCTAACTGGCTGGGCTGCGCACGTGTTTGAGCAACGTGAAAATAATCGAATTATTCGACCTAGTGCCGACTATGACGGACCTGAACATCAAGATTGGTTACCAATAGAACAACGACAGTAACCAGCTGAATGGAACATGTTGTGATTGTGCAATTAGGCAATCGATCATTTAGGTTAGATTCATGGATGGAATGATGAGTAATTCAAAAACAAACTCTCCGGTATTAAATTATCAATACCGGAAAATACTAAAGGGTACTCAGCACGAGTATTTCGATGCTCGTGCCGCAGTCAATGAAATAGAAGCGGGCGCGTACGAAAAGCTTCCCTATACCTCACGGGTTTTAGCTGAAAACCTAGTACGTCGCTGTGAGCCTGAATCATTAGTGGCTTCACTTGGGCAGCTTATTGAACGTAAGCAAGATCTCGACTTTCCTTGGTATCCTGCTCGCGTAGTGTGTCACGACATTTTAGGTCAAACAGCACTGGTTGATCTGGCTGGTCTTCGTGATGCGATTGCAGAACAAGGTGGTGACCCTGCAAAGGTGAACCCAGTAGTTGAAACTCAACTAATTGTTGATCACTCGTTAGCCGTTGAACATGCTGGTTTTGAGCAAGATGCGTTTGAAAAAAACCGAGCGATAGAAGAAAGACGAAATGAAGATCGTTTTCATTTCATTGAATGGTGCAAAACGGCATTTGAAAATGTCAGTGTTATTCCAGCGGGCAACGGAATTATGCACCAAATCAATCTAGAGAAAATGTCACCAGTTGTTCAAGTTAAAAGTGGCATCGCATTTCCAGATACCTGTGTAGGGACAGATAGCCATACTCCTCATGTCGACTCTTTGGGTGTTATTGCTATTGGTGTTGGAGGCTTGGAAGCGGAAACTGTGATGTTAGGGCGCCCGTCAATGATGCGTTTACCTGATATTGTTGGCGTTAAACTGGTTGGGAAGCGTCAAGCGGGTATCACAGCAACTGATATTGTGTTGGCGATTACAGAGTTTCTTCGTAATGAGCGAGTGGTATCTGCTTATCTAGAGTTCTTTGGTGAAGGAACAAAAGAGTTAACCATTGGCGATCGTGCCACTATTTCAAATATGACACCTGAATACGGCGCGACGGCAGGCATGTTCTATATTGATGAGCAAACCATTAACTATTTGAAACTGACGGGGCGAGAGCCTGAACAAGTTGAATTAGTTGAGACTTACGCAAAACAAACGGGTCTCTGGGCTAGTGATTTAGAAACTGCAGAATATGAACGAGTACTTGAATTTGATTTATCAGCAGTGACAAGAACGCTGGCTGGTCCTTCTAACCCTCATCGACGATTGCCGACATCAGAACTGGTTGAACAAGGTATTGCTGGAAAGTGTTTGAATACCACTCGTTTAGAACCCCAATCAGCACTGAGTGTGGATGCTAATTCAAAATCACATCTAGGTGGACCACAGCTAGGAGAACCACAGGACGAAGCTCTACCTGATGGTGCGGTGATCATTGCGGCAATTACCTCGTGTACCAATACTAGTAACCCAAGAAATGTCGTTGCGGCAGCATTACTTGCAAAAAAAGCCAATCAACTTGGATTGGTTCGTAAACCTTGGGTGAAAACCTCTTTTGCTCCGGGCTCTAAGGTGGCGAAGTTATATCTTGAAGATGCCAATCTTCTCTCTGAATTAGAACAACTCGGTTTTGGTATTGTGGCGTATGCCTGCACGACTTGTAATGGTATGAGTGGGGCTCTTGACCCTAACATTCAACAAGAGATTATCGAACGAGATCTTTATTCAACCGCCGTACTTTCAGGGAACCGAAACTTTGATGGTCGAATTCATCCTTACGCAAAACAAGCCTTCTTAGCCTCACCGCCTTTAGTGGTTGCTTATGCGCTTGCGGGCTCTATACGCTTTGATATTGAACGTGGTTCTTTGGGAATAGATACCAACGGTAAAGATATTTATCTGAGTGACTTATGGCCAAGTGATGAAGAGATTGATGCGGTGGTGAACCAGCATGTGAAACCTGAACAGTTTAAGCAGATCTATGTTCAGATGTTTAAGCAGGATAACCAACAAGCTAACTCTAATCCTCTTTATGACTGGCGAAAAATGAGTACCTACATTCGTCGTCCACCTTATTGGGAATCTGCTTTATCAGGCAAACCCGAGCTATTAGGTAAACTCGAGAAAGAAATAAAACACAATGCTGCTAATGAGAGTAAGACCATATTGTCGGGAATGCGCCCACTAGCGCTTCTTGGAGACAACATCACCACAGACCATTTATCACCTTCGAATGCGATCTTAGCAAGCAGCGCTGCGGGAGAATACTTAGCCAAAATGGGGTTACCAGAAGAAGACTTTAACTCGTACGCCACTCACCGTGGTGATCACTTAACCGCTCAGCGCGCCACTTTTGCAAACCCGAAACTATTCAATGAAATGGTCAAAGAACAAGGAGAAGTGGTTCAAGGCTCTTTTGCACGAATTGAACCTGAAAGTAAAGTGACTCGTATGTGGGAAGCCATTGAAACGTATATGGATAGAAAGCAGCCGCTGATCATTGTTGCGGGTGCAGACTATGGGCAAGGGTCCTCAAGAGATTGGGCAGCCAAAGGGGTTCGATTAGCTGGTGTAGAGTCGATTGTGGCTGAAGGGTTTGAAAGGATCCATCGTACCAATTTAGTTGGAATGGGCGTAATGCCGTTGCAATTTAAAGAAGGCATTAATCGCCATACACTTGAGTTGGATGGTACAGAGTTTTATGACGTAATCGGTGAAATTGAGCCAAGAGGGGATTTAGTTTTAGTCATTACCAGAAAAAATGGTGAGAAGATCGACCTCCCTGTTACATGCCGATTGGATACGGCTGATGAAGTTTTGGTTTATAACGCAGGTGGTGTTCTACAACGCTTTGCCCAAGATTTTTTAGCCCAATAAGGAGCGATAAATGATTAAATTTACAGCTCAAACCATTGCTGAAAAATCTCAGGTAGATGGTACAAGTAACCAAGATCAAGTTGAAGATCAGCAATCTCAAATGAAATCCTCACCACCACAAATGTCGCAAGTGAGAGTGCCAGCGACGTATATGCGTGGTGGAACCAGTAAAGGTGTCTTCTTTAACTTAGAAGACCTACCAGAAGATGCTCAAACCCCAGGTGAAGTAAGAGACAATTTACTTTTGAGGGTTATAGGTAGCCCTGACCCTTATGGAAAACAGACTGATGGCATGGGCGGGGCAACATCGAGTACCAGTAAAACAGTTATTGTATCCAAAAGCTCAAAGCAAGGGCACGATGTTGATTACCTTTTCGGACAAGTTGCCATTGATAAACCTTTTGTCGATTGGAGTGGTAATTGTGGAAACCTCTCTGCTGCTGTTGGTTCATTTGCTATCCATTGTGGCTTAGTTGCAAAAGATCGTATCCCGAAGAATGGCATCGTCAAAGTTCGAATATGGCAAGTCAATATAGAGAAAACCATTATTGTTCATGTACCAATTCGTGAAGGTCTGGTTCAAGAAACCGGTGACTTTGAATTAGACGGCGTGACGTTCCCTGCTGCAGAAATCCAAGTGGATTTTGTTAAACCGGCAGATGAGGGAGGCTCGATGTTCCCTACGGGTAATTTAATTGATGAACTCGAAGTTCCAGAACTTGGCGTCATTCAAGCGACACTAATCAATTCAGGTATTCCAACCATTTTTGTTAATGCAGCCGATCTTGGCTACCAAGGTGTGGAGTTACAATCAGACATCAATTCTGATGAAAAATCATTAGCTATGTTTGAAAGTATCCGAGCTCAAGGTGCATTAAAGATGGGGCTAATACAGCAGCTTGATGATGCAAAAACAAGGCAGCACACGCCTAAGGTCGCGTTTGTTTCTCCACCGAAGCAATATCTTTCATCAAGTGGTAAATCAGTCCAATCCACAGACGTTGATTTGCTCGTTAGAGCACTCTCTATGGGGCAGTTGCATCACGCAATGATGGGAACTGCTGCAGTTGCAATTGCTTCCGCTGCAGTGATCCCAGGTACAGTGGTTAGCCAAGCCGCAGGTGATGAAGTAAAAGAATTTGTCACATTTGGTCACCCATCAGGCACGTTGAAAGTAGGAGCTTATGCTCTCGAAAATGATAACGGATGGGGTGTTGAGAAAGTGATGATGAGCCGAAGCGCTCGAATACTAATGGAAGGGTGGGTTCGAGTCCCATTTTAGTCTCCTTTTCAGGAGATGAACTGAGCATGGAGAGACATCATGTCTGCTTATTTAAAAGAATATCAATGGGCTCAAACGCAGCCTGAATCATTTTGGCAATCGCAATCTGAAAAAATTAATTGGTTTGAAAAGCCTCAAACAACGTTATCTTTAGATGAGAATGGTATCGATCGTTGGTTTGCAGATGGTGTAATGAACACCGCATGGGTGGCTTTAGATTACCATTGTGAAAATGGTCGCGGTAATAAAAATGCGATCATTTACGACTCACCGGTTACACAGACCAAACAAACATTCACGTACTTTGAATTGCGAGATCAAGTTGCCAAACTAGCTGGAATGCTAGCTAAACAAGGCGTTGAAAAAGGTGATCGGGTTATTATTTACATGCCGATGATCCCTCAAGCAGCAATGGCGATGTTAGCTTGTGCGAGGTTAGGCGCTATTCATTCGGTTGTTTTTGGTGGTTTTGCACCTAATGAATTAGCAGTCCGAATAGAAGATGCGGAACCTAAAGTGATTATGACAGCGTCATGCGGCATTGAGATAAACAAGGTCTTGCCATACAAGCCATTGGTCGATAAAGCCATCATGGATAGCCGCTGGAAACCAGAAAAGGTAGTCGTTTTCCAAAGGGAACAAGCTAAAGCTGAACTAAATAATGAGCGTGATTTAGATTGGGTTTATGAAGTAGATAAAGCCTTACCACATGCTTGTGTGCCGGTTTTTGCGACGGAGCCTCTCTATATATTGTATACATCTGGTACTACAGGCAAACCTAAAGGCGTGGTTCGAGATAATGGTGGACACGCGGTTGCGATGAAGTATTCAATGCAAACGATCTACGATATGCCGCAAGACGGTGTGTTTTGGGCTGCGTCGGATGTTGGCTGGGTTGTTGGACATTCCTATATTGTTTACGCACCTTTAATACACGGCTGCACAACGCTTTTATTTGAAGGTAAACCAGTAAGAACACCCGATCCAGGTGCATTTTGGAGAGTATGCGAAGAGCACAATGTTGATGTTCTTTTTTCTGCGCCTACGGCTTTTAGAGCGATTAAGAAAGAAGACCCAGATGGAAAACTTCTAAAGCATTATGACTTGTCCAAATTGAAGTCTATTTTCATGGCTGGCGAGCGTTTGGACCCGCCGACTTTAGAGTGGGTGGAAGCGCATAGCGGTAAACCTGTGATTGATCATTGGTGGCAAACTGAAACAGGCTGGGCAATTGCAGGTAATCCGATTGGCTTAGAAAAAATGTCAGTCAAATCGGGTTCTGCGACTAAACCCATTCCCGGCTATCAAGTTGAAGTACTTGATGAACTTGGCGAAAAACTTGAGGCGAATAGACAAGGCTTTGTCGCACTGAAAAGACCGCTTCCACCAGGGTGTTTACCAACAGTGTGGCGAAATCATGACCGCTTTGAATCAGGGTATCTTAGTCAATTTGAAGGCTACTACGTTTCTGGAGATGGTGGGTATTTTGATGAAGAAGGCTACCTCTTCATCATGGGGAGAATTGATGACGTGATAAACGTTGCTGGGCATCGATTATCAACGGGCGAAATGGAAGAAATTGTTGGTGCTCACCCAGCCATTGCTGAATGTGCGGTAGTGGGTGTACATGATGAATTAAAAGGTCAGCTACCACTTGGTTTTGTTGTACTTAAAGATGGTGTGAAAGTAGATGATTTACAACTTGAAGGCGAGCTTGTTGGCAAGGTCAGAAATGAAATTGGTGCAGTCGCTTGTTTTAAGCATGCATTGGTTGTTGAAAGGCTGCCCAAAACTCGGTCAGGTAAAATATTGCGAAGAACCATACGTCAAATTGCAGATGGGGAACAATATGTTGTGCCTTCAACGATCGATGATCCTTCAAGCTTGAATGAAATTGAGAATAGACTCCGCAAGTAGCTTGTCTTAAACAACATGCCCTTTACGAAAACGGTCGCCAGCAGTTCGACCGTTTTCTTTTTAGAACTCTTAATGATCTAAATGAAAAAATGCTCTGAACGAAAACGGCTATTTGCTTGTTTCGATACGCTGTATAAGTACACTACAATCTACTTATGTATTTATCTGATTTAAGAAGTTTATTTGTATGGAACTCACCTTACGGGCTGCTCAACATAAAGATTTAGAGCAACTAAACGAATTAATGTTTGAATTGCATCACCACCACTATTTAGCAAGCCCTGAACATTTCAAAACCGCTGAAGAAATTGAGCAAGAAAAAAGCATCGCTCGTTACTTAGATGATCCTGAATGTCTTGTGTATGTGGCTTTAAAAGGAGAGTTGATTGTTGGTTTTGTAACTGGGCATTTTTGCGAACTCATTTCTACAGTGAGTAAGACTGTACAGATGGGAAGTATTGATGAACTTTATGTTTTACCTGATTACAGAAAAGAGTCTATTGCTGAGTCACTTTTTGAAAAGCTTGAGCGCACATTTGATGACTATGGTGTTCAGCAAGTGTTTGTTGAAGTTTGGGATTTTAACTCGCCGGCCAAGCACTTTTATCAAAAAATGGGGTTCATTCCTCATATTCAATGGATGAGAAAGTCGTTGCGTTAAACATAAAGAGCCACATACAGTTTATTTTATTACACTCAGTTTGTTTTCTATTTCCTTGTTGGTGAATGTGTTGTTTTCTCGTTTTTATTTCATAATTATACTTTCTCTTTTAAGTACGTTTTCAGTTACCGCAGATGACTTGCTTCCCGATCATATCAAAGGTGCGCTTTGTTTAGTCCGCGCCGATAACCAAATATTAATCGTTGATGAGCTCATTACTGGGCAGCTATCTCTCCCTGGAGGCACCATCACGCCTGGTGAGCCGGCATCAATTGCAGCTCAACGTGAAACTTGGGAAGAAGCAGGGTTGGCGGTGACGGTCGGGCATGTTTTAGGCTACACCGACGGCGCTGTTGTTTTTGATTGTGTCTCAGACTCTGAAATCATCAGCTTTCAGCATAGAAATGAGCTGGGTGGTTTTGAACTGCCTATCTGGTTTGCGCCTCATTATGGGGTAGAAGTCAGCAGAGCAATGCTTATTGAGCCAAACTCAATTGCTCCTGAACAATACCGCTACCCTGAAGAATGGGGAAGAGTAACTGGAATGTTTGGTAAGGCGAGTGAGCAGCCAGTGACTTATGTTGATGAGCTTATCGGAGCTGCGCCAAAAATTCACCAAGCTGAGTTAAGCGGTATAAAAGGGTTTCAAACGGCTATCCAATCGTTACCCGCTGCAGTTTCTAACTTAATTCTATCGACCGATCAATTATTAAAACCTTGGGTGTTTATTGTCATTATTCCAATGGTTGCTTGGTATTTTGGTAGATCGTTCGCTTTAAAGTTTGGTTTTACTTTAGTTGCTGTCACATTGCTAAGCTTAATCGCGCATCAAGGCTTTGGATTTCCTAGACCTCATGCGTATATCCCGTCTTTAAAGCTGGTGGATAGTACTGGTTATAGCTTTCCAAGCTTAGTGGCAGCTTTATGGGTGAGCTTGGGTTCATTAGTTATTTGGAAACTAAAAAAACTATCGGATACCAAAGCATGGATTTATTTAGCGGTAGGTTTGGTTTGGATCACTATCTTTAAAATCTATTCAGGCAGTTCATTCTTGAGTGACATAGCTATGGGCGCTATTTTAGGTGGTTTAGGTACGTGGCACATTGTTCGATTAGATGCTAAGCCTGACGTGAATATTAGTGAGTTGCTAAGCTCTAAGGCCGTCTGGTGGGGATTAACATTATTAACTGTCGTATTAACCGTTATATGGCCGTTGCCTACTTTTACTTTTTGGCTAGCAATGCTGATAACTATTTCAGGTACGATAACCTTACTTAAAGGGCAATTATTGGCAAAAGCTGTTCCGTTTAATTTTATGATTGGGGTTATCGTTTTATTACTGCTGATTAACTTTTTGATAAGTGTTGCTGGTGGTTACATTGCTTACAGCGGTATTGGGTCGCTAATTGTAGAAACAGTGAGGTTCCCTTTGCTGATATTAGTCGGTTGTATTGCAATAAAAGTACGTAATAAAGCTGCTTAGAGCTTATTTTCTTAGAGTCGAGCGTTGTTTAGGGTTCTTCCTATAAAAAGCCGAATGTCATATGCATTCGGCTTTTTCTTGATTTTCTTTCTTTGAATTAGCTTTGTTGAAGTGGGAAGCGGTTTTTAATCTGACGTTCATTTTCTATATTTGAAGTGCTTTATCTGAAGTTGCAGCGATTTCCTTAAAGTTGATAGCAACTTAAAAGCTTAGGGATCACGGCTTCTGGCGAGTAATCTTTCTTTATGGTGTGTTGAGCATTGTCAGCTAATTGATGTCTTTTATCTTCTGTTAACGCTAACCAATTGATAAGCAATTGGTGCAATTCCGATTCATCATTCGCAATAAAACCATTAACCCCATGCTGAATAAGATTAGGTAAGTTTCCTACCGCCATCGCTATAACTGGAATCCCACGAGCCATTGCTTCTAAAGCCGCCATTGGCAAACCCTCATATCGAGATGGGATAACCAGTACATCTATTTGTGACCATACTTTACTCATATCGGTTTGGTGACCGTGGAAAAAAAGGTTATCAGATTTCTGAGCTTGTAAGGTTTTTCGGTCAGGTCCGTCTCCAAATAAATGGAATGAGCATTGGGGTAATAATGCCGCCAGTGTGAGAAAGCGATCGGCGGCTTTTTCATGACTTAGGCGACCGACAAAACCAACCTGCTTCTTTTGCTGGTGGTGACGGCTAATCTCAGAAGAAGGGAGAGTAACGAAATTATTCAAGAGTGATGATTTACTGGGTATTTTTTGTTGAATTTTACGGCTTACCACAAGGGAGTGGTTGGATAGAAAGCTAGAGTAGCGGTCGACAAAGTCATAAAACCAAACTTTTCCATGAGGTGTTTCTCCTGCGTGATAAGTAGACAGTTGCTTTAGCTTATTTCTGGTAAATGGTTTAACCCATTTGCTTATCAAGCTCGCTTTGTAACCATGCGCGTGAATTAAAGATGGGCTGTATATATCGCAGGCTGACTTTAATTGATGAAATGTAGATGATTGTTGAGGCGATAAATCAGCTAAAAACGAGTAGGGGACGTTAATTTCAGTTAGCTTAGCTATGATTGCAGGCTCTGGTGAATACTGAGTCACTAATATGACTCGAACCGTTTTATTGAAGGACAAAAGACCTTGTGCGAGTTCTAATACATGAGCTTCTATACCACCAAAAACTAGGCTGTCTAGGAACAGCCAAATTTCATCAGGGTGAATGGAAAGGGAATCATTCTCTCTATTATTTGATGTGGTCGAAATGGGTTCAAGCTCATCATCCAATACACACCTAGTATGGGAGCTCGAACTTGAATGAGCTCCAATACTAGTGTTGTTTGATCTTACTTTAGGCTTGGTTAAGCTCATCGTCTGATTCCCAAGCTTGCTTCTTACGATAAACGGTGGAAGGGCTCAGTTCTAACAACACTGCAGCATTCAATACATTTCCATCACAGTGGCTAATCGCATTCTGGATTGCTTCTCTTTCTATCTTCCACATAGGACGTATTTGTCCATTTGGAGTCATCAAAATATTAGACACTGTTTTTGTAACACTGTCTTCAGAATGCTGTGGTGCTCCTGTGGTGGTGACATTCGAACCAGAGAAACTTTGTTCTGAACTGTTTGTTTGCGAAAAGCTGTCTGTTTGCAAAGAACCGTCTGCTTGAGGAGAGCTTTCTGTCAATAAAGAGCTATGAGCCTGTATTGGTTCGTCAGGAATCGCTTGAGCAACGGACTTCACTTCTGAGTTAATAGCTGAAATAGACTTAGGTGTTGAGCTTGTTTTTACACTATTGATAGGCGGTGGGATCATGTCTTTCGAAACGCTGCTTTCATTATTCAAAACCACAATGTTGCGAATTACATTTTGTAACTGACGTACGTTGCCAGGCCAAGGGTAGCGTTTAAGAATGGATTGCGTTTCTTTGTCTATCGACTTGAACTTTTTCTTGTCTTGCTTGGCGTAGAGTTTCAAAAAGTGGCTAGCCAGCGTAACTATGTCGCTTCCTCTATCTCGGAGTGGGGGCATTTCAATGGGCACAACATGAACGCGGTAATACAAATCTTCTCGGAAACGACCTTCTTCCACTTCCACTAAAGGATCACGGTTCGTTGCACAAATAATTCGTACATCAACTTTTAACTCACGGCTTCCACCTAATGGAGTGAATGTTCCTGTTTGCAGGAATCGAAGCAGTTTCTTTTGCATCTCCAATTCCATTTCACATAATTCATCAAGGAAAAGAGTGCCACCGTGAGCTTGCATTGCTGCACCTTTACGGTCTGTTGTTGCACCTGTGAACGCGCCTTTTACGTGACCAAATATCTCACTTTCCATTAGGTCTCTTGGTATTGCACCACAGTTAATTGCCACAAATGGCTTATCTCTGCGCTGGCTTTCTTGGTGAATAGCTTCTGCGCATACTTCTTTACCAGTACCACTTTCACCATTGATGAAAACACTGGCGGTGGTTGGGGCTACGGCATCAATGGTTTTATATACGGCTTGCATTGGTAAGCAAGAACCAATGAAGTTATGGAACTTTTGGCGGTCGAATTTTGTTTGAATGTCGTCGACAAGGTGTTCTAGCTTTGCGCGTTTTAGGTGAAGCGCAACAGAGGTTTTTAAGCGATCAGCTTGAATAGGTTTTTCTAGGAAATCTTCAGCTCCACGCTGAATGAGACTTACAGCAATGTCAACTGAACCGTGAGCTGTAGCGATGATCACCGCTGTAGGTATTTCACTTTCTGAAATCCAATCGAGTACTTCTTCACCTGGCATATCGGGTAATTTTAGATCTAAAATGACAAGTTGAGGAGCATGCCTTTCAATGAAGGTTTTCGCCTCTTTCCCCGTTTCTACATGGAAAATATCATATGGCTCATCTTTGACGTACTGTTTATATAATATGGCAAGGGACGTTGAGTCTTCTACTAATAATACTTTTGGACGCATTTACAATTCCTTTGAAATTTTATCCTACCCAACCAATATCATAGTGATCTTTGGTCATCAATGCATAACCACTCTATATGTTAGCTTGCGCATAGTTTGTTTAGTACTGACTTTTATATAGACACAAAAAAAGATAAAAGACTCTATCTATTTGAAATTCCACTACTAAGTGGCTAGTTATCAAACTTAAGATGTGAAGCCTTCATTTTTTCTTACAATCAGTGCTTGTATGGATTCATCCGCTAATACTTTGAGATCAGCAACAAGTGGAAAAGCCGTCGAATATTGTTTTTCAAGGCATAAACGTTCAATTTTTCTAGCGGCTAAAGATAAAGCATGATTACCGAGAGCGAGAGAAGTACTGCCAAGTGTGTGAGTCTCAAATTCTAGTGTTTCTTGGTCTCGGTTTTGTGCTGCTTGAACAATGTTTTCGAGGCGAGTCGCCGATTCTTCAACATAATGTTCAATAAGCATAGGAATAATTTCAGCTGAAGTGTCGATGATCATTTGCTGCAAAATTGATTCATCAACCAACTCTGCTCCTCTTTCAATTCTTAAGCTTGTTTCGACCTGAGCTAATGGGTGCTGTTTACTTTCTTGATTAAAATTGTTCAATGTAACTTCCTTCTATCATTGGCATTTTCTACAGAGCGACCAATTATCCTTGTACTATGAGTATGCGACTTTTTTAGTAATTGTGAAGCGCTTGTTTCAAAATTAAATAGGCAAATTAAGAAATTCATTTCTGACCAGTTTATTGACCCAGTTGTTTCTAATTTTTTTAGGAATGAACCAAGCTTTGTTTATTTGGCGAGCCAGTTCTTGGGCAAAGCTGGGTGTGTTTTTCATGTTCATGATAGCTCCCATGATATTGATCGAACTGCCGGAGAGTAAAGATTTAGCTTGCTCTAAATGATGGGTAGATGTCTCCCCATAAGCGATGACTAATAAGGTTGTATCGCAGGCACTTGCGATACTTTGCGCCGGAATATTCCCTTTATTGATATTCAAAATTGGGGATGTATCGATGATCACTCGATCATAACTTCCTAACCACTGTTCTATTACTTTAGTCAAGGTTGCTGGGTCTTTATAAGCAAGTTGTGTAGAAGCTTGACGGGGAGCTGGCACACCAACAAACATGCGATTTGTTTCAGTATGCTCAATCAAATGTTCACCATTAGGTTCATTTAGCATATTGACGTCTTTAAATGCTGGGTTGAACAAATTTAAGTCAACATAAAGTGTTGAATGCCCTGCAAGTAAGTAACGCTCGGCTAAAGCAGTAGCTACAGATGTGACGCCGTCACCTGAATGGCAGGCAGTCACACAAATTGATTTATGCTCATTTAGCTCAGTAGCAAGGTAAAGTTGCTCAATTTCAGCATGGGTGGCAGATATAGTCATTACAGTGCCCCTATCAGTACTATGGTGGTGGTTAGCCTTAAAATGTCTTCTAGACCAACTCGTGCTTTTTCAAGGAAGCTATCACGACGGTCTGGAATGAATATCGTATCACCGGCACGAAGCACTGGAAGGTGGTAGATATTGGCTGTTTTACTGAACTCAATAAGGTCAAAAGTACGAGCTTGACCTTGGCAACAAGACATATTGACGACTGTTATTTTCTCAAGGTAAGCATTCTCTCTTGGTCCTCCGGCTTCTGCCAAAATATCTAATACTGTCATATTGTCATTGAATACGTATCTACCAGGATTGTTGACGGCTCCTAATACTCTAACTGTTGATTCTTTTGAACGATCTAGCCAATTTTTATCTTTCTCGGGGATAAAAATCGTATCACCAGTCGTGACGCTTGGAAGTAAAGATTCATCACCCGTTTCAAAATATAATGACAAGTTTAATTTGCTGACTTTTGAATAACTTTTATCTCTGTGTGTGATGCGAATATTATGAATGTCGGCATCTTTGGTTGGTCCATCAGCTGCAGATAAAATATCTAGGAAATGCATGTCTTTGGTGAATCGGTAACGCCCTGGAGCGTTTACTTGGCCAAAAACATAGATAGAAGCATCAGAGCTTTGACGTACCCATTGAGATTTATTGTCTGAAGGGTCTTGCGGTAAGTCGTGTACTCGAATAATTGCTCCGGCATTAACGAAGGGAAGTTGATCTCTTGGCGCTCCATTACGAATATAATCATCCAAATTAAAAACGGTTAATTTTCTTCCGGTGACGACTTCAATTTTAGTTGTGTCAGCTCTTAAGGTTGGTCCGCCAACGTGTGCCAGCAAATCCATCAAATCCATTTCATCTGACCATTCGATTCGTCCTGGTCTTACGACTTCGCCAATCACATTAACTGCACGGTCTGGTGAAATTTTTAACCACGACTTCTCATTCATGTCTGTTTTTTCAGGAACGAAAATCGCGTCACCGGCTTGAATCCCCGGAGGGTTCGCACCTTTTAAGCCCTCTGTGTATGCTGTTAGGTCAAACTTCAATACTCGACCACTCGCTTTAATAACACGTATTTGGCGGGACTCAGCAAAGCGTGTTGGTCCACCAGCATTTGCTAGGATATCCATGAAGGTCGCGCCTTTTTTTCCTTCATAAGCACCCGGTTCCGCTACTTCTCCCATAATGTAAACAGTGTTCGCACCGGACTTGATTTCTTCTTCTTGTTTAGGAACAAAAATGGTTGAGCCAGGTAGCAGTGTGGGCAGTAAGCTTGTATCACCGCTGTCTAAGTATTGTTTTAGATTGAATAAAGTAGGCGTGTTGTTTGAAATAACGCGAATTTGCTCAACGCCTGCATAGCGAGTAACGCCACCAGAGCGCATCAAAACATCAACAAGATCAGTTTTTTCATTGTATGAAAATGACCCTGGCGCATTTACTTCACCAAAGACTTTGATAGAACTACGAGAGTCTGCACTGTCACCTGAATTAGCAAGTTTTGAAGCATCAAATTCTTGTTCGATATTCCCAACTAAAGGGGAGGCTGGCACAAACAAAGAATCCAATGATTGTAACTCGGGTAAAACTGCATCATTCCCTGAATCTAGAAAACTTTTGTAATTGAATTCTTTTTTAACGGCTCCGCGTTTCAGTAATAACTTATCTAGTTGAGCACCAGCTCGAAGCCCTCCTGCAGCATGTAGTGCCATTTGTATGCTTGAACCTTGTGCCAAAGTGTATTCACCGGGCTGCTCAACGTAACCTTGTACAGAAATTAATATTTGCTGTTCTTTAACAAAAACGGAAGCGTTAGAAAGATCTCGAAAAGCGTTACTGAGGGAATCTAGCACTACACGGTTCAGTTGTTCATTATCGTAACCTGCAACGAAAATAGCACCGACTTCTGGTAACGTAATTCTGCCTCTTTTATCGACTTGGAAACCTTTGTTTAATGTTGTTTCACCAGGAACATTAACTTGAATTAAATCACCGACCTGAACCGCATCAGAAAATAGATCTGAGTCATCAGAGAAAGCTAGGTTGGTAAAGCTAAGGCTGAATAAAACTACACTGATGAATAGCCACTTCGACCATGAGACATAACTAAGGTAATGGGTATTTGTTGGCATGTTCATAATGAGCCTCCCATATTATTTAATTTTTCTGGTGAAATTACTTCAATACTGACTCGGCGGTTTGTTAAGCGAGTCCCATCGGTTTTTCCTTCAAAAAGAGGTACGGTTTCGCCTAAAGAAACGGTATCAATACGTTGTGGGCTCAAACCAAAAATGGTGAGATATCGCTCAACTTGTTTGGCTCTGCCAAGAGCAAGTTTGTCGTTATAGTCTTCTTCACCAGTAGCATCAGCATGACCAGTTACGACCAGCGTTAAGTCTTTATATTCTTTTAAGATATTGGCTGCTTCGGCAAGTTTTCCCATATATTTAGGGTTTACTTCTGTAGAGTTGATGGCGAATTGATTGTCGACATTAAGAAGTGAATACAGATTTTCTATCACAGATAGGTGCAGCCTAAACTGAGATTCATTTTTTGGTGGCGAACAACGAGTTTGTGAAGTGACGTAATCGAGTTGTACTTCTAGTTCATTTAGTCGCTTACGCTGTATCACAATATCGTTTGCCGCATCTAGCAATAAGCCGCCTTGAAGTTCTCTTGCAATACGGTTTTGCTTTTCTATTGCTTGAACGACAGCAGCAGGAAAACACCATCGGGCTCCTTCGCGGATAAGAGAGTCTAAGTGTAGTTTGGCAAGTTGCCAGTCAAAGCGTAGACCGTGCTCTGGGCCTAATGGCTCGTCAGGCATAACTGGTGAGAAATCTGAGTTCTGGTAATTAATGGAATCATAGTTTTCTGCTAGTCCTCCTGTACCTTGCTGCGGGTAACTAGTACACCCAACAACAAGAACAGATAGAGTTATAGCTAGGTATCGATTTGATATATTCATGCCAACATCCTTGTTACTTTTTTTATTATTATGTTTGAGTATTTTGAGCTGCTTGATGACTGTTTGTTCGTTAATACAAATTAATTACTTTAAGTATAGGAAACTAATTGACTAATCAGTGGCTTTCGCTCTTAGAATTCACTGGAATTGCGTGACCAATTCTTAGTAAGTTCATGATTTCTAAAGGTTGCCCTTTAACATTCTCAAGACGCATATTTCGCTCGCGTTCGGTTAGGCGCTTAAACATATAAACAATGGCACCAACGCCTGATGAGTCCAAAAATTCAACTTGGCTGAAATCAATCTCTATTTCAGGGTGTTTATCATTAGAGATCACATCATCAATGTCTGTTTGTACATCTCGGCTTCCAATCGCATCTAAGTTTCCGAATATTGAAAGGGTTAGAGTGGTGTTGTTGAGTTCAATTTTACGTAGTTCCATAATTCTATCTCCATGTGTGCTTATGTTTATAAGAGCAGAATACGTGCCAATATTATAGTTGATAAAATTCAATAGCTTATGTGTTACTGGTTATGTCTTCTCATATTGAGAAACAGTCAATTATCAAATTGAGAACGAGAAAAGGGTGAGTGGGGTATCTGCTCAAGTTATTAAGAGCTTGAAATGCAAAGTGCTATAAGAATGAAGGCTGGATCGCAATGCAATCCATTGATGTCGTGAATGCTAAGCAAATGGTGTAAAACTTAGAGCCTGCCTAAGGAGCTTTTTATGAAACTAACCCAACTTACCATTGCTACCTGTTTGTCCTTTTCTAGTTATGCACATCAGTCATATATGCCGCCTGAAAGTCTTGTATTAGCTAATCAATACGAGCAAGGAGTTAATGTTGATGAGTACTGGAAAAGTGAAAAGCTTGATGGTGTAAGAGCGGTTTGGGATGGTGCTCATCTACATACACGAAATGGTAATAGAATTTACGCGCCCAGTTGGTTTACAAAAAACTTGCCTAATGTGCGGTTAGAAGGGGAGTTGTGGGCAGGTCGTGGAAAGTTTCATATTGTTCAATCCACCGTACTTGATCAAACACCAAATGATGAAGCATGGAAAGCAATCGATCTAATGCTGTTTGATATGCCAGGGGCTGCTGGCGACTACCAGAAGCGTTACTATAATATTTTGCATTGGGTAGCCGTGATTAATGAAGATCATATTAAATACGTCACCCATACTCCTATATTAAGCGAAAGAATTTTATTTGAGCACTTAGATAATATTGGTAGTGATGAAGGCGAAGGTTTGATGTTGAGGAAGGTATCAAGTCGCTATCAAGCCGGACGTAGTAATGATTTGCTGAAGTTAAAGCAGCACCATGATGCTGAAGCCATTATTCTTGGCTATAAAGGTGGGACAGGTAAGTACAAAGGGATGATGGGATCGGTACTGGTTAAGACAAAAGAAGGGGCAGAGTTTTATATTGGAAGTGGTTTCACTGACGAGTTGAGGTTATCACCACCAGAAATCGGGTCGACTATTACTTTTAGGTATAATGGTTTTACCCAAAATGGCATCCCCAAGTTTGCCCGATTTGTAAGGCAAAGAAGTGATTACTAAAAGAGCCCTGCAAGTGCAGAGCTCTATGTCAATTATCAAGATGTCCGGCCGATTTTAACTTCATAGAGCATCTTTAAATTCATCAACTATATGTTGTTGACCAAAGGGATTTGAACTTAAACAAATCCAATTAATGCAAACTAACGCGAACCGAATTCTAGCTGTACATTGTCGTCTTGTTTATGCATCCAGTGAAGGCGAACTCCAAGCATTGCTGCTGCTGAAGAAAGTCCAACAATGAATCCAATCCAAAAACCATGAGCGCCCATAGGCTCTACAATCCAGTCTGTCATACCTAAAATGTAACCTAGTGGTAAACCAATTAGCCAGTATGCAATGAATGTTCTGTTGAAGATCGCTCGCATGTCTTTATAACCACGTAATGCACCAGCTGCGATAACTTGTATTGCATCAGTACATTGGTAAATAGCAGCAAATAATAGAAGTTGCATGGCAATGGTAATTACTGCTCTATTATCGGTATAAAGTAGTGCAATATTTTCACTGAATATAACGGTCAGAGCAGCGGTGACAAATGATGTTGCTAAACCAACTAAAATTCCTACATGGGTAGCAATTTTGGCTCCTTCAATATTGCTCTCTCCTAGCTTGTGCCCAACACGAATACTCACCGCCGTACCAATACTCATAGGTAACATAAAGATTAGAGATGAGAAGTTAATGGCCACTTGGTGAGCCGCGACAATCAGTGAGCCTAATGGAGCAACTAAAAGCGCTACAACAGCAAATAAGGTCACTTCAAAAAAGATAGAGGCGGCAACTGGGAAGCCAAGTTTGAATAAGCGTACTTGAGCTTTAAGTTGAGGCTTATGGAACTCACCGAACACATTAATTTTTGCTAGGCGCTTCGAAGTCACAACATACAGCAGTAATAAAGCAAACATGATCCAATAAACAATCGCTGTTGCCACACCACAACCCACGCCACCAAGTGCAGGGGCGCCTAATTTACCGTAAACAAACATCCAATTAAGTGGAATGTTAATCAGCAAGCCAAGAAAACCGATCACCATCGCAGGTTTTGTTAGTGATAAGCCATCAGTTAAGCTACGTAAAGTCTGAAAAAGTAAGAATGCTGGTACGGCAAACATAACGGCATTCATGTAACCGTTGGTTTTGTCCGCCATAGCAGTTTCAACATCCATCATTTCTAAAATATATTGCGTCTGAAATAGAACACCAATGATTGGAATGGAAATCAGAAGCGCTAGCATAATCCCTTGTTGGATTTCAAAAGGGATCTTTACTTGGCGACCAGAACCGTTCAGCTGAGCGACAACAGGGACAAGAGCCATTAGCAGACCGACACCAAATAATATGGAAGGTAGCCAAATACTTGCTGCAATAGATACCGCAGCCATATCGATAGCACTTACGCCACCGGCCATGACGGTATCTACAAAGCTCATTCCTGTTTGAGCAACAGAGGCGATTAATACAGGTGTTGCAAGTTTGACTAAATTTGAGGCTTCTTGTTTGTATCGATGCACAATTAACTCCAGTAACGTTGAGGGTAGGTGAGCGAAGGAGTTAGACGTTCAGGACGAACGAGGTTTAACTGATCTTTAGGCTTCCACTAGGATGAATGATAAAGAAATGTCACAATAACTGCTATGAAAAACTGTTCATTCATCAAGTTTGATAGGAATATTATGTTTACAGGTATAGTGCAAGGCGTGGCGACGGTTGTTGCTATTGATAAAAAAGACAAATTCCAAACTCACATTATAGAACTCAATGGGCAGCTTGCTGAAGGTTTAGCGATTGGTGCTTCTGTTGCTCATAATGGTTGCTGTCTCACCGTCACTGAAATAAACGAGAACCGTATATCATTTGATCTTATGCAAGCGACACTTGCATTAACCAATTTAGGTGACGTTAATGTTGGCAATGACGTAAACATTGAACGTGCCGCAAAATTTGGTGATGAAATAGGTGGTCACAGTATGTCAGGGCACATTGCATTAACTGCGACTATTCAAAACATCATTAAAACTGAAAACAACCGTACTATTTGGTTCGAATTACCAGAAGCATCAATGAAGTATGTTTTAAGTAAAGGTTATATTGGTATAGATGGTTGTTCCTTAACGATCGGTGAAGTGGAAGATAATCGCTTTTCAGTGCACTTAATCCCAGAGACATTGAATAGAACGCTATTTGGAAGAAGGGAAGTAGGCGAGCGAGTTAATATTGAATTCGATCCTCAAACTCAAGCGATTGTGGATACAGTTGAAAGAGTACTCGCAGCGAAAGGCAACATTTAGTTAAAATGTAACAATAATAAAAGAGCACGTGAGTGCTCTTTTTTATTTATGTCCTGCGGTAGCGAGAGCGTTTTATCATTAAAAAATTTGTTCATCATCCGCATCAATGGACAAATTAATTTGGTCATTTAGCTCATCAACTTTCATGTCCAAATGAATTGCTCGGCAGCATGCTGGACAATCGTCATAAAAATCCTGGCTACCATTAGAAGCATCTAAAGTAATTCCAATCGAATGTCCGCAATGTGGGCAATTGACTCTTTTCTCAGTGTAATTATGCATAGAGTACTTCCTCTTACTTAGCTTGCATTACTGCTTAATTATTGACCCATAGCTAAAGGTGTTAATTATTAGCTTTACTCGAAGCTAGTGCTATTAGTAATTATGTAATTCACAAATAATTAATAAATTAAAAAGCTTGAATTCTTTCTATACAGGCTTCTGTTTGCGCAAGATAATGACCACCAAATTGATTGCAATGATTCAAAAGGTGATAAAGATTATAGATACCTTTTCGTTCACTATAGCCTAGATCTAAAGGTGCGATACTTTCATACCCTAAGTAAAAATCAGGCTGAAAACCTTCAAAAAGCTCAGTCATGGCAATATCACACTCGCGGTCTCCCCAATAACAAGCTGGGTCATAACAAATGGGTCCAAAAGCCGAATTCGCCACGTTTCCATGCCATAAGTCACCATGTAATAAAGAAGGGCGTGGGGTGTGCCCAGACAAACGAGTTTGGATCATATCGACCATCTCATCAATTTTGCCAAACTCAACCCCTTTTTCTTTAAGCAATTGCAATTGATAGCCAATACGCTGCTCTGCAAAAAAACGCGACCATTTCTTATGCCAAGGGTTTGGCTGCAAAGTACTGCCAATGAAGTTATCTTGGTCACAACCAAATTCTTTTTGTTCTCCCCATTGATGTAATTTGGCTAGTTGAACTCCGAAATCAAAGCTGTTTTTATCAGTTTCTAAAGGTTTTGTCGGTAAGTAATTTAAGATGATAAACGCGACATCTTTAGTTGTACCTATGTGAACAAGCTCAGGTACAAACACGGTATTGGTTGTTCTGAGTAAACGTAGATTTTCTGCTTCAATTTCAAATTTAGAGATGAAGTCACGTTGATTTACTTTTACAAAGTAGCGTTCATGCCCATCGCTGATCATGTAGCAGTCACTAATGTCTCCACCAGGGACTTTTACTCTTTCAGTTATTTGAAAGTTAAATAAGAGTGTATTTGAAAGCTGTTGAGAAATGGCCTGCCACATAGGAAATCCTCAATTTGGTTATGGTCTCTATTTATCAGTTTAGGATAAAAATGAGGAGTTTATCGACACGTTGGTCAATGTTCTTTGGTCTCATTTTGCTGGTAGATAACAATTTCATATAAATGTGACTGCGGTCTCTAAACTATTGTGTGGCAAAGTTTTGAGGAGATCCTTCGTTGGTAGAAAGATAGTTACCACTAGATGGGTGTGGTCGATAAGCTTATAAAGGCCCTTGCTTATATCCTGAATTAACCTCTCAAAGGTGAGCTTGATCACTGGAGACTGGTTGGAAAACGAATTTAATTTGATATGGTCGAGCTTAAATCTTAGATAAATACCGTATATTTATCGCCCTTAATTCATTTTGGTCTAAATTTGCGCATAATACCGTCATTGGTGTTATTTATATGCGAATTTTCATAATAAGTAGATGACAAATTCCCATGTTGACTTAATATTACTGATAACAGAATGAATCAATATTTTTGACAAGAATGTCAAACGGAGAAGTATAGTGGTTGTAGAAACCGATGGTTACTTAGCTTTAATCGAGCACCTGTCGTTTAACTTAGATGTATTTGCTTCTGAGACGGGTGATACGGGTACTGAAAGTATCGAGGATATTGTCACAGATATGATATCAACGAACATCATGGCAATCTTCGAGCAAAATCCAGAGCTACACTCTAGTGTGCGTTTTAAGTTGTTAAAAGAAGCGGATTCAGTTGTTGCTGATTTAGGTGAAGTATTAGCTGGCGTATGGCATAAAAAAGCGACCAATCCTCAGATCGAATTTTTGGATGAGTATATTGCTTTAGTTAAAAATTTATTTGATACAGCGGTCGCTAAGTACGACTAATTATCAATAGATGCTTCCAGCGTGAAGTTGGGCGAGTTTATACTCGCCTAAACTGCCAAAACTTTGATGCCCAATAAGGGTTATCCAACCTAGAAATAATTACCCCTTTCGATGTCGAAGCATGTAAAAATTGGTTCATCCCTAAGTAAATCCCCACATGGTTTGTATTTGGCGATGTTTTGAAAAAGACCAAATCCCCACTTTTCGCATCTTTGTAGTTGATCTTAATCCCTTCTTTACTTTGTTCATTGGTTGTTCTTGGGACACTTTGTTTAGTCACATTAAAAACAGCAACTTGTACAAATGCAGAACAATCTATCCCCCGAAACGATTCACCTCCAAATCGATAAGGAACGCCTTTCCATTCGTCATAAACACCTAGATAAGATTGCGTGATATGAGAGTCGTGTTGCAGTAGTTGTCGTTCATTTTCATTATTACTTATTGGAGGTGTAGAGCTGCATGCATTGAGAATGAAGGTGCAAGCGATTGCTATCACAATTTTTTTTGAATGCATTTGTCACTCTTTTGAAAAATAAATGAAATATAACTGTCACCAGTCACTTCTAGTATACGAACTAAATTAAGGGTTCTCCTTTACTTCGTCAAACTGGATTAAAAATGACTGACACACAAGCAACTGGAAAAAGTCTTACTACACCTCACTCCTTTTCATTAATCAATACCATTAGCATCGTTTTCCTTGTAATCATCGTTCTTGTTTCATTTCTATCATTTGCAAGCATTCGCGGTGTTGAACGAATTGGAAAGCAATTTGATAGCTTGTCAGAACAAGCCTTACCCTTAGCATTAAATAATGCCGAACTCACACAAAGCGTGCTGGAGCAGGTTAAGCTTATTTCATATTCAACTCAGACGACTGACCTTAAGGAATTAAAACAAGTTGAAGGTTCAATTAATCGAATATCTGAACAATCCAATTCGGTGATTCAAGAATTGTTTACTATTGCGCAGGCTTTTCCTGAAGCAATAACCCCAGAGCAAAAGCAGGCTATGAATGATGATGTTAACCAACTTCAACAGCACGCCTCTAACGTAATATCTAGACAGATTGATATTCAAGCTAGGCAAATAGAAATTGATAAAAACGTCGCTGGATTTCGTTACGGATTAACCTCTATTGGGGCAGAAATGAACCGAATTAGTTCTTTTTTGGTTGAAGACAACCCTGAAGCATTAGATGCCGCAAACCGATTCGTAGCCAGTGCAACAGCAATGGAAGGTCTATTTTTAGTTCTGATGATGCAAACAGAATTAGAGAAAGCAGAACTTGAATATAAAGAGATGCGAAATAGAAAAGCCAGCGTTAACTTGGCGTTTGATGACTTCAAAGAGTGGCACCCTGATATTGTTGAATTTGCTAGTTTAACAGCACCTTACGAGATGGTTAGCCAAGGGTTTAGTCAAGGTGGCGTTTTAAAACAAATTCTAAGTAAGCTAGAGTTGATGGAGCAACAAAAGTCAGAGCTAACGGAAATTATTACTTTAGCGAACTCATTGATAGGAACTCTTAATCAAATATCCTACACCGCATCGACCTTGATTGATCAGAGTGAAGACGTCGTAAATAGTACCATTACCAGTATTAATAAGACTTTGTTAATCAGTGGCATTGGCATCGCAAGCATTGTGTTCATTGCTTGGCTTGTATTTAGGCAATGGACGAATAAAGGGCTAAATAACATAGTACGACAACTCAATTTACTGGCAAGTCATGATTTTTCCAAGCAAGCAGACATCGTCGGTCCTAGAGAATTGCAGTACATTGCTACTAAATTGAATTCAGTGGTTGCTTCAACATCAGAGTCGGTTACTTCCGTCACTCGAAACTGTGAAACTCTTTATCAAACCGCTGAAGTTAGCCATGATGCGGCAGAGCAAACGAGTTCAAGTTTGCTTCAGCAGAATGAGTCTTTACAAAATATGATCGCTACGATCTCTCAATTAGAAGCCTCTATTGGTGAGATTGCGACTATCACTAATGCATCTAATGAAGACGCTTCTCTTGCTGCTGCGGAGTCAACCAAGGGTAGTGAAGTTGTTGGGTTAAACCAACAGCGTTTACAAGCTTTGGAGAAGTCACTGAGTTTAAATGAAGTATCAATGCATGAGCTAGATAGCCAAGTTAAGCAGATTAGAGAAATGGTTGATATGATCAGTGGTATTGCCGAAAGCACAAATTTACTTGCCTTGAACGCTGCCATTGAAGCGGCAAGGGCGGGGGAGCAAGGGCGCGGCTTTGCGGTTGTGGCTGATGAGGTAAGAAAATTAGCAAGTGATACTTCTCAGCAAACGACCAATATCCGAGTAATGATGAATGAACTGGTGTCCGCTGCCGACAAATCACGTACTTCTGTCACTGAATCGCGTAAAGAAATGGCAAGTGCTCTGCAAACAAGTGGTGATGTGCAGCAAGCGTTTGGTCAAATTGAATATGCGGTAGAGCAAATTCGAGGGCGTGTTGAACAAATTATGGTGGCTACCGAAGAACAAGCAAGAGCAACGACTGATGTGACGAGCTCAATCACAAGAATTTCGGATCAAGGCGAGCTAACAAAGCAACAGTTAGAGTCCATGGTTGGGAGCTCCCAGCAAGTGGCACAAATTGCTGGGAATCAACAAGTTCTACTTCATAAATATGTGTTGGTTTAGCCGCTGCTGCCTAACGAGTAGGTAGTCATCGCCTGAGAGTGCTTTACAGAGAGATTGTCAGCAGGGTTAAGCTTTTCTAAAAATATGAGCAATTAAATGTAGAGAGCAAACTTTATTGAGTACAACTTTATTTATCAAATAAGTTGTACTTATTTTATATTTGTTTCCAGTTTATTTTCGTGTGGATGAGTTGCTTTTAGTGTCAGTATCAAACTTGTTAAAAGGTTGAAGTAACATTTTATCTAATCTTTGCTCATTGCCCTCGGTAATCTCAGGGACTCCAATAATTACACTGTCATGACCAAGTTTTGGTTGTGCTTTATAGGTGTGAAAGATTACGTCCCAAATAGATAAGAAGAATCCGAAATTCGAGTGCGTTTCTTTTACAATTATAGAGTGGTGCACGCGGTGCATGTCTGGCGTGACAATTACTTTTCTTAGAAGAGCATCCAATTTTAGTGGCAGTTTCCCATTGCTGTGATTAAACATCGCACTTGCATTGAGTAATATTTCAAAAATAACCACGGCGATAGGCGGAACACCTAGGCTAATCACGATGGCAATTTTAATCAACATCGACAAAATCATTTCAATGGGATGAAAACGTGTTCCTGTAGTGACATCAATATCAAGATCTGCATGATGCACTCTGTGTAAGCGCCATAGCCAAGGAATGCGGTGAAAGATTAAATGCTGTAAATAGATAGCGAAATCCATCAATATCACACATAAAATTAAGCTTAACTCAAAAGGTATGGATACAAGGTTGAATAGCCCCCAACTATGTTCAGAAGCAATAATCGCGGCTTGGAACGAGGCAATCGGAATGAGAACTGCGATTAATACGCTGTTTAGTGCTACGAGGGCAAAATTATTACTCCAGCGATACCACTTTTTTTGAGTGAGCCCCTTTCTTGGAAGGCAGTACTCCCAAAGTGCGCAAAGGCTGAATACAGCGACAAAACAAAGTAACCGAAGTTGAGATGGCTCTTGCATAACTAATCCTTTTTTCATTCTATAGCTACTCTATCATTCTGTAAGTACTCTAAGTACAATCACGACAATTTTTTAGAACAATAACTGCCTTTCATGAGAATCCACGCTTTTCACCGTTTATACCTACATCGTTTATCTCTTTCTACCAAGCCATTTAAGGCTCGTGGGTGCAAAGTCGTTCGTTGCCAATATTGCCAAATTGTTGAAACGAATTGTATCTGCGATTATCAGCCAGATATTGAAACTAATGTAGCGGCAATGCTGCTTGTATCAGATAACGAAGTGATGAAACCGAGCAATACAGGTGGATTAATTGTCGATATTATTAAAGATAGCTACGTTTATCAGTGGCATCGCACCGAACCAAGTAAAGAAATGTTGGATATCTTAAATAGTGATAAATACCAACCTGTTATTGTGTTCCCTGAAGATTACACTGATGATAAATCACGTGTAGTAGCGGACTTACCTCAAGCTAGAGACCCAAATAAAACGCTATTACTGATTTTTATTGATGGCAGTTGGCGTGAAGCTCGTAAGATCTTTCGACGTTCTGAATACCTGCAAAAGTTACCGGTACTGTCTATTGAGCCAGAATCTGTTTCACAGTATATGATGAGAAAGTCAGATAACGAACAGCACCTATCAACCGCTGAAGTTGCGAGCCTTGTGTTAAAGCAAGCTGGAGAGAATAACGCAGCAACGACGTTACAACTTTGGTTCGAAGTTTTTAGAGAAAGCTACATGCTAAGTAAGACTCGTTATAAGTCCGACCAAACCAGACCTAGCTTAAAATCTTACATTGAACACAGCAAAAGCGAGACGTCACTCTAATCTTTTGCTTCAATGTGCTGCCTTGTTGTGCAAACGATATCATTCGACAAATAAACTGGATTTAAATCACGGTTTGTAGGGTGAGGGATGTGGATAATGCATTTAATATTAATTTTAACCCCTTATTTAGGGAAGAATTTGGAGATATTTCATGTATTACGGCTTCGATGTCGGTGGCACTAAAATTGAATTTGGCGCTTTCAATGAGAAACTAGAACGTGTGGCAACAGAGCGAGTTCCTACTCCAACTGATGACTACCAGCTATTAATCGATACTATAGCGGGTCTTGTTGAAAAATATGATGCTGAGTTTTCTTGTAAAGGTAAAGTTGGTTTAGGTCTTCCAGGTATGGAAGATGCTGACAGTGGCACAATGCTGGTGGTGAATGTACCTGCGTCTACAGGTAAACCGCTACGTAAAGATTTAGAAGCGAAAATTGATCGTCTAGTTAAGATTGAAAATGATGCAAACTGTTTTGCTCTTTCTGAAGCTTGGGATGATGAGCTTAAAGATGAGCCTTCAGTTGCTGGTTTAATCTTAGGTACTGGCTTCGGCGGCGGACTTGTTTTTGAAGGTAAAGTATTCTCAGGTCGTAACCACGTTGCGGGCGAACTTGGTCACATGCGTTTACCATTAGATGCTTGGTTACATCTTGGTGATAACGCACCCTTACTAAGTTGTGGTTGTGGTAAAAAAGGCTGTTTAGATAGTTACCTGTCTGGTCGAGGTTTTGAGCTGATTTATGAGCATTACTTTGGTGAGAAAAAGAAAGCTATCGATATTATTCAAGCTCATGCTCAAGGTGATGAAAATGCGGTTGAACATGTAGAGCGTTTCATGGAACTTCTAGCAATTTGCTTTGCCAACTTGTTCACGGCTCTAGATCCACATGTGGTTGCTCTTGGTGGCGGTTTATCGAATTTCGAATTAATTTACGAAGAAATGCCTAAACGTATTCCTAAGCATCTTCTATCGGTAGCGAAATGCCCTAAAATTATCAAAGCAAAACATGGTGATTCAGGCGGTGTTCGTGGCGCGGCATTCTTAAATATTGCTTAATTCTGCATTTATGGTTTGTAAAGCTAAGGGTTAGAAGAGCAAAGCTAAGATTTAGATAAATAAAAAGGTTGATGCAAAAAGCATCAACCTTTTTTAATAAATTAAGAGCTTGAGTCAGCGATTAACGATCTTTCTTCTTTTTACCAACGCCAAGGTTATCTTTCTGCTTCAGCGTTAACTTAGTAAAGCCTAACTTGCGGAAGTAATTATCTTGATAGTTTCGAACTGCTTTCGTATCAGAAATTAGTTCTAACTGTTGCTCAGTTTTTAAATATTCTGAAATATCAATGCCTTCTGCTTCTGCAACGGCTTCTTGAATATTTCTATGTTCTTGATATGAAAACAATAATTCTTTGTCTTCATCTTTGTACGTATATAAAATTGTGCGAGCCATATTTATGCTCTCCAATAGAATCAAATCTTTGAGCGCACTCTACCTAAAATTCGAAAGGGGCTCAAGTGAACTCTAGAAATAGCTTCGTAGTAAATGACTATATTTTAGCGCAATACACTTTACAGAACTCCATCTTGCTGGTATCAATGCACCACAAACATTATAAGTAGATCGAACAAGGTTATTAATGAACAGCCCACTTTATTCCCATACCCTCGGTATCATAACGCGCTCTCATAATTTACCTGGGCTTGAAGGCTTACAAGAAATAAAACTAAAGATCCAACAAGCTTGTGAACAGTATGATCAAGATGTACCTAAGGTTATTTCCTTGTTTCTTAACGCTTATACTCTTGATAGACAAAATCGGTTGGATGATGCGGAAAAAGTGTACATTGAATGTTTAAATGCACTGGATAGTGATGATGTACAGCTAAAAGTATTCATTAACGGTTTACTTGCATCAATCTACGTTGATAAAGAAGATCTGTTTTCTGCTTATAATCATTACGAAATCGTCCTCAATGACTTACCCAAAGTAGATGATAATATTAGTGCGCTTATCTACTGTAATATAAGTGACATGTACTTAGGGCTTGAAAAGTTCGAGAAAGCGATTGAATTTGCGGGAAAAGGGGTAACCACCGCCCTAAACTCTAATCGACAGCTAGGCTGTGCGGTCAGTTTATTGAACTTAGGCTATGCACATGCTCATCTTGGTCATTCACAAAAGGCGCTGGAAGCGATATTACAAGCGAAAGAGATCGGTGAACAATGTCGAGATAGCCGAACATTGGCATTGAGCCACGGTTATATTGCCCAAGCGATGCTCCTTAATGAACCCCATGATAGCGCCGTAATTATTAATCACTTTGAATTAGCAGAGCATCATTATCAACAAATAGAAGACAATCATAACCGTTTAGAAAATCTTCTAATCTGGGCCAAGTTCTTAGAACAGAAAGATGAAATAGACGAATGTAAACGGATATGTCAATTCGTTAGAGATAACTTCGACACAAAATCGAATTATACATTTTTCAGCTTATATTCGAAAACATTGAGTAAATTGAAGAAAAAAGAGAGAGCCTGGCAAGAGGTGGTGGCTGTTCAATCTGCACATATTGAATATACAGATCAAGTATTAAAGGGTTATACACAGCGGCAGGCTGACCTTGTAGTCAATAACGTTGAGACGATACAAACTAACCAACAAAATGACATATTAGAACAAATGCAAAAACATATGGGGGCTATTACTGAGATTGGTCAGTTTATTGCTACAGCGCCTAACCTTTATGCCGTTTTGCCTGAAATTTTGGAAAAGATAAATACGATCTTACCGACTTTTGAGTTTGGTATTGCACTCTATGATAAGCAAACTGATCTTTTAGACTATCGCTATTTTGTTGATAGCACTGGTCTTGTTGATAACTTAACAGTTAAGTGTCAAGAACATCAAACTGTGGGTACATATGTTATACAAAACAGAAAAACGGTTCATCTGAACACCGTAAATGATCATTCATTAGCACCTTATGTTGATCAATTGAGCCGTGAAGATGAAGATCTTGTAGTGCTCAGTGATTCAACAATGACAAACTCTATCCTTTTAACTCCAATTCTATTGAAAGAAGAAGTAATTGGTCTCCTTTCAGTACAGCACCATTTATCTAGTCAGTACCATCAACATCACAGATATTTGATTGAGCATTTAGCTAGTTTTATTGCTGTGTCCTTAGAAAATCAGAAACAAAGGCAAAAATTAGAAAGTGTCAACAGAACCTTAGAAACGTTATCTCAAACCGATCCTCTTACTGGGCTGTATAATCGTTACCAGTTAGGAAAGCTTACAAGTAAGTTAGTTCGGCAGGCTATGCTTGAACGTGAGACGCTAGCCGTGCTCATGATCGATATCGATGAATACAAGAAATACAATGACACCCATGGACATCTTCAGGGTGACGAAGCGTTAATAAGCCTTAGCCTTCTAATGAATAAGTTTTTTGGCGATGAAAGTGATTATTTATTCCGCTATGGCGGAGATGAGTTCATGGTAATTTGTTCTGCGCAAAATACGCACTCTATCCAACTTAAAATTGAAGCATTACGACAAGCTTTCTATGACATAAACCTATCAAACCCAAACTCTGTATTATCCGATAGATTAACTCTCTCAATTGGAGGATCTAACGTCTTATTTGAGAAGGGTAACTGTGCAATGCGTTCTAAAACAGAGTGTTTTAAAATGGTTTGTGACCAAGCAGATAAACATTTATATAAAGTGAAGGCATCTGGTCGAGACGGTTCATTAATTACTGAAGATAGCCTTTAAAATTCGACTAATTTAGTTTTGAGCTACTGGTCCCCAGCAATTATCTGTCTGGTAATACCTACGAAATGATTGAACTTTAAACATAAAGTGATTCATACGAAAAACGGAACCGTGTTTTATGGTTCCGTTTTTGTTGTCTGCTAGAAGTAATTAAAGTGTTATTGCCGATTTAATTGATTATATACGGCCTTGCAGAGGGATAATCGTTACTTTCTCGCCCACCTTGACGGTGTCTACCGACGGTGAAATTTCAATCAAGCAGTTGGCCTCGCTCATCGAACGCAAAATTCCAGAACCTTGTTTACCAGTAGTTTTCACTTCGAGTACACCTGATTCATTCATGGTAAAGAAACCACGGCTAAACTCAGTTCGCCCTTGTCTTGAACGTAATTGCTCTGTCGCAATAGCATTTGCTTTGACAGGAACCCAATCAAGCTGCCCTTGAAGTTTACGAATGGCAGGCTCTACAAAATTGATGAAAGAAACCATAACTGCTACTGGATTACCCGGTAAACCAAAGAATGGTTTATTTTCTATTTTCCCGTAAGCGAGTGGGCGACCTGGTCGCATGTTAATACGCCAGAAATTAATCTCACCTAGTTTGTCTAACGCAAGTTTGATGTAATCGGCATCACCAACAGAAACACCGCCAGAGGTCAGTACCATGTCGGTTTCTAGAGAAGCGCTGTGCAGAACTGCCATCATCTTCTGCTCATCATCTTCAATAATACCGTAATCAACAATCTCACAGCCTAGCTTTTGCAGCATGCCCATGATGGTGTAACGGTTAGAATCGTAGATAGAGTTAGGCTGTTGAGCATTGCCTGGATCTTGAACTTCGTCACCGGTAGAGAAAATACCTACTTTGACTTGTCTGCGAACCGAACATTCGCCAAAGCCAAGTGATGCCATCATTCCCATTTCTGGTGCTTCAATTCGAGTGCCAGCAGTGAAAACAGGTTGACCAATACTAAGGTCTTCGCCAGCCATACGCACATTTTGTCCGTGAGATATTTTTGCTTCAGGGAAGCTTACTAGCCCATCTTTTTCAATAGCTTGCTCTCGCATTACAACAGTATCTGCACTTAAAGGAGTAGGTGCACCTGTCATGATTTTTACCGCTTGACCCGTTTGTAACTCTTCATCAAAGCTATGCCCAGCCATGACTTCTGCCACAATCGTATAGCTTTCACGATCTAAGTCGTCTCCACGAATAGCATAACCGTCCATTGCAGAATTGGTATGCTGTGGAACATTAATTGGTGAAACAATATCTGAAGCTAACACTCGACCATAAGCTTGATTAATCGCGACTTTCTTGGTGAGACTAACATTACTAATTGTCTCTAAAATCTTCTGCTGCCCTTGAGGGACACTAAGCCCAGCAGGAGAGAAAGAATCACAACAGACGATAGGTTCAGACGTCTTTTTTTCAGAGCAAGATTGAGTTTTGTTCGAGTCGTCATTCGGCTGAGTTAAGTTAGATGCATCAGCTTGAGAGTTTGTGTCAAATTTAAAATCAGCCGCGTATTGAATTACAAAGTCACGAATTGAATCGAGATCATTGATCGATATTTGGGGTAGGGGTGATTCCACATGTGTATCGGCTGCAATCGCAATGATGTTGTTATCATTTGGGTAAAGCCAAGGTTTGCCGGCTTCATGTCGGTTCAGCTCAATTTTAGGAAAGGCAATATTCTTACAGCCTTCAACTAAGATAAGGTCAAGTTTAGCGCTATCAAAGCGTGTAAGTAGGTAATCAAACTCAGCTTCCGCTTCTGGTGTTTCTGTCATTAGAACATGACGGTTACGCGAAGCAATCAGCATTTGGTTTGCACCGGCTTTACGAAGGCGATAACTGTCTTTGCCTGGCTTATCAACATCAAAATCATGGTGGGCATGTTTTAAAACGCCCACTTTCAAACCAGCTTGGGTCAATAAAGGCAATAAAGCTTCGAGCAGTGTTGTTTTTCCTGTGCCACTGTAGGCTGCGAAACCAAGTAGAGGTAGGTTAGGACGTTGTTTTGAATCATTCATTATTGGAGAGTTCCAAAGTGTTGTAGTTCTTCTGGCGTATTAAGATTAACAAAGCAGTTTGGTGAATCACTAAAATCAACAAACTCAGTGACACAATCTTTATAAAGTAGAATGATCTTACGATCACCACGTTGAAGAAATGCTTCTAATTTAGGAAGTACGCGTTTATGGAATAATGTAAAGACAGGCTGTTTGAATTCACCATCATGGGCAACCAAAATGTCGCTGTCTTCTTTCACTTGTGAACAGAAACGTTCCACTAAATCACCGTTAATTTGTGGACTATCACAAGGTACGAAACCGACCCAATCGGTGTTCGCAGCTTGTAACCCTGCATGAATACCGCCAAGTGGACCTGGGTAATCTGGGAATGAATCTGAGACAACTGCAGCAAACTCTTGGTAGCGATCAATATTGCGATTAGCATTAATCACAATGGAATCTGTCTGCGTGGATAGTTTGTCGATGACGTATTGAACGAGTGGTCGCCCGTTTAACTCAACAAGGCCTTTATCTTTTCCACCCATGCGGCTAGCTTGACCGCCCGCTAAAATAACCCAACTCGTTTGTGTGGGAAGCAACATAAAGATTCTCTTGTGCTTGTTTGAGTTAACGCTATTTTCTAATAGCTTAATTATGATCGTGAACGGCAATTCTAAGCATGATCATTTTTATATGAATTTACACTGCTCGGAATGTTGTACTTGCATTAATACTAGACCGTTCTGAATTGGCTGATCCTAACATAGAAGAAGGCTCAGACACGACTTGCAATAACGGGGATTCAGTCAAGGTATTGTCCTTGATCCACCATTGTTTCTTACATAAATCGGTCAGAGCATTAGCTTGGTGGCTAGTTATCACTAAGCTTGCTCCTCTCTGTAACAGGTCTTTTGCCATAATGACCAATCGCTCAATAGATTCTTTATCCAAAGATGCACTTGGCTCATCCATTAATAGAATCGAAGGTTTTAGTATCCAAGCGCGAGCCATGGCAACACGTTGACGCTCGCCTCCTGATAATACTGAAATGTGTTCATCAGAAAGGGTTTCTAACCCTACCATTCTTAGCGCATTGATAATTTGCGCTCGCTTATCTTTTGGACTCTCTTTCGAGTAACGAATACCGTAACCAACATTCTGATAAACCGTTCCATCAAATAAGTAAGGAGTTTGGTGCAGGTAGATAACGTCTTTAAACTTCGCTTTTGGAAATAGAGCATGTCTCCATGTGGTGTTGGTTGTTGCTATTTTCCCGGATGAAGGTTTAGTCAATCCTGATAAGATTTTGAGCAGGGTGGTTTTACCAACGCCATTATCTCCTTTTAGGTAAATGGCGTCATTAGGACCAATAGTTAATTCAGGGATATGGAATAAAACACGCTCTTTATAGCGCATTGAAACTTGCTGCGTTGTTATTGTAATACTCATACAGCGTTCCTAAGTTCTTAGATAACCTTTTCCTCTCACACTGGAGAGAAAAAAGTTAAGAGCTAAAGCTAAAGCAAGCAGAACCATGCCTAATGCTACACCTTGTGCAAAAGCGCCTTTGTGGCTTTCCATCGCTATTGCTGTTGGAATATTCCGAGTCATACCCATGATGTTCCCGCCTACCATCATCGAACAGCCCACTTCTGTGACTATTCGAGAAAATGCTGCAATCACCGCCGCTAATAAAGGAAAGCGAGTTTCCCAAATTAGTGTGCTTGCCACACGAAACGTAGAAACGCCAAGCGTTCTGGCGGTTTCTACTGCTCGTCGATCGCTGGCTTGTAGAGCGCCATGCATCATAGAGACTAAAATCGGAAAACAAATCAGCATTTGCCCCAAAACCATCGCTTGTTGAGTGAAAAGCATTTGCCAATCACCCAAAGGTCCAGAGCGCGATAGCATCATGTACAATAACAACCCAATCACAACTGTTGGTATGGCTTGTAGAGTATTGATGATAGATAGCATTGCCCACTTTCCCGGAAAGTTGGTATAAGCCAATATGAATGCCATCACGATAGCTGGAATGATCACTAAAGAAATGGAAGAAAGTGACACGCTAAAAGACACGGCCACAATTTTCCAAAGTTCATGATCAAAGCTAACTAAAAGGTTCAGCGCATCAAGCGTGGTTTGCCATAAGGTCATACTTAGTCAGCACTTGCCGTAAACAACTGCTTTCCATGCAGTTTAAATTCGTTAATTAACTTTTGACCTTTAGGGTTCACTAACCAGTCGCTGAATACTTTTGCAGATTGGTAATTGATGGTTGGGTATCGCTCTGGGTTCACGAGAATCACTTGATACGGGTTGAACAGGTTTTTATCGCCTTGGAAAAGAACCGATAGCTCTAATTTGTTTTGGTAAGCAAGCCAAGTACCACGGTCTGTCATCGTGTAACCTTGCATTTCAGACGCCATGTTCAATGTCGGTCCCATACCTTGACCAACAGAACGGTAGCCACCGAAGTTCGGTTCCATTTTTGTTTGCGCCCAAATGCCCATTTCTTTTTTATGAGTGCCTGAATCGTCACCACGGGAAACGAACATTGCATTGTTATTTGCGATGGATTTGAATACTTCAGCTACAGATTGCTGTGAGTGGATCTTCGCTGGGTCAGCTTGTGGACCAACGATAACAAAATCGTTATACATAAGCTTACGCGGGAGTACACCATAGCCTTTTTCTACAAAGTTAGCTTCAGCTTTAGGAGCATGAGTCATAACTAAATCAACATCACCGTTTTGTCCCATGCGTAGAGATTTGCCCGTACCCGCTGCGATGACATCCACTTTAATACCTGAATCTTTTTCAAATTCCGGCAGTAAGAAATCTAGAAGACCAGAGTGATAAGTACTGGTGGTGGTAGCAAGTTTGATGTGCTGAGCGTCTTCTGCGCTGGTTGCGGTATAGCTAACGATAGATAGCGCGGCAATAGTAAGGGGGAGTGCTTTCATTATTGTGTCCATTTAATGCTAGAAACTGACGATATAAAACAAGATGACTATACCCTTAACTTCTACAGGGTTATGTGCGACATCTTGTGCTTTGTAATTTTTATAAAAATAATCAATCGCATGTACTGATTTATCTCTAATAAGCAATCTTGATGCCACAAGTAAACTACTGACAAGCTGTGTAAATTAGCCTCTATTGGGGTAATTATGTCGAGTAAATCATGACATAGGACAAAATGTCGCATATTGAACCTGTTGTACTTAATTTTAGTTGGTACACTCTGTCCCATTCTAAGTTAACAGCGTATTCAACATGTCTCCTCAACATCAGAAAGCTCCTCATTCAATTTCAAATCCTCAAAACTTTTCTCAGTACCAAGCATTCTCTGTTTTGGTGGTTGATGATGAAGTCGGGATGCAAACCATTCTGAAAAAGGCTTTAGGTAAGTTCTTTGGCAGAGTGGAAAGTGCAGGTTCAGTCGAAGATGCAGAAGAATTACGATGTAAAGAACATTTCGATCTGATCGTGTTAGATATCAACCTGCCTGGGCGTTCTGGTATTGAATGGGAAGAAGCATTTAATGACTCGGATAAGCGTGCAGACGTTATTTTTATGACGGGATATGCGGACTTGGAAATGACGATTTCAGCTTTGAAGCTAGGAGCATCTGATTTCATTCTAAAACCATTCAATCTCGAACAAATGATTCAAGCGGTTTTACGCTGTATGGATAAGCGTTTAGAGCAAAGAATGCAATATGCCCTAAAGCGAGATGTAAGTAGGCACATTACTACCGAGATCATTGGTAGCTCTGACAAAACCAAACAGCTGAAACAATTGATTACTCAATTTGCTCCTTCAAGAGCATCCGTTTTGATTGAAGGTGATTCCGGTACTGGTAAGGAACTTGTTGCGCGAGGCGTACATGAAGCCAGTAAGCGATCAGGACCATTTGTACCAATCAATTGTGGAGCGATTGCCCCTGAACTTCTAGAAAGCGAGCTTTTTGGTCATACATCTGGGGCATTTACTGGAGCGAAGAAGAATCGGGAAGGTTTATTTAGAGTCGCAAGTGGCGGCACTTTATTTTTAGATGAAATAGGAGAAATGCCGTTAGCGATGCAAGCTGCCTTGTTAAGAGTTTTGGAGCAAAGAACGATTCGACCGGTTGGCAGTGAAAAAGAAATTTCTGTGGATGTAAGAGTTGTTGCGGCGACAAACCGAAATCTGCAAGAAGAAGTAACGCAAGGTAATTTTAGGCGCGATCTTTTCTACCGCCTGAATGTACTAAAAATTGATGTTTCACCACTGAAAGAAAGAACGTCTGATTTACTTGAATTAGTGCCGTATTTTACTCGTATGCTTTCCGCAGAATTGGCAATGCCGGAACCCGACTGGGCGCATGAAGATATTTTAGCCATGAATGAATACGATTGGCCGGGCAATATTCGTGAACTAAAAAACCTCATTGAAAGGTGTATCTTATTAGGTAAACCGCCTGCTCATTATTGGAGAGAAATTAATGGTGAATCGACTCCGACACACGTTTCAGTGACGGTGTCACATGGGGCGGAATTGCCTAACATGACGAACCAAGACAGTGTGGAAGGTTATCCGAATGATTGGACTTTGAAAGAAGTGGAAAAAGCACATATCGAGCAGTTAGTCAGCCACCACGATGGCAATAAATCAGCAGCGGCACGTGAACTCGGTGTTGCTCGTAAAACATTAGAACGCAAATACAAAGAATGGCAACTTGAAGGCTCTGAATATGCCGACTAGCTTGAAATTGTTTCGTCTTGCTAGTTTAGGTAAGTGGAAGTTTAGATTTAAAACCATGGTGCGTTATCGCCTTTTGTTTCTAACTTCTGCACCTATCATCTTAACGTTATGTGCATTAGTCGCGATAACTCTGTATTGGTCGGTTCATTATACTTGGCAAGGGGCGCTGGTTGATGTGTCTGAACGGCTTGATGTCGCGGATAACAGTATCCATTTGATACAAAAGCAACAAGCATACAATGTAAAGTCATTCGCAGAGTCCTATGACTTTCGAACTAACTTGAATGAACTTTTAAGCTCAAGCGAAGTGAGGTCAGTTGAAGTAAGTGCCAGTAAACTCAATTCAACAATATCAACCCGCATAGGAACAATAGAAGGTAACACAAGTGCTGAAGCCTCAAAATCTGAGGAATTTGCTCAATGGGTATCAGAGAACAAGTCACGATACGAACTGGATTTTCTAGATTGGAAAACCGTTAAAACTGTTGAAGACAAATGGAAGTATCTTGATCTAACTCGTAAAGAGTCGTTCTTTGACGTATTAGGTGAAGATGAACTTGATGGCTTAGATGTTGATCTGGCAAAACGTGCTGAAGTGCCCTTATTGAATGGAGATAGCATAGAAAAAAGAGGGCTTGTTAGCCGCACTGTGCTTCCAATTAAAAATGAACATGACGATATTATAGGGTTTCTTGATGGTGGAATTTTATTAAATAACAGTACAGGTTTAGTCGACCAAATTCGTAACTTAATTTACCCAGTTAGTGAAGGTTCTATTAGACGAACGGGAACGGTAACCGTTTTTCTTGATGACTTACGCGTAAGCACCAATGTTCCATTAAATAGCGATGATAAAGCTGGTCGGGCAATTGGTACTCGAGTTTCCCATGATGTTCATAGCAAAGTCTTGAATCGCGGTGAAGAGTGGCTTGATAGAGCTTATGTTTATGATGCTTGGTATATCACGGCTTACCAACCCATCCTCGACCAATACAATAATGTTATTGGCATGCTGTACACGGGATATTTGATCTGGCCTTTGATCGAAACCTACTTGACCAACTTAGGTGAGATAAGTATTACGATCATTATGCTGCTGCTGGTGTCTGGTTTAATTGTTTATCGCGGTGCGCGTGACCTTTTTAATCCAATAGAGCGCATTCATAAAGTCGTCAAATTAGTTCATATGGGTCAAGAAAAACGAATTGGCGCACTAGGTTTGGATGATCAACATGAACTGACTCAACTGGCTAAACAGTTCGATAAGATGTTGGATCAGCTATATCAACGTAACCAGGAAATTCAGCAAGCTGCCATTCAGCTTGAATGTAAAGTTAACGCGAGAACTGCAAGCCTAAAAGAAAAAACAGAGCAGTTAGAGCACCATATTACGTTGTTGAATCAAGCTAGAGATACGCTGGTGGTTAATGAGCGCTTAGCTGCTTTAGGGGAATTAACAGCAGGAATTGCTCATGAGATAAATAACCCAACCGCAGTTATTTTGGGCAATGTAGAATTAATGAAGTTTGAGCTAGGGAGTGACACTAACCGAGTTGATGAAGAAATCACCGCTATAATGGAGCAGATTGATCGTATCAGGAATATTACACGAAGCTTATTACAATACAGTAGACATGGCGGAGTACAGGACGAAGTGACTTGGCAGCACATTAACCCAATTGTTGATGAGAGCATCACTCTAGTCAAAACCGGAGCGAAAAAGAAAGGAATTACTTATGTCTCCGATCTAAAAGCGAAAACTTCGGTGGAAATTAACCGTAACCAACTTCTTCAAATCTTAGTGAATCTTCAAATGAATGCGATTCATGCAATGGATGGGCAAGGGGCTCTAACTGTCTCCAGTGAAGACTGGATCGAAAGTGGTATTGCATGTGGTGCGATTATTCATGTAGAAGATCAAGGCTGCGGGATCAAACCTGATCAATTAAAGAGAATCTTCTCTCCGTTCTTTACGACAAAACGCGATGGAACTGGTCTTGGGTTGTCTGTTTCTCAAAGTATTCTCAGCCAGACAGGTGGTGAAATCAAAGTAGAGTCTAAAGTCGGTGAAGGGAGCCGGTTTAGTGTATATCTACCGAAAAAGTCCGAACCGCAACTATTAGTCTCTAATTTATGAGTAATTAATAAAATTAAATAATGGTCAGAATTTAAAGGTAAGCTTTGCAATCTAAGTTTTCGTGTGCGTAGGTTGACGAGCTTATCTTTTTACTTATGTAACGCTATGTATATTTTCAAATCATGATTCATATCATCTGAGTTTTATAATTTTTTGTTAGATTGATTCCAAATTATAACTAAATATGAATGACGTCAGACATGAAATTAAGCAACCTTTCTATTAAATCCAAATTACAGTCCATTGTTTTTTTATCCGTTATCCTACTTGTCGCAGCGTGTGCTTATAACCTTTTTGTCCAACGAGCTTCTTCTCTAGAGGAGAGAGAAAGTAAATTGAGTGCTCAAGTTGAAGCCGCTGTCAGTTTAGCACAGCATTACTATGCTCAACGTGATCTAATGGGTAAAGAAGCCGCTCAACAACAGGCTCTCCAAGCTATCAAATCAATTCGTTATGACAGTTCAAACTACTTTTGGATTCTTAATCAAGAGCTAAAAGTGGTTATGCACCCTTTGAAGCCTGAATTAAATGGTAAGAATGCAAATAACTTTAAAGACGGTGCGGGTAAATTTCATTGGCGTGAGATGGTTACCATAGCGAAGACTCCTGAACAAAAAGGTTTTCTTACTTACCAATGGAAAAGTCCTGAAGGTGATCTAAAAGATAAAATATCTTATGTGCAGTTGTTTCCTGAATGGAACTGGATCATTGGATCTGGAATTTTAGTGGCTGATATCCAAGAATCTTTTTACGCCTTAGCTATTAAAGAAGCTTTAGTTGCTACTTTTTTTGTTGGATTGTTAGTAGCAATGGGCTATGTCGTGTCACATAACATTCTTATCCCATTAAATCGGTTAATAGAAAATACTCATAAAATCGCTGAAGGTGACCTGCGTGTACGTATGAATATGTCACGTAAAGACGAGCTCGGTGATATGAGTAATCAAATTGATAAGATGCTGGATAAGCTTCAAGGGACACTACGCACTGCAAACGAATCTGCGATTCAATCGAGCTCTATGGCAAGTAATATTGCGCAAGCGAGTGAAGAAGCTGCCACTAGCGTTAATTCTCAGCATGCACAACTAGAGTTACTATCTACGGCAATGACTGAAATGAGTGCGACTATTTCAGATGTAGCTAACAATGCAGAAAACACCGCGGATAGCACGAACCGAGTTGTGGAACATGCTCAACGTAATGACCAAAACATGCGTGTGACCTCAGAAACGATTTCCCATGTTTCTGAAAATATTTCAACTGCTAATGAGTTGGTTCAAGACCTCCAATCAGGCGTCGCAGAAATTAGCCAAGTTGTCGGTGTTATCCGAGAAGTCTCAGAGCAGACAAACCTTCTAGCGCTGAATGCAGCGATTGAGGCGGCGAGAGCGGGTGAACAAGGGCGAGGCTTTGCTGTTGTTGCCGATGAGGTTCGTAACCTTGCGAGCCGAACGCAAAATTCTACCAGTGAAGTTCAACATACTATTGAGAAGTTAACTACACAGGCTGAACGTACATACAGCGCGATGCAAAGCAGTAATGAAAAAGTAGATCAAAGTGTTGAGGTGTCAGACAAAACTCGTCAGCAATTGGATCTAATTGTCGATGAGTTAAATAACGCTAATGACATGGTGTCACAAATTGCGGCTGCATCAGAACAACAAAGCGCAGTGGCAACAGAAATGAACCAAAACGTTACTGGTATTCATCTTGCGGCGAATGAAGTGTTACAAGCTTCTCAGTCTCTTGCTGAAGACAGTCAGCAAATGGCTAACACTACTGAGCACCTTGCTGATCAATTGAAGTACTTTAAAGTGTAATATCTAGTTTAGTTAACACATATAAAAAACACTCTGTTTAGCAGAGTGTTTTTTTGTATATGGCACTTGATATAACTGACTTTATTCAGGATTTTGAGATGAAGACGATTGCCCAATAATGAGTTCTCGTAACCACTTATGGCTTGGATCATTATCAAAGTGTTTATGCCATAGTAATGCGCAGCCGCCGTCTTTAAGCTCTAAAGGTAATTTTTTAGCGATAAGTTCATCACTAGCCTGGAAAGCGCTTACCGACGATGAAGGGCAACACATAAACAAATCACTTTTGGCGCACAGTTTCATTGCGCTGTTTATGTCAGACATATTTACAGCAGTGTTAACCTTTTTATGATCTAAGGAAAGCACCTCGTTTAATAACCAACGATCCATTCCGCCGATTTTTAATTCTATATGTCGGTAGCGTAAGAAGGTGTCTAAGTTCCATTCTTCTTTTAATGCAGGGTGATCCTTACGCATTAAGCACCGGGAACTGTCTTTTGTAAGTTCCACATAATTTAATTCATTCGGAATGTTCAGATAATGTTTTTCACTTCGATTATCCCATTCGAAAATCCCTAAACCAAAATCAACCTCACGTCTTAATAGTCGATTAATACTATTGTCACTCCAAAGTTGATTATGCACGGTAATACTCGGTGCTTGTTCAATAAGTGATGGCATAAAATCTAGAAATATTGAAGAGTAAGCGGTTTCACATAAATCAAACTGGAAAGTTCGTTTACTGTGCTTAGGCTTAAAGTCTAACGGAATAGACAATTGATCCAATTGCTTAAGAATTTCAAAGATTTTTGGTGCAAGTGATAACGCTTTCGGTGTTGGGTTTAAATGAGTAGCTTGTCTTTCAAACAATGGATCATCAAATGTCTCCCTTAGTTTAGCCAGTTGCTTGCTCACTGCAGAAGGACTTTTATACAAACGCTCTGCCGCGGCAGTTACGCTTTGCTCTTCAAGTAACACTGCCATTACACGTAATAAATTGGCATCAAAGTTCTTCATAAACAACCTTTATCGTTACAGGTTTTGATAGTTCGCTGGCTGATAGCCTATTAGTAGATAGCTTATTACTTGATAGTTTACGGTCCTTCATTAACTGGCACTCACGGCTATTTTGGGTGGAATGATATTGTGTTTTTTGAACTCTTTCATCACTCGTAATGTGATGTCAGTTTCGAATAGTTTTTCATAAGCAGTGTCTACTACATAAGCTTTGCATGTTAGCTGAATGGCTAAGTAATTATCAGTAATGGTTTGTTTTACCAATACAGTAACAGGTTTAGGTAAGTGTATGTAACGGCTAGAAGAAGCGGCTTCTTGAATTAAATCCCGAGCTAGAGTGATGTCTTCATTCATCCCTACATAAAATGGAATGACCACTTGCATGTCTAAGGCACCATAGTTACCGCTGGTGGTCACTTCATTTAGGAATTTGTTGTTTGGAATAGTAATGATGTCATCATTTAATGTTCTCATTCTTACTGAACGCAAGCCAATCGTGATGATGTCGCCGTAGTTACCTTCAAATGTTACTCGGTCGCCGACTTGGAAAGGCCTATCAATCATGACGGTCAAACCGGCAATGAATGAAGCAGCGAGATCTTTGAGAGCGAAACCGACGGAAACGGCTAAGGTGCCACCAATAAGCGCAAGGATTTGATCGTTAATCCGAAAACTCATCATAAAGACCACAAGTCCAGCCGTCATATAGATAAAGAATTGTAGGAATGATTGAACTTTTTGCAGCATCATCCGGTACTGAGCGAATTGACGACCAACGCTTTTAACCATTGAATCCATAAATTTAATTAAGATCCAAGTAGCTCCAATAACAAGCACTGAAAGCAATACTCCACTCCAACGAATTAGGCTCGCAAATTGCTGGATATTATCTGCATTGGTAATTTCTTCTGCTGCAGATGCATTAGCTATCAACAAGGAATTCGTTAGCAAGAAGAATGTGATTATGCTAATTAGTTTTTTCATTTTACTTCACCAATAAATGCTGGCGATCTAACACATTAGTAATGTGTCGGAACCAATGGTCGGAAATTTTTGCTCTGTCTTCTGTCCATTCAATGTATCCACGGCTTTGGAAATAGCGCAAAGTACCGGTCACTTCAGAAATAGTTAACTGAGTGCATTCAGATAATTCGTCAGGGGAGGCTATCTCTAATTGAACAATGGAACGTAAAACAGCAAGCATAGGTTTTGGCATCTTCTCAAGTTCTTCTGATTCAGGAGCATGAAACAAACGAACTAAAACTTGGTTGGTTTCTTTATTCCTATTTAGTGAAAATCGGAAAAACCTAAGAGCAACCGTTGGGTTTCCATCAGAGTAATGCCAGAGAATACGATAAAAACCTTGTTTCGCTCTTTCTTCTTCTGTGATGTCTTCTTGGTCCCATTGTTTAGGAACGACTAAGCCATCAAAGCTGATAGCGTGTTCGTCATTTTGATTAATCCGGCTGTTGAGTAAATCTTGTACTTGAGCTTCATTCCACTTAGGTAAAAATGACACCCAGTCAAACAGTAGCCTTTCACCTCTCGCTCGGTCTACAAATCGCCAACTGGACTTTTCAATGGCTATCACAGCGCGATGATTCTTTCTAGAACGACGTATTAGGTTGGTTAAACGAATAAGTGCGGATAATCCGCCTACCATTGGTTTGACGAGTCTTTGACCGTTGTCGACTGCAATAAGGTAGGTGGTTTGGCTGCTTCTTAAATGTGCCAGTACTTGTATCTCAGTGGTGTCTTCTTCTAACCCAATACTTACAGCAAAGTGAGCGAGTAGTTCATTGTAACCAGAGTGAGGGCAATTCAAATAAACAGGCTCTGCATTTTTAACTTTAAACAGCATTTGCTTTAAGAAGGTCGTGGTTCCAACGCCTCGTTCTCCGGATAAAACACACAGTGCTGGTGAATCCGTTAACAGATACTTGGAAAGCTGCTTCAGCTCTGCTTCGGCGTAGTTGATTAATTCACTATCGTGCGTCCCAGGAAGAACATAATCAAAGGCAGCGTCTCCTTTTACACGAGCTAGTTGATGATTGTCTGCAGAGTTACTTTTCTGTTTTGCGACCTCAATCTTGAATAAATACGCTAGTGCTTGGCTGAAAAAAGTGAAGTTGGACAAATTTGAGATGAGTCGGTGTTTAAGGATATGAGTCACGACCCAACAAGCGGCAATCGCGGTTGCGATGATACTCAAAATAGGCACATCTTTCTTACTGATAGTCCACTGAACCCATAAAGGTCGTTCAGGGATATTCATGACGGATTCGAATACTTTCTTCCGCCAAATCCTGAGAGCTGAAATGGTGACAAGCACAAACCAAAAGAATAGAGCGCTGTAGATCCAGTAATAAATCGTCCCTTTGCCTAAAGTTCGCATCGATATTTGTAAAACCACACCCGCGACAATAGCGCTCCATATGTAACGCCTGATGGTAGATAGGCGTAATGCTATGGTCTCTTTACTTGAAGAACGGCTATTGCGATAAGCAAACTCAAGTATGAATGAAATAGCAATAGACCCGCCTAACACCCACCAGGTGAATATTTCTAGGAATATAAGGTGTTGTAAGCTTGGTATTCCAGATAAGACCCGTAAAGACAAAGTGATCGCGATTAACCAAGCAAGGGCTTTGTGAGCACGGCTCAAATACCAAATGACTCTAATGAATATTGATGGCTTCGGGTTAGAGTCTAAAACGGTTTCTTTGAAGAGCAGGATGATTTTTTGACTATTGGCTAACCACCACGTTAACGCAAGGTAGATGAAGAAGACTTTTGTTGCAGCCCAAATTACAGGAATAGGGGAAATGAAAAGGTCATCGACAAGAGACTTAAAACTACGTAACTGGAAATATAACCAGTATTCTGCGTTTAGCGTGGTTAATGTCAATTCTTGCTTAAATTGTGTTACCCCGTAAGGACCAAACCCTGTCGATTTATTTCGGGTGGCACTATCTGCTAACTCTAAAAGTCGCTGTTTACTCTTGTTAATACTATTCAGTGTTAAATAACTGGATTGAACCTCAAACCAAGCTTTCTCTCGTTTCTCTGCTTTCAGCAATTTCTCTTCTGCATCACTGGTGACAAAAGTAGATAAGTGATCGGCAAAAATATTGATTTGATTACGCTGTTCGTTTTCTACTGCACTAAGAAGTTGAGAGACCTTTCTTTGGTCACTTTGATTCATGAATAATGGGTCAGGAATAGTGCTGACTGCGTTATGTATATTAATGGCTGACTCGTTAACTTTTGGCACTACTTCTTGTTCATACTGCCAGCCAGTTGCATGGATACCGAAAGAAGCCATAACGACGCCAAGAAATATCATGTTTCGAAGCCATAATTGGAGAATTAAAGACATACACATCACTTATAACATCCTGATTAGATTGACTTAGTGTAGTTTGTTTATTGGTATTAATCCTTACAAATCGTACATTGTATTAACAAGCTAGGTTTGAGTGCTGCTTTATGCATCAATATGAGTGATGTTTCTATAAATGTAATCTAAAGTTAACTGTGACAAGCTTCAAACTAATATAGCCTGGTTATTCGCGGAAACTATTCGGCTTTATATCGCAATCAATGCTTGAAGTTAGGGCTCCGAACAAGTAACGTTGCGACGTTTTTGACATTATTAAGGTAAAGGCATTGATCTCCACAGCAAACATCACTCAACAATTCGGCGCTAAGCCACTTTTCGAAAATATTTCAGTTAAGTTCGGTGAAGGTAACCGCTACGGTTTAATCGGCGCGAATGGCTGTGGTAAATCGACGTTCATGAAGATTCTATCTGGTGAACTTGAGCCAAGTGCTGGTAACGTTAGCTACGATCCAAACGAGCGCGTAGCTAAACTAAACCAAGACCAATTTGCTTACGAAGAATTCACAGTAATCGACACTGTTATCATGGGTCACAAAGAACTTTGGGAAATCAAAGTAGAGCGTGACCGTATTTACTCATTAGCAGAAATGAGTGAAGAAGATGGTATGAAAGTAGCTGACCTTGAAGTTCAGTTTGCTGAAATGGATGGTTACATGGCTGAAGCAAAAGCTGGCGAACTGCTTCTTGCTGTTGGTATTCCTGAAGAGCAACACTTCGGTCTAATGAGCGAAGTAGCTCCTGGTTGGAAACTTCGTGTTCTATTATCTCAAGTACTGTTTGCAGACCCGCATATCATGCTTCTTGACGAACCAACGAACAACCTGGATATGGACACGATCAAGTGGTTGGAAGATACGTTAAACCAACGTAACTGCACAATGATCATCATTTCGCATGACCGTCACTTCCTTAACTCTGTTTGTACGCATATGGCTGACCTTGATTACGGCGAACTTCGTCTATTCCCAGGTAACTACGATGAGTACATGACTGCTGCGACACAAGCTCGTGAACGTCTGCTGTCTGATAACGCTAAGAAGAAAGCACAAATTGCTGAACTTCAAACGTTCGTTTCTCGTTTCTCTGCTAACGCATCTAAAGCGAAACAAGCGACGTCTCGTGCTAAACAGATCGACAAAATTCAACTAGATGAAGTTAAAGCATCTAGCCGTCAAAACCCATTCATCCGTTTTGAACAGTCTAAAGAACTATTCCGTAACGCACTTGTAGTTGAAAACCTAGCTCAAGGTTTTGAAGAAGACCTATACAACAAGTTCGATGCGATTTTCGAAGTAGGTGAGCGTGTTGCTATCATCGGCGAAAACGGTGTAGGTAAAACAACGCTACTTAATACTCTTGCGGGTGCTCTAGAAACTCGTGAAGGTGAGTACAAGTGGTCTGAAAACTCAAATATCGGTTACTACGCTCAAGATCACGCGCACGACTTTGAAGAAGACCTGAACCTATTTGACTGGATGAGCCAATGGCGCCAAGAAGGTGAAGATGAGCAAGTGGTTCGTGGCTTCTTAGGTCGAATGCTGTTTGGTCAAGACGACATCAAGAAATCTGTAAAAGTCATTTCTGGTGGTGAGCAAGGTCGTATGCTTCTTGGTAAGATCATGATGCACAAACCAAACATCCTTCTTATGGATGAGCCAACAAACCACATGGATATGGAATCTATCGAAGCGCTTAACTTGGCTCTTGAAAACTACAAAGGCACATTGTTCTTCGTATCTCATGACCGTGTATTCGTAGATTCATTGGCAACTCGTATTCTTGAAATCAAAGACGGTAAGATCAACGACTTCCGTGGTACATACGCAGAGCTTCTTAAAACTCGCGCTTAACTTTAGTTAGTCGTAGCCTTTTACTTTCGGCATGAATGTAAGTTACGAATAAATGAAAGGCTCCTAATGGAGCCTTTTTTGTTTCTTGTCCTGTATTTTCTTATTTCTAGTTTATAGATACCAGGAATGAACAGAAGCTGTACTTGAACTGAACGAGTACTTACTTGAAAGTGATTTGCTCTGAATCAGTACTTGAACTGAGCGACGACTTTTTCTAGTTTACTGCTCACATTAAGTATTTCTCGGCTGCTATTTCCTGCAAGTTGAACAGTATCTGCAGTACTACCCGCTAAGTCGGCTATTTGGGTGATATTACGGTCAATATCCGCAGATACCATAGATTGCTCTTCAGACGCTGTTGCAATCTGTGCGTTCATATCAAAGACTTCAGAAATTTGGTCAACAATTTGTTGAATGGAGTGTACAGCCAGCTCCGTTTTCTGATTCGTGGTATTCACTTGATCTAAACTGTTCTGCATTGTCACTACGGTCTTTTCAACACCGTTAGCAAGCCCATTAATTGTATCTTCAATTTGCTGAGTTGATTGATTGGTCTTTTGCGATAACTGCCTAACTTCATCTGCAACCACAGCAAATCCACGTCCATTTTCACCTGCTCTTGCGGCTTCTATGGCTGCATTTAATGCGAGCAGGTTAGTTTGTTCTGCGATACCCGTTATGGTCGACATCACGGTACGAATTTCTTGGCTGTGCGTTGCAAGTTCATTAACTAAATGGCGTGATTCAGAAATATTGTCTGTTAATGAGTGAATACTAGTGCTGGCTTCATTAGTCACGAGCATACTTTTTTCGGCTTCTTGCTTAACACGTAATGCTGTGTCTGCTGCACTTTCAATATTCGCGGTGATTTCATTGCTGGTCATGACCAGTTCATTTACTGCGGTTGCTACAGATTCAGATTCTATTTTTTGTTGTTCCGAATTCTTTATGCTTTTATTTACTGCTTGCTCAGCGGTATTGGCGCAAGTAGATAGCGTTGTCATTACCTCGGCAACTTCGGTAATGTTTTGGTGAAGCTTGCTAATGAATAAATCGAAAGAGTTAGCAAGTTGAGCCAGTTCATCACTGCCTTTTGCATTCATCCGAACGGTCAAATCACCATTGCCTTCTGAAATGTCTTTCATCAGATCTGTTATTTGGCTAATACGACGCGTAATACTTTTCCCTATGATTAATAGCATGCCTGAAACAATGGCTGCGATGATGAAGCCAAATAGTTGAAGTTGCAGTGTCACTTTATTGCTGGCTTCTATATAAACGGTGTGAATATCTTTCTGTAGGTTGAGAATGGAGTCTTCCATTTTATGAACAGTATTACGTAGATCGCCTTGTAAACCTTTATCAGGATTAAAACCATAAGTCGTATAAGACTGGATTAAATAATTAAGAGAACTTTTATATGCTTCAAAATCTGCTTGAAGAGCGGAAGTTTCTTGAAGATCAACGTTATTACGAGTCAGGTTATCCATTATCGATATTTTGCTAATCAATTGAGTATTGGTTAACTCATTTGGTGTTTGAGTGAAAGAATACACGCTGTCGGCTAGTTGCGAAGAGGCAACAGAGAGAGGCAAACTATCAAGCTCTTCAATTCTGTTATGGAATATAGTGCGTGTTTGTGTGACTTTTTGCTTAATACCTTGGCTTAAAGGATCACCTAGTTGAACGACATGTTGGGAAAGAACATGAAATTGGTCTTGATACTTGCTTAATTTATCCAGAACTAAGTCTAACTGAGGTTTTATCTGGTTGTTGTTGTCTGTTACTAGAGTACCAAGGGTATGAATACGCTGCTTTAAATTCAAATAAGTATCATCAAACCTTTGAACGTATTTGAGATCTTTACGGGCTAGGAAATCTTTCTCATGACGCCTTAAAGTCAGTAAATCAATTTCGCTGCTTAGATTCTGATGCTCCGCTTGTTGTAAACGATCAAGCTGTAAGAAACTGTAGTGTTCGAAAGTAGCGTAGCTGAGAATACCTAATAGAAGAAATGCAGTGATCAAAGTAAGCTGCATTCGTATAGAGAGAGTATGTAAGAAACTGATAAAGCCTGGTGACCTATCCATAGGCACCTCCATGGTAAACGTGACGTTGGTTTACCGCTGAATTGTTATGTTTTTATTTCAATTTTATGACAGCGGATATTAAACTAATAGCACTTAATATCCGCAATTCAAGTTATAAACGAGGCTATTTAAAGATGATAAATAACTTAAAAACGTAGATTTATAATAATAATTTACGCTTATATTTATTGTTTAATTCACCTTTATTTTTAATTAATGTGGCAGGGTATAGACCATATTATTATCCAGCTTCTGAGCCTTTTACATCAAACGTCATTTTGCTTGCGCCGGTAAAGACTTGAAAACGTAGACCTTTAGCTCTAGCTATTGTCGTAATACCAAACTTTTGAGCTAAGTCTAATCCCATCTGAGTTACACCAGATCGAGACAGTAAAACAGGGATGCCCATCTGTGCGACTTTGATTACCATTTCTGATGTTAAGCGACCTGTTGTATAAAATATTTTATCAGCGCCATTCTCACCATTAAGCCACATTTCACCCGCTAAGGTATCGACAGCATTGTGGCGACCTACATCTTCAACAAATGATAATACTTGGTCACCTTTACATACCGCACAACCATGAACTGCACCTGCTTTTTTATAGGTGTCGTTGTAGTGAGTTAGAGCTTCAAGTGCAGTATAGATCTCAGATTGTTTAATCGGAGATTGTGGCACTTGGTAATTTTCTAATTGTTGCATCACGTTGCCATACATGGTGCCTTGCCCACAGCCAGAGGTAACGGTTTTCTTCTTGAGCGCTTTTTCTAATTGGCTTGTGTCTTCTTTGGTAATCACCGCTGCTGAGTTGGTTTCCCAGTCAATGATGATGGATTCCACAGCCTCTGGATCTGATAAGAAACTTTGATTTTTAAGGTACCCAAGTACAAGAGCTTCAGGGCGAGAACCTAATGTCATTAAAGTTACGATTTCTTTCCAGTTAAGCATTACGGTGAGGGGTCTCTCACAAGCAATTTGTTTCGTTAATCTTTCGCCGTACTCATCAAACACTTCCACTTCGATTGTCTGAAAAGGGTTTTCACTGGTTTTTATTATATTAGGTTTTGACACGTCGAGTGTTCCTTGTATTTCACGCCAACTGAATGAAAGTATCAGTTCCAATTAAGGTATTCATCATTTTGAATCAAATTAAAGCAAAACTTATTCCACTTATTATCTAGCGATATAGATAGAGGAGCTCACATCTTGATTAAAGTGTTATAGGTTTATAGGTTTATAGATCTATGGCTTTAAGCTTAAGAACAAATGGCTCAGAAATTGCTTTATCACAGTAATAATAGATTTATAGCCCCATGGCTTATTGCTCCAATCAACTTTGTCTAATCAATTCAGCTTGAATGAACATTAGCTTTATTGACTAGAAGGGCTATATGGAAGAGAAAGGAAAGCAGATGAACAGTGCGGAAAAAGAATTGAATGTGACTGAACTGAAGAGCGACTCGTGCTGGCCTTTAGCCTGTGATTTAAGGGAACATGAAGTAAAAACGGGTTTATGGACAACGATGCAATGGCACTTGGAAGGCTTTAATTTAATGCCTACTACAGAGTCTCCAAATCAGATGATTCTAGATCTTCACCGAGACGAGCGTACTGACTATCGATTTAACCTGAGTTCACAAAATCCTAAGCTATTTTTAGTAATTGATAGCCTAGATGATGACGTAGACCTCAACTTAGTCACTATAACCGCTTCACAGAGCGTTGCAGGGCAGTATATGGATGGAGACTACCTAGTACTCTCTGCTGAAATGCCATTACCAATTCAAGCATGGATGGAAGCTTACATAGGCAGGCATGGTGAACTGTTAGAAGTAAGACGTAAGAAACGCAAAGGTGCGGGGCGTTCAAGTGGTCAATAATTTCTTTTCGCGTTGGTCTCAACGTAAGTTAGACGGTGATAATCCAGATTCAGCGGTAAGCCAAGATACATCTAACTTTCAAGATGAGTCTGATAAGGTTAATGCTGAGGATAAAAATCTAGCTGCCGATGGTGTTGGTACAGATAAATTAGCTACAGAAAGCGTAGAAACGACAACGTCTGATGAGAACTTATCAGAAACGGAATACTTGAATGACACGTCTTTAGAAGAAGTGGTAGAAGAAACGTCACTAGCACAATTACTTGCTTCCGGCGCCGAAGCTGGTGCAAAAAAGGCTGCTATGCGTAAGCTATTCCTCAGTGGCGAATTCAGTGAAGTCGATAGGTTGAATGATTACGACCATGATTATTCATCCGTAAAAAGCCTAACGACTGAAGCCGCAAGCAAGCTTCGTAACTGGGTGAATGAAAAATTGGAAGAAGATGAAATAGCAGAGTCTGAACGGGCAGATGCTAATAAAGAACTAGTCTCTGATAAAGAGTCAGATTCTAATGACAAACTCGCTTCCAATGCCGAAGAGGATAATACTGAAGAGGAAAGCTTAAAAGAAGTTGACCAAGAAGCATCAAACCTTGAGAAGAGTGTGGAACCGCTTGATCAGGAAGCAAGTATAGAAGTATCTCATGCAGGAGCACCAGATGTGGATGTTCCTAAAAGTCATGTATTAGATAATCAATAATTCAATCAAGAGAAAGTTTCGATAGGAAAGTAAACATCCTGGGATGCAGTCCTGCATCTCAGAATAGTGGGACAAAATATACCACACAAAAAATAGGTACATTTTGACTTAACCATCAATAGAATGGGTGGGACAAATAGTCTCACCTTGATCCCTTCAGTCTATACAATCGAATAAGCTGACTTTCAAAATATCGAATAACTCCATAAAGCATTGTTTTAAAGCATAAAATCAAGTTGGAACACTAATTGCTATGTTCAACTTAATTCATGTGAATTCGTTCTTCGATGGAACTGAGCAATGTTAAAACAATTCTTAAAACAATATGACTCTACCAATGGCAAGGCTCGTGCTTATGCTATTGATAATACAGTAGAGCTTGCAAACCTTATCCCACCAACGGTTAGTTACGAAAGTGGCGGTAATACGCTAATTGTTGGACCTACCGCAATAATTCTAAGCGCAGCAGAACAACTTAAAGAGATGCATTCTCTTACTTTGCTATCGACTGATGGTATCTCCGCTGATTCAGCAAATGGTTCTGATTCACTACCTAATCTATATTTTACGAGTTCGATTCAGCTGGATGGCTTTCTTGGCACTTTTACAGCATTAATTGAAAATAATGGTTTGACGACCAACCTAGCAAAAGTAGCTATTAATAGTGATTGCTTTGATGTAGTACTCGATTTATCTCTAACAGGGTGCATGACGGAAGAAGTCCCTGTACCTGGTTATTACCCGGTAGGGCGAGGTTATCCAAAACTGGCTGATGCATTGGAAAAGATCCCAACATTAATGGGCACTTTTGATAAGCCGAAATACTTTAGACTTGATACCGATTTGTGTGCGCATAGCTCTCGCGGTATTAAAGGGTGTGAACGTTGTGTTGATGCCTGCCCAGCCGGAGCATTATCCAGTGAAGGGAATGATCAAATAGGTCATAAGATTGAAATTAACCCTTATCTTTGCCAAGGCGTAGGTACATGTGCGACAGCATGCCCGACAGAAGCGATTCACTATGCGCTTCCTAACCCTCAAGATACTCAAAAATTCATCGAGCGTACTCTAACAAATTACGAGCAAGCGGGCGGAATAGACCCAATTGTACTTATCTGTAGTTCACGTCATGAAGCGTATAACTTAATGGCACTTCAAGCACTGCCAGATAACGTTATTCCAATTGTTGTAGAAGAACTTCCATCTGTTGGTATAGATACTTGGTTTGCTGCTCTTACTAACGGTGCAACACAAGTTTTATTTGCAGCAAGTAAGCATATGCCTGCAACAATTCTTAGGGTGCTTAATAACGAAGTCGGTATTGCTCAAGATTTATTGGATCAATTAGGTCTAAATAAAGAATGCATTGATATTCTTTATTTAGAGACGCTAAGAGAACTGGCCCAAAACGGTCAAGCATTAGAATTACAAACGCTTCCTTTTGAACTTTGGATTGGTGATCTAGAGGGAACAAAGCGAGAAAGACTATTTACAGCTTTAGATGCGTTAGTAAGTAATCGAATTCCTGTTGAGACTCTTCAACCTCTATCTTCTTCTGCTCCATATGGCACTGTCGATTGCGAATCAAAAGATTGTACTTTGTGTATGGCTTGCGTGTCTGTTTGCCCAACACGTGCACTTCATAATGATGGTCAATCTCCTAATCTTCAATTTGTAGAACAAGATTGTGTTCAATGTGGCATGTGTGAAAAAGCTTGTCCTGAGAATGCATTAACTCTTACTCCAAGAATGAATTGGGATAAAGCAAGTCGAACTCAAGCTATCACCCTCCATGAAGAAAAAGCAGCGGAATGTCTGCGTTGTAAAAAGCCTTTCGCTCCTCAGTCAATGATCACCATGCTTCAAGATAAGTTACGCGGTCATTCTCAATTTTCAGATGAGCTATCAATTAGTCGCATTGCTATGTGCGAAGACTGCCGTGTAGTCGATATTTTTGAATCGATGGCAGAGAAGCCTGAACAGCAGTTGAAATTCTAAGTAGGTAATAAATGAAATCAGACAATCAATTATCAGCTAATCAATCTTCAGAGAATGCATCAAATAATGATGAGTCGCTGCGTGCAGATATTTACTTACTTATTGCCCAACTTTTTAGAAGTGCACCGAGTGAAGAATTTTTAATGTGGCTAACTCAACTTGAAGTCACAGAAGATCAGCATCCTATGGCGATTGCTTGGAATGCACTTCGTGAAGCCGCGCGTTCACATTCATTAAACCAAGTGGCTGAAGAATACCAAGATTTGTTTATTGGTGTAGGGCGTGGAGAAGTCGTTCAGTTTGGATCTTGGCATATCACCGGCTCTCTCATGGAAAAACCTTTGTCTGATCTTCGACAAGACCTAGATGCTCTTGGGTTTGAGAGACACAAAGACGTTAAAGAGCCTGAAGATCATATTTCAGCTTTGCTTGAAGTGATGTCAATGCTTGTTGAATTACCTAAACCTGTTCAGCAAACATTTTTCAACAAACATATTGGTAATTGGGCTGGTTCATTCGTGGAGCAACTACAACAAGCGAAAAGCGTAAGTTTTTATGCGGCAGTTGCCAACTTATTGAATGCGTATTTGACCATAGAACAAGTGAGCTTTGCTGTGAATCCTAAACACAATAAAGCTGTTCATAAAGTCGATGTAAAAAATCAGATTTTTGTAGAAGAAAAGCGCTGAATTTGTATTAGAGATGCTTAAGCATCCAACACTACCTAACCGGTAAAGGGAAGCAATGATGAAAGATCAAGATAAGGTAAACACCAGCCGTAGAGACCTTCTTAAAGGACTAAGTACTGCAGCCGTTGCGGGGGCTGTCGTTGCTGGTACAGCAAAAGTGGCTAATGCCTCAGAAGAGAATACCCCAAAAAGTAACATCGAAATTAATCAAGAAGGCTATCACGAAACTAAACATATTCGTGATTACTACGACAGTCTATAGGAGCTAACTAATGAAATTAACGAAACGCTCCGATAGCGTCACTAAACAAGAAAACCAATTAGGTATTAGCCGCCGCTCTTTCATGAAAAACAGCTCACTTGCCGCTGGTGGTGTTGCTGTTGGTGCTTCAATGTTTGCGCCATCAATGATTAAGAAAGCTGAAGCAAAATCAGTTGACCCGACCGCTAAAACTGAAATCAAACGTACGATTTGTTCACATTGTTCTGTTGGTTGCGGCATTTATGCAGAAGTTCAAAATGGTGTATGGACGGGGCAAGAACCTGCTTTTGATCATCCATTCAATGCTGGTGGTCACTGTGCAAAAGGCGCAGCACTACGTGAGCATGGCCATGGTGAACGCCGTTTAAAATACCCAATGAAGCTTGAAGGTGGTAAATGGAAGAAGCTTTCTTGGGAACAGGCAATTGAAGAAATTGGCAACAAAGCATTAGATATTCGTAAAGAATCTGGACCTGATTCAGTTTACTGGTTAGGCAGTGCTAAGCACAGTAATGAGCAGGCCTATACTTTCCGAAAAATGGCGTCTATTTGGGGAACGAATAATGTCGATCACCAAGCGCGTATTTGTCACTCCACAACGGTTTCAGGTGTAGCAAACACTTGGGGTTACGGGGCAATGACCAATTCATTTAATGACATGCATAATTGTAAATCTATGCTTTTCATTGGTTCAAACCCAGCAGAAGCTCACCCAGTTGCCATGCAGCACATCTTAATCGCGAAAGAAAAGAACGATTGTAAGATTGTGGTAGCTGACCCTCGTCGTACTCGCACTGCAGCAAAAGCTGATCATTATGTGTCACTTCGCCCAGGTACGGATGTTGCGTTTATTTGGGGTGTGTTATGGCACGTATTTGAAAATAAATGGGAAGACAAAGAGTTTATCCGCCAACGTGTTTACGGTATGGATGAAATTCGAGCTGAAGTTGCGAAATGGACACCAGAAGAAGTTGAGCGCGTAACCAGCGTAAGCAAAGAAGAAGTTTACCAAACGGCTAAGCTACTTTCAGAGAATCGACCTGGCTGTATTGTTTGGTGTATGGGCGGTACTCAACATACAACAGGTAACAACAATACACGCGCTTACTGTGTACTTGAGCTTGCGCTTGGAAACATGGGTAAATCTGGTGGTGGTGCGAATATCTTCCGTGGTCACGATAACGTTCAAGGCGCAACTGACCTTGGTGTGCTTTCACATACTCTACCAGGCTACTACGGTTTATCTGATGGCGCGTGGAAGCATTGGTCAAAAGTGTGGGGTGTTGATTACGCTTGGCTAACCGATCGCTTCGATCAGAAAAAATACCATGGCAAGAAACCAATGAATAATATGGGTATTCCCGTATCTCGTTGGATTGATGGTGTTCTTGAAAATAAAGATAACATTGAGCAAAACGATAATATTCGCGCAATGTTCTATTGGGGCCATGCGGTTAACTCGCAAACCCGTGGCGTCGAAATGAAAAAAGCGATGCAGAAGTTGGATATGATGGTGATTGTCGATCCATACCCGACGGTTGCAGCGGTAATGAATGATCGTACTGATGGTGTATATCTACTTCCTGCTACGACTCAGTTCGAAACCACAGGTTCAGTCACGGCTTCAAACCGCTCACTTCAGTGGCGTGATCAAGTCATTGATCCATTATTTGAATCTAAACCTGACCATGAAATCATGTACCTGCTATCTAAAAAGTTAGGTATTGCAGAGCAGTTATTTAAAAACGTTCGTGTTGAAAACAATCAGCCTGTTATCGAAGATATCACTCGTGAATTTAATAAAGGCATGTGGACAATTGGCTACACAGGCCAAAGCCCTGAACGTATTAAAGAACATCAACAAAACTGGCACACCTTCCATAAGACGACTCTTGAAGCAGAAGGTGGGGCAGCTCATGGTGAAACCTATGGTCTCCCTTGGCCATGTTGGGGGACACCTGAAATGAAACACCCAGGCACCCATATTTTATACGATACATCTAAAGCGGTTGCAGATGGTGGTGGTAACTTCCGTGCTCGATTTGGTGTGGAATTTGAAGGGGATAATCTACTTGCTGAAGATAGTTATTCAAAAGATTGTGAGCTCGAAGATGGTTACCCTGAATTCAGTGACAAACTATTGAAGCACCTAGGTTGGTGGGATGACTTAACTGAAAAAGAAAAAGCTGCAGCGGAAGGTAAAAATTGGAAGACAGATACTTCCGGTGGTATCCAGCGCGTAGCCATTAAACACGGTTGTATGCCTTTCGGTAACGCAAAAGCGCGTGCCATTGTGTGGACATTCCCTGACAGAGTCCCACTTCACCGTGAGCCACTTTACACGCCTCGTCGTGATTTAGTCGCTGATTATCCAACATGGGATGACAGTGAATCTATCTACCGTTTACCGACTTTGTACAAGTCTATTCAAGACCAAGATAAATCAGGTGAATACCCAATCATTCTTACTTCTGGTCGTTTAGTTGAATACGAAGGCGGTGGTGAAGAAACACGTTCTAACCCTTGGCTGGCAGAGCTCCAACAAGAAATGTTTGTGGAAGTTAACCCGAAAGATGCCAATGACATCGGCTTTAAAGATGGTGAAATGGTTTGGGTTGAAGGCGCTGAAAAAGGGCGTATTCATGTGAAAGCCATGGTTACTCGCAGAGTGAAACCAGGTCTTGCATTCATACCTTTCCATTTTGGTGGCAAATTCCAAGGTGAAGAGTTAAGAGACAAGTACCCAGAAGGGACAGACCCATACGTAATTGGTGAATCAGCCAATATCGCAACGACCTATGGCTATGATCCTGTGACGCAAATGCAGGAAACCAAAGTTACTCTCTGTAAAATTACTAAAGCGTAAGGAGTCACAAGATGGCTAAGATGAAATTCCTGTGTGACACCAAACGTTGTATTGAATGTAATGGTTGTGTCACAGCATGTAAGAACGAAAATGATGACGCATTAGAGTGGGGCATTCAACGCCGACGCGTTGTGACATTGAATGACGGTGAACCGGGTGAAAACTCGATTTCTGTCGCGTGTATGCACTGTACTGACGCACCTTGTATGGCGGTTTGCCCAACAGATTGCTTTAAGCAAACAGACGACGGCATTGTATTACACAATAAAGACTTATGTATTGGTTGTGGTTATTGCTTGTTTGCATGTCCATTTGGAGCTCCGCAATTCCCTCAAGAGTCAGCATTTGGCGAGCGAGGAAAAATGGATAAATGTACATTCTGTGCAGGTGGTCCTGAAACTGAGGCAGGCTCAGAAGAAGAACGCAAAAAATACGGTGCGAACCGTATAGCAGAAGGCAAACTGCCAATGTGTGCTTCACTATGTTCAACGAAAGCGCTTATTGCCGGTGATGCTGAGAAAGTATCAGAGATTTTCCGTCAGCGTGTTGTTGAACGTGGTGCGAAAGGCGCAGGTTGGACAAACGGTGAAGATCTTTCATTTGATGCAACAAAAAGCTAGGAGCAGATAAGAGTGAAACGTATATACGTATTATTAGTTAGCGTTTTTGCTCTTCTGTTTTCAACAGTTGCTTTTTCGGAAGCAACTGCCACGACAGAAAAAGCGAATGCAGAACAAGAAGTTGTTCAATTAGCGGGCGCAGATTACTGGCGACAAGTTAAAGATGGACAAGAAGGCTATACAACAGCTCAGCATCGTGAAGCTGGTGTGTTGATCAACACTTCTGGTCAGTTGTGGCGTGAAATTCGAAATAAGTGGATTACCCCAATCGGTGCATTAATGATTGGTGCGTCGTTTGCGTCGCTTTTTGCTTTCTACTTATGGGCAGGGCAAATTAAAGTCGATAAGCCAAAGACGGGGAAAAAGGTACTGCGTTGGACTCCCTTTGAAAGAGCACTACATTGGTATACCGCAATTCTATTTATTATCCTTGGTTTCTCGGGTTTGACGCTCCTGTATGGCAAACATGTAATGAAACCTGTGCTATCTGATGGCATTTGGGCGAACTTAGTTATGGCTGCTAAGATTTCCCATAACTATTTAGGTCCTTTGTTTGTGGTTGGCATTACGGTAATGCTTGTTAAGTGGTTAAAAAACAATTTCTTTACCAAAGTGGACTTAGAGTGGTTTAAAGCCGGTGGTGGTATTTTACCAAATGGGAAACACCCATCTGCTGACTTTTGTAACGGTGGCGAAAAGGTTTGGTTTTGGCTGTTAGCTACGGCTGGAGTTGCGGTGTGTATTTCTGGTCTTGTGATGAATTTCCCAATGTTTGGTCAACTTCGAGAGCATATGCAAATTGCTAATGTTATCCATGCCGTTGCTTCACTGGGTTTAATCGCGGCTTCTTTTGGTCATATTTATATTGGTACGGTGGGGACTGAAGGCGCATTAGAAGGTATGAAAACCGGCTATGTAGACGAGTCATGGGCTAAGCAACACCACAACCTTTGGTATGATCGAGTAAAAGATAAAGCTGAATAGTATTACCTTTTAGTTAGGATTTGTTCATTTTCAAACGCCCCAATTAGGGGCGTTTTTGTATTAGAAATATAAGTATTAAACGTGTAATACAGCCAGTTTATATGCTGATAATTCCTTTCAGACTACTTATCCTTCAAAAAAACACATATTAATATAGTTCGAATAACTCTAAGTGGATCAAATTGAGGCAATAGCACTAATCTGGTGCAATTTAAAATCTAAAAAGGAAATGAGAAGAAGAATAGAGAACTCGCCAATCAGATTTTAAGTAATTAAAACAATAATTTAAAACCATAAAAATTCTATGAGAGCTGTTTTTTAAAGATGGAACACTCTTTGCTTTATTGACGATTAAATTAATAAATCACCAAATTAGTTCAATTAACTCTCTGTAGCACGGAAAAGTGCAGAGATGAATTTAAAGCAATGGAGAATGCAAGACATGAGTGAAACGGTTACCCAGGTTCATAGCGCTGTACAGAGCCTAACCCAAAGTTCAGATACCTTATTTCTACTACTTGGTGCCATTATGGTGTTCTTGATGCACGCTGGCTTCGCTTTTTTGGAAGTGGGAACAGTACGAAAAAAGAACCAAGTGAATGCTTTAGTAAAAATACTGGCTGATTTTGGCGTTTCTGCCATTGCGTATTTTTTTATTGGCTATTGGGTTGCTTATGGCGCTAACTTTTTTGCTGATGCAGAAACGCTCTCACAAGCAAATGGCTATGAAATGGTTAAATTCTTTTTCTTACTGACTTTTGCAGCAGCTATTCCTGCCATAGTATCGGGTGGTATTGCTGAGCGTGCACGCTTTTACCCAATATTGATTGCAACGTTCTTTACTGTTGGTTTTGTGTACCCACTTTTTGAAGGCATTATTTGGAATGGTAACTTTGGTCTGCAAGCTTGGTTTGAGGCTCAATTTGGTTATGGTTTTCATGATTTCGCAGGCTCTGTTGTTGTGCATGGTGTTGGCGGTTGGATAGCTTTAGTTGCTGTGTACTTCTTAGGTATGCGTAAGGGGCGTATTCGTGCAGGAAAACACACCAACTTTGCACCATCAAATATCCCATTCCTTGCTCTTGGCGCATGGATCTTATGTGTCGGTTGGTTTGGCTTCAATGTGATGTCAGCACAAGCGATTAACGGCATTAGTGGCTTGGTTGCTATGAACTCTTTAATGGCAATGGTCGGCGGCATTCTGGCAGCACTTGTGGCGGGTAAAAATGACCCAGGCTTTATTCATAATGGTCCATTAGCTGGCTTAGTTGCAGTATGTGCTGGTTCGGACTTAATGCACCCACTTGGAGCGTTAGTAACAGGTGGTATTGCAGGTGCTCTATTCGTGTATTTATTTACATACATGCAGAATAAAACCAAGATAGACGACGTATTGGGTGTGTGGCCTTTACATGGTGTTTGTGGTGCTTGGGGCGGTATTGCAGCTGGCATCTTTGGACAACAAGCGTTGTGGGGGCTAGGTGGGGTGAGTTTTACGGTTCAACTCTTAGGTACATTCGCTGGTATTCTTGTTGCTTTAATCGGTTCATTTATTGTTTACGGGCTACTGAACAAATTCACAGGGCTGCGCTTAAGTGAAGAAGATGAATTTAACGGTGCTGATTTATCAATTCATAAGATTTCCTCTATCAGTGAAGACTAATCTCTAGTCTCAATACCTAAATCCTTAATAAAAACGGCTTCGGTCGTTTTTTTGGTTTTAGAACTAAATCTCTCAGTTTTCTTTTAGGTTTAGTGATTAAGTCTGTTATTAGTGAAAGCTTTAATAAATGGAGTATTTCTTCCAAATCGTACTTTGTTCTACATCACAAATATCTAACGATTCCTTTAAGTTAAGACCATAGTCTAATCCCTAAAACTATTGTTGGAATTTGAAGAGTGCTAAGCTGAGTTTAGATAGTTTATTGGTAAGGATACGATATGAATTTCCCATATAAGAACATTGTGATTCTCACTGGCGCTGGCATTTCGGCCGAGTCAGGCATTCAGACATTTCGAGCTCAAGATGGATTATGGGAAAACCATAAAATTGAAGATGTGGCAACGCCTGAAGGTTTCGTCAAAGATCCTGATCTCGTACAAGAATTTTATAATAAAAGAAGAGCAGGGCTTCAAGGGAAAGAAATAAACCCTAATTCCGCTCATCTAGCATTAGGTGAACTGGAAGATCAGCTTGAAGGTAAAGTGACCATTATTACTCAGAATATCGATAACCTTCATGAACGAGGCGGAAGTTCGAATATTATCCATATGCATGGTGAACTACTTAAGGCGAGATGTAGTGAATCGAATCAAGTAATTGAGTATAAAGATAAGATTACGACGGGTGATTTATGCCATTGTTGTCAAATTCCGGCTCAAATGCGACCTCATATTGTTTGGTTTGGTGAAATGCCTTTACGTATGGGCGACATTTATTCTGCCTTAGAAGAAGCTGACCTCTTTGTTTCTATAGGGACATCTGGAGTGGTGTACCCAGCAGCGGGCTTTGTACACGATGCAAAAATGCATGGAGCTCATACGATCGAAGTGAACTTAGAGCCAAGTGCTGTGGAAAGTGAATTTGAAGAAAAACGTTATGGTAAAGCGAGTATTGAGATTCCCAAACTAGTTAAAGAATTACTTACTCGGGATGGTGCTCTAAGCGCTTAATTCTTTGTAATTAAATATGCATTTATCAATTATCTTAATAGGCTTTAATTAGATATTAGATATTAGATATTAGATATTAGATATTAGAGTAAAAGAGAGAAGGAGACGTAGCGTCTCCTTTTTAATGCTCCGAACTTGTGTTATCGCTTTCTTTCTGTTCTTTTTTCATTTCATACATAGCTTGGTCAGACCGAATTAAAGCCTGTTTGAAATTACAACGGGTAGCTTGTTCAACCCCGTATGAAAAAGAGATCCTCTCACCTTGTAGTTGTGCTTTCACTTGAGAGATGAATTCTTCACTTCGTCCTATTTCAGTGGTTACAACAAATTCGTCACCACCCACTCTGAAAATCATTTCTTTTTCAATAATGGCTTGAGATAGAGCTTGAGAAAAGCGGACTATCATTAAATCGCCAACATTATGACCTTTGTGGTCATTCACCAGTTTCAGACCATCAAGGTCTAAAAAAATTAGTTCAAATTCTTCTAGTTGTATAGCATCAAATTTTTTACGGTTATACAGCCCTGTTAATTCATCTTTTTTGCTTGCTTCATTGAGGTGAGAGGAAACTTGTGTGACTCCAATAGCGATTAATAGAAAGGCTGTTTGAAGTAATCCATCTTCAAGAAATGTGTCCAAAAACTCGTTTTTATCAGCCCATACATCTAAGAAGTGCAATTCAGTTACTACATCGTAAGTAAGATTAAATATGAGTAATAAAGCGCCATATTGCAGGACTCTATTCTTATAAATGACTCGGCGGGCAACAAAGTAAATATACGTTACAATTACTAGCGTATTCGTTTCGAAGAAAAGGTCATAATTAGAATCAATTTCTAAAACTGAACTGACGGCAAGCATCACTAAAGATGCAATTAGCATAAAGACAACGACTATCAGTATGGGGTTTGCTGGCATTTATATAGAACTCCATTTCGTTTACTTTTGATTCTATATAAAGTTTAGATAAAAATAAAGCGGCTTGCGCCGCTTTGTTATAAATCTAATTGAGTATTAGTTATTCACTTTTAACTTTTGGAAGTACTCGTCATAAATGGCACTTGCTTCACCAACTTCATCTTGCCAAACGCCGTTGTCCATCACCTTTTGTGGTGGGAATACGTTTTTATCATTAGCAAATTCTTTTGGTAGCAATGGGTAGGCTGTTTTTACTGGTGTTGGGTAGCCAATCTCTAAAGCAATTTTAGCTGCATTTTCTGGTCTTAGCAGGAAATCAATCATCTTATGTGCGGCATCAGTATTCTTAGCTCCTGCTGGGATAGCTAAGCTGTCCATCCAAAAGATAGTGCCTTGTTCTGGCCAGATGATGTCTATGGTTGCACCTTCTTGGCGAGCCATATACGCAGAACCATTCCAAAGCATACCTAATGATACTTCTCCAGCTAAGTAAGGGTTAGCTGGAAAATCTGAGTTAAAGACTAAAACGTTTGGCATAAGCTTACGTAACTCTTCATAAGCTTCTTTGATTTCTTCTGGGTTAGTGGTGTTAGGTGAGTAACCCAACTTAGACAATGCAATGTGGAAGACTTCGCGAGAGTCGTCCATCATCATTAATTGACCTTCCCATTGAGTGTCCCATAGATCGCCCCAGCTTTTTACAGATGACTTATCAAGCATATCTGAGTTGATCCCAATACCCGTTGCACCCCAAATGTATGGAATTGAGTAGTTATTACTAGGGTCAAAAGGCTTGTCTAAATAGTTTGGATCTAAATCTGCAAAATGGCTTAACTTGCTTTTATCTAACTCTTGAAGCATGCCTTCTTTACGCATTTTTGATACAAAATAAGTTGAAGGTACGACTAAGTCATATCCTGTACCTTGTGTTTTCAACTTAGCGTACATGCTTTCGTTAGACTCATACGTTGAGTAGAAAACTTTGATACCCGTTTCTTTTGTGAAATCTTCAAGGACTTCATTTGGAATGTATTCAGACCAATTATAAAAATATAGCTCTTCGTCAGCCGCGAAAGAAGGAGTAGAAAGTAAAGTAGCAGCACACAATGCGCCGGTATACAGTGTTTTTTTCATTACTGTTCCGTTCATTTGTTTTATCTAGGACTGGGTAGCGAACCCAAAGGAAAGATTTATAAAAATCGAAGAACTTAATTATACCAGCCTGAAAACAAAATAGGCAGCCTAAGCTGCCTATTGATCAAAAAAGTTATGAGTGTCTATTGTCCAGCTTTTAGCTTCATGAAGTACTCTTCATACTGAACAGTTTTATCGCCTACTGCAGATTGCCATTCAACTCGATCCAAGTCCTCTTGAGATGGGAATAGAGCAGGGCTATCTTTAAATTTCTCATTGGATGCTTTCACCGCAGTTAAATACCCAGTGTCACGAGAGATTTGTTCTGCAATTTCTGGACGAAGTAGAAAATCGATCATTTTATGAGCCGCCTCAATGTTCATGGCTCCAGAGCTAATCGCAAAGTTGTCCACCCAACCAATACCGCCTTCCTTCGGGAATACTAATTTAATTGGCAAACCTTCATTTTGTGCAGCAGCAGCAGAACCATTCCAAAGCATGCCTAATCCAACTTCACCAGACATATAAGGCGCGCCTGGGTTATCTGAGTTAAATACTAGAACATTTGGCATGAGTTTTCGCAATTCAGCATAAGCTTCATCAATTTGCTTTTCGTCTGTGGTATTACCCGAATAGCCCAGTTTTCGAAGAGCAATATGGAACACTTCACGAGTGTCATCCATCATCATTAATTGCCCTTCAAGTTCAGGTTTCCATAAGTCAGCCCAACTTTGGAATTCCTCAGGGTCGTACATATCAGTATTTACGGCTAAGCCGGTGATAGCTACAACATGAGGAATGGAGTACTCATTCTTTGGGTCGTAAGCTTTATCTAAATAATTAGTATCTAGATTATTAAAGTTAGTCAGCTTAGATTTGTCGATCTTTTGCAACATACCTTCGTCACGCATTTTAGAAACAAAATACGTTGATGGCACAACAAGATCATAGCCCTTGTTATGGGTTTTTAGTTTCGCGTATAAAGTTTCATTTGACTCATACGTAGAGTAAATAACCTTAATACCCGTTTCATTTGTGAACTGTTCAAGGATCTCACTGTTGATGTAAGGCCCCCAATTCATAAATACTAATTCTTTATTTTCATCCGCAGACACTGTTCCAGATAACATTGAAAGCGCACATGCACTACCAGCTAGTAAAGTAGCCCATTTTTTCATTGACGTTAGCTCCAAACCAAACGTTGCCATGATGGCAGTAGATAGAAAAACAGAATGGCAAGTGCCATTCTGTTTATGAAGATTTTTCGAAGTTTACTTAACTTTTTCTCTTGCCAGCAACTGTGAAGTGATCACCAAGATTAAGGAGACGACTAACATCACGGTTGCAAGTGCGTTTACTTCTGGTGATATCCCAACTTTTACCATGGAGTAAATTTTCAGCGGTAATATTTCATAAGTTGGACCAGTAACAAACGAACTGATGATCACATCGTCTAATGACAGAGTGAAACTCAATAACCAACCTGCAGCAACGGCAGGTTTAGCTAAGGGAAGGATAATCTGTTTTAAGATCGTCCACTCACTTGCACCTAGATCTTTTGCTGCTTCAAGCATTTTTACATCGAAACCATTTAAACGGCTGTAAACCGTGACAACGACAAATGGTAAACAAAATGTGATGTGCGCAACCAGCAAGGTAAAGAAACCTAATTGCACACCCATCACTAAAAATAGAGCAAGCAATGAGATTGCCATTACGATATCTGGCGACATCATTACAATAAATAGCATGCCATTCACCGCACCTTTACCCTTAAATTGGTAACGGAATAGGGCAACGGCAGTTAAGCTCCCAATTAATGTAGCGGCTGTTGCTGAAAATACTGCCACATTCAATGAATGCCAAGCGGCTTGCATTAAGCTATCGTTATTGATTAATGCGTCATACCATTTTGTGGTGAAGCCACCCCATTTCATACCAAACTTATTGGCATTAAACGAGTTAGCAATTAATACGATTATTGGCAGGTATAAAAACGCATATACCAACGCCATAAAGCTAAACTTAACTGTGCGGCCCATTAATCTAGTTCCACTTTTTTGTTCAATAGTCTGCCTGCTCGGTAATACGCATAAAGCATAACAGCCATAGCCATGGTTAAAGCAATACTGGTTGCAGCGCCAAATGGCCAGTCTCTAGCATTAAGGACTTGGCTCTTAATGACGTTACCAATCAGCAAGTTTTTCGCTCCGCCTAATAAATCTGAAATGTAGAACATTCCTAAAGCTGGCAGTAGTACTAATAAACAACCACCAATAATGCCAGGCATAGTTAAAGGCAACACAACTCTTATCAAAGTTTGAAACTTGTTTGCGCCTAGATCTTTTGCTGCTTCTAGGTATGTTCCATCCAATTTTTCGATAGCCGAATACAGAGGCAGAATCATGAAAGGTAGCAATATGTAAACTAAGCCAATCATCACTGCGGTTTCGCTGTACATAATACGAATCGGCTTATCAATAATATCTAGAGCAATAAGCGACTTGTTTAGGATCCCTTGAGTACCAAGTACAATCTTAAGACCGTAAGTTCTGATCAATGAATTGGTCCAAAAAGGAACAATCACAAGAAACAACATGATTGGTCGCCACTTTTCAGGCATTTTCGCAATGATGTATGCGAACGGGTACCCAATAACCAAACACAATAAGGTCGCAATTATCGCCATGTAGAAAGAGTGAAGTAGCACTTTCAAGTACAGGGGATCAGCCAAGCGTAGATAGTTATCTAACGTGAAAGTCATCTCAATCAAGTTGGCTTCATCACGAGTAAGAAAACTTGTTCCAATAATCATGATATTTGGAATCATGACGAATAGGATTAGCCATCCACCAATTAAAGCGATGATGGCATTTTGTAAATTAAACTTCTTGCTCATCTTTAAGTACCACTTCCCAGCTTTCAACCCAAGTAATCGCAACTTTTTGTCCTAATGAGTGATCAACATCGGGATCATCTTCATTGAAGAATTCACTTACCATTACGCGCATTCCAGACTCAAGTTCAATAACAGAATCTAGCGTCATGCCTTTATAGGTACGCTCTACGACATGCCCAACAATACCACGCTGTTCAGACTCTTTAATTTCTTCAATTCGAAGATCTTCAGGCCTTAGAAGTACTTGTAGGCAGTCACCTTGAGCTATAGCTTTGTCATGATGAATGGAGCATTCAATGCCTTCTATCATCGCAAGTATACGATTGTCATCCTGACGAGAAATTGCTTTAGCTTCGAAGACGTTAATTTCTCCAATGAAACGAGCAACAAAGAGGTTCTTTGGTTCTTCGTAAATCTCTCTTGGTGTTCCGTCTTGCTCAATGACACCGTCTCGCATAACAATGATACGGTCAGACATTGATAATGCTTCTTCTTGGTCATGCGTGACAAAAATGAACGTAATACCAAGTTGGCGTTGCAATTGTTTAAGCTCTATTTGCATCTGTTTACGTAGTTTGTAATCAAGTGCTGAGAGTGATTCATCAAGTAATAATACTTTAGGCTTGTTTACAACAGCTCTTGCGATAGCAATACGCTGCTGCTGACCACCAGAAAGTTGATGTGGTTTACGCTGTGCCATTTTCTCTAAACGTACCATCTTCAAAGCTTCCATAACTCGGATTTCGATATCGTCGTTTGAAACTTTTTGCATTCGTAAACCAAATGCCACATTGTCGAAGACAGTCATATGTGGAAAAAGGGCATAGCTTTGGAAAACAGTGTTTACATGCCTTTGTTCAGCAGGGACTTGGGTTACATTCTGTTCAGCTAATAGAATTTCACCGCTATCTGCCGTTTCAAAACCCGCAATCATTCTTAGCACCGTGGTTTTACCGCAACCAGAGGGACCTAATATGGTAAGAAACTCACCATGATTTACATTTAAATCGAGATTGCCGATGACTTCCTTACCATCGAAACTTTTACTAATACCAGTTAACTGTACGACTGGTTTTCCTACTGATTGTTTAGCGTTCAACGTCTGTTTATCTCCACCTTGGTCCGTATTAGGATGACCTGCTGCTATACACTTTAAGGCGCGCATCATAATCACCAAAAGTGTGAATTCAAAGCATTTTTTAACGTTAGACAATAAAAAATTTCACAGGTAAAACTCGGTATTTCTATCCATACTATAATCTATAGCGTAAATGATAGTTTAAGTGGTTAATTATCAATCAAAAAGGCAAGAAAGCAAGGCTTGTTACAGAATCATATTTTAGTTTACATACGACATATGCGTATAATGAACCCAATTTTTTATCAACAAGTTAGGTGGCTCGTATATGTATTGTCTACCTAGGAAGAACTATGAATAACGACATTGAAAAAGATTTTAATTTAGGCGGGAGCATTGAACGCGCTCTTTCTGGAAATTACGAGCTAAAAGCCACGGCCGTTTTTCAGGAAGCATGGAAATATACGGTTAATCATTTTCTCTCTTTCTCTCCTGCTATTGTTGCTTTGATGTTTATTCAACTTGCAATCTTCTACATTGCATTACAGCTTCAACTTGGTGACCCAAGCGTTATACTGGATGCCGTCATAGACCCTGAAGCTTTTACCCCTCAAATTGTTGAATCAATCTTCATTGCAAACTTCAGTTATGAAGTTGTCAGTGCGCCGATTTACGCTGGTATTAGTTTAATGGCAATGAGCCATGCTGCTGGTTTGAATACAAAGCTTAAACATATTGGAAAAGGGCTGCAGTTCACGGTACCAGTCATTTTAGTGACTTTGTTTAGCCTGATGCTTCAAGGCATTGCTGGTATGATCCTCCCATTCTTGTCTATTTACTTTTCATTAGCTTTCAGTCATTCGATTCTACTCATTTGTGAAAAGAAAGTGCCTCCGATGCAAGCGCTGTTGCTTTCACTTAGAGCGATTAATAAGAAGATCTTCGTTGTTGCTTCAATCTACCTATTAGTTATGTTGATGTTTGTCATTGCTGCGATGATGTATGGAATTGGGCTGATTTTCGTACTGCCATTTTTCTTTCATGTGAAAGGCATCTTATACCGTGAGATGTTTGGCATTAAGCTCAAAGTCATCGCATCTGATCGCCCGCATGACTCAAATAATGATAACGATAGTGATAATGGTAGCAACCCGAACTCTGATGTTTTCAATGCTTAAAGCTTGTTAATAGTAAAGCTGACTAATAAAAGATCCGAATATGACTAAGTTTGAAAATATCATTAGCTCTAAATCAACAAAATTCCTTGCTTTTGCAGTTGTTGGAGCTGTTTCATTTATAGGTCCATATATTTATGAACAAGAAGAGCGTCGTAAATCCTTGCAAGCCAAGAAAACAGAGCAACCTGAAATCAGTGTTGAAATGTTGCCTACGTCGACTCCAGATTTTGGTGCTATAGGAGATGTAAATGAGAAGAAGGATTCCTTTTTCTCTTACCTTCGTCCGAGTATCCAAATTGAAAATAATCGGATAACCAAAGAACGTAGGCATCTTCTTAAATGGGCAGACAGTGGTATTGAATCTTTATCTGCAGAAGAGCTGTCGTATGCGAAACGGTTAGGAAAATTATACAGTTTACCTCTGTCAACCGAGGGTTTAGATAATACTTGGTTATCCGAAATGTTAAATCGCGTGAATGTCTTGCCCGAAGCTTTGGTTTTATCACAAGCCGCGAATGAATCGGCCTGGGGAACATCACGTTTTGCTAAGCAAGCGAATAATTTCTTTGGACAATGGTGTTATTCGAAAGGCTGCGGCTTAGTTCCTTTACAAAGAAATGAAGGCAGTACTCATGAAGTTGCCAAGTTTTCATCTAGCCAAGAATCAGTACATCGTTACTTCATGAATATAAACCGAAACCTTGCTTATAAAGAGTTAAGGGGCATCCGAAGTGATTTATCCGATGCTAGACAAGAATTGTTAACACACAATACTGCGACAGAATTGACAAACGGTCTGCTGAAATACTCTGAAAGGGGCTCTGCTTATGTGGAAGATTTGCAGGCTATGATTCGCCATAATCAAAAATATTGGGCTCAGTAATGAGTTTGAAACATCACCTTGATGTCCACTCTACATATAACAAGATAATTAGAATGAAAAAAACGACTATCGCAATACTCGCATCTTTAGGGCTTGCTTTTGCAATTCCAGCTTCTGCTCAAGAATATATGTTTACCTATTCAAAACTGTATACACAGTTAAAAAACAACAATAAAGAAGGGCATGATGATGTAAAAGTTGCCGTTTTCTTTATTGATCAAGAAACACAGAAAATATGTAATATCAAAAAAGCTTGGATGGAAAAAGAAGAGCATTATGAAGAGTTTGATATCCCTAGTTCGAATGAATTCCCTCTACCAATAGATAGCAACTTAAGATCAGCGAACCCTCTCATTTTTGTCCAGACTGAAGAAGAAGTATGTGATTACTCGCTTGTCGTAATGACAAAAGAGCCACTTGACGGTTCCGTTTCCTATGAAAATATCGAAACACTCCTGCCGCAAATGCAGATCATGTTAGAGGACTTAAGTGGTATGTTTTCTAGTTGGTTTACGCCTAAGATTACCGGTGTAACATTAGAATTTGCAAACAACTTAAACAGTGATATTAAGACTTCCAGCGGTAAAAGCATCCCTATTATTGATGGTAAAGCTCGTTTTACTTTAGACGACCTACAAAAAGGGGATACTTTAGTGTTACCTGAAGCCACTCAACGTGTACTTCCTTACATTCCTGCTCAATAATCACTACAAACAGTTAGTTATGAAGCGAATGACTAAACCTATATTGGCGGTCTATATAAGCTTCATAACTACTTTTAGAGAATGCTGAAACGTAGAAGCAATAAATACTATGTTCTAAAACGGCATTACTTCTTAATAAACTCAGATGTTTTATCTCTAGTTAGTATTTCAACATTAAATAAAAATCCGTATAATCCACGCCCTTAAAGAATCCACCAAGCAAAGCTACCGTCGGTTACTCGACAGTGTGAGAGTCGTAATGAATCAAGTCGATAATAGAAAAGAAACACACGAATTCAACAAACTTCAGAAGCGTTTAAGAAAAAATGTTGGTAACGCCATTGTTGATTACAACATGATCGAAGAAAATGATGTTGTTATGGCATGTATCAGCGGCGGTAAAGATTCATTTGCGATGTTGGATATCTTACTTAAGCTTCGTGAAGTTGCTCCAATCAAATTTGATGTAGTGGCTGTTAACTTAGACCAGAAACAGCCAGGTTTCCCTGAACATATTCTTCCTGACTACTTTGAAACATTGAATATTCCTTATTACATCGTAGATAAGGATACGTATTCGGTCGTTAAAGATAAAGTGCCTGAAGGTAAAACGACTTGTGGTCTTTGCTCTCGTTTACGTAGAGGCACACTTTACTCATTTGCTGAGAAGATTGGCGCAACTAAGATCGCTCTTGGTCACCATCTAGATGATATTGTTGAAACTATGTTCCTCAATATGTTTCATGGCGCACGCCTAAAAGCAATGCCGCCTAAACTTCGTTCAGATGATGGTCGCAATGTTGTAATCCGCCCTCTGACTTACTGTCGTGAAACGGACCTTATTGAATATGCGGAGCATAAAGAGTTTCCAATTATTCCTTGTAACCTATGTGGTTCACAAGAAAATCTTCAACGTCAAAATATTAAAGCTATGCTTATCGATTGGGATAAGAAGACCCCTGGTCGAGTAGAAAAAGTGTTTAAATCAATTCAAAACGTAAGCCCAAGTCAGCTTGCTGATAGAGAGCTATTTGATTTCGAAAACTTACCCATTGATCGCAGCAGCGAACGTGAACAATATGAATTCGCTGAAGCGGAAGTTTCGTCATCAAATATTGGCTCAGCTCATATTGATGAATCTATGTTTATTGATGTAACGAATGTCTAAGTCAAGCTTAGAAAATAAAAGCCCCGGAAGTCGGGGCTTTTTTGTATTAATAATAAAAGTCATTGTTTAGGAATTCTTAAAGGAAATATCAATATACCTTCTAATTATTGTCACTTACTTAGCAATATTAGGGTCCAAAGGGCTGATATAACCATTTGGCTTCAGAGCGAGAACATCACAGTTTATCTTATCAATTACATGCTCAGCAGTATTGCCGATGAAAACGGCAGATAAGCCGGTACGTCCGGTTGTTCCCAAAATTACCATAGCTGCACCATTGTCTTCCGCTACTTGCGGGATAACATCTTCAGGAAGACCTTGCTGTACAATAGTTTGTTCTTCACATAAATGATGTTTTTGGCGAAGTGCTTTCATTGCAGTTAAATGGTGACCACGAACAGCATCAGTATATGACGTAGGGTCAAACTCAGGGAGTTCAATTGTGATGTTGGCTGGAGTCAGAGGGTAGGCGTTAACTAGGAATGGCTCAGCATTCAAGCGTCCTGTTATTTCCAATAGCCTTTCGACCATAGAGTCATTTAGTTCAATGTGAGTATCATTTTCTGAGCCGACATGTACAGACGCATAAATTTTTGCATGATCTGGCCAGAATTCATTCTTAACTAATAGAACTGGGCAAGGGCACTTACGTAATAAATGCCAATCCGTTGGGGTGAAAATGACAGACTCTAAAGTGTCGTGCTTACGAGTTCCTTTAATAAGGATATCGTGTTCACCAGAGAAAACCTCAGCTATGGTTGCTTCATACGGTCTATTATGCCAAACCACTTTGACATTAAACTCAATTGAATCATCTATATAAGGTTCAGCAACTTTATTCATCCAAATTTCACGTTGATGAATAACACCTTTTCTCATTGCATCGCGTTCATCGGGTGAAAGCATGGATGTCATATCATATGAGAAATCATAAATCGATAGGAAAAAAGTAATGTGACTTGTTGAAGCACTCTTTTTAGCGAGTTGAATTGCACGAACAAGAGCTGGTTGCTCATCGTGATTAATGTCGGCGACGACTAGAATTTTGCTATAGATACTCATAACTAAGCCTACTATTTGGACTAAACCATATAATTAATGTAGCGCAGTTAAAGAGAGATTAAGAGAAATATAGGAGGATTTTAGAGAGAAATATGATGTAGCTCATTATTGAACTACATCATTGATAAATCAGTTATTCTTTTGAAACACCAGCTAATTCCATTAAGGCATCATGGTCTTCGATAGTGATGTATTTACCTTTAACGCTTAGAATGTCTGCTTTTTGAAAGCGACCTAGCAAACGGCTAATAGTTTCAACGGTTAAACCAAGGTAATTACCAATGTCACCGCGAGTCATCGTCAAACGAAATTCTCGTGGGCTGAAACCACGTTGAGAGAATCGAGTTGAAAGGTTGAATAAGAAAGCAGCTAAGCGCTCCTCTGCATTCTTTTTAGACAACAGAAGAATCATTTCTTGGTCGCCTTTAATTTCATTACTCATCAAGCGCATGATCTGCTGGCGAAGCTTTGGCATTTTTCCTGATAAATCATCTAAGATTTCGTAAGGAATTTCACAGACCATAGAGGTTTCTAAAGCTTGAGCAAAGCTAGGATGCATATCTTCTGTGATAGCATCAAAACCTACTAAGTCACCGGCAAGGTGAAATGCAGTAATTTGTTCATCACCTTGTTCGGTAATGGTGTAACTCTTAATAGTACCAGAGCGAATCGCATACAGAGACTTAAGCTCGTCTCCAGCTTTGAATAACTCTTGACCTTTTTGAATAGGCTTTTTTCTTTCAATGATCTGATCAAGTTGATCAAGTTCAGATTCATTCAAAGTAAATGGGATACAGAGCTGGCTAATACTACAATCCTGGCAGTGGATTGCACAGCCACCAGACTGAACACGTTTCGTCACAGGCTTTTCAGAAATCATAACAATCTTTCACTATTTGATATACGTCAATATTTTAGCATTCCTTCTCCCCAAAAGGTAGTAAAAAAACCGCATTAAAAGATTGATCATACGGTATAATTGATGAGCTGTATCGCTATATATCCGGTATACAAACCGTAGATAAAGATTAAAACTGCACCTAACTGACGGAACAGAGTAGCTTGCTGGATTCTTTTTATAAGGTTTGCCCCCACTCCAACTGCTAGCATGGCGGGTAAAGTACCTAGACCAAAAGCTAGCATTATCCCGGCTCCGTTAAGGGAGCCACCAGAAACGGCAGCCCAAGTTAGCATCGAATAAACTAAGCCACATGGCAGCCACCCCCAAATAAAACCAAAAGGTAATGCATGTGAAGGATGCTTTAGAGGAAGGAATGATTTACCAATAGGCGAAATATAACGCCATAACCGCTGACCTAACTTTTCAAAAGCAAGCAAGCCAAACCACCATTTACCAATATACAAAGCCAAGATAATCATGAATATTGCAGTGAATAAACGCAGCCAACCGAGCAAAGCATTAAACTGGCTGAGTTCTCCGATAGATGAAATAGCCCCGCCAACAATAGCTCCAATCAATGCGTAACTTGATAGGCGACCTAAATTATAAAGTAGTGGGGTCATTGGTGATGGCTTCTGACTGCCAATAGAAAGTAAAGAGGCAATACCACCACACATACCCATACAATGACCGGCACCAATTAAACCGATGAAGAAAGCGCCAACCCAATCAGGAGTCATGAGGTTTCTTTGATGTGTTCATTTCTTTGCCACTGTCTTCATCGAATAAAATATTGTGACCCTGGCGCTCTAAATCTTCAAACTGTTCACTTTTAACAGCCCATAGAAAAACGCCCACAGCAACACAAACCAAAATGATCGCAATTGGGATCAAGATGTACAAACTTTCCATTACTTACGTTCCTCTTTTAAGAGCCTTAAAGAGTTAGAGACTACTATAATTGAACTTGCAGACATGCCAACTACTGCAATATAAGGCGCAACTAATCCAGCTACTGCTAGAGGCAATATAAGTAAGTTATACCCAAGAGACCATGCAAGGTTCTCTCTGATGATTTTACGAGTTTTCAACGCTAATATACGTGACTTAAGTAGCCTATCTAATTTATCACCGAGTAAAATCATGTCCGCAGATGCTTTTGCAACGTCAGTGCCACCACCCATTGCAACGGATAAGTGTGCCCCAGCTAATGTTGGAGCATCATTGATACCATCACCAACCATCATGGTTATATCATTCGAGTCAGTTGAATTAAGGTAGGCTAACTTATCCTCTGGTTTTGCGTCTGCGACAACATCTTGTATACCAATTGATTTGGCAACAGGGAGTGCATTTGCCAGTGAATCACCGGTTAGCAGAGTTGTTTTAATTCCGGCATCAGTAAATTGTTTGATGAGCTCTGCACTTTCTTTTCTTATTGGGTCTTCATATGTAAAAGTTGCTATATGTTGTCCATTTAAAGCTAAGTAAATACCGTTACTCTCTGCCGTTTCGGCGTTATCTAATATAAATCTTGCACTCCCGATAGAGATAGGTTGTCCGTTAAAAGTTCCTTCAATTCCAGAACCAATAATGTTGCTGACGTTATCGACAAGAAAATGTTCGGATTCAAACTCTCGAAATGCTTTGGCTATTGGGTGGTTCGCATGTTTTTCCAAGCTAGCGGCTAGAGCCAAACATGTAGGTTCATCAATATCAGATTTAGTATCTACACGGGCGATACGAATATCGCCTTCAGTTAAAGTGCCAGTTTTATCAATGATTAAATGATTCACTTTACAAAGTGTTTCGAACACATGCCCTTTACGCAATAAAATACCTAAATTGCCCATACGAGATGTCGAGCAAGTGATTGCGGTAGGTGTAGCAAGAGACAAAGCGCAAGGGCAGGTCGCAACAAGTACAGATAGCATTATCCAAAAAGCATCTTCAGGTTTGGTTTGGTGCCAATACAGCCAAGTACCGAAAGATATGATCAAAATGATTGCGACAAAGTAGCGGGCAACAACATCGGCTATTTCTGCAATTTTTGGCTTAGATAACTGAGCTTCATCTTGTAGCCGAACAATATTAGATATCATTGAGTCTGCTTTCGATGTAGTGACTTCCAATTCAAATGACTCATCACCATTCAATGTACCCGCAAAAACAGAATCATTCTCAGATTTCACTACGTGTACGGATTCACCCGTTAACATTGATTCATCAACATGTACTCTTCCTGAAAGAACCAAGCCATCCGCTGGTATATGTTCTCCAGGCAAGACGCGAATTTTATCTCCAACCTTTAAGGTTTTAACGGGGATTTGTTTACCATCTAAAGTGGTGGCCATCGCAGGGATTAATTTGAGTAGATTTCCACTAGCTGCCGCAGCCTTTCTTCTGGCTCTCATTTCTAGGAAGCGACCTAAGAGCAGGAAAAAGGTAAACATTGAAATGGACTCAAAGAACACTTCGCCTTGTTCTGTTACGGTAGCCACTAAGCTAGCGGCATAAGCAAATAGCAGTGCGATAGAAACAGGCACGTCCATTCCTAGTGTTCTGCCTTTTAAACTTCTCCAAGCATTAATGTAGAAAGGTAGGGCTGAGTAAAGTAACACGGGAGTGGCAAATATTAAGCTTACCCAACGGAAGTAACTTTTAAATTCAGGTTCTAGGTTGCCAAAAACTTCTAAATATAATGCAACGGCAAGCATCATAACCTGCATGGTTGCAAGTCCTGCCACTCCAAGTCGGTAGAGATAGTTTTTCATCGAGCGATGGTAAGCAGCTTCTTGTTGATCGGCTTCAAAAGGTGCGGCTTTATAACCGAGCGAGTGAATGGCAGACAATAATTCACTCAATCTTACTTTTGACTTGTCCCAACTAAGAAGAGCTCGATTCGTTGTGGTGTTTACTCGAATACTGTAGACACCTATTTTTTTAGATACTTGCTTTTCTATTAGCCAAGCACAAGCCGCACATGAAACCCCTTCAATCGAAAGGGTAACTTCTGAGACATCTTGGCTGTTTCGGACAAACTCTTGTTGCACATCTTCATTGTCGTAGTGTGCAAGAGCTCTTAATTGCTCAGGAACAAGATCGGCTTTTTCAGCTGGAGCTGTCCTATATTGATAATAAGAAACTAGACCGCTATCTACGATAGTTTGAGCAACCGTCTCACAGCCTGGACAGCACATTTCTCGTTCTGAACCTAAGATTTCAACTTTAAAATCGGTGTTTGCTGGTACATCTTCACCGCAGTGGTAACACGATTCGTTCATAGTTTTAGTTCATTAGTCGAGTTGATGTTTCAAGAGGGAATGTAATACGACCTTGTATAAGCCATTCAGAGTTATGTGGGCTCAGTTCAATAAACCAAGGACCTTGAATATCATTGTCTAAAATCAGACGGTAGTTGCCTTTTGCATCTGCTGTAAGCAGTTTCGAAAAGTCTCTATCCGGAAGTGTACGATGAACAAACATGGCATTTATCGCTGGGAAATGGTCCAAGCTCCCCTTGTTTAATGTAAGAACTACGGAGTTTTCTTCTTCACTTACTGAAGCAAAAAGACCAAGATCTTTTGCCACATTAACTTTCGAAATATCGATATTAATGCCTTTACCTTTTTTGTAGTAATCCTCAGTCACTAAATCGACGGAGTTTTGTGTGAATAGAATAACTGTAAGAATTGTCCAAATAACAACGGTTAGGGGCAAGGCAATTAAGAACCACGGCCAAAACTGTTTATACCAAGGCTTTACCATAAAAAAGATCTCAATGAAAAGGGTAGAAGAGGGTTTACAAAATACAGAAAAGACAGCCCCTTAGAAAGGGGCTGTTATTGAAATGTTACTTATTGTCAGAGTTGCTTAGGCTCCAAACATACGCAGAAACAAGTTGAACTTTATCTTCGCCTAGAATGTCCTTCCAAGCTGGCATTACGCCTGAGCGCCCGTTCATTACAGTTTCAGTTACTTCAGCGCGTGAGTCACCAAATAGCCAATCACGATCTGTCAGGTCAGGTGCGCCTACTGCAGGGTTACCTTTACCATCAGTGCCGTGACATGCAGCACATACAACAAAGCGAGCTTTACCAGCTTCTGCTTCACGTGCATTTACTGAACGACCAGATAAGCTAAGAGTGTAGCTAACTACTTCTTTAACGCCTTGCTCACCTAGTGCGTCTTTCCATGCTGGCATTTGACCGATTCGACCATTCATAATAGTCGTCTTAATTGCTTGTGGCTCACCACCGTACAACCAAGCGTCATCAGTTAGGTTAGGGAAACCTTTCTGACCACGAGCATCGGAACCATGACACTGAGAACAGTTTTGCAAGAACAAACGTTGTCCAACTTTAATAGCTTCTGAATCCGAAGCTATTTCAGGTATAGAACGTAGACCATTATCATTGTGCGCAAGTTTTTTGAATGCTTCACCAAAGTAGGTATTTGCATCATCTAACTCTTTCGCATATTCATCTAACTGCTTGTTAGCTTGAGATGCGGCAATTGAAGAGCGAGACTCTTCTACACTACGAACTGTTTGATCTGAACTTGTCCAGCCAAGGACACCTTTAAAGTTACCCAAACCAGGATAAAGTGCTAGGTATACTGCCGCAAACACGATTGTGCTGATAAATAGGTATGTCCACCATTTAGGTAAAGGGTTATTCAGTTCGCGAATACCATCGTACTCATGACCCATATCCTTACCAGATTCAACACCTGTTTTATCGTGGAAACACCAACGAAGTAGGACAGCACAACCAATGAGGGTACCAATCGTAATTGCACTAACCCAGATACTCCAGAATGTACTCATTACTTTGTCACTCCTTGATTTTTAGAACTTGCTGCTGGTTCGTCATCTGCAAATACTAGATTTGCATCTTCGTCGAAACGTGTCTTACGATTCTTGCCATATGCCCACCAAACGATGCCAATGAAACAAGAAAAAACAGTAACAGTCCAAATGCTTTGAAATGTAATAATATCCATAGCTATTCCTTATTTCATTGCGTGTCCAAGAGACTGAAGATAAGCGATGATTGCATCCATCTCTGTTTTACCTTCAACATCTTGTTTCGCGTTAGCAATCTGTTCATCAGTGTATGGAACACCAAATTGATTGCGGAATAGTTCAAGCTTGCTTTGTGTTAACTTGCCATCAAGCTTGTTCTCAGCTAACCAAGGGAAACCAGGCATATTTGATTCAGGTACTAGTTCACGTGGATCAATCAAATGAACACGGTGCCATTCATCAGAATAACGGTCACCAACACGTGCTAGATCAGGACCTGTACGCTTAGAACCCCATAGGAATGGATGTTCCCAAACGCTTTCGCCAGCTACAGAGTAGTGACCGTAACGTTCAGTTTCAGAACGGAAAGGACGAATCATTTGACTGTGACATACATTACAACCTTCACGGATGTAGATGTCACGTCCTTCCATTTCTAGAGCAGAATAAACACGTAGGTTTTCTACAGGTTCAGTTGTCTGCTTTTGAAAAATAAGCGGGGTAATCTCTACCAAAGCACCGAAACTAATTGCAATAACAATCAGTATAGCCAGCAAGCCAACGTTCTTTTCGACTAATTCATGGCGATTGTTTGAATTTGAACTCATTCTTTAATCTCCCTATGCCGGCTGTTGGATAGCTTTAAGGCTATCTTTAGGTGCAGATACAGTTTTGTACGTATTGTATGCCATTAAGAACATACCGCTTAGGAAGATAAATCCACCTAAGAAACGTACAAAGTAGAACGGGTAAGATGCTTCTACAGACTCTACAAAGCTGTAAGTCAGCGTACCGTCAGAGTTAACTGCACGCCACATTAGACCTTGCATTACACCTGAAATCCACATTGCTACGATGTAGAAAACTGTACCAATCGTTGCTAACCAGAAGTGAACATTAATTAGTGATACAGAGTACATACGCTCTTGACCGAATAGCTTAGGAACTAAGTGGTATACAGAACCAATAGAAACCATTGCAACCCAACCTAATGCACCAGAGTGAACGTGACCGATAGTCCAGTCCGTATAGTGAGATAGTGCGTTAACCGTTTTGATTGCCATCATAGGACCTTCGAAAGTCGACATGCCATAGAATGATAAAGAAACGATTAGGAAACGTAGGATCGGATCGTAACGCAGCTTATGCCACGCACCAGATAGAGTCATAATACCGTTGATCATGCCACCCCAAGATGGAGCAAACAGAACCAAAGACATAACCATACCTAGAGATTGAGTCCAGTCTGGAAGTGCAGTGTAGTGAAGGTGGTGAGGACCAGCCCAAATGTACAAAGACACAAGTGCCCAGAAGTGAACAATCGATAAACGGTAAGAATAAACAGGGCGTTCAGCTTGTTTCGGTACAAAGTAATACATCATACCCAAGAAACCAGCTGTCAATAAGAAGCCTACCGCATTATGACCGTACCACCATTGAACCATGGCATCGATAGCACCTGAATAAATCGAATATGATTTAAAAGCAGATACAGGAACAGCTAGGCTGTTCACGATGTGTAACACGGCAACCGTGATGATGAAGGCTCCGAAGAACCAGTTCGCAACATAAATGTGAGATGTTTTACGCTTAATCATGGTTCCGAAGAACACGACAGCATAAGCTACCCATACAAGTGTGATTGCAATATCGATTGGCCATTCTAGCTCTGCGTATTCTTTACCCGAGGTAAGACCCAAAGGTAAAGTAATTGCAGCGGACAGAATTATCGCTTGCCAACCCCAAAAGGTGAAGGCGACAAGAGGACCACCAAATAGACGCGTCTGACAAGTACGCTGTACAACATAATATGATGTTGCAAACAGTGCGCTTGTACCGAACGCAAAAATAACCGCATTAGTATGCAGGGGACGTAAACGACTGTACGTCAACCACGGCGTATCAAAGTTTAGCTGTGGCCAAACTAATTGAGCGGCAATCAAAACACCTACGCCCATACCGACAATACCCCATAAAATGGTTACTAGGGTAAACTGACGGACGACCGTATAGTTGTAGTTTTGTTCAAGCTGCTTTTCTTGGCTCATTTGCATGCTTCCAATTTCTTATTTACTACACTTTACTTCCAACACGACTCACGTCGTAATGCCACCAAATCAGAAAAGAAATTCATTCTATTCAGAACTTTATTTCCACTTGCTGATTTTAAAAAAAAGTGGCATTTTCAACGCGACACTATACTTGAATTAACAAATCAATGACAGAGTAGTAACCTTACGCTTGGTCTGGATTTGTGTTTTTATGTAAAAACTTTGAACTTTGTAACAAGGAGCAATAATTAAGATGGCAGCTCAAAAGCTAACAAGGGGTAGACTTGTTCAAATTATAATCATGTTGTCTATTTTATTAGCAGCATTTACTTGGAGAACAATAACATACAAAGGAAACGATACGCTAGATTGTATATTGGGAGAACCATGTGAATATAGTATCGATGACCACTATGTTAGGCTTACTAAAGATATCCTTGGTGTGATGATTATTGCTTCTGAAAGTGGTGATTTTACCGTAGGCTCCCAAAAACATGGCAAGCTGGTAAAGAAAAATGCACATACTTGGCTATTGACACCACAAACGCAGGAATTCCAAATAGAAATTACATTTCCTCAACAAAAAACACCAGTGACAATACACTTCACAAAAGCTAATGAGAAAAACCATTAATTGAGCAAAATCGCTAAAGTGTTTTAAACAACATGTTATATATGACTCTATGAATATGAATACTTTTTAAAGATGAAATTTTTCTCAAAAATATCTAACCAAACTGATGAAACCAGCGCGATTGATGAATTGATCTCCTCAATACCTGACTTGAATCAAGTTGCATCCCTAATTTGTTACTGTACAGAAGAGTACTCAACACCTGTAGTTCGAAAGCAGTTAAAGGAGCACTTTCCTGAAACTCCTTTTCATGGTTGTACGACGTGTCATGGAATCATGACTGAATCTGGTTTTCATTCTGGTCCTGTTATTGGTGTTTTAGTCATATACGATTCTGGAATAAATGCATACGGTACAGGTATCTCTGATTTTAAAACGTCAGTATTTGATAGCACGAATTCCGCAATATCAATGGCTTTAACAAGTGCCAATAGGCAAGGTGAAGTGCCTGATCTGATTTTATTGCACTCTACGCCAGGTAATGAAGAAAAGATAATGGCGGCGATAGATCAGAGGTTTGGGTCAACTGTTCCTATTATTGGTGGGAGTGCTGCTGATAACAAAGTTTCCGGTAATTGGAGTATATTTACGGAAAAGTCTTCATCTATTAATGGTATTTCATTAACTGCTTTCTTCTCATCACAGTCCATATACACATCGTTAAGTTCAGGTCATACGCCAACTGATTATTCAGGTGTGGTAACAAAAACCAAAGATCGAGTTATGCTTGAAATTGATGGTCGTCCAGCCACTACCGTTTATGATGAATGGACCAACTTTCACCTCGGAAATAATGAAGATGGTTATATTTTTGAAAAGGCAACCGTGTATCCGTTAGGGCGGAAAGTTGGTTCTTCTTATAGTTTTCCTTACTTCAAACTTTCTCACCCTATTCGTGAAACTGAGAATAATGGTATTGAGTTATTTACTGATATCAATGAAAACGACACTATTTATCTGATGTCTGGTTGTAAGCAGCAGTTAATCAGTCGAGCGGCTAGTATTATCAATACCTCTTATTATAACGATATGGAATTAGAAGAAAAATTAGGGGCGATAAATATATTTTGCGCCGGTCCAATGCTTCATTTAAAACAAGATATGAACGATGTTTGTGAGCAGATCAATCAAGCATTAGATGGTTTGCCTTATATTTGTCCTTTCACATTTGGTGAACAGGGACGATTGTTAGGTGGTGAGCATGCCCATGGTAATCTAATGGTTTCATCTGCAACGTTCTATAGGTTAAAGAAGTAATGGCAGGTCAGAGTACAGAGCACCTGCAAGATGTATTAATCGAACTAGAAAGATCTAGGCTTCGGGAAATAAATCTTGCAGAAGAGAATAGGGCAATCTTGTCCACTATTTCTGGAATAAGCAAAGCTAAAAATGTCGACCAAATTTTTTCCACATTAGACGTTGTATTAAAAAAGTATATTCACTTTGACGATTTTATTGTTATTTCTAAACCAGTTGGTTGTGAAACCTTTAAAACGATACTCACCAATAATAAAATTTTTGACAATCTAGAATGGATTGATCATGGGAAGTTTTCTCGAGTTATTAATGGTGAATGTACTATATTATTTGAACCCAAACGTTTGAAAGAATTTGAAAAGTTTAATGCATTTATTTTAGACCAAATTAATTCTGTTTTGCTAACCGGGATTGATAGTGGATTAAGTCAATCCGTCATTTTGTTTATTCACTCCAATGGGAAGCATTTTAGTGTTGATACAAAAATGACCCTCAACCGATTTAGACCTCTTATTGAGAGAGCAGTATTAGATATAGAACGTAAAGAGCACTTAGAAGCAACGATTAAGACAAGAACGAAAGAATTAGTTTCTGCTCAAAAGGAAGCAGAAAGGGCTAATAAAGCCAAATCTACATTTCTTGCTATGATGAGTCATGAGATTCGCACACCATTAAATGCTGTCATCGGTTTGATTGATACGCTGAAAACAACTCAGCTCGGGGTCGACCAGCTTTCATTACTTACCAATATGGGGACATCATCTGAGTTATTACTTTCTATCATTAATGATGTGCTTGATTTCTCTAAGATTGAATCAGGAAATTTCTCTTTGACTCCATCGTGGCAATCGATAAAAGACACTGTAACATTTGTCTCAATGGAACAAGAGCGTATCGCACAACAGAAAGGATTAACTCTTAGTGTTGAAATTGAATCGTCTGACGATATTGTTTATTTTTATGATAAAAACCGGCTAGCTCAGATTCTTTTTAATTTAATTGGAAATGCAATTAAATTTACTGAAAAAGGTTCCGTTGACGTTTCTATTACATGTAAGCCGGAGTTAATTGCGATTCAGATTTCAGATACTGGCATTGGGATTAGTGATACTCATCAATCGATATTGTTTCACCCATTTATTCAAGCAGATGACAGTATTACTCGTAGGTTTGGTGGAACAGGTTTAGGTCTTGCTATAACTAAACATTTAGTTGACTTGATGAATGGAGATATAAAAGTACTGAGTTCATTGAATATTGGCTCAAAATTTTTAGTTAACCTTCCATTTAAAAGCAGAATTCTACAACCTTCGGTTATAAATGCTCAAAAAGATGTGAATTGTGATGAAAGTAATTCAAGTTACACCGTTTTGGTTGTCGAAGATAATTTAACAAACCAGATGGTTATTAAACTCATCTTGAGTAGGTTAGGCCATAAAGTCTATGTTGCTAATAATGGGCAAGAAGCGATTGAACTTGTAGAGATAAACAATATTTCTTTTGACATTATATTTATGGATGTTTCTATGCCGGTGCTTGACGGGTTATCCACAACGAAAATGATTAGGAAAAAGAATATTCAAACTCCAATAATTGCTTTGACAGCACATACTGCAGCAGAAGATAGATCATCTTGTTTAGATGCGGGAATGAATGAATTCATTACAAAACCGGTAAGAACTCAAGAAATAAGAGATGTGATCTATAAAGTTAAGCACTAATAAACAGTCAGTATCTGAAAGATAACTTACTGTTTATTAGGTATTTTATGGTAAATAGCAATACTGTTAAATAGACAGCCTTTAAACTATGAGAGGTTGTGGGTTATAGGAGATGCACTAATATCAAATGAAGTTACTACCTTATATTTAACATAATATACATAATACGCAGTTGGCTAGTGCTTTATTAGGGGTCGCCACAACCAGCGCCAATCCTGTACAAGCCATTGATATTGCTCTAAATCCTAGCCCGTTGTACTTTTTTGCTATGTGTTCCCATAACTGCTTAATCTGTGGATTTTCATTGCGGTCAGCGTGGCAACCAAGCAATGCTAGCTCAGGGTCAACTCCTGCACCTGAAGCTAAAAAAACTGCTTCTTCATCAGTAAGTTGGCGAACACCTTTTCTTATTTTACTAATCTTATTCGCTTCTAGTGCCAAGTCATGGGCAACTTGCTTATCTTGTACGTAGTTTTGAGCCTTTTTGTAGGCATCTAACAGTTCATTCGTGTACATAACTTCCTCCGTAATTCCTCAATGATAGCCTGAAAAGTCCGATTTTTCGCACTTTACAGTTGCGATTGATTGCATGTACTGTTGCGACATATCGGATTTATGCTCGTTCAGTTTACGGGCTTTCTTTTGACTGGCTAAGTCTGGGCTGTTTGCCCTTGACGTAAATAGCTCACTTGGTCGGTCAATTCCAATAATCAGTCATGGTGGTTGTTATGTTTCAAATTGAATCTATCGAATATGGTTCTGTGCTCAAATCTGAACAAGTTTCTTTTTCTAACTATCCAGATTTCACACACGCATCTTTGTCTCTTCATAACTCACCACTAGAAATCTGTTTTGAATTCTTAGCTAGCGAACTTGAGTTTGGTCAACGCACGATTGGTGAGGAACTTTTCCATACAGTTTCATTCGCCAGTTCTCAATCTAATTCTACTGACGCTTTCACTTTCACATTTGATGATGACCAAGAGCTTGAACAGTTTTGCGCGTTCTATGGTTTGGAACGTTAATCATGGATTCAATCTACTTCGACAATGAACCGAACCATGGAATCAATGCTTACTTTCCTTGGGGTCATAACTTTTTTAAAACTCAACGTGACTTCTTTCAGTTCATCGAAGTTCATTACGGCATGGTGTCATTTCAGATTATTGAAATCACGGACGACAACTATCAAGAGCTTTTAGTTAAGGGTGTTTTCCATGCCATCTAAAAAACCTCACAAGTACCATGATGAAATTCGTCCTGTTCAAGTTGATCATCTAGCGTTCTCATTTTCTTATGGCTCGTTAAAACATTTAGACAGTTCTAATGACCAAGAATTTATCAACTTGCAGTTTCCTGTTTTTAAAAAACTAAGTGTTGATGGTCGCGTCAATTCACCTGAAGCAATCGACAAATCTATCGAGTTACATCGTAACAAATGCCGTAAGGTTTTGGCGCATCGCTTTGATGACTTCATGTCTAGGGTCTTCAATTTCCGTTTATCACCAATGCGTGGCCGCGGCTTACATGGTTATGAAGATTCAATGGTCATTTATGACTCAACGGGAACGGTTGAATGTGGCTTGGTTGGTGTTGGTGGCAACAATGACACGGTATACGTGCAAATTAATGGCACTGGTTGCTCTAAGTTGTTCGAGTTCACCACTCACAAAAAGCTGTATTGGTGGCTGTCACTTTTAGGTATCACTCGCCTAGCCCGTTTGGATCTTTGTGTTGATGACTACACAGGAATTTTTGACTGTAAGTATGCTGAGAAATGTTTTTATGAGGGAGCATTTCGAACTGCTTCTCGTGGACGCGGGCCAACAATGGTTCCTCATAAGCGCATCTCCCAATCAGGTGAATTATCAGAAGAAGCTGTGCTAGTTGGCTCTAGAACTTCTGCCGTTTACTGGCGCGTTTATAACAAGAAATTCGAGCAAAACATTTCGGACCCTGAAGTGATTTGGTACCGCAATGAAGTGGAATTAAAGAAGTGCGATTTAACACTACTCGCCTCGCCCGCTTCTGCGTTCGCTGGTCTTTGTGACTTTTCAGCCAGTATCGACCCAGCCGAACCTATGAAAATTGAACTCAACAAAAAGAAAGCTGGATTGGAGTTTATGGCTCGAATCGCTTGGGTTCGTCGTCAATGTGGGAAAGCCATTTCTGAAGTGGTTGCCATGACTGAAGGTGATTTGGGTGAAGCGTTTGGATTGTTAATTCCTACGCATCATCGCAGAGCAAACTTTGAAACCTCGTTGGGAGTTCCTGACGAATACACTAAACATAAAATCGAAATTTTGGAGTCAAGAATATGCCTACAATAACTGGTATTGCCATTAAGCGTTTTCCTAAATCTGGTATGGAATTTGCGGAACTTTGCGTCCTTCGTGCAGTAGAAGAAGTCGAACATGAAAAATTCCAACAAACTGGAATCGGTTTTTCGACTGACATTCCTTTCAACAAACAAGCACTGAAAATTGATGTGGACTATGCGCGTCAACTTATCCAAACCCGCGCGTTCGTGGCTAACCGAGAGTATGAATTGAGCTTTGGTGCAAACCCAAATGATCCGCTCGATATTTTGGTAAACAAACTGGCTCCGGTTGATGAAGAAGTTAAAAAGCACTTCGATAGCTTTATGAAAGCTAAGTAATCAGGTCTAGGTGCTATGTCTATTTGCGTAACTGTTATTGATGGGGTTTTGCAACAATCGTCTGGTGACGTTTGTGAATTTGTCTTGGTCTCTAAAGAGCAGTTAACGCACTTGGTTGATGGTCAATTTGATTGGTCATTATTGGAATTCGACAAATCCTTGTATGAATTCGTTGTACAGCAAAGCTTAATCACGTTCATTGGTGGGCATGTATTAGGTCGAGTATTAAAACACTTTCGTTAATCCTTTTAGGAAAATTATTATGAAATTACGTCAAATCGCTAGTAACAAAATTCTTCTTGCTTCTGTGGCTTTAACTTCTGGCTCTGCGTTCGCTGACCCGAGTGCAAATGAAACAGCTATTACCGCTGCCGTTAATGCTGGTAAAGGTATGGTCGAGCTAACCACTTCTGGTGTGATTGGTATTGCCGCTCTTGGTTTCGGTCTTGGGATGGTAGTCGCTTGGCTCCGTAAGTAATGATTATCTCTGTTGTCCTTGGTTCTTTAATGTGCGCCTCATTTCTATATGGCGTATATACGGGGGTTATAGCAGGTTGATTAATTGGGAGCTTCGGCTCCCTTTTTTATTAGGTTTATTATGAAAAGACTCATACCGTTTTTGTTATTCCTTACATTCTCATTCCAAACCTTAGCTTCAACTATTTATGTTTATCAAAGTCAGATTGACGAACTTAAAGGGCAAACGGGTACTATTGCTGGAATCATTGCACAAGGGAATGGAATTTGTTCAAAGGTGACCGCAGGTAAATATTACGGGAGATATAAGAAAACTAGTGGCGGTCGGAAAATTCAGTCTAATAATATTCGTCATAATCTGCTTTGGTATAACGATAAAGATTGCACTGAGCGTTATGGTAGAAAATCTTCTTATACAACAACTATGTTTACAGCTGGTGAATGTCCAGAAGGTACTGAGCTTAATACTGAAACTGGTCTATGTGAAAAGGTATGTAAAAAATTAGAGGGTGACTCTGTAGGAACGATCGCGTTCCCTGCTGGTACTTCTACTGTTAGTGCTGTTTGCCGTAATAGTTGCCGTGCCAATTTATTTGGTGGGACTTGGATTTCGAGTGGCGTTAATGGTGACCCTCGCCCTTTCGGTCATTACAATTTTACTGGTGAATCTTGCGATGGTTCAGAAGGTACTGGAGGTGGTGATACTGGTTCTGGTGGTGATACTGGCTCTGGCGGTGATACTGGCTCTGGTGGTGATACTGGTTCTGGCGGTGATACTGGCTCTGGTGGTGATACTGGCTCTGGCGGTGACTCTGGTTCTGGCGGTAACTCTGGTTCTGGCGGTGACTCTGGTTCTGGTGGTGACTCTGGCTCTGGCGGTGACTCTGGTTCTGGCGGTAACTCTGGCTCTGGCGGTGACTCTGGTTCTGGTGGTGACTCTGGTTCTGGCGGTGACTCTGGTTCTGGTGGTGACTCTGGTTCTGGTGGTGACTCTGGTTCTGGTGGTGACTCTGGTTCAGGCGGTAACTCTGGTTCAGGCGGTAACTCTGGTTCTGGCGGTAGTTCTGGTTCTGGCGATGGTTCGGAAAAAGGACTGACTAAAGGTGATATCAAGGGGGCTATTGAAGATGCTCTCGGTAAATCTGGTTCATTTTCAAGTCCTACAGGTGGCGATGGTTTCTCATCCGGTACGGTTCTTACTAACTCTCTAACAACTATACAAACTGAAATTGAAGAACTAGAACTACAGCTAAAAAACAAACTCAAAGATTCCCCTTTAAAGCTCGGGCAAATGTCATTTTCTAATGGTTCTTATGATGGTACATCCTTTTCTTTAAGTCGCTGGGATGTTGACGTTGGTTTCAATCTCTTTAGCTCTCTTGGGGCTGATAATACTGAAATGATTCGAACGGTTATCTTGTTCATTGCCACTCTATTTGCTGGTTTTATTTTACTTTCTTCTGGTCGCTCTAAAGGTTAAGTCTATGGAATATTTCTACAATGCACTGGATTATATTGTCACTGTTTTTGGCAGTATTTATGACTTTTTCGCTTCAATCCCAGACCTGATTTTAGAGGCGTTTACTTATGCTTGGTTTTGGTTCATTAAGCTTTATATCTATTTAAAAATTGAAATGTTGAAGATGGCTTATAGTGTAGCGTCATTACTTCTTTCTGAGTATGAGGTCTATACGGTGTTAAATATGGCTTTCAATAAATTGCCCTCAGACCTTCGATTCTCTTGCTATCAGCTTGGTGTTGTTGATGCTGTTCGGATTGTTGTTGATGCATTTGCCACGGCATTTGTTTTAAGAATTATGGGGTGGTGATATGGCCGTATCCTTTCGTCATGGCTCTAATGGTGCTTACAAAACGGCTTATGTTACATGGTTCGAAATTCTCCCAGCTCTAAGGGATGGTCGTATCGTTGTAACCAACATTGAAGGTTTAAAGCCTAAAGAGTCTATAGAGGAAATTTTGGGTGAAAAGTTTCCCGAATCAGCTCGTTTAATTAGGATCTTTACTCGATCTTCTGAGGGGGTAATGCTTTGGCAAAACTGGTTTAACTGGATGCCTCTTGGCGCATTTGTTGTGATTGATGAATGTCAGGATTTATATTGCCCTGAAGCTGGTTTTAAACGTGAGAAGTTTCTTCAAAAACCATTCTCAGACTTTGTAGATTACCTGCCTAAAGACTTCACCGAATTATTCTATTCACGCTGGCTTCCCGTAGACCCTAACTCTTTCGATGTTGGTGATGTTGATGATTGTGAACGTACTCAATTGGATGAAAATAACAGACTGCTCTACCCGTTCGATTTCTATGGTGCGTTTATGCGACATAGAAAATATCAATGGGATATTGTTATGCTCACACCAGATTACACTGCAATCCCAACCTGGCTAAAAGGTTGTGCTGGTGAAGCTTATTCTCACCGTTCCACGGATACTTTTTTCCGAAGTCGTAAGCCTCGTATTTATAACCATCCTCCCAAATCTACGAAAACTGCGCCTTCTACTAAAGCTGATATGGCTAGCAGTACCAATAAGAAAATTCCTATTGATGTATTCGCCTTATATCAGTCGACAGGAACGGGCGGCTTCAACTCTACTCAGTCTGATATTTCGGTCTTGAAGTCACCTAAATTCATTCTTGCCATGCTTATTGGTGTTTTAGCTATCGGTAAATTTTTCTGGGATTTAACTAATGTACTATCTGATTCTGATGTGGGTGAAGTTCAAACGGTTGATGCGCCAGCTCCCGATACCAACTCGCCTACTCTACCCAATTCGGCTTACGTTCCTGTACCTGAAAACGTTCCTACTGAAAGTGGGGAAAGTGCTGTTCGGGTGGATTATAGCAATGTTGATTCTCAAGCTTCTGCTGAAAGTCTTTTTGATGCTGTAAATCCTTTCTTTGATGCCTTTCCAGTCTTCAATGGCTCAACTGCGGTCTATCTTACGTCAGTAAGTAGAACGGTTTATCCAAAGGGGTTTGGTGAGTATTCTGATTTTGTTTTTAGGATAGATAAAGGTGTAGACACCTTTTATATACGCTCTTCTGTTTTAAATCGCTACGGCTACCGCTTCAATTTGATTGATGATTGTTTGATTCAAGTGCGCTCTAAATCTGTATCAAGGGTTTTAACGTGCCCACCAACATCAAGCGGAGTTGCGTTAGCATCGGAGAATGATGGTTTGATTGGTAATAGAGTTGAAGATGTTCAAAAGTCGGTTGATATTTTCAGTATGTAGAATAACTATGTATGCTATCAAAAAGCGAACCGGCAAGTTGTTTGCCCTTGGAGCACTGCAATCAAATCGGTGGTTTAGCCTGGATTGAAATGAATAAAATGCTATCATAATAAAACCAGGACAAACCGGCATTGAGGGGAAATGGTGGCTATTACGATTAGATATACTGACCAACACGAAGAAATGCTATCCAAGCTAAAAGAATTAACGCGAACGTCTACGATGTCTAAAGCTCTAGTTCAAGGTGGGTATGATGCACTTAAATATCACGAGCTATATCAGAAAGAACGAATGCTAAATGAAAAGCTGAAGCGCAAGCTCTACAACAATGAAATGGCAGTAAATGATTATCTCGATGCATTAAAAGGACTTGAGTCTGTCGTTGAATAGTCCCGAAGGGATAAGGGAAACCACAGAAGTAACTCGGTGTGATGTAGTTGAATTCCCGATAAGTAGCGCAGCGTAGCTGATTCGATGAAACCACCTTACCCGCCCTTTTCATTGCCAAGATCACCCTAGCAGAGCCTCACAACATCAGTGGGGCTTTTTGCTACTGCAACCCATCTAATTAACAACTCTTCCTACTCTGCTCACAGCTTCGCGTGAGTCGTGAGAGCTGAACAGCGAGCGCGACGCTGTGGGCAGCAACCCCCGTGTTGTATCACGGGGGTAAATTCGACCAAGCTATCAACATCAGCTAACCTGCTCTAGAAATTGATTAGCGATTCAAAAGCTTGTAAGCGATTGATTTTTTGATGATAATAAGCAGTGCTATACAGTTAAATGTCATTGACATTTAGTTTGCATTAAATAGGATTATTAATGAACAAAGACCAAGTAGCTAAGCAGTTTAGAAGTTTAAAAGGGCAATACATTCGGCTGGGCAATAATATTGTCGATGCTTTGAAGGCTTTTTTGGATGAGAAAAATATTCCATACGTCGATGTCTATTCTAGGGTCAAAAGCTTTGACTCATTTTATGAAAAAATTGATAGGAAGAAATATGCAGATCCTTTTGAGAACATTGAAGACATCTGCGGAGTTCGCGTCATTTGTTACTATTTCTCTGATATCGAGAAGATTAATTCTATTATAAAAGAAGAGTTTTCAATTTTAGAGTCTGAGGACAAGTCTGAACTACTCGGCTTAAAAGAGTTCGCTTATAGATCTCAGCACTTTATTATCAAATTGAATGAAAATTGGTTATCAGCACCAAACTACAGACGTTTGGATGGACTAAAAGCAGAAGTCCAAGTTCGGACGATTCTTATGCACGCATGGGCAGAAATTGAACATAAGCTTAACTACAAATCCGATGCTCAAGTACCAGAACTTTTTCAAAGAAAGCTTTTCAGGTTAAGCGCAAAATTAGAGGAAGCTGATGAACAATTCATAGAACTGAAAGACGGTATCGATGGATTTAGGCTCAAGTTAAAAGACGAACTAGAAACGAATAACTCTTTTGATTTAACGCAATCTGTGAATTTAGACAGCTATATAACCTTTATCAGATATTGCATGCCCAACATCGGGGATTTCGACTACGACTTTGTCGGGTTATCATTTGATAGTGATCGGGTGGTGCCTAGTTTTGAAGACATGTATGCCGCTTTCAAAGTAGTTGAACCATATATCGATGAGGTTGCAGTTGATCTGCTTGATAATGGATACTCTAATAACTTACACGAGCACCCTACAGAAATACTCGGCTTTGCATATGATTTACTGAGTGTCAAAAAAGCAGATTTACAAGAAAAAGTTGAACCGTGGAGAGTTACTGTTTTCAAGTGGAAAGATCGACTTAACATAGAGGAATAGATAGTTACTTCTTAATAGTGAACCATATTCGCTCCACATCACAAAAAGCTCCTTTCGGAGCTTTCTTTTTACCTCATTATTTTAGCCAGCGCCCTAGCAACTTTTATTAAATATGTTGAAGTCCTTATCTCTAACTCAGATTGTATTTCTAACAATGCTATCCCAGCTAAAATTTGTTGCGGTGTGACTCGCTGCCCTGTAGAAGTTTCTAACTTGTCATAGTGCATTTTAAACTGTTCCCAGTCTTCACTGGCACTCAGTTCCCGACCTTTCGCCATCCTCATAAGCCTTTTACATTCAGGTGGCATCTGTTTTCCTTCGTCCCATCCTGTGACTGTTCTCACAGATTTAAAACACAATTTTGCGACCTCTTCCTTGGTCATTTGGCATTCCATTGCGCGAAAAATATAGTTTCTACTCATTTCGCTGTACTTCATCAATTAAACCTCTAAATACAAGAGGTTGCATGATTTTATAAATGAGTGAGTAATTAAACATAAACAGGCATAATACGCAGTTGGCTAGTGCTTTATTAGGGGTCGCCACAACCAGATCTAACCATTAAAAAAGCTTAGGACTAAAGAAGTTGGTATGCACTTGCCTTTGATAAAAGGTAGAACCGCTGTCTTGAGCGCTTGAAATTGATCGTTAACAAATACTGCGATTTGAGGTCAAACTTGCTTGTGTTACATTGTCACATAAGCAAGTCTGCGAATTGAAGGTGTATTACATTTGTAATGTTAGTTTACCAGGCTTGTGAGCTTTGACCTTTGATATCGATGAGTTGGACATTTGAACATTTGCGAACCAATATGGTTTATGCTTAACGTTAAATATTTGACTACTCTCAAGCGAATCATAGATTGAAAAAGCTCTCGCTTGTGCTAAAGCGGCTCCGTAAACGCTGCGCTCAGAGATTGGTAGATCGTCAATATCTTCTAGTAACGCTTGTTGGATGTAAGAGCTATTAGCATCCCAATCAATATGTTTAATTAGTTTTTTGGCTATCTTCAATTCCGTTCTTTGAATAACAGCTACCAAAAACTCTAGATTTGGCATCACTTCTGAACATGCGTAGTACTTTTCTCGCTGATCAATAGCTTCTCTATACTTCATCATCGTTGTCACGAGTGCGTCTTCAAATACTTGGGTAAAGTGATTACAAATTAGAAAAAGAGGCAAAGTTCTTAAAACCCCTAATAGTATTCCTACGTCCTCTTCTTTAGCTACAGTTTCTTGTAGTCTGAGTTTGGTAGCTGATGAAGTAACGACCAGGTGTTGCCAGACTTTGGGAGCTATGTGTTTCGTATTATCATCAGACCATTTAAGCATTGACTGCGCCATGATTACAGGAAATAACATGCGGCAGTTTTCTATGCCAAGTAGGCCAATGGCGACTTTGGGATCGGAAATTAATCTAGGCTTTTTTCCGAATTTCTCACTAAACTCTGGGTTTGAAACAAATTCAATTAAGCTCGAGCTTAGTTGTCGGCTGGATTCCGCCAGAGTATTTAGTTTAGTAAAGCTTAGTGATGGTGAGAATGCACTGGAGGCAAATAGGCTAAAATCAGGCAAATGCGTATACAATGAGCTCACCAGTGTAGAATCAAATTTAGCACACAACATATCTTCTGCAGCAGAACTAACATCATCAATAACACTTTTCAGTGTTTTTTGCTTCGCGGCAATTTTTTCATTTTTAGCGGTGACTCGTTCCTGCTCACATAGAAGTAAAATTCTTTGGTTTCGAGAAATTCGGTCGGCTTCATCGAAAATAACATCTTCGCAATATCGTCCTTCTAGGCTTAATAGTAAGTCTACATCATCGTGATTAACTGAATATTTAGGGCTAATTAGCCATTGATTGAACCTGTGTTGGACTTGTTCTGTTATTTTCCTAGTAATTTCAATTGCTTCAGGCGTGTAATGTTTATTTGTTAAAAGCAACCTATTTCCCTTTATATTGCTGTAATTTGTATTTTTTGATACAGATTTATATGTCCGATATATTAATGTAATTTAGTCTATGTTTCACGATTTACAGTATGTTTCTTTTAAAAATCTTTAGTTATAGTGCGCAAGACTATTGGGTTATATGCAATCTTATAAATTTCTCAGGGAATACATATTTATAAGTCTTTCCAATTCTGACTGATTTTAGGGCAAACTTGCAAAGCTTTCTATCACCAGAAGTCCTTACTCTATGTATTTTAGCGCGCGAATCAGAATGTCTCATTTCAATAGTAACGTCGCAATAGCCTTGATATTCCATTGTAGATTTATCCAGACTTTTAACTATTTGGGATTTGATCTTTTTTGCGATGGGGTTGATTTCAGAGTCATCAGCTAATGCTGGAGCTATCAAAAAGAATATTATGCTCAGTACTTTCATTTTTCTAATTTCCATAACATTTAAAATACAAAGTATGTCGCTATGGCTATGATAAATCAGACTAATAAGTTGAGCTTTGGATAGATATAACCCAACCCTGAAATGAGGTTGTTAATAAAGGCTTAAGCTTTCTTGCCGCCTTTCGATTTAAAACCATTATGAGGAAAAACGTTTCTAACCCGCTGTTGAACACCTTTAGGTATTGTTTTTGAAAAACTCAGTTGGTAACCAGAACGTTTTGAATAAACTTTTACCTCTCCAGTGAATGGGGTTATACGCCCAATTTCTACCACATTATGTCTAAAAGATGGGGGGAAGTGCCCTTTTGACTTTTCAATCGTTCCATCTCTAAATAAGACTTTGAGTACAGGTCTGTCAATAAGCACAAGCCAAAATAGTAAAATGGCACCAGCCAGAATTACATACATCATGAAATCACCTAATCATCCGCTAATAGTTTGCTTAAATCTTCTTTTAAACTAGTGACCGTTTTACTTGCCTTTTCACTACGTGAAGCTTCACTCACAAGGTACTCAATAGCATCTGATAAAGTGCAGCCTAGCTCATTTGCACGCTGAGATAACTTTTCCCAAACTCGATAATCCAAATCTATCGATTTTTTCTTTGTATGTATTTGCTCAGCATTGAAATGTCTTTTACGTTTTGCTCTAATCGCTTGTTTAAGCTTATTGTCCAGGTCTGGAGACATATTGTCATTAATCCATTCGAGCACACCTGTTGGTTGATGTTCTAACTTTAATAATTCATCAACCGCATTTTTAGCTTCACTACTATCAATGTACTGAGTAATCGCTACGCCATCCTTCCATTTTTTGACTAGATATTGCCATTTCCAACCGCATTCTAAGTTTTCTAACTGTTGATATTTCATATTACTACTCAATTTAAACTATGGTGACAGCGTAACCCAAGATTCTGGTTTTAACAATCAATGTGGATGAAAAGCAGACTAACTTCATGTTTATTTTTACTATATTGAATCAAGCTTCAATATTCATCTATTAGCCCCATTGCTTTTTCTATATACTCCTTACCTCTTTATCTTTTTTAGAATTCTCGATGACTCAAGTAGACTGGCGAAATGTAACGCCTCAATACGATCAATTTAGTTCTCAGTTAGAACAGTTCCCTAAGATTACTCCTTATTCTTTTTTAGACATTCAAAAACGCTTTCAGCATGCTCTTAGAAGATTTGAATGCCTTTCTAATCTATCTAAGGTTCTCTTGGTTAATGCTCCTGATAATTCAATTTATCGTCAGCTAGTTTCAGAGTCTCTATCGGTTTGTTCCGCTGATAAAGCTCAACCAATAATTAGAACTGAATCTCTCAAAGTTGAAAGTTTATTTGATCAAGTCGAAGTGAAAGATAATGAAGTCATCGCTCATCGTACTGGGTTACTTTCTAGGGCTGAAAATGGTTATTTAATCATATCGGCGAACTTGATCCTGGCAAATCCAGGCTGCTGGTTACTTTTAAAGTCAGCTCTTCTCGGTGAAAGTATTGAAGATATAAATAGTAATCCGGTTCACATATCATCTGTCAGCACTTCTCGTACTTATAACGTAAAGCTAATTGTCGTTGGTGATCGCGTACAACTAGGTGATTTAGACTTTCTTGATAGTGATGTACAAACAGGTTTCTGTTTATTCAGCGAGTTAGAACAAGATTTAAAGTTAACAGACAAAAACTTTTTAGAGTATCTAGGTTATTTAAAATGGCTTAAAGCACGTTTTGATCTCCCTAATTTTTCAAATGATTCCATCCTTTCAATAATGAAAGCCGGTGCAAGAGAGACAGAGGATCAGCACTATGTTCCCCTTTGCCCTATCTGGCATAACTCATTATTAAGTGAAGCTACAATTGAATCAAGCAATCAAGAGATCACCCCACAGCACATCACTCTCGCTTTAGAGCATAAGTATTACCGAGAGTCTTACCTCCCAGAAAGAGCTATGGATGATATTCTCGATGGGCAAGTCATTATCGAAACTGATGGTGAACAAGTTGGCCAGGTTAATGGTCTGACAGTTATCGATGTACCTGGTCACCCAATTTCTTACGGTGAACCAGCTCGTATCTCATGCGTTATTCACTTCGGCGATGGAGATATTGCTGATGTTGAGCGTAAAGCCGAGCTTGGTGGTAATTTACATGCAAAAGGCATGATGATTATGCAAGCATTTGTAAGTAGCTCACTCAATTTAGAGGACCCGCTACCTTACTCTGCCTCCATCGTATTTGAGCAATCTTATAGTGAAGTTGATGGTGACAGTGCATCCCTTGCCGAACTCTGTTCACTAGTGAGCGCCCTATCTGAATACCCTATTAACCAGCAAATTGCTGTTACTGGTGCAGTAGACCAATTTGGTCGTGTACAAGCCGTTGGCGGCTTAAATGAAAAAATTGAAGGCTTCTATAATGTTTGTAAACACCAAGGGTTTACTGGCAACCAAGGCGTAATTTTACCGACCTCAAATTTAAAACATCTTGCTTTAAAAGATGAATTGGTAGAAAGCATTAAAAGTGGACAATTTAATATTTGGTCTGTTTCTAATGTTGATGAAGCTATACCTCTAATAATGAATAAACCATTTAGAGATGAGAATGAAGAAAACGTTCTGAGTAAAATAGCAGAGCGTATTGAAAACTTTGAAAGACATGAGCACCCGCCTGGATTCGTGGAACGTATTAAGCTTCTATTTTCGTAGTACTGGTTTGTCTAGTACTCATCGGACTTGTTTGGCGTACACGTGTTCACTAAGATGCACCTATCAAAAATTGGAGTAATTGATAATGCAAAACAAACCTGATTCTTACACTCGTGAAGACCTATTAGCTTCTAGCCAAGGTGAGCTGTGGCCAGAAGGTCCACAATTACCAGCACCAAATATGCTGATGATGGATCGCATTACAAAAATGTCTGAAACTGAGGGTGATTTCGGTAAAGGTCTAATTCTAGCTGAATTGGATATTACTCCTGACCTTTGGTTCTTTGACTGTCACTTCCCTGGTGACCCTGTAATGCCTGGATGTTTAGGGCTTGACGCTATGTGGCAATTAGTTGGCTTCTACTTAGGTTGGGTTGGCGGCAAAGGTAAAGGCCGTGCACTTGGTGTAGGTGAAGTGAAATTTACTGGTCAAATTTTACCTACAGCTAAGAAAGTAACCTATGAAATTCACATGAAGCGTGTTGTGAACCGTCGTTTAGTTATGGGACTAGCTGATGGTCGTGTGCTTGTAGATGGCAAAGAGATTTATGTTGCTAAAGATTTAAAAGTGGGATTATTCCAAGATACCTCTGCTTTTTAAATAAAGTTTCTTTTATTAAAGGTGATCTCAATGATTGCCTTTAATTTTCTATCAACCTATTTAGTTATAATGCACTAACATGATTTAAATAAGGCTTCATCATAGAAGCCTTATTTAAATCATGTTATTTGTAGAGACCTGCCTGCTTATCATCTCTAGCATCTCGCCAACCACCTAGCCAATTAGACCTCGATTCCATTTGATTATAAGGGCAATCTTCCTGAGATCTTCCATTTAAGCCAGCTTTATAGCCTTGAGATTGTGCTCGTTCTAAGCGATCACGTTTTTGTCTCTTCATAGTGCAGTCCTCATACGGGTATTAATTTTTTCGTACAACGATGGAGTTTTTTAACTCCAGCTTTAAAGATTGACCATTAACTTAATTTTCTCAAGATAAAAAAAAGCACAAGTTCAAAAGCGTGAACTTGTGCTAAATAGTATTAAATTATTTGAACTTTCTACGGAAACCCAATAAGCCTAAAAGAGCAATAGAAAGTAAACCAGAGCCTGCGCCTGATCTTTCAACTTTAGCTACTTCAGTACCACGAGCTTGGATATCATCTGAAGAAGCACTACTTCTTGGAATAAGTTTAACCGCAACAATTTCTTCATTACCACCGCTCCCAAACTTACACTCTGCATTATGTGACGTTGTATCGTACCCTTGTGCTACTCCACCAACAGAGCATCGATATGCAGTTGCTGAGATTACACCAGCATCGTTGATATCAGATGCATCGATGATACGATACATATTATTGTTTCCTGAAACATTACCGTCATTAGTTAGATCATCTAGCCACCAAGCTTGATCTTTGAATATAGCCCTACGTGTTACTTCAGTACCGGCTGTCGCGGCATCATAATACGGGTAAATAAACCCACGATGACGCCTCTCTTTACCATCTACTTCACGTATAGACTCTGCATCAACTTGTCCTACGATTTCATTAAAGTTATTTACAGAACGTGCATTACCGCCAACACCAGAGAAGAAAATACCACCAGCAATGAAAGTAGCAGTAGGTAAAGATGCTGAGTTATTGCTAGACGTTACTTGAGAAATAAACATTTTATTATCAAGAGTACCTTCTTCTGCAATTCGTCTTTTGGCGTGCCCGATAACCAATAAATTATCGTTAATATCTGTTGCTACACTATTGGTATATTTATAATCACCACCAGAATCTACCTGAGGACCTGAAATAGTCAGAGGTTCAATATTCGTTAAGGAAGTATCAATTACAAATACACTAGCATTCATGTCTTGGATATCACTGCTTGCATAGTTTGCGTTGTAACCAACCGCATAAAGTTTATCACTTGCATTATCGTAAGTAATTGCACGCATACTACCTTGTGCCATATAGTCGCCTCTTTTCTCGACGACACTTGTGCCCCATTCAGACAAAACAGGTACCGAGCTATCAGCGTTCCAAATAGCGGCTTTTGAAGAAAAATAATTCCCGTAATCATTAGTTACAGCACTAGATATACTGCCTACGTTAAAGACTTTTCCATTTACAGTTATAGAATCCCAAGCTCGTGATTCTGTAGAAGCTGTAACTGTCGCAGTAGCTAGGGCATTGTGTCTGATACTAGAACCGTCTGATTGAACTCCAACTGGCTGAGACGTCTCATCAATTGAGTTAATGACAGTATTATAAGATCCAACTTTACCAACACCTTCTATGAAAGCTTCCGCATTTACGTGAGATATGTCTTGTTCAGACACCCATGTATTCCAACGTAATGAGCTCCAGCCTTCACATGTAGAATACTGCAACAAACCAGCACAATAATCTTCGAAGTTCCCATAATCTTCGAGATAGTAGAATCGGTTATCCATAGCAAATGGAACTTCTTCACGATAACTCACGCCTTCTAGAGTCACTCTAGATTCCACAGCAATTGGATAAGTACTTTCAGAACATGAAGCTGAACCGAAACAACCTAATAACTCATCAGGTGTTGCCGTTGTTTTGTCAATGTCTTCAGGCTTCACTGCTACACCAAAATACTCCGTTGCTTGAGTAGTTAATCCCGTAGGGCTTACTTCGACAACATCATAAATTGCGGCATTTGCTTGAGTTGCTGCTAAAACTAAAGCAGCAACTGTGGTTAATTTAAATTTTGTACAACTCATTAATTCTTAACTTTCCTGTTGTAGTGCTTCGAGCTCTTCCCAACGCTCAAAAGCGACTTCCAGCTCATGCTCAGTTGCAGAGAGCTTGTCTAAGATAGGTTTAGTTTGCTCTACAGATCTTGCGAAAAAGTCAGGGTCATTAACCTCTACCTGTAAAGTTTCAATCTCGGTTTCCAATTCCTCTAAACGCGCAGGTAATGCTTCTAGCTCTCGTTGCAGCTTATAGGATAGCTTCTTAGTTTTAACTTTCGGTGATACTGTTTTGGGAGTTTCCTCAACAACTTTTTCTACCTTTGCTGGCTTTTCAACCTCTCGGTACTGAAGGGCTTGTGCCCGTTGCTGCTGAGCATCATGATAACCACCAACAAATTCTTCAACGACACCATCGCCTTCAAAGATCCAACTTGTCATCACTGTATTATCTACAAACTGACGATCGTGACTAACCAGAAGCAATGTACCCTCATAGTTGGCAAGCAAATCTTCTAAAAGTTCCAATGTTTCGATATCTAAATCATTGGTTGGTTCATCAAGAATCAACAAGTTGTTAGATTTAAGGAAGATACGTGCAAGCAATAAACGGTTCTTCTCACCACCGGATAGCGCTTTAACTGGAGTTCGAGCTCGCTTTGGTGAGAATAAGAAATCTTGAAGATAGCTAAGAGCATGACGCTCGCGGCCACCGACTGTGACTTCTTGTTTGCCATCCGCTAAATTATCAATTACTGATTTTTCAGGGTCAAGAATCTCACGATATTGGTCAAAATACGCAACCTCTAATTTAGTGCCACAATGCAGTCGCCCTGAATCAGGTTTTAGTTGATCAAGAAGTAGCTTAAGAACAGTACTCTTACCACAACCATTTGGACCAATCAGTGCTATACGGTCACCACGCATAATATTGAAACTGAAATCTGTAACAATGGTTTTACCTTCAAACGCAAAATTAAGATTTTCTGCTTCAAATACGATTTTGCCCGAACGTGATGATGTATCAATTTGAATATTTGCTTTGCCCTGCACTTCACGGCGACTCTGTCGTTCTTCACGTAGCTTCTTAAGTGCACGAACACGTCCTTCATTACGCGTACGACGAGCTTTGATTCCTTGACGAATCCATACCTCTTCCTGGGCTAACTTTTTATCAAACTCTGCGTTTTGCATTTCTTCAACGCGTAAAGCTTCTTCTTTTTCGAGAAGATAATTTTCATAGTCACCTGGGAAAGAGCTTAACTTGCCACGATCAAGATCAACGATGCGCGTTGACATTGACTTGATAAAAGCGCGATCGTGGGAAATGAAGATAATGGAGCCACGGAAATCTTTAAGAAATGTCTCTAGCCATTCAATAGTTGCAACATCAAGGTGGTTTGTCGGCTCATCAAGAAGCAGAACATCAGGGTCACAGACAAGTGCACGTGCCAAGGCTGCTTTACGCTGCCAACCACCTGACAGTTCGGTCAATTTTGTATTCGCCGTCAATTTTAACGCCGCAAGTACATTACTCACTCGATCTTCAAAACGCCAAGCATTAGCGTGATCAAGTTTCTCTTGAACTCGAGTCAAGCGGTTTAAGTTTTTCTCACTTGGATCTTCAGCGATAATATCGAGTAAGTTGTGATATTCCTTAAGCAGCTCACCTACTTCAGCCAAACCACCAGATACATATTCATAAACTGTACCTTGTTCATTTCGAGGTGGATCTTGCTCTAAACGAGAAACAACAACATCTTGAGTGATCTGCATCTTACCGTCATCCATGATGATATTGCCAGACAAGATCTTCATTAACGTTGATTTACCTGCACCATTACGTCCAACTAAACAAACTCGCTCGTTTTCTTGTAGAGTGAAGTCAGCATGATCAAGTAGTGGGTGATCACCAAAGGCAAGTTGCCCGTTATGTATTGTCAGTAATGCCATTATTGTTTAACCAATCGTTAAGTTCTTGAAGGCCAAATGGCCAATTAAGTTCTGATTCTTGAAATTTAAGTACCGGTATCGTTACCCCGTAACGAGAAAATAGAACATCATCAAATGCAATATCTATAACTTCAACCTGGTGACTAATGTTAAGTTGTTCCGTCAATTCAAATGCCATCTCACAAAGATGGCACCCTTCAGTACTGTATAGTGTCAGCACTTTAACTGTCCTTACTATCTAAATAATTGAGGTTATTACTTATGTGTAATTAACCAGCAATTATGAATGTGTTTATTTCGAGAAAAATCTAAAGGTAAAGTCTTAGATGAGATATTCTCCGCTTTAAGATCTAATGACTCTAAACCTTCCAAATCCATTTTAAATTGGCGCTTATTGTTTGAGAAAACAATTGTCCCTTCTTCTCTTAGGAGCCTTTTCAGGTTTTCCATCAATTGGATATGATCACGCTGGACATCAAACGTTTGATCCATACGCTTTGAATTAGAGAATGTTGGCGGATCAATAAAGATCAAGTCGTACTCACCTTTAGCATTCGCAAGCCATTGCAAGCAATCCGCTTGTTCAAATTGGTGTTGACGACCTACTCGACCATTCAAAGACATGTTCTCTTTTGCCCACTCTAAATAAGTGTTCGACATATCAACCGTTGTTGTAGAGCGAGCTCCACCTACTGCTGCATGAACCGTCGCGCTACCTGTGTAAGCAAATAAATTCAAGAAGTCCTTTTCTGCTGACATTTCCCCAAGACGACGGCGAGTCAGTTTATGATCAAGGAATAGGCCGGTATCTAAGTAATCATGAAGGTTAACGATCAATTTAACCCCGTACTCATTCACTTCCATCTTTGAAGAGTCTTGAGACAGTTTTTGGTATTGAGAGCGACCTTTCTGCTTCTGACGTACTTTAAGCACAACATTGTTCGCTTCAACACCGGTTACTTGAATTGCAGCACGAATAATATCGGTTAGACGGCGTTTTGCTTTTTCTTCAGGGATGTCTTTAGGCGCTGCATATTCCTGAATCACAAGGTGACCGGGATAAACATCGATAGCTACATTGTACTCAGGAAGATCGGCATCATAAATACGGTAGCACTCTAACTTCTCTTTCTTAGCCCACTTACCGATTTTTCCAATATTCTTCTTTAGACGATTAGCGAAATCAGGAGCAATTAACTGCTCTTCTTGCTGTGTTGGGCGATCAGACATTGGACGGTCAGAAATTGAATAATTCTTTTGGTGACAAGGTAACGCACCATTATTCAACTTAAATTGTTTATCCGCACGCATACGTAAACAACTTAGCAATTCGTCAGAGCTAGAAAAAATGGAAGCATTACAGCCACCAAATTCTGATTTAAGTTGTGCTCCAAATGCAGTATATAAAGCAATTAGCCCCGGCTCAGTTCCTAGACGCTCACCATAAGGTGGGTTAGAAACGATAACACCATTATCAAAGGTTGCAGGACGCTTCAATAGAGCAGCATCGCCAACCTCAAACTCAATAAGCTCTTCAACACCGGCTCTGCGAGCGTTGTCTCGTGCAGTTTGAATCATACGAGCATCGTTGTCATAGCCATAGAATTTGCATTCTACCTTTTTCACGCCACGTCGACCTTGAACATTGGCTTCAGCTTTAACTTCAGCCCAAAGCTCTGCATCAAAATCTTCTAATGACTCAAAGCACCACTTCTGACGTTTTACACCCGGAGCCATATTCGCAGCCATCATCGCAGCTTCAATCACCAAAGTGCCTGAACCACACATTGGGTCTAAGAAAGGTTTTGTTGCATCCCAGCCACTACGTAACAGGATTGCTGCAGCAAGCGTTTCACGTAAAGGAGCACGACCAGATTCAGGACGGTATCCACGTTGGTGTAAGCCACTGCCTACCATATCAACGCCTAGAATCGCTTTATCTTTATGAAGGCGCACGTGAATACGAATATCAGGGCTTTCCTTGCTGATCGAAGGGCGAGGTAGAGATTTCTTTTCAAAACAGTCAACTACGGCATCTTTAACTTTCATCGCACCGTATTGGCTGTTACGAATTTCACGGTTGGTACCATTAAAATCAACAACAAATCGTTTTGAGCTGTGGAATTGATTGACCCAATTTACCGCTGTCGTTGAAAGGTAGAGGTCCATGTCATCTTGACAAGTAAACTCAGACAAAACACGTACAAATCGAGAAGCCAAACGACTCCACAAACAACAACGATAAATTTGCTCATTAGTTGCTTTGAATTTAACACCTGCTTGAACAGGTTTTGCATTAGTAATGCCTAGTTGGGTTAGTTCTTCAACTAATAAATTCTCAAGACCGTTTGAGGTAACCGCTAGATATTGATTCATAGTGTTCTTTTATTGATAAAAATGAACCCGATTATACCTGAATTTCTGAGTTAAGCGTCACACTAAACACTTCTTTTAGCGCAATATTACAAATGATTGCTTACCAATTCACCAGTAAAGACCCCATGTCACCGCGCTTATATCATAAGCAGTCCTTTTCAAAACTTTTTCATCACTTTCACTAAAGTACTTCTATTTAATTACCAAAGTGAATTTATATTCAATGCAAAGCTGGACTATACCAAGGTGAAATAAACATGTAATTCAGCAACATAAGCACTAGTAATGGGGAATTATTTTGATTATTCAGGGGGACTAAAGTGATTTAAGGGGGTAAAAGCAATTCAAAAAAATTTTGCGGTGTACTGCATATATCTCAAAACTAGAAGTATAGGTCTGCTTTATTCATTAAATTTTGGATAAAAAAAATCGGCATATAAGCCGATAGAGGTAGGATAAATCTAGTTTGGGTAAGGCTAAGAAGAAAGTCTATTACTTTTTTAAGGGAGGATTAACCGACAAGAGCAATTGGAGCTGAGTGGAGTATCATATTTGCACACACCATTCTGTCATGCATGACCTTAATAGAGTCACCAAATTTCAATACTTTAGAGGGCGATAAGTTAAACTCGTCTAAATCAACAGAAGCGCATAGACTTGATGAATCCCCCACTTCTAAAATAATAAAATAGCCTAAACTATATTCATTATTTAACCTGACAATATCACCTTCTACTGGTTCACAATAAGCGCTATTCTGCTGGTCAAAGAACCAACTTTTAGGCTGTACAGGCTTGTGGAATCGTTTAGCGGCAACGCAATACAGAGCGAGCTCAGCTTGACGAGGTTCTGTAAGACCCAAGCCACTAATTTGCTCTTTAAAGGTTTGATATGAGGAGGCATCATCAACGGTAAATTCATTGTGTTTGAAGGCGCAGTCCACCAGCGTTTTCTTAACTAGATTAGTTTTGAAAACCATATCTTGTCCTAGATCTAGCATCAATGAACGTAGCTGTTCATCATAGTACCAATTCCATGTATCACTGGGTTTAAGCATTGCTCGTCTCACACTAGTCAATAATCCATTAGGTAAAACGCTTAATTACCTTCCTTTGCAGTAATTTTACTGTTGAATAGGCAAAAAAAAAGAGGAAATGAATTCCTCTTTTTTATGTAAATTAGCTAAAAGTCAGATAGTTACACTGTACCTTATGACCAAATTATAGTTTGTATGCTTTTGTTGTAGGTTTTCAACAAAGTCACTATAGATTTTTAACAATGTCACGAACCAAGCTTGGACCTTTATAAATAAAGCCAGAGTACACCTGTACTAGCTTAGCGCCCGCCATCATTTTTTCTTTAGCAGCAACATAAGAGTCCACACCACCTACGCCGATAATTGGTAAGGCATCGCCAAGCTCTTCGTGTAAACGACGAACAACTTCAGTGCTTCGTGATTGAACTGGACGTCCACTTAACCCACCCGCTTCATTGCAATGTTTCATACCTTCTACAATGCTACGATCTAAAGTTGTATTTGTTGCGATCACACCGTCGATCTTATTTTTGATCAACGACTCGCAAATTTGGCAGATCTCATCATCACTAAGATCAGGGGCGATCTTCAGTGCTAATGGTACATACTTACCATGTTTCTTCTCTAGTTCTGACTGCTTAGCTTTAAGCTCTGCAAGAAGTTCATCTAAAGCCTCACCATATTGTAGTGAGCGTAGCCCTGGAGTATTTGGAGAAGAAATATTTACCGCGATGTAGCCAGCGTACTGATACACTTTTTCCATACAGATAATATAATCGTCTGCACCCTTCTCTATTGGCGTATCTTTATTTTTACCAATGTTGATACCAAGAACGCCATCATAATTCGACTTTTTTACATTCTCAATTAAGTTATCGACACCTAGGTTATTAAAGCCCATTCGGTTAATAATGCCTTCCGCCTCAACCAGACGGAATAAACGTGGCTTATCATTACCAGATTGTGGGCGAGGTGTAACCGTACCTACTTCAACAAAACCAAACCCCATAGCACCAAATGCATCAATACATTCGCCGTTTTTATCTAAGCCGGCAGCTAAACCAACAGGGTTTTTGAAAGTTAAACCCATACACTCTACAGGTCGATTAGGTATTTGTTGACGGTACAAAAGATCAATAGGTGTGCCAGTAAAGCGTTTGAAATTTTGAATCGCAAGATCATGTGCCTTTTCGGCATCAAGTTGGAAAAAGCCAGTTCTGGCTAGACGGTAAAGCATTGTGCCTCCGATAGAAAAACCCGTGTGAACGGGGCGGTATTATTTACTTAATTCACGAACAATACAAACTTAATAGCAAGTTATACCCTATTTATTTCAAATATCGTCCGAGTATTTGATTTTTAGCAATCTAGTCTACTTTCTTTTAGTAAAAAGCCTATATACAAGAAAGTAGATATTAATCTAGCATCTAAATGTTATTTAGATTAACCAAGCAAACGTTTACTCATGTCAGAAAAGTATTGAATACAATTGTTAGATACAAAAAAGACAAGGTTAAGTAGCGTTTAACTACCCTATCCTTGTCTCAATTATTATATGTTTAAATCTAAGCTTAAAGCTTTAAGAACTTAGTAACTGTAATAATGCGCTTAACTTGTTTTGTCTGAACTTGCTGAACAGTTTAAGTTAAGTAACATCAATTCACGCAGTGCAACTGAGAACTTAGCGAATTCATGTACAGAACCAACTTTGAACTCATTTAAAATACTTTCCCAACGATGTAATGAAATGGAGTTACTTTCCATCCATTCGTCTAATGCTTTAATCACATCAAAGTCACTCGCGCAACCGCAGTTAAGTACCTGACCTGTTAATTGACGTTGTTGCCAATCTAAGTCTTCTCTAAAGGCAGCTCTTGCCAGTGCTTGCCAGTTGTTATCCACCGCTTGACCATTAATTTGTTTTAAGAACCAATGCAGAGACAGTCTATCGCCTAAATTGAAGTACAGTTTAGATGCTTGTTGGATGTTTTTACCTGTTTCACGGGACACTGTGGATATATCCAGTGCTGAGTAAAGACTAGACAAACGAGCAACAAAATTAGCCAATTTCTCTCCAACACCTTGCTCAATCCAAACTTGAGCAATTGCGTTATGTTCTTGAACCTCTGATTCCACCAACATTTCATCAAGTGTTTCAGTTATTGCATGAACATCACCTTGATAGAGTTCTACTAACGCTTTTACAGATTGTTTCCCTGTACGGTTTCTTAGTAACCAACGAGTTAACCTTCTCATTGTACGTCGAACATGGAATATCAATTCATATTGAGCACCATATGTAGCAACATTATCTAACTCTCTAATATCTTTAAGGACTTGACCAAACCCATAGATTTCACGAGAAGCGGCATAGGCATTAGCGATATCAACAATATCAGCGCCTGTTTCTTCCTGTAATCGGGTCACAAAGTTACAGCCCATTTCATTAACCATTTGGTTAGCTAATGCTGTCGCTATAATTTCAGCACGTAATGGATGGTTATCCATATGCTCTGAATAGTTACGTCGTAACGCAGTTGGAAAGTACTGTGTCAACTGCTGTGCATGGAACTCATCGTTAGCGATTTCATCACAAACTAGATCTTCCTTCAGAACCATCTTTCCGTAAGCAACTAATACAGATAACTCAGGTCGAGTTAATGCTTGCCCTAGTTTCTCTCGCTCTAAAAGGGTTTCATCATCAGGGATATATTCTAGACCGCGATCTAAGTACCCTGCTTTCTCCATAGTGTGAATGAATCGTACTTGTTCTTTTACTAAACCAACACCTTGGTGCTCAGTTACAGAAATTGATTCAGCTTGGCAGTAGGCATCATCTAGAACAATAACACCGACTTCATCTTCCATTGATTCTAAAATTTGATTGCGCTGCTTAACTGTTAGATCGCCGTTTGAAACCAGCCCATTAAGGAAGATTTTGATGTTCACTTCATTATCTGAACAATCTACACCACCAACGTTATCAACAAAGTCGGTATTTACGCGTCCACCTGTCAGCGCATATTCAATACGACCCAATTGAGTCATACCTAAGTTACCACCTTCGCCTACAACTTTAGCTTTAAGATCTCGACCATCGATACGAAGCACATCATTTGCGCGGTCACCAACATCTGTATGGGTTTCTTTCGACGACTTAACATAGGTACCGATACCACCATTCCAAAGAAGATCGACCTGCATTGATAAGATCATTTTGATCAAATCATTAGGTGCCATTGATGCTTTCTTTGTACCAAGCATCTTCTGAATCTCTGGAGTCAGGGCTATTGATTTGGCACGACGAGAGAAAATGCCACCACCTTGTGAGATAAGATCTTTATTGTAATCTTCCCAGCTAGAACGAGGTAGCTTGAACAAGCGATCACGTTCTTCCCAACTTGGGGCTGACTCAGGATTAGGGTCAATGAAAATATGCATGTGGTTAAACGCAGCTTGGAGGCGAATATGCTTAGAAAGCAACATACCATTACCAAATACATCCCCCGCCATGTCACCAACACCAATAGCAGTAAAGTCAGTGGTTTGACAGTTAATGTTCATTTCACGGAAGTGACGCTTAACTGACTCCCAGCCACCTTTGGCAGTAATGCCCATTGCTTTATGGTCGTAACCATTTGAACCACCAGAAGCAAAAGCGTCGCCCAGCCAGAAATTGTATTCATCTGAAACAGAGTTTGCTAAATCTGAGAACGTAGCCGTTCCTTTATCTGCTGCAACAACTAGGTATGGATCATCTTCGTCATGACGAACAACACTCTTAGGCGGAATGACTTCCCCTTCGATAATGTTATCCGAAACATCCAGTAATGCTCTGATAAAACGTTTGTAACAACGCTGACCTTCAGCGAAGATTTCATCTCGACCTGTCATTGTGTGCTGACGTTTACAAACGAAACCGCCTTTCGCACCTACAGGAACGATAACAGTATTCTTAACTTGTTGCGCTTTCACCAAACCTAGGATTTCTGTACGGAAATCTTCCTGGCGATCTGACCAACGTAAACCACCGCGAGCAACTTTACCGCCTCGTAAATGCACACCTTCAATGTCAGGTGCATAAACAAAAATTTCAAATGCAGGAACCGGTGCTGGGATATCAGGAATCTCGCTTGGTTTCATTTTCAATGCTAACCAAGGTTTGAATTGCTTATTAGCATCTAGCTGATAATAGTTAGTACGTAGAGTTGCACTGATCATTTCCATATAGCGACGAATGATACGATCATCATCTAAGCTTTCAACATGGTCTAATTGCTCAGTGATCTTCTTGATCAGATCAGCTTGACCTTTTTTGCTGCCTTTCAGTTTTGGATCAAATCGTTTCTCAAATAATGCCACCAGCCCTTTAGCTAATTCAGGGTAATGAGAAAGTGTATCTTCAATGTATTGCTGACTAAATGGGAAACCAACTTGACGCATGTAACGAGCATAAGCACGAAGAATTGAAATTTCACGTCCAGATAGTGCTGCGCCTAGAACCAAACGGTTGAAGCCATCACTTTCTAACTCACCAGCCCAAATTGCCGCAAATGCTTGTTGGAACAGATCACGAGCTTCACGTAAATCAACCGTCTTCTCGCTCTTATGAAGCATTGAGAAATCTAATATCCAGTAAGTAACACCATTGGTTTTACGTACTTCATAAGGAGATTCACCAATTACACGCAAGCCAAGGTTCTCTAACATCGGCATGACGTCTGATAAGTGAATTGGCTCATCACTATGGTAAAACAGTTTTAATTTAACAGCTTTAGAGTCTGCAGCCTCTTCTTGAGGGCGGTAAAAAAGCATCCCAAGTTTATCGTCTTCTGTAAGTGCTTCTAAACGTTCTATATCTGCAACCGCTGAACCTGGCATCATGTCTTCTTTATATGAGCGTGGGAATGCACGCATAAATTCTTTAGACAATGGTAAACCTTTACTTTCACCGAAGTTCGCAACGATAGACTCTGATAAACGATCATCCCAAGATGAAGATACTTCCATTAAATTCTGCTCAATTGTCTTAACGTCGACATCCATATTGTTATTATCAACACGGACGATGTAATGCGTTCTTGCTAGAGGGCTTTCTGAAAAGTAAGTGGTAAATTCGACTTCTTGCTCACAACCAAAGTATTGCTTAAGGATTCGCTGAGTTTGACGGCGAAGCTCTGTGTTGTAACGATCTTTTGTGACATAAACCATGCAGCTGAAGAAACGACCAAAAGGATCTCTTCTTACGAACAAACGAAGTAAATCACGATCTTGCATTTGAACTACGCCAGTACCTACTTCTAGCAGTTCTTCTTCACGTGCTTGAAGCAGTTCATCTCGCGGGTAGTTTTCAAGAATATTGTGGAGTGCTTTATATGAGTATGAGCCATTTCGGTAACCGCTCGCCTCTAAGATTCGCTCAACCTTTTCACGAACTAATGGAATGCTTTCTACCGTCTGGTTATATACCGCAGAGGTGTAAAGACCAGTAAAGCGATGTTCACCAATTACTTTGCCTTTTTTATCAAATTTCTTAATGCCAATGTAATCGGTGTAAGCTGGTCTATGAATTCGTGATGCTGTATTGCCTTTCGTCACAATAAGCACATAAGGCTTTTTAGCTTCAAGGCGAGCTGAATCTGAAAACTCAGACAGTTTCGTACTGCGTACACGTTCATCATTTGCAAATAGACCTAAGCCTTTATCTTTAGTCGGTTGAAGCTCAGTATCACCATCGATAGAGACAAGATCATATTCTTTGTAACCCATGAATGTGAAATTATGTTCACCCAACCAACGTAAAAACTCTAATGTTTCATCGAAACGTTGACCATCCACTGGAATCGTTTCTTTTTGTGCTTCAACTTGATTGGTGACTTCTTCAAGCTTTTCAACCATCAATAGCCAATCATTCACAACTAAGCTGGCATCTGTAAATATATCCAGTAGTTCTGTTTTAAGTGCCGTCATTTCAGCTTTACTGCTTAGACGGTCTACTTCGATATGGAACAATGATTGGAAGACACCCTCATCGCGGCTTACACCAACGACTTCCCCTTTATCAGTGCGCAGTATTTGCGTTGGGTTATGAAGCATAAGGTGAGAAGAAAGATCAAGACGAGTCAATGCCATTTTGACAGAGTCCACAAGGAATGGGCTGTCTGGAACAACAATTTCTACAATGGTGTGAGTTGATTGCCAACCCTGTCTGCTGACTGCCGGATTAAAAACTCGAACAGAAATATCGTCGGCTTTTTTTTCATTGATGTGGTGCCATAAGCTGACTACAGCACCATATAAATCGGATTCGTTTCTCTGGATTAAATCATCATGAGAAACATTGCTAAACAAATGTTGAGCAAGTTGCGTTACTAGAGGTCGATGAGCAAGGTCAAGTTTGTCTTGAATCAGTTTGTACACTTTTTCAAGTAAAACTGGAACCACAGTTTCACGTGCGGTCATAGTCACACTCCACAATTTTTATTGTATTTTATTATAGGGGGATTACTCACTCGCTGAACAAAACATTTGTTAAGTAAAAGCTCAGTAAGTAATGATAATGCATTTATTTATTGTAAAAGCATTATTGAGAAATGGTTAATAATTTTAGTAATAGCGGGAGGTGAATGTTTGATTATGTGATTAAGGTTCCCTTTAACTCTCTGAATAACGAGAGCTTTACAGAGCTTCTAACTTTATAAACTTATTATTATGGTCAGTTGTTAGTCTAAATAGCCCTTTAACCCCTATTTGTGTAAGAAATGGTCTGAAACGAGTTGCTGGCAATTGAAGCCTTAAACCCGTTGTCGTTACAACTTGCACACTACTTGCTGCTCCTGAGTAATGTGCTAAAAAATTCTGATAAGTAATGTTCAATGAAAAGTGATAATGATTCATGACTCTCCTACCTATTTGTGTATGTAACTATCCTAAGAATGCGAGTAAATAAAAAGTGGCGCACCTAGGTACACCACTTGTTCTCTTAGTTAGAGTTTATTGTGCTTATCTCAAAAATGTTGATTTTTTTGAGTTTAAGCTTCTAAAGCTTTTGTAACCTTCTCAAAAAGATCTTTTGCTAAATTATCCATCGCTTTTAGAGATTCAAGCTCTTTCTTGATTAAAGCTTGGCGTGCTTCATCATATAAACGATATTTTAGTAGCGGGTCGATAAGACGTGAAGCCACCTGAGGGTTACTGCTATTGAGTTCTCTCAATATTTCACCTGCAAATTCATAACCTTTACCTGATTTGTCATGGAAATGAACAGGGTTCTGATTTAAAAATGCACCAACTAAGTTACGAGTTCTGTTAGGATTTTTCAAGCTAAATGCCTGATGATTCATGCTTTCTTTAATTTTATCTAGCACATTTTCATCAGGGTTAGTTCCTTGCAAAGCAAACCACTTATCCATAACCAGACCATCATGTTTCCACTTGTCACTGTAATCAGACATAAGTGATTCACGGCACTCTAACTGGGCAGCATTTGCAGCGCCCATAGCTGCCATTGTATCAGTCATGTTATTAGAACTTTCATACAGAGCAACAACTAAGTCATTTCCTTGCTCGGTAAATGCTAAATACCCTAAACAAACCTTTCTTAATGTGCGTTTACCAATTGATGCATGCTCTACATTATATTCTGCCTGCGCATGGCTATGGTAAACCGCAGCAAGTTCATCTTCTAACTCTACAGCAAGGGTAAGTTTCATTGATTTTAGAACTGAAGCAATAGCATCAATATCGACACGAACATACCAGCCAAATACTTCATTATGGTTTGGTAGAGCGATCATTTCAGCGATGAATGCAGGATCTAGTGAATCGCTTAGTAAAACTCCACGGAATGCATCAACCACTCCCGCAGAAAGTTCAAACGGCTTACCTTGTTGTACATTAAGAATATTCGTACGAATGTACTTTGCCAGTAACATTTGACCAGCATCCCAACGAGAAAACTCATTACGAGCATTAACCATTAAGAAAATAAGTTCTTCGTCAGAGTAATCATACTCCAGTTTAACTGGCGCTGAAAATTCACGTAGCAGAGAAGGAATTGGTCTTACCGATACGTTTTCAAACACGAATGTGTTCTCAGAATCTTTAACATCAAGTACGTTACGCACTGTATTTCCGTTACATTGTAACTCAATAACATCGCCAGACTGAGTATATAGTTCAATATCTAACGGGATATGTAATGGCTGCTTATCTTCTTGCTCATGAGTTGGAGGAGTTGATTGAACTACTTTTAATGTATAAGTCTTAGCATCCTCATCATAACTGCTTGTTACAACTAATGTAGGCGTACCAGACTGGCTATACCATAAACGGAATTGAGATAAATCCACACCTGAAGCATCTTCCATTGAAAGAACGAAATCTTCACAAGTTGCAGCTGTGCCATCGTGACGCTCAAAGTAAAGTTTCATACCTTTCTGGAAATTAGTCTCACCAAGTAGTGTATGCATCATACGAATGATCTCACTACCCTTCTCATACACAGTTAGCGTATAGAAGTTATTCATTTCAATCACTTTTTCAGGACGAATTGGGTGAGACATCGGGCTTGCGTCTTCAGCGAATTGAGGACCACGAATAGTACGAACATTATTAATTCGATTAACTGAGCGAGAACCTAAGTCAGAAGAAAACTCTTGATCACGGAATACCGTTAAACCTTCTTTCAGGCTCAGTTGGAACCAGTCACGACAAGTAACACGGTTACCTGTCCAGTTATGGAAGTACTCATGCCCAATAACTGCTTCAATGCCTAAGTAATCAGTATCTGTTGCCGTTTGATCATTAGCTAGAACAAACTTAGAGTTAAAGATATTTAGCCCTTTATTCTCCATTGCCCCCATGTTGAAGAAATCTACAGCAACAATCATGTAGATATCTAAATCGTATTCTAAGTCGAAACGATCTTCATCCCACTTCATCGAATTAATAAGCGAAACCATCGCATGACTAGCTCGGTCTAGATTTCCTTTATCAACAAAAATTTCCAGATCAACTTTACGACCAGATTTTGTCGTGTAGTCATCTCTCAGTACATCAAAATCACCTGCAACTAGAGCAAATAGATATGCTGGTTTTGGATGCGGATCTTGCCACTTAACCCAATGACGACCATTTTCAGCTTCACCCTCGTCTACTCGGTTACCGTTACTAAGTAAGAATGGATAAACAGCTTTGTCTGCAATCACCGTTGTCGTGAATTTTGCTAGAACATCAGGTCGATCCATGTAATAAGTAATGCGGCGGAAGCCTTCTGCTTCACATTGAGTACAGAAGGCACCTCCAGATTTGTACAGACCTTCTAAGGCACTGTTACCTTCAGGGTCAACATCCGTTACGATTATTAGTTCAAACTCTTTCGGTAAGTCATTGAGTGTCAGGTTTGTATCTGATTGCTCAAAAGATTCCCACGGCTGGCCGTTTACAGAAACGGATACAAGCTTAAGGTTTTCACCATCTAATACTAACGTTGAGCTTTCTTTCTGTTGAGTGACGCTTGAAACTGCAGTGATAATTGAAGCAGTATCATGCAGGTCGAAAGTTAAATCGATGTCTGATATAAGATGTGAAGGTGATTGGTAATCTTTACGAAATTTGGCTTGCGGGTTATGCGCCATGTCTTAGTCCTTTTGAGCATTTTTAATAATAGTATTCTAACAACCTATATCTAAGGGCTTTGAACACATAACTCAAGGACAAATGTAAAAAAACGAGGTGTTTTTAGAAAACACCTCGCATTTTAGCTAGTAAAAACCAAACTATAAATATGAAACACCAATCACAAGATATAATTCAGTATATTTTATCGACAACAATCAGCGAATTCGATTCAATACCGCATACATATCACCTTCCTGTCCCTCTAAAGTCAGTACATCACTATTAAGGGTATACGTTGTGTCATGTTCGCCATTCTCGTAGAGAAGTACTAGGTGGTTACCTTCCGTGTAATAAACACCTCGATGTACAACTTCTCCGCCTAGTTCGTCAGAAACTCTAAACATAAATATAAAGTCAGGCTGTAAGACCAAATCCATTTTTTTAATATTACTGGCTCGAAGATCATCACCTGATAATTCAGCGCTTGACCAGATACCAGCTAAAGCATTCGGTAGTGCTTTGGTAAACATCACACCATTTAAGTTCAGCATATTATGATTACTGCTATAGGCATAAACTTGTGGCTCAGAAGTGTTTAAGCCGAGAATGATCGTGTCATCATTAGCGGTATACATTCCTTCCCAGTGATCAACGCTGTAATCTTTTTTCTGTATGTCGATTTTAAACGTGTAGTTTGATTCTAACGTTAACTTTATCGCTAAAAAGTTTTCCGCAGCACTATCAGGCTCTGGGTTTAATAAATACCAATCACCAAGTAATAATGGTAAGTCAAAGTGTGAGAGATCAGTATTATCTTTCACTTCGCTGCTCCAAGCATTCAAACTAAAGCAAGTCAAAAGTATTAGTATCCATTTCATAGTCACCCCCTATGTTTTCTTTAAGCTTAGGCACTTAACTCATAGAACGCGAAAAAATTTGATCTGAATCACTAATTTCAGCTCGTGAATAAAGAATTTACTCAATAGTGGTATTAATTCTAGCGGCATTTACTCCAGCTAAAACCGAAAAAGGCGAGCTCTAAAAGCTCGCCTTTTTGATAACTAAAATCAGTCTTTAGTAAAAGTAATCATTTAAGGTTACAAGAAATGCTACTTTTTGATCATGTCGACCATAATTGATACTGACTCATCAAGATAGGCATCAGGAACTTCATAGTCTTTAGGTACATCATCAAGTGAAGCAAAAGCATCTAACTTATTTGCTTTCTGACGTAAATTGATACGCTCTAACCGCAGTGTTTCAGCGTCATCACTTTCTTGCTTACGCACTTTCTCATTTAATGATAACTGGTTGTCATCCTTATCAGCTTTGAATTTTGCAATATCTGCTTCAATAAAACCAAATTCCATATCACCAGAAATACGTAACTCATGAGCTTTCGTCAATTTAGCTATTTCAGATTCATTACGCTGTAACACTTGGTATTTTGCTTTATCAATGCTATCCCAAGGCAAAGCATTATCTTCAACACTTTCCCCAGTTTCAGCAGGGTCAACGGGAGTTGGATAAGCAATATCCGGAATAACACCTTTATTCTGCGTACTGCCACCATTAATGCGGTAGAATTTCTGAATAGTATATTGAACGTACCCTAACTCTTTATCAAACAAGTCATAGATATGATTCAAAGAACGGTGTTGCTGCACGGTACCTTTACCAAATGAGTTTTCACCCAAAATGATCGCACGTCCGTAATCTTGCAATGCTGCAGCAAAAATTTCAGACGCAGAAGCACTGTAACGATTCACTAAAACAGTAAGTGGACCTTGATAACTAATTTCACCGTCAGTATCACTGTTTACTTTAACTCTACCGTAGCTGTCACGAACCTGGACCACGGGTCCTTCTTCGATAAACAAGCCAGATAAAGCCGTTGCTTCAGTTAATGCACCACCGCCGTTGTTACGAAGATCAACAATAATGCCATCAACACCGGTTTTCTTAAGTTCAGTAATTAACTTATCAGTGTCTTTCGATAGACCAACATAGAAGCTTGGTACTTCTAAAACACCAATCTTACGTCCATCTTTTTCAATCACTTCGGACTTAACAGCACGGTCTTCTAAACGAATTTTATCTCGAACAATAGTGACAACGTGACTTTTTGCATCTTTACCATCAGGCAATATCTGCAGCTTCACTTTTGTCCCTTTAGGGCCCTTGATCAACTGGACAACATCATCTAGACGCCATCCAATGACATCAACCACTTCTTCGCCATCTTGTCCAACACCCACAATTCTATCACCCTCGCCTAGTTGTTTACTGCTAGACGCAGGCCCTCCAGCAACTAAAGAGCGGATAACAGTGTAATCGTCAGTCATTTGTAAAACAGCACCGATCCCTTCAAGAGATAGATTCATCTCTGACTGAAATTGTTCTGCATTACGAGGAGAAAGATAGCTAGTATGAGGATCTACTTCTCTAGAGAAAGCATTCATGTAAAGCTGAAAAGCATCTTCGTTACGCGATTGAGTGATACGTTTCATCGCATTGTTGTAACGCTTTTCTAACACTTCTTGAATTTCAGGCCACTCTTTACCCGTTAACTTTAGGTTCAATGCGTCATATTTAACGCGTTTTCGCCATAATTCATTAACTTCTTTGGTATTGGCAGGCCAAGCTGCTTCACTTCTATCTAACTCAATGCTTTCATCTACATCAAACTTAATTTCAGTATCAAGAAGTGATAAGGCAAATTGAAAACGTTCAAAACGCTTCTGCATAGATAGATTATAAACATCAAAAGCTACCTGATTATTACCCGACTTAAGCTGCTCATCTAATTGAATAGATAAAGGCTCAAGAGAATCCATGTCGGCTTGCGTAAAAATATTACGGTTGTAGTCAAGCATCTCTACGTAACGATTAAAAATAGCTTTGGAAAAATCGTCGTTGAGATTGAAATGTTTATAGTGAGATCGCGTAAATCGAGAAGTAACGCGTTTGCTCGCAGTTTCGTGTTGAACTTCTGGAGCAAGAAGAGGTAAGTCATCTAGGTTAAGTTTGGCTTCTAAAGCCTGAGCTGATGATGCCGCTAGCCATAAGCTAGCAGCAATCAGTGTCAATTTTGAACGGCATTTCATGCGTAGGAGTATCTCCTTTAAGCGCGCAAGTGCTCCGCTTTAACAACCATTTGTAGGCCGTTTGCTAACTGAACACGCACATCTTCCTTATTGATTTCAACAATGGTCGCAGCCATGTTTCCTTTACCCATGTTCACATTCACTTCTTTGCCAGCGATGAACTCATCAGCATTTAAAGCTCGTGTTTCTACAGGTTTTTCTACTTTCGGTGCTTTAGGCGCTTGGCGACGAGGCTGTTGAGCTTTCTTCGCTTTTGGTTTTGCTTTGCCTTCTTCACGTGCTTTTTGTGCTTGTTCTTTACGACGAGCTTGAACTTTAGCTTTGCTTTCAGCAAGCGTAGTTTTTGCATGCTCAACGTGTTCTTCTTCTAATACACCGCAAGCGTTACCGTCTAGATCTACACGTTCTGCACCAACTTTTACGCCGTGCAGGTAACGCCATGATGAAGTGTACTGTCTTAACGCTGCGCGAAGCTGTGTCTTACTTACTTTTTCATCTTCACTAAGACGTTCAGCAAGATCTTGAAAAATACCAATTTTAAGTGGTTTTGCTTCACCTTCTAAAGTAAAGCATTTAGGGAAACATTCAGCAACATATGCGATAACTTCTTTGCTGTTTTTTAACTTTTCAGTGTTTTCCATGTGGGTTCCTGGTTTTTGCGGTCTTCCGCGAGCATTAAGAAAATATTTTTACGTATTATAGAGACATGCAGAGGAAAAACCACAGTAAGAGAATAATTTATGCTTTGTTCGCGTGCGAATTGAGCAGCTTTTCCACTTCCACCATGAAAAACGTTAAACCTTCTTCATCAATTTCACTAAATCGACCAATTTTTGGGCTATCGATATCTAATACGCCCGCCACTTTTCCATTAATAGAAAAAGGAATAACGATTTCAGAGTTACTTGCAGCGTCACATGCTATGTGTCCCTCGAATTCATGCACATCATAAATACGCTGAATACTGTTTGTTGAAACCGCAGTTCCACAAACGCCACGACCCACAGGAATTCGAACACAAGCAGGTTGACCTTGGAAAGGGCCTAAAACCAATTCGTCTTCTTTTAGTAAGTAAAAACCAGCCCAGTTAAGGTCATCTAACTCCATAAACAGTAATGCACTGATATTGGCTAGATTTGCAATAAAATCTGGTTCAGATTCAATTAACGCAGCTGCCTGTTTGGTTAAGCGCTGGTAATGTTCTATTTTCATATTAACTTCCGGTTAAATTGACACTTCCATTATTAAGAGAACTCCGTAAAATGCGACCAAAACACCTAAATAGGACTTATTCTCATTGCAAATGAAAAATTCAAATGACACTATTAGCCGTTCTTGGCTAATAAAACAAGTAAAAAAGCACAAGTCCAAATTACTGTTTGCTAACGTAATCGCTATTCTTGCGACACTAGTTAGTGTCCCTATCCCTCTATTAATGCCTTTAATGGTTGATGAAGTGCTCTTAAACAAGCCTGCTTCTGGGTTAGACATGATGAACATGCTACTACCCACTTCCATGCAAACCCCTACTGGCTATATTGCACTTACCCTACTTCTAGTTATTTTAATGCGCTCAGTCAGCCAAGCATTAAATATTCTACAAGGGCGCCAATTCACTCTCGTATCTAAAACAGTGACCTATCATATGCGCAGCAAAATGATAGAAAAGCTGGGACGGATCAGTATTCGACAATATGAGACCAAAGGCAGCGGCGGTATCAATGCTCATTTAATTACGGATATAGAGACCATTGATAAATTCATTGGTTCAACGCTTTCTAAGTTCATTGTCAGTTTTCTTACTGTAATAGGTACAGCTGGCGTGCTGCTTTGGCTTGAATGGCGACTAGGGCTTTTCATTTTACTTGTTAACCCCATTGTTATTTACTTTTCAAGAAAGCTAGGCAGTAAGGTTAAGCACCTAAAGAAACGTGAGAACCAATCATTTGAGCATTTTCAAAATCGTTTAGTTGAAACGTTAGACGGCATTTACCAACTAAGAGCCGCGAATAAAGAAAGAATTTTTTTAGACGAATTAAAAGCGCAAGCTAATCAGGTTCGTATAGATGCTGATAAATATGCTTGGCAATCGGAAGCGGCAGGCCGAGTTTCATTCCTTCTCTTTTTATTGGGTTTCGAACTTTTTAGAGCTGTTGCTATGCTGATGGTGTTATTCAGCGACTTAACTATCGGTCAAATCTTCGCTGTCTTTGGCTATCTATGGTTTATGTTAGGTCCTGTACAAGAGTTATTAGGTATTCAATTCTCTTGGTATAGCGCTAAGGCAGCCTTGAAACGAATCAATGACCTTTTACTACTTGAGGAAGAGTACCGACCAATTAGTAAGGTCAACCCGTTTACTTCTAATAAAGAAGTTGACGTCTCCATAGAAAACGTTACATTCTCTTACAATTTAGAAAACACTGTTTTAAATGATTTATCGCTGGAAATACCCGCAGGGAAGAAAGTCGCACTTGTTGGTGCCAGTGGTGGTGGTAAATCTACGTTGATACAGCTTTTGATTGGTGTCTACCAAGCAGATTCCGGTAATATTCGTTTCAATGGTGAGACGACAGAAGACATCAGCTTCGACATAATAAGAAATCAAATAGCAGTTGTATTACAACAACCTATACTCTTTAACGACACCTTAAGGCATAATCTGACTCTTGGTGAAGACTACGACGAAATGGCTTTATGGCGTGCACTTGAAGTATCACAAATGCAAGATGTCATTACTCAGCTAAGTGATGGGTTAGATACTCAGATTGGTCGTAGTGGTGTTCGCTTATCAGGCGGGCAAAGACAAAGGTTAGCTATTGCTAGAATGGTGCTCAGTAACCCGAAGTTTGTTATTCTTGATGAAGCAACGTCGGCTTTAGACACCGCAACAGAAGCCGCTCTTCATAAAGCATTAAGTGAGTTTCTTAAAGATAGAACAACGCTCATTGTTGCTCATAGACTTTCAGCCGTGAAGCAAGCTGATTTAATATATGTATTGGAAGATGGGCAAGTTACCCAAACAGGAACACATGGCGAACTGGTTGAACAACAAGGTCTCTATCAAACACTTTATGGGAGTGTACAGTCGCACGCCTAGCGTTTTACATTTTATGAATGCCTGCTCATTTGAGCAGTCATTCATAAACCTTGTCGGGCACGTTTCACTTATACGTGCCCTTATTGCCTTCTCACCTATCAGGAAGGCTGCATGACCGTCTCAACCAAGCATCAATGTGATACAACCAATGTCCGTCTTTGTCAGGGTTGCGAACTACCTGTAGAGCGCGTCTCTGTTCCTTCTGGTAAAACAGCTTACTGCCCGAGATGTAGTACACAACTTTATAGAGGCGGGAGCCCTAGTTTATCCGGAAACCTAGCTTTAGCAGTAACATGCTTATTGCTATTTATACCCTCTCATTTTTTTGATTTTATTAGTATTCGTCTTATAGGGGTGATGATCCCTGCAACGTTACCTTCAGGTATGGTGACATTAATGGGCGAAGGCTTCCCTCTGCTCGCCCTTTTAATCCTATTCTGCAGTTCGATCGCCCCGTTTCTAGTCTGCTTTTCAGTTTTAGTGGCTCACGCTTCCCTGCATTTCAGATGGTTTATACCTCTTAAGTTATCTCTAAAGACTATTCAGACTTTAAAGCACTGGATGATGCTCGATGTATTTTTAGTGAGTGTCGCGATCTCATGTTTTAAGCTGCAAGATTATTCCGATATTTTTATTGGTGTAGGTTTAGTTGGATTGCTACTTTTACAATTGTTTTGCGTGTTGTTGATCACTCGAATCAGTGTAAGGCGTTACTGGGAGTCGTGGACCCAAGAGTCTCAATATGATTTCGAGAATAAAACCGTGCATTGCCACAATTGCCACCTTTCACAGCCTGAAAACGGAGCTTGCGTGCGTTGTCATCAAAAGCTTCACCACAGAAAACCCAATTCGATTCAAAAAACGTGGGCACTGCTTATAGCGGCATCGGTTGCGATAATACCTGCGAACGTCATTCCGATTTCTATACTGATAACAAATGGTCAGCGCTTAGAAGACACCATATTTTCTGGTGTAGCGTCATTAATCAAAAGTGAAATGTATGGCATCGCCATTATTATTTTCGTCGCTAGTATTGTTGTACCTGTTGCGAAAATTTTAGGGCTTGCTTACATCTTGCTGTGCATCCAATTTAAACGTTCCGTCTTCCATAAGCAGAGGATGATTGTTTACTTCGTTGTTAAATGGGTTGGAAAATGGTCTGTGATGGATTTATTCGTTATTTCGATAATGATGACATTAGTTGACCGTGGACAAATTTTGAACTTTACACCGGGCTTTGGTGCCGTTGCATTTGGTATTGTCGTCATCCTTACCATGCTTGCTGTTGAAAGCCTTGATCCTAGATTAATTTGGGATAACTACACCTCTAAAGATGAGTCAGTGAATGAATAATAACAACCAATCACAAACTTCTTATTCGCCAGAAGTTAAAAAGAACAAAGGCATATCTCCACTTTGGATATTGCCAATTCTTACTATGTTGCTTGCTGGTTGGCTTGTCATGAAGTCGATACACGATGCTGGTCAACGCGTTCAAATTTACTTCTCGGACGCGGCAGGGTTGATCGCAGGTCGCACAACAATCCGCTATCAAGGTTTAGAGGTCGGTATGGTTCGAGATATTACCCTATCTGAAGACCTTTCTAATATTTATGTGGATGCGGATATCTACCCTGAAGCAAAAAAACTTCTTTCAAAAGAAACTCGCTTCTGGCTAGTGAAACCAACAGCAAGTTTATCTGGAATTTCCGGGCTAGATGCTTTGGTCTCTGGTAACTACATTGCGATCCACCCTAGCGAAACGTCTAGTGAACCTGAAACAGTATTTAACGCTTTAGATAGTGCCCCCTCTGATTTACTCGCATCTGACGGCTTAAATATTATGCTCACCGCAAAAGATTTAGGCGGTATTTCTGTTGGTTCTCAGATTGTTTATAAAAAAATCCCTATCGGTGAGGTATACAGCTACAAGCTCAATGACAATTCTAAATCTGTAACAATCAAAGCAGCAATTCATGACGAATATAGCCATATCATTACAGACGAAAGCCGTTTTTGGAATGTCAGTGGCTTAGGTGCAAGTATTGGGTTTTCTGGTGTTGACGTTAGGATGGAAAGCCTAAGTGCCCTTCTTGGCGGTTCTATTGCTGTCGACTCTCCTGGCGGTGGAGAGGCAGTTGAAATGAACACCAAATTCAAACTCTATCAAGATTTGAAAACGGCTGGCCGTGGTATAGCGGTCAAAATATCCGTTCCTGATGACAATAAAATCAGTTCAACAGGCGCTCCTATTATGTATCGAGGAATTGAGATCGGACAAGTCACTGACTTATCTTTAAGCGAAGGTCGTGAAGAAGTGATCGCCTCCGCTGCTATTCAGCCGGCTTTCAGTGATTTTCTCAATACAGGCAGTAAATTCATATTGGAAGAAGCAAAAGTATCCCTAACTGGTGTGGAAAACATTGCTAACCTTGTCACCGGTAATTTCTTAACTCTCGTGCCAGGAGAAGGAAGTAAAGCCCGCAGTTTTCACGCTATTCGCAAGCATGAATACAATCAGCAACAAGAGAAATCCATTGCGATTCGTTTAAAATCTAATAACTCTTTTGGATTAGATGTAGGCACAAACCTCCTTTATAAAGGGATTGCCGTTGGCTCGATTATCGAAGTTGGCTTGATAGAAAACGTTGGCAAAGATAATGCTAAACATGAAGTCTACATGGATGCACTTATTGATAACCAGTATGCTCACCTTATCAAAAGTAATAACCGCTTTTATGTGACCGGCAGCGCGACTGCTGAACTCACAGAATCAGGACTTAGTGTGACAGTCCCACCTGCGAAACAGTTATTAACAGGCTCTATTAGTTTTGTGAGTGAAGGCGCTGAAAGAGCACGCCCTGACTATCAATTATTTAAAAGCCAGTCGCTAGCTGAACTGGCAAAATATAACCAATCGGGCTCTCAGACTTTATCGCTTTTTGCCAGTGAGTTGCCTCCTATTTCTAAAGGAAGTCCCCTTCTCTATCGCAACCTACAAGTAGGCAGCATTTCTGATTTTTACCTAACTGACGGTGGTGTGAAAATTAAAGCGACTATTGAAAACCGATACAAGCACCTCGTGACCAACCAAACTGTATTTTGGAATCGTTCAGGTGTGGAAGTTGATGCGTCTTTATCAGGTATCAGTATTAAAGCAGATCCTCTAAAAACATTAGTTCAAGGTGGAATAGCGTTTGATTCTCTACCTGGCATTGATAATAAGATCGGTAAACAATGGAAGCTTTATTCTGATTCAAAGACCGCCCGTAAATTTGGTAGAGCTATCCAGCTGACATCTTCTGGCGCTCAAGAAGTCAGTAAAGGTACACCAATTAAATTCCAAGGCGTTACAGTTGGCGAAGTGACACTAGTTGTTCCAAACTTCAAAAAACGCGGCATAGAAGTAACAGCAAGAGTACTACCTGAATACGTGGATAGAATTGCAGTCAATGATAGCCACTTTTGGGTCGCTGAAGCGGAAATTGGTTTGGATGGAATAAAAAATGTATCGGCTTTATTATCTAAGTACATCAACGTTGAGCCGGGGAAAGGTCAACCACAACTCTCTTTCACGCTTTCAAGCTCTCCGAATAAGGTCGAAGGCAAAACCTTCATTCTTCAAAGTGAAACCCGAGGCTCTGTGAAAGTTGGAACTCCAGTATTATTCCGTGAAATGGAAATAGGCTCAGTAACCGATGTAAAACTTGGACAATTTGCTGACCGCATTATTTCAACGATTGAAGTCCTACCTGAATACACCTACTTAATAAGAAGCAACAGCGTATTTTGGAACACTTCTGGTGTGGATGTCTCTATTGGTTTGTCCGGCGCAAATATTAAGTCAGGAACAGTAGATAGCTTAATTCGTGGTGGAATTACTTTCTCAACCCCTGAAGGTAAGCAATTACAGGCAACAGCAGAAGAAGGTCAATCATTCTATTTATATCCTACTGCCGAAGATGGATGGAAAGAATGGCGCACAGCCATCCCTAAGCCATAAGGTTTAGGTTTAGGTTTAGGTTTAGGTTTAGGTTTAGCCAAGTTTCTAGTCCACCTTTACCAAAAGATTGTCAGAATAGACTTAACAAGTCGAAATCAACAGTAATTATAAATGCAGCCTTAGTGCTGCATTTTTATTGTTTAGCCTACCTCCATTTTCGATTACACTTCCCACATTATCGCTTTTATCGAGATTTTCATTTGCACGCTAATATTTATATCCCCGAAGAATTCTTAAAAAATATTGAAGAGATCATGCCTAGCCACTTAGATATGGCTTCTTTTATTTCCGCATGCCAAAAGCCTCTTCGTAAAAGTATACGCGTCAATACTCTAAAAATTAGCGTTACTGACTTTTTAAAACGTGCTGAAGCTAAGGGCTGGGAATTAGAACCTGTGCCTTGGTGCAACACTGGATTTTGGATAACAGCAGACGAAAGTGAAATTCCATTGGGAAACACGGCTGAACACATGTCTGGTTTATTCTACATTCAAGAAGCCAGTTCTATGATGCCTGTTTCTGCACTCTTCCAAAACAATGAAAAGTATCAAGCTGTTTTGGATACCGCAGCTGCCCCAGGGTCTAAAACCACGCAGATTGCCTCTCTGATGAATAACGAAGGCGTACTTGTTGCTAACGAATATGCAGCAAGTCGTGTAAAAGTACTCCATGCGAACATTGAACGATGCGGTGTAAGAAATGCGGCATTAAGTAATTTCGATGGACGAGTATTTGGCGGTTGGTTACCAGAGCAATTTGATGCGGTATTACTTGATGCTCCTTGTTCAGGAGAAGGTACAATTCGTAAAGATGCTGATGCGATGAAAAACTGGAGCCATCAGTCAGTTTTAGACATTGCTGAAACACAAAAAGATCTGATTGAAAGTGCTTTTCATGCATTAAAAACTAATGGGGTTCTAGTTTACTCAACCTGCACATTAAGCACAGAAGAAAACCAGCAAGTTTGTCATCATCTAAAAGAAACATTTGGCGATGCCGTTGAGTTTGAAACCTTAGATACTTTATTTGAAAATGCTCAAGCAGCAACAACTGAAGAAGGCTTCTTACACATATTCCCGCAAGTTTATGACTGTGAAGGTTTCTTTGTTGCTAGGATTCGAAAGCTAGCATCTGTCACTCCGCCAAAAGTTAAGAAAAGAATGGGAAAATTTCCATTTTCGAAAGCACCATCAAAAATTCAAGATGAAGTGTCTAGCCTCCTGTTAGAAGCACTAGATGTCACCTTGCCTTCAGACTCTCAGGTATGGATACGTGATAAAGATGTTTGGTTATTCCCTGCTGCATTAGAACCAATGATTGGTGAGTTTCGCTTTTCCCGTATGGGAATTAAAATTGCCGAGACTCATAAAAAAGGTTATCGCTGGCAACACCAAGTAGCAACCACGCTGGCTACAGGCAACGAGTCTAATATCATCAAACTGTGCATTGAAGATGCCAGAGAATGGTTTATGGGAAGAGATGTTCGCCCTGAATCAATACCAGGCAAAGGTGAAGTACTCGTAGAATTTGATGGAGCAATTATTGGATTAGGTAAGTGGGTAGGAAACCGAATTAAGAATGGTCTGCCTCGTGAACTAGTAAAAGATAAGAACTTATTCTAAATATTCAGTTCAGAAATTTCATTCAGAGAGCTCTATGACTCATATAGCTTCTGATAAACATAAAAAAGCCCCAATCAATAAGCGTATTGATTGGGGCTTAAATCTTTGAATTTTAAAAATTAAGCTTCTTTAGCTAAACGGATACCTTCAGAATCGATAGTGATTTTACCTGCTTTATATAAACCACCGATTGTTTTCTTAAACGTACCTTTACTTGTTCTAAATGCGGCAAAGATTGCATCAGGTGATGATTTATCGTTTAGAGGTAAAAAGCCCTCTTTCTTTTCAAGTAAGTCCATTACTTTTGCGCTTAGGTCGTCCATTTTACCTACGCCAATTTTTTGAAGTGATAAATCAATTTTGCCATCTTCGCGTACGTTCTTAATGTAGCCTTTTAGAGCTTTACCAATAAATAGCTTTCCAATGACTTCAGAAGGGAAAATCATACCCCAGTGTTCACCGTTCACAATCGCTTTGTAGCCTAATTGACTACGCTCCGCAATGATCAAATCCACCTGTTCGTTAGTCTTGTATTCGGCTGGAGTATTATCAAGCCATTTATTGAATTTTGTTGTACCAACAATACGGCTCGATGCCTTATCAATGTACACGTATACTAGGATAGATTGACCTTCATTCAAACGACCGCGTTGTTCGCTAAATGGAACTAACAAATCTTTACTTTTTACGCCCCAACTCATGAAAGCGCCAATGCTATTAACACCTTCAACAGTCATTAATCCAAATTCACCTACTTGTGCGATAGGTTTTTCTGTTGTCGCTGCAATTTGATTATCTGAGTCGATGTATAAGAAGACATCTAACTTATGACCAATTTCAACACCTTCAGGAGTAAATTTTTTCGGTAATAACACGGTTCCGTAGTCACCAGCATTAAGGAATACACCGAAATCAGCTTGTTTTACTACTTCTAAGTTGTTTACTTGACCAACATTAATCATCAAAATTGTCTCTACTTTAAATTTGCCAGAGATTATACGTGATCTCTGTTATGCTTTCGCTAGTTTCATTAATATTTTTCAACTCTAGGAGCCCTCGTTGATCACCGTAGATAAACAAGATGCAATTACACTCAAAATAAACCATGCAATGGCGAAAACAAAAACGTTGGACATGGATGTATATCTTTTTATTCCCGGCGAACTCGGTCTTACTCCTGAAGTCCTCTCTGAAAGTGCTTTTTACTACAGTTCGATTACTCAAAAACGCGCGTATTATAGTGATAAAACACTATTACCTTTGGTTCACAGTCGCTTGGCCAAACGTGGCAGGTTATCAATTACCCAATATCGAGTAAGTCTAAGTTTATTCGCATACCAATACGTTATCGCTCTTGATACCGCGGTTAACAGTTTAAATAAAGCACCTGGTGACAGCGTAACAGCTGATGAGGTCGATGAAGTCATTGAACTTGCTTTAGATATTCTCAAGAAACTAAGACGAAGTATCCCTTACGAAGAAAACCTCAAGCGCTACTATGCCAATATTGATAACTACCTTTCTTGGTACACAGAACAGAAGTTTTTATCTCTTATTGCTCATATGCCAAGAGACAATGAATACTCCACTATAAAAGAGCGTTTAGTTGCACTTTGTGAAAAAGAAACCGCTCACCGCCGATTAAATCGATATAACTCGACTCAAGTTCGTGAAGATGTCACGCGCTTAAGTAATAAGATGCGCCTTTTAAGACGTTTGATTGAACACCCGATTGTCTTAAAAGAAAAGACAACCTCTATGGGTAACAATGTCAAACGAGCAGTAAAAGGGATAGCAACTGGGTTGGTGATGGTCTTTGTTACCACTACAGTCATATTAGCTCGAGACTTTCTTGGAGAGATCACCGCATCTTTCATCGTTTCTATGTCGTTTATTTATGCGCTACGAGAGATATTTAAAGACGATTTAAGAGATATTCTATGGCGTTGGATCCGTAAAGGAAAACCTAAGTGGAAGCGCCGCTACTACGACCCAACAACTAACAAATCAGTTGGGCAAAAATTGGAATGGCTGGACTACACTGCCTTCTCAAAGTTAGCGGATAAGATTCAATCCATCCGTAAAAAGCGAGTGGTTCAACGGGAAGAGCAAATTTTGCATTATCGCTCTCAAACCCACATGTCTACATCACTGTTTATGAGTGGCTACGAAGAAACACGCGAATCTGTATCCATTAGCCTTCGAGCTTTAACTCGATTAATGGATAAAGGCTCCAATAAGATCTATAGGCTGAATGAGGGGCAAGTTAGCAGAGAGTCTGTTGAAAAACGCCACCTATTAAACTTGATTATTAAAGAAAATAACCATGATGCAGAGCCAACTTATTATCGTTGGAAAATTGTCATGAACCGTTCAAAGATTGTCGATATCGAAGAAATTAAGCAAGATGCTTAACCGGTAATTTACACTTTCAATAACAAGAGCCCATTTTACCTAGATGGGCTTTTTGACATCAAAGAGCCTACCTCTCAGTACAAACACAAATTGACTCTCTCATTATTGCTTCGGTATTTTCTTAATTGAGAGTGTTAAGGTGAATTTTGCCATCACTTCGTCATTACTCAATGTTGGGCATGTTGCTAAGATCGTAACTGTTTGATTAATTCTTTCACCAGTTTCCATTGTTTCCTCTAGCATCGCATCAATCAACTCACCATCGGTACAAGTAAAATGAACATCCGCTTCAGGTCGTTTCAAGAACTCTCCTGTCACCCCTTTAAAAGCCAGTGATATTTTCGCGCCTTGATCTTGAGCTTTACTCATTGCTAGGAAACCACCCGCAACATCTGCCCCAACAGCAAGAACACCAAAATACATGCTATTTAGATGATTCTTAGTTCTTCGCTTTAATGGAATTTTAACTTCAACTAGTTGTTGATTAAGCTTAATTAGCTTAGGTCTAGCAAGCCAAATAAACGGAACTTGGAAGAAGCCAAACATGTTCAGATACAGGTTTGCTTTTTGAAGTGAAGAGAGCATATTAATCAGCCTATTTTATAGTTGTCCGACCAGTTAATATTCATTCCATTTAAATGTCAAAATTTTGTTACAAAAAAGTGCAGTTAAAACAAAGTTTAAAGAAATGTACTGACTCGTTGATGATATAGCTGGCGAGAAGTAACAAAAAAGGCATTGCTATAAGAAGCAATGCCTTTCATCAATTTACGGAGTAACGTGTACTAGTATTTAAATACTCGCTTTTGATAACTAGTACTTAGTCACTTGAAGAGAAGTAACATTATGCTGTAATAACAGCATCAACACCTTCTAAGTCAGCAATGTAACCTTGAAGTTTCGGATAATCCACAAGCCCTTGAGTAACCAATAATACTGGCTTTTTCGCTTGTAAAGACGATTTCACAATCATATCAATTAAAGTAATTACAGACTCATTCTGTGGGTCAAATGCATGTTGCTGAGCTTCATTCTGTTTATCTACGCCCAATGTAAATTGCGTTAAGTTATCAACATTGACCACTACACCATCAAAGTAATGCAGTAAACGTTCACTAAGTAGAACAGCTGATGGGACATCACATGAGAATAAAACTTTGAGCCCGTTTAGACCTCTAGGCAAGCCTTGCTCTGCAAGTAAATCGATAATTTTAGCAGCGTCACTTAACGAGCGAACGAAGGGCACAACAATCTCAATATTGAAGCCTTGCTCTCTTAACGTTTTGATTACCATACATTCTAGCGAAAATGCATGACTATAAGCATCAGTCGCGTATCGAGCAACCCCTCTCACACCAAGTGCCGGGTTAACTTCTTCTATCTCATTCTTGCCGCCGAGAAGTGAGTTAAGCGCATAACTGTCAGCGCCGCTCAATGCGACGCGAATTGATTTATGAGAAGGCTGAACAGCGGCAGAGATAGCTGAAACTAGAGTTTGGACAAAATGTTCTGAAACGGCTTGTTCACCAACAATGGCACCTAGCGATGTTTTTTCTAAGTCAGATAAAGCACTTAGATGATTTTCGATACTCGGATGATAAAAAACGCGCTCCATAAGCAATTCAGATAATGAAACGTATAAATGTTCCGAACCATTACTCTCATTATAAGAAGGCAATACATCACCTAAAGTTAATTCAGGGTGTAACTCTCTTGGGTTTCCTTGAGTCATGACTGCTCCAGCATTGTTATATTTGTATTGAATTGAAAATACCGATAGCTGCTTGTTAATACAAGCAAAAATAGACTGTTTAAGACCTTGGCAATGATAAAACACGTAATATTGGAAATATGAGAGATAAGTTTGACGCAAGGGAGTTTATTCCTAGGGTCAATTCCGTTATCTTAACCGCTTCGCAATAGAATAATAAAGTTATCACATGCCATTAAAAACTGATGAGTTGAGAACCCAAGCACTGGGGCCAATGCCAACTCCTGCCGAATTAGGCAATGCACACCCTATTACAGATGATGTGGCTGAGCGTATTGCACAGTCACGTCGTCAAATTGAAGACATCCTAACTGGTCGCGACAATCGTTTACTTGTTATTGTTGGTCCATGTTCAGTTCATGATACAGATGCAGCTCTAGACTACGCGCAGCGCCTAAGTCAAATTCAAGAACAATATAAAGACGAACTTTTCGTAGTAATGAGAACATACTTTGAAAAGCCTCGTACTGTCGTTGGCTGGAAAGGTTTGATTACAGATCCGAACCTAGACGGGTCGTATGCCTTAGAAACAGGACTAAACAAGGCTCGTAAATTATTGCTTGATATTAACAAGCTTGGTTTAGCGACAGCTACTGAGTTCTTAGACATGATCACAGGTCAATACATCGCTGACTTGATCACTTGGGGCGCTATCGGTGCACGCACTACAGAGTCACAAATTCACAGAGAAATGGCTTCAGCTCTTTCATGCCCTGTTGGTTTCAAAAACGCGACTAATGGCAATGTGAAGATTGCTATTGATGCTATTCGTGCTGCTCAAGCTTCTCACTATTTTTACTCTCCAGATAAAAATGGTCGCATGACGGTGTACCGCACTGCTGGTAATCCTCATGGGCATATCATTTTACGTGGTGGCGACAAAGGCACAAACTTCGATAGCGAATCAGTTGCTGAAGCTTGCACTCAACTAGAGCAATTCAACTTACCTCAGCGTCTAATCGTCGATTTCAGCCATGCAAACTGCCAAAAGCAGCATCGTAAGCAGTTAGAAGTTGCTGAAGATATCTGCAACCAAATCAAATCTGGTAAAAACCAAGTTGCAGGTATTATGGCGGAAAGCTTTATTGAAGAAGGCAACCAGCCGATGACTGACATCACCAACCTAGAATATGGTAAGTCAATCACTGACCCATGCCTAAGCTGGAGTGACACCGTCACCATGCTAGATATGCTTGCTAATGCAATTAAAGAACGAAACTAATTAGGAACGTCGACATGCCATCATTTGATATTATTTCTGAAGTAGAAGCAGTAGAGCTGCGTAATGCTGTAGATAACGCTAACCGTGAACTATCAACTCGTTTTGATTTTCGTGGCGTAGAAGCAAGCTTCGACTACAAAGATGAGTCAGTAAAACTAAGCGCTCAAGATGATTTTCAACTTAAGCAAATGCGTGACATTCTGCGCAGTAACTTAACGAAGCGCAATGTAGATCCTAACGCAATGGAAGCCAAAAAAGCCGACCAAACGGGTCGCACATGGTTCCAAACTGTTATCTTCAAGCAAGGTATTGAAACTGACGTTGCTAAGAAAATAGTTAAACTGATTAAAGATAACAAAGTCAAAGTTCAAGCTTCAATTCAAGGCGAGAAAGTTCGCGTTACTGGTAAAAAGCGCGATGACCTACAAGCAGTGATGAGCCTAGTTCGTAACGGTGAACTTGGTCAACCATTCCAGTTTGATAATTTCCGTGACTAATTAGCCCTATTTGCCTTTATCTAGTATTAAAGGAAATAAGTGCAAGCTAATTAGTACAGATTAAAAAGCCTCTGTTTTATACAGAGGCTTTTTTGTAGTCATCTTAATCCTAGTAAGGATTACATCACTTTCGCAGTAGACAGCTTTAAATCCTGACCAACAAGTAGGTTGTACTCAACGCTTGCTGGTGGAATAAATACACACACCCTCAGGTTCTCAGCTCTCGCATTTTCAAGCTTTGTTGAAAGCTCGCCACTTCCATCGAAGCTATCTCTTTCAGCATCACGCCTGCATAAGTCAACAAACTCAAAAGGACAAGCTTTCGGGTACAGCACAAGTTCCGATTCTTGCATTAAGCGCAGCGCCTTCATAGAAAGCAGTTCAACGTCATCTTCAAACTCAACCCAAGTTACTCGCCCTTCACTCTCTAAATTTTCAACCAACGATTTTTGATAATAGGCTTCTAGTTGCTCTCGGTTTGAAACTTGCTCTATAAAGCTCGAAGATAGAAAACGCTCCCAGAACTTTCTTCTTTCATCGACTGTAGGAAATGACTCTTTAATTGAATTGCGTTTTGATGCACCAAAGTCCGCTACTAAACCGAGGTTTTGAGGTAATACGGTTTCGAGTTTTTCTCTAATGTTTCGAACTAAAACAGGAGATGCACCACCACTAGAGATAGCAATTTGGATTCTTCCGCGATTTATCATCGACGGAGTGATGAAATCACAATATGGAAGGTCATCAACCACATTGACTAAAATACCAAGCTTTTTTGCATCATTATGTACTTGATGGTTTAGGTTAGGATTATCAGTTGTCGCCCAAACTTGTAGGTATTGTTTTGAAATAATATTCGAAGAATAAAAATTTTGAATCCAATGAATTTTGCCTTCATCTATTAAATTCTTTAAATAAGGCTCTACCTTAGGTGAAACTAGCGTAACTTCCCCTCCAGCACGCAATAAACTATCTACTTTACGGCAAGCAACTTCTCCACCGCCTACTACTAAGATTGGCTTATTTTCTACATCTAAAAACATTGGGAAATAACGCATATTCTTCCTTGAGTTCATTTATATAACTATTCAATCATGCTACCAAATTTGGAGCATATTCACAGTTAACTGATCTGTTTAAAAATAATTAATCACCAAATTTCACTATTTGTTGAGTTCATTATTTCAGCAAATAGACATTAATTTGGAATATATATCTAGTCGTTTGAGAATATCAAACCCTAAATCTCGTTGCACCAAGTGTGTGAGATGTTGCACTATTTACATTCACGTAACATTTGGTCATTCTAAATGTGTTCGGATTTGTGATTTCACTCAAAATTCTTTTTAAATTATACATTTGTGAAACTACGAATCCTTTCCTAATCTTATAAACAGTTGTTTAAAAACCGAACTTATGGATTTGCAAAATGCAAACGGTGATTTAAAAACAACGACAAAAAGTAAACGCGACAGTAACACGTACACAGAATTTTATTCGCACACTTGCTCAGGCATATTTGATTTTACATGGAATATACAGGAAGGATACAAATGACAAATAAACTCACACTTCTTGCTTCAGTAGTAGCTGCTTCAACAGCAATGATGGCAACATCTGCGTCAGCGGCAGAAAGCACTCTGGACAAAGTAACTTCACAAGGCGTATTAACTTGTGGTGTAAGTACGGGGCTTCCAGGGTTTTCTAACCCTAACTCAAAAGGTGAGTGGGAAGGAATCGATGTTGAATATTGTCAAGCTCTTGCTGCTGCAGTACTTGGTGATAAATCAAAAGTTAAGTATGTACCATTAACAGCAAAAGAACGATTCACTGCGCTTCAATCTGGTGAAATTGATGTTCTTTCTCGTAACACAACTTGGACTCTGCACCGTGACACAGCACTTGGTCTAAATTTCGTAGGTGTGAACTACTACGATGGTCAAGGCTTCATGGTTAAGAAAGATCTAGGTCTAACAAGTGCTAAACAACTTGATGGCGCATCTGTTTGTGTACAATCAGGTACTACTACAGAGCTAAACCTAGCCGATTACTTCCGTAATAATGGTATGTCATACAAACCAGTAGTATTTGATACAGCAGCACAAACATCTAAAGGTTTTGATGCTGGACGTTGTGATGTCCTAACAACAGACCAATCTGGTCTATATGCCCTTAGACTGAACCTAAAAGATCCATCTTCTGCACAAGTTCTACCAGAAATCATTTCTAAAGAACCACTTGGCCCAGTTGTTCGTCAAGATGACGACAAATGGTTCAATGTTGCTAAATGGACACTTTCAGCGATGATTAATGCTGAAGAATATGGCATTAGCTCTAAAAACGTAGACCAAATGCTTAAATCTAAAGATCCAAACATCAAGCGTATTCTTGGCGTAGATGGTCCTAAAGGTAAAGCTCTAGGTATCAGTGATGATTGGGGTTACCAAGTAATCAAACAAGTAGGTAACTACGGCGAAAGTTTTGAGCGTACTGTTGGTACTGGTTCACCACTAGCGATTTCTCGTGGTGTGAATGCACTTTGGAATGCGGGCGGCTTTATGTACGCTCCACCTATCCGTTAATAAAATAGAAAGTATCAATTAGGGCGGGAATTTCCGCCCTCTTTATTAAATGGATTTGAGGTTATAGCAGTATGAAACCTAACGAAACTCTCACCCCATCCCAGGCAAAGCCTAAACCTAAAAGCGCCAACCTTCTTTACAACCCTACTTTCCGCTCTGTTGTCTTTCAAATAATTGCGGTAGGCGCTCTCGTAGCGTTCATTTATACAATTGTAAATAACGCTTTAACAAACTTAGATGCCCGTGGTATTGCCACTGGTTTTGATTTTTTATCCCAAGAAGCTGGTTTTGGTATCGGCTTAACCCTTGTTGAGTACGATGAAACTTTCTCTTACGGAAGAACCTTCTTAGTCGGCTTACTTAATACTGCACTGGTTTCAGTTCTAGGTATCATCCTGGCAACAGTGATCGGCTTTAGTATGGGTATCGCAAGACTTTCATCTAACTGGCTCGTCAGCCGTTTTGCAGCAGTCTATATAGAAATTTTCCGAAATATCCCTCTACTACTACAAATATTCTTTTGGTATTTTGCTGTGTTACAAGCACTACCATCTGCACGAAATAGTATGAGTTTGGGCGAAGCTATCTTTTTGAATGTTCGTGGATTGTACTTCCCAGGTCCAGTACTGGAATCAGGGAGTAACATTGTTATTGCGGCGTTTATTGCAGGCATTATTGCTACGATCTTCATCAACATATGGGCAAATAACAAACAAAAACTTACAGGACAGCAAACCCCTATGGGTCGCATTGCAGCTGCTCTCATTATCGGTTTACCTTTGGTCATGTACTTTATCATGGGTATGCCAATTTCAGCTGATTACCCAGAACTTAAAGGATTCAACTTTAAAGGCGGGATAAGCATTATCCCAGAGCTTGCAGCACTGATGCTTGCATTGAGCATATACACAGCCTCTTTCATTGCTGAAATTGTTCGCTCGGGTATTAACGCAGTAAGTCATGGTCAAACAGAAGCCGCTATGTCTCTTGGCATCCCAAGATCTCGTACGCTTAAACTTGTTATTATCCCGCAAGCGTTAAGAATCATTATTCCTCCTTTGACCAGTCAATATTTAAACCTAACTAAAAACTCATCGCTTGCTATGGCTATTGGTTACCCAGATCTTGTCTCTGTTTTTGCAGGCACAACACTAAACCAAACTGGTCAAGCTATAGAAGTGATCGCAATGACTATGGGTGTTTATCTAACATTAAGCCTATTAACGTCTGCCCTTATGAATATATACAACCGCAAAGTTGCGTTGGTGGAGAGATAAGATGAGCATACATCAATTTCAACCAGACCTTCCGCCACCAGGAAATACTGTCGGCCCAGTCGGTTGGTTAAGAAAGAATCTTTTTAATGGTCCAGTAAACAGTGTTGTTACTGTCGTTCTTGCTTACTTTGCACTGTCACTTTTGTGGTCGGTTGCTGATTGGGCAATTATTAGCGCAGATTGGATAGGCACAACTCGTGATGCTTGTACAAGTGAAGGCGCTTGTTGGGTTTTCATTAGTGTTCGTTGGGATCAGTTTATGTATGGGTTTTACCCAGAAGCTGAACTTTGGCGCCCTCGTCTATTTTATATCACTCTTGCGATATTCGTGGTTTTGCTTGCTTACGAAAAAACCCCTAAACGTATTTGGATCTGGTTATTTTTTGTAAACATTTACCCATTCATTATTGCAGCTTTACTTTATGGCGGAGTCTTTGGACTTGAAGTTGTCGATACTCACAAATGGGGCGGTTTACTCGTCACACTGATTATCGCGCTTGTCGGGATTGTTGTTTCATTACCTATTGGTGTTGCTTTAGCACTAGGTAGACGCTCTGAAATGCCGATAATTCGCAGTATGTGTACCGTGTATATCGAAATATGGCGTGGTGTACCTCTTATTACTGTTCTATTCATGGCTTCGGTTATGTTGCCTCTATTTTTATCTGAAGGCACAGAAACAGATAAGCTAATCCGAGCTTTGATTGGTGTGGTGCTATTTAGTGCTGCGTATATGGCGGAAGTAATTAGAGGTGGACTTCAAGCCATTCCAAAAGGTCAATATGAAGCTGCCGATGCTTTAGGCTTAAGTTACTGGAAAAAGACAGGACTAATCATCCTTCCACAAGCTCTGAAAATCACAATCCCATCAATTGTGAATACTTTCATCGGGCTGTTCAAAGATACAAGTCTAGTTTTAATTATCGGTATGTTTGACGTACTGGGTATTGGTCAAGCAGCGAATACCGACCCAGAGTGGCTTGGGTATTCAACAGAAAGTTATGTATTTGTCGCGTTAGTGTTCTGGGTGTTCTGTTTCGGCATGTCGAGATATTCGATATGGCTAGAAAATAGACTTCACACCGGTCACAAACGATAGTTAACAAGATCAAGGACGTATTATGACGCAGCAATCAGACAACAACTCACAAGGTCTTATGATCGAGTTAAAAGACATGAACAAGTGGTACGGAGAGTTTCACGTACTTAAAAATATCAACTTAGAAGTAAAGAAAGGCGAGAAAATTGTAATCTGTGGTCCTTCTGGCTCTGGTAAGTCGACGATGATTCGTTGCATCAACCGCCTAGAGGAACACCAAAAAGGTCACATTTTTGTTTCAGGCAATGAGCTAACAGAAGATCTAAAAAACATTGAGGCAGTTCGCCGTGATGTAGGAATGTGCTTCCAACATTTCAACTTGTTCCCTCACCTAACGGTTTTAGAGAACTGTACGCTCGCTCCAATTTGGGTTAAGAAGATGCCAAAGGGTGAAGCCGAAGCCATCGCAATGAAATACCTTGAGCGTGTAAAAATCCCTGAGCAAGCAGATAAATTCCCGGGGCAACTGTCCGGTGGTCAGCAACAACGTGTAGCAATTGCAAGATCTCTATGTATGAACCCGCAGGTAATGTTGTTTGATGAACCAACGTCAGCACTCGACCCAGAGATGGTTCGTGAAGTACTTGATGTTATGGTGGAGTTAGCAGAAGAAGGCATGACTATGCTTTGTGTTACTCATGAAATGGGATTCGCTAAAGAGGTAGCTGATCGGGTTATATTCATGGATGCCGGTGAAATCATTGAAGAAAATAACCCTGTAGACTTCTTTGAAAACCCACAATCAGATCGAACTCAAAACTTCTTGAGCCAAATCCTGCATCACTAATGTGATATAATCATGATAATACAGAGGCGACTTCGGTCGCCTCTTTGTTGTTAATGTATCAATTGCAAAATAATTCATTGTTAACCGTTTCATTTGTGGCACATCAACCCTAGCAACACTTTGTTACATATTGAGAAACACTTAACCTACTATTTTGATTATTATTTTAAATATACAAAAGGAATGAAAGACTTGATTTTTCGAACTTTCAGCCCCATAAATGTACTAATAACTATTGAAGTCACCTTACGAGGAAGATTATGAACAGCCCTATGTTTTCACGCACAGCATCTCAAGAGAGCGCTTTGCAAACCAATAAAGTACTGCGTAATACTTATGCTCTACTTTCTATGACGTTACTTTGGTCTGCTCTTGTGGCAGGTGTATCTATGGCGATGAACCTTCCTCGTCCAGGTCTAATTATCATGCTTGTGGGTTTCTACGGCTTACTTTTCCTAACAGAAAAGAACCGCGACAACAGCATGGGTCTTGTATTTACGTTCCTATTTACAGGCTTCCTTGGCTACACAATCGGTCCGATCCTGAATATGTATGTTGGCGCTGGTATGGGTGATGTCATCCTAACCGCTCTTGGCGGTACTGCACTAGCCTTCATGGCAGCGTCTGCTTATGCACTAACGACTAAACGCGATCTTTCATTCCTAAACGGTATGTTAATGGCTGGTTTCGTTGTTCTACTAGTTGGTATGGTTGCTAACATCTTCCTACAGATGCCACTACTTTCACTAGCGATGAGCGGTATGTTTATCCTGTTCTCTACTGGTGTAATTTTGCTAACTACGCAAAGCATCATTCGTGGCGGTGAGACTAACTACATCTCAGCAACGATTAGCCTGTACGTTTCAATCTACAACATCTTCATCAGCCTACTAAGCATTCTAGGCATCATGAATAGCGACGACTAGTTACATCCATTACTAAATAAATCTAGCCCAAGAGCCTCCCTCTTGGGCTTTTTTGTATCTAGAAATACAATATCTCTTGAGAAAAGTGATCTTGGCCATGTACCCTACTTTAAATAGCTAATTTGATTCTGGATTAAACATGTTTGAATATAACGGCAAACAAATAAAAACTGATGCTCAGGGTTACCTGTTAGACTCGACGCAGTGGGAAGCGGGCATGATTGAGATACTTGCCAAAGATGAAGGTATTGAACTTACTGAAGCTCATTTGGAAGTGGTCCATTTTGTCCGAAGTTTTTACGAGGAATTCAATACCTCACCAGCGGTTCGTATGCTTGTTAAAGCGATGGCAAAAGCTCATGGTCCAGAAAAAGGGAACAGCAAATATTTATTTAAGTTGTTTAAAACGGGTCCTGCCAAACAAGCGACTAAATTAGCGGGGCTACCTAAGCCTGCAAAATGCTTGTAAGATTAAGTACTTCATTTAAATAGTACCTGTACGATACTGTTGCTACAGTATCGTAAATGACTCAAAGCCTCTTACAACACCACCTTCAATTAACTCCTTTTCTTCCAGTAAATCAACCGCTTCAACAGCCGCCCTTTCAGGTCCAATACTCACCCAGTTACGTAATTCAGATATATTCTCTTGGCTCCCAATAGCTAAAGTTTCAACACTCCCGTTAATGAGGTTCTTGGCATAACCTCGAATCCCAAGCTTTAAAGCAATTCTACGAGTGTGATATCGAAAACCCACGCCTTGAACTCTGCCAGAAACGACAATTTTTGAACGGATAGAATTCATAATATTGCTCCGTAATTTACAAGGGTGATATAATTCTCAATATCTATTCATCCACTTCTCACAAGTGGAACAAAAATGAGAATAATAATTATGAAAGAAATACCATTCCGCTGGATCGATAAGTACCTTATTCACTTAAAGATCCAAGAAAAGTTTTACCTGCTCTTCATCCTTCCCTTAATTGCTCTCATCATATTAACTTTAGTTCTTGATAACGCAGCTGACTCATTACTTGCACACTTATATCAGGATGAACTTTTATTGATGAAAGGGCTTATTGAAGCTGGGCAATTATCAAAAGACCAGGTAGGCGCTTTAATCAGTAACTCAGACAGTATTACATTTGGGTATGGTGTAGGCTCAGTATCAGTAATGAACGGTGCATTTAGTTTAGTTGCCAATTATGAGCAAAACTTATGGACATCATTATCGACGACGCAAATTACTCTTATTGCCGTAACACTCTCTCTTATTGCACTAGGTGTTTATTACATAATGACATTCATCGGTGGAGCGATGTTCTCAATGAACAAGGCTTTAAATACGCTAGCCAATGGTGATTTAACAAGTAGGATGAATTACTTTTCGGTTCGTGATGAATTTAGTGAAATCGCAATTACTATCGATAAAGTTGCTGATCGCGAACAAAAAATGGTGCTATCAATCCAAGAATCTGTCGCTCTTATGCAGCAGATCAGTTCTGATTTAAACCTGTCCACACAACAGAGCTCTGCTATATCTAATACTCAACAAGAACATTTAAATGGACTTGCAAGTGCTACGGAAGAAATGGCTTCAACAATCCGCGAAGTAGCGAATTTAGCACACGAATCAAGCAATCAGACCATGGATGCTCAAAGCGTCGCACAAAGTGGTCAGCATAAGGTTTCAAATACTTTAAATTCCATTTCAAACCTATCGACTGAAATTCAATCAGCCTCTCAAGCGGTGGAAGAGCTTGATGCGAATGCGGCTCAAATCGATGAAGTGGTTACCACTATCAACGCTATTTCTGAGCAAACTAACTTATTGGCATTGAATGCTGCAATTGAAGCTGCGCGAGCTGGTGAGCAAGGTCGTGGGTTTGCTGTAGTTGCTGATGAAGTCCGTGCATTAGCAGGAAGAACTCAACAAGCAACGGTTGAAATTCAAACCATGATTGAGGCGCTACAACGTAACAGCCAATCTCTTACTAAGTTAATGGAAGTGACCGTTTCAAATGCAAATGAAGGTCAAACATTAATGTCTGAGGTAAATGTTGAAATTGGTTCGTTAGCTGAGAAAAACCAATCGATTTCTGATAGTAGTACACAAATTGCTACAGCAGCTGAAGAACAAGGCGTTGTTGCAGATAACATTGCACATAGTGTTGAAGAGATTCGTAATCAATCTAATAACGTATGCGAAATGATCAGCACAACAAATTCCAACGTTGATCGTCTTCGCTCACAAAGTGACTCAATGGAAGGCTTATTAACGGGATTAAAGGCCTAGCCTTCTTCCTTAGTCCCGTTTTACTCTATAAGGGCTGTTCATACAGCCCTTTCTTATTTGCTTTTCCTACCTTCTTACCCGACAATACAGCCCCTCCAAATTCAACTAAAAGATCAGACTATGATTCCTGCAATTTATCTAGCTAAAGGCCGTGACAAATCACTTCGTCGTAAACACCCATGGGTTTTTTCACGTGGTATCGACAAAGTAGAAGGAGAACCTCAATCAGGAGAGACTGTTGATGTTTTCGCACAAAATGGTAAATGGCTAGCTAAAGCAGCGTACTCTCCATCGTCACAGATCAGAGCTCGTATTTGGAGTTTTGAAAAAGAAGAAATTGATAAATCATTCTTCATTAAACGAATCCAAAATGCGCAACTCATTCGTGAAGACATTATTGAACGTGACGGGCTAACTGGTTATCGCCTAATCGCTGCTGAGTCAGATGGCTTACCAGGTATCACTATTGATAAGTATCAAAATTACCTTGTATGCCAATTATTAAGCGCTGGTGCTGAGTTTAACAAACCAGTATTAGTTGAAGCTCTTGTTCATTGCTTCCCTGATTGCAATATTTATGAACGCTCTGATGTGGCGGTTCGTAAAAAAGAAGGCCTAGAACAAACTGTTGGGGTATTGCATGGTGATGAGCCACCTAAATCGGTAGTTATCGAAGAAAATGGTGTAAAAATCAGCGTCGATATCGTTGACGGACATAAAACTGGCTTCTACCTCGATCAACGAGATAGCCGAAAAGAAGCAATGAAATATGTAAAAGACAAAGATGTTCTAAACTGTTTTTCTTACACTGGCGGCTTTGGTCTATACGCTTTAAAGGGCGAAGCGAAACGAGTAATTAACGCTGATGTATCACAACCAGCTTTAGACACAGCTAAGTTTAATGCCGAATTGAATAAGTTCGACATTTCAAAAAAACGTGCCGTATTTTTGAATGCTGACGTTTTTAAGTTACTGCGTGAGTACCGAGACCAAGGTACTAAGTTCGACGTAGTTATCATGGATCCACCAAAATTTGTTTCAAGTAAGAACAACCTGACATCAGGCGCGAATGGCTATAAGGATATTAATATGCTTGCCATGCAAATCCTTAAACCAGGTGGAACCCTACTTACATATTCTTGTTCAGGTTTGATGGGAGCAGATTTGTTCCAAAAAATCATTGCAGATGCGGCATTAGATGCCGAGCGCAGCGTGAAATTTGTTGAACGCTTTGAACAAGCTGCAGACCACTTAACAGATACAGCCTACCCTGAAGGTTTCTACTTAAAAGGTTTCGCCTGTAAAGTACTGTAGCAAATGAAAGGCAGTAAGCCACTTCGCTTTTTATATCGCAGACTCATTTTCAATAGACACAAAAAAGGGCCTTTCGGCCCTTTTTATTTATCATCTATTTATGATGTTGGTAAGTTTGTCATCAATGAGTTCACAAGATTAGTAAGTTCATCACTTGTAAAGGTACCTGAATTATCAGTATCTAACCCGCTCAAGTTACTCGCTTGACCTTGTAGAACAATAGTCTGCGAACCTTGATCATTAGTAACTGTAATTTCTAAGTCCTGACTATCATCACTGATTCTTGCAGTTAAGCGCCCTAGAACTTCATCCATAGTATTATCGTCATGTAATAATTCAGATAAATCAATTCGATCACTACCTACTTCAAAATCAGTAATCACATCTTGATGGTTGTTCAAAGGTTCATCAACCCACTTGAAGATATCATCACCGTCGCCACCAGTAAGAATGTCATCACCTAAACCGCCGATTAAGATATCGCTACCGTCGCCACCGAGTAAAATATCGTCACCAGCGGCTCCTAGAAGTACATCATTACCGGCATGACCTAAGATAATGTCATCTTGTTCAGTACCTTGGAACTGATCATCCCCTGTAGAAGCATTAAATGATGAAGTAGGAACAGCGTTGACTTCTCCATTAGGACTGATGTTTAAAGTAATGAGTTGTTGTGACTGAACGCCTTGGCTGTCTTCTACAGTTACAAGGATTTCAAACGCAACCGCTTTACCAGTTTCAATTTCTGTGACGCCACTTGATGGTTGGAAATAATACGAACCATCTTGTGCAATTCGGAATTCACCGTAGACAATATCAACAACCAGTTCATTTCCAACAGTATCTTTAGCAAATGTTAAACCTGTTGGCAGGTTGATGGTATTACCATCAGTATCGACTTTCTGAATTACAGAAGCTTTAGTCTCATCGATTACTACTGCTGCTGCATCTAAACCAGATAAAGAGAGTAACAAAGAACCTGCAATGCCGATTGTAGGGCGCAGCTTAGGTAATTCTGTAGTAATTGTTGAGTCTGGTATGTAGACAACTTTTCCATTAGCGCCTGCAACTTCTGTAAGGCCACTTACTGGAACATTTCCCGAGCTACCTACACCTACAGCTGTTACCTCTTTATCAACAATGAAGCTGTCCCAATCGCTATTGGTATCACTATCCCAGCTACCATTATTTTGACCATCACTCAAGAAGTACACAACGTCATTAGTTTGACCAGACGGCAAATCAGACACAGGAGAAACCTTATAACCATCTATTGCAGCTCCTACTCCATCTTCATAATAAGTCCAGCCTTCTGCATCAAAAATGCCGTTATAATCGTCTTCATCTACTTTTTCTTGTGCTGTCTCCAAAAGAGCTATTGCTTCCGTAACGGTTTTCCAACCAGTATTCGTCGCTTCAGAATCAAAGTCTATTAGTTGTACCCAAACTTTTTCACTGCCTTCTTGTGAATCGACGTTTTGCAAGAGATTAATTGACGCTTGAAGCACGTATTCAATTCTCATGTCACTCAGGCCACTAGGAGTACTTGCCATACTACCAGATGAGTCAATAATCAGTGAGATAACCGTTGTTGGAACACTACCACCTTGATCTGCCATGACATCGTTAGTTTCAGCAACATTAACACTAGTACTTGCTGTTGAACCATTCACATCAACGGCAACAACTTCAACATCAATATCTAACTGTTCACCAGAACTATCTCTTACAGCAAGATTGTCATAGTTAATATGTTGCGTAGTGTCTCCTACAATGTCGATGACCCAAACAGATTCATTACCTACTGTTACGAAGCCCCCGATAACATTACCTGTATCTTTATCAACAATTTCTGCAGAATCTGGTAACCCGGAAATTCTAACTTCATCTAGGTACTCACTTCCGTCCGTATCAGCAACAGAAGCTGTAACTGTAAATCCAGCATCTTGAAGCACATTGAATGTTCCATCTTCATTCAGTTCAACAATGGCATCAGCAAAAATTAAACGTTCAATTTGATACAGTTTATCACCAGTACTGCCCGACTCCGGTGTGTCGCGATTCAAATTATCAATGATTGTCCAATCATGCAGCGTCGTCGTATCACCGACAAAAGTTAGATTGTATTCAGAAAAGTTACCTTCATAAACAGCTGTATCAATAGCGCTTTCAGCATCCAAAGAACCTGTACCGCCAGATATATGATCATCCCCATCACGTCCAACGAAAATATCAGAACCGGTGCCTCCTGGGTTTGTATTAGCATCTCCAATCAAACTATCACCAGAGCTTACATCAGAACCAACAATTAAATCATTTCCTACAGTTCCCGTTTTTTGATCATATTGATTCATTACAGTATGACCAAGTTCAGCATAATCACTCTCAGTAAAACTGGTGTTAGCGTTAGCATTAACGAGCTTAGTATGCAGTGCATCACTAATTACAACATTTGAAGCATCCCCAAATACTACTGTGACATTAGGTTTATCGGCTACAGCATTTACCGCAAGTGTTGCAGTACCTTCAGTAGATTTGACTCCATCTGAAACAGTAACTGTAAACGGTACGCTATCAAAATGTTTATCCGAAGCCGGTGTAAACTCTGCTGAGGTCACTTCCCCTTCTGAATCTATTACAAGCTGAACCGAACCATAAGATGGGTCAACCTTTACATCTGTAATAAATGTCTGGTCTCCATCAGCATCGGTAATATTAAGCTTATCCAGAGACAAACTAACCACTTGATCTTCGTTAGAAGCATCAAACTGAGAGTCATTCAAAACTGGTGCTTTATTTGTTGAATCCTGTGTGCTTGAAGTTGAAATGGTTATAACACCAGTATCGGTTCCTTTGTCACTATCTGTAGCTTCATAGGTGATTTTTTCAGAAACAATCGCATCTACAACTTCAACACCTTGCAATGTGATATTAGAGTTCGAACCATTTGATTGGTCCCCATTAACTGTATATACACGAATCTCATCAAACCCACCATCAAGCTGGATATTTGCAGTGAATTCACCACTTCCATCATAAACGGCAGAATTAGTATCATCATCAAAGATGTAAGGGTCGTTGCCTACCTGAACACCATCTTTAAATAAGATAACTTGTATCTCAGCATCAGCATCATTGTTGTCGGCATAGTGAGCCCAGACACTGCCAAAATCGATATTAACCTCAGTTACTGTTACCTCAGTGGCGTTAGGATCACCAACCTTAGTAAAGTCTATAGAGATATAATCCTTAGTTGAAACGTCAAGCTCTTTATCACCTACACCTAACCCTGACTCATTAACAACATTATCATAATGCAAAGTTTCAGGTGTTAATGTGCTAGATGAATCCGGTCTATCTCCATCGAAACGACCACCAGAAATGATTACACCGCTGCCCAATGTATAGGTCGTCTCTGAACCACTAATGTTATTAAAATCTTCAGACGCATCAAAAGACAGGTCTGAGTTTATGGTCTCATCAAGTACATATTCGATTTGGGTGTCTTCAGTTAGAACTGTATTTTCATCAACCAATGTACGAGTATCACCATCAACCACATATAAAGAACCAAGCTCAGGAAGAACAATAATCGAAAGTTGAACATCTTTACTATCAGTACTGCTTAAATCATCCTCAGCATCACTTACGTGAGAATCGAACATGAACTGTGCTGACTGCTCTGTACCTAAATCAACACTAAAGCTAGAAGCACTAGGGTCGATATTGGTAGATAACGCATCACTCCCAATAAACTGAGTACCTGCAGGTTGATCTTGATATGTTAACTCAGCAACAATATTCAGTTCACCGTCTACAACCGTACCCATATCAACATCAAAAGATAAAGACCCAGAATTTATATCAGCTTGAGTAAGAACTTTAGTCTCAATCTGTTGCCCTTCGACTTGAACCGTCAAGGTAGCACCGACTAGGGCACCAGCAGGCAATAACACATTGTATGAAACTACAGATCTATCACTGTTAATAATATCGTCTTCATCTTTTACGATAACGACCGAAGGAGCAAATAGCTCTTCAACAGTTTTACCGCCATCAGTAAAGTTAAAGTTTTCAAACTCAATGAAAGTATTCACATCACCATTGTTTTCGGTGATTGACACTGAACCATCTGCATTAAGTGTCACTGAAGCAGAGTCCAAAGAGAAATCAAACACAGCTGTATCTGTACCGGCTCCGCCATCTACTATTAACCTATTGTCAATGTCATTTTCAGTGGCATTGAATTGGTCATTACCTTCACCAAGCAATACGAAATCATCGGTCGCCTCTTGTACAGCTAGATTAGCGTCGCCATGGTAATAATGAACAGTATTCGACGCTTCGCTTGTATTGCCATAATTGTCGACCTGCTTAGCAGTAAAGAACTCATTGTCATTAACAGATGTAGATACCAGGTTTGATATATCGGTAGTCCAATTACCATCCTTATCTACTGTAATCGGAGCAACGTTCACCTGATTATTGTCTTCATCGAATAATAAAATGGTTGAGCCAGGCTCACCCGTACCGTCCAATGTAACTTCAGAATAATTACTAGCTGCAGAATCATCTGAGATATTTGTAATCACAGGAGATTCTGGAGTCTCAGTAAACACAAAGTAACGTTCTGTATTTGAAGCAACGAAATCGTTACCAGCATCATCACTTCCAGTCACAGTTGCAGTAAGATCTGCAGGATTAGGCATGACCAAATTCGAACCATGAGTTACTAGCTTAAAGGTATTGTCGGCAAGAACCTCTGTCGAACCAATAAGAACTTTGCTACCTCCAACTCCCAAATAAATAAGTACAATATCCCCTTCACTTGCATCACCAGAAACTTTACCTGTTATCTCTTGATCAGATGACGCTTCTTCAGCATTAACAATCCCATCACCAGTCACTTGATCGATATCGATACCAGCTCCCGCTTCGGTATCGATGATGACTTCAAGCTCGGTCGACGTCGCGCTATTACCCGCATCGTCCGTCGCTTTCACCGTGATGCTGTTCGCACCTTCTGTCAGCTGACCGTCTGTCGCCGTGAAGGTCCACACGCCCTCAACTTTAACCGCTTCACCCAGCAAGGTCGTGCCGTTGAACACTTCCACTTTCTCAACATCATCATCGATGTTGCCGAACGTGAAGGTTGGCGTCGTATCGTTGGTCAGGTTGTCTGTGTCGCTGCCGTGAGCGTCTTCTTTGCCGCTGTCGCTCGACGCAACCAGATCGATGGTCGGTTTGCTGATACCCGTATCAACCTCGTAACCACCGTCTTTGTTGTCTCCGCTGGTTTCGGTCGTCGCCGTGAACGGGTTGCCCGCTTCATCGGTGCCACTCACGCTCGCCACGATGGTGCTGTCCGCATCCGCAACTAACTCGCTGCCCGGTACATTGATGCTGTAAGTGCCATCCGCTTTCACCGTGCCTGTGTAATCGGTTGAGTTGCCGTTCACCGTCAACGTCACCGTATCACCTTCTTTCGCGTCGCCACCCACGGTACCCGTAATGGTCACGTCACCAGCCGCTTCCGCTGCGTTCACGATGTCGTCGCCTGCGATATCATCATCGATTGTGATGGTCGCCGCCGCGTCGGTATCGATGGTCACTGCGAGTGCGTCTGATGTGTCGCTATTACCCGCATCGTCCGTCGCTTTCACCGTGATGCTGTTCGCACCTTCTGTCAGCTGACCGTCTGTCGCCGTGAAGGTCCACACGCCCTCAACTTTAACCGCTTCACCCAGCAAGGTCGTGCCGTTGAACACTTCCACTTTCTCAACATCATCATCGATGTTGCCGAACGTGAAGGTTGGCGTCGTATCGTTGGTCAGGTTGTCTGTGTCGCTGCCGTGAGCGTCTTCTTTGCCGCTGTCGCTCGACGCAACCAGATCGATGGTCGGTTTGCTGATACCCGTATCAACCTCGTAACCACCGTCTTTGTTGTCTCCGCTGGTTTCGGTCGTCGCCGTGAACGGGTTGCCCGCTTCATCGGTGCCACTCACGCTCGCCACGATGGTGCTGTCCGCATCCGCAACTAACTCGCTGCCCGGTACATTGATGCTGTAAGTGCCATCCGCTTTCACCGTGCCTGTGTAATCGGTTGAGTTGCCGTTCACCGTCAACGTCACCGTATCACCTTCTTTCGCGTCGCCACCCACGGTACCCGTAATGGTCACGTCACCAGCCGCTTCCGCTGCGTTCACGATGTCGTCGCCTGCGATATCATCATCGATTGTGATGGTCGCCGCCGCGTCGGTATCGATGGTCACTGCGAGTGCGTCTGATGTGTCGCTATTACCCGCATCGTCCGTCGCTTTCACCGTGATGCTGTTCGCACCTTCTGTCAGCTGACCGTCTGTCGCCGTGAAGGTCCACACGCCCTCAACTTTAACCGCTTCACCCAGCAAGGTCGTGCCGTTGAACACTTCCACTTTCTCAACATCATCATCGATGTTGCCGAACGTGAAGGTTGGCGTCGTATCGTTGGTCAGGTTGTCTGTGTCGCTGCCGTGAGCGTCTTCTTTGCCGCTGTCGCTCGACGCAACCAGATCGATGGTCGGTTTGCTGATACCCGTATCAACCTCGTAACCACCGTCTTTGTTGTCTCCGCTGGTTTCGGTCGTCGCCGTGAACGGGTTGCCCGCTTCATCGGTGCCACTCACGCTCGCCACGATGGTGCTGTCCGCATCCGCAACTAACTCGCTGCCCGGTACATTGATGCTGTAAGTGCCATCCGCTTTCACCGTGCCTGTGTAATCGGTTGAGTTGCCGTTCACCGTCAACGTCACCGTATCACCTTCTTTCGCGTCGCCACCCACGGTACCCGTAATGGTCACGTCACCAGCCGCTTCCGCTGCGTTCACGATGTCGTCGCCTGCGATATCATCATCGATTGTGATGGTCGCCGCCGCGTCGGTATCGATGGTCACTGCGAGTGCGTCTGATGTGTCGCTATTACCCGCATCGTCCGTCGCTTTCACCGTGATGCTGTTCGCACCTTCTGTCAGCTGACCGTCTGTCGCCGTGAAGGTCCACACGCCCTCAACTTTAACCGCTTCACCCAGCAAGGTCGTGCCGTTGAACACTTCCACTTTCTCAACATCATCATCGATGTTGCCGAACGTGAAGGTTGGCGTCGTATCGTTGGTCAGGTTGTCTGTGTCGCTGCCGTGAGCGTCTTCTTTGCCGCTGTCGCTCGACGCAACCAGATCGATGGTCGGTTTGCTGATACCCGTATCAACCTCGTAACCACCGTCTTTGTTGTCTCCGCTGGTTTCGGTCGTCGCCGTGAACGGGTTGCCCGCTTCATCGGTGCCACTCACGCTCGCCACGATGGTGCTGTCCGCATCCGCAACTAACTCGCTGCCCGGTACATTGATGCTGTAAGTGCCATCCGCTTTCACCGTGCCTGTGTAATCGGTTGAGTTGCCGTTCACCGTCAACGTCACCGTATCACCTTCTTTCGCGTCGCCACCCACGGTACCCGTAATGGTCACGTCACCAGCCGCTTCCGCTGCGTTCACGATGTCGTCGCCTGCGATATCATCATCGATTGTGATGGTCGCCGCCGCGTCGGTATCGATGGTCACTGCGAGTGCGTCTGATGTGTCGCTATTACCCGCATCGTCCGTCGCTTTCACCGTGATGCTGTTCGCACCTTCTGTCAGCTGACCGTCTGTCGCCGTGAAGGTCCACACGCCCTCAACTTTAACCGCTTCACCCAGCAAGGTCGTGCCGTTGAACACTTCCACTTTCTCAACATCATCATCGATGTTGCCGAACGTGAAGGTTGGCGTCGTATCGTTGGTCAGGTTGTCTGTGTCGCTGCCGTGAGCGTCTTCTTTGCCGCTGTCGCTCGACGCAACCAGATCGATGGTCGGTTTGCTGATACCCGTATCAACCTCGTAACCACCGTCTTTGTTGTCTCCGCTGGTTTCGGTCGTCGCCGTGAACGGGTTGCCCGCTTCATCGGTGCCACTCACGCTCGCCACGATGGTGCTGTCCGCATCCGCAACTAACTCGCTGCCCGGTACATTGATGCTGTAAGTGCCATCCGCTTTCACCGTGCCTGTGTAATCGGTTGAGTTGCCGTTCACCGTCAACGTCACCGTATCACCTTCTTTCGCGTCGCCACCCACGGTACCCGTAATGGTCACGTCACCAGCCGCTTCCGCTGCGTTCACGATGTCGTCGCCTGCGATATCATCATCGATTGTGATGGTCGCCGCCGCGTCGGTATCGATGGTCACTGCGAGTGCGTCTGATGTGTCGCTATTACCCGCATCGTCCGTCGCTTTCACCGTGATGCTGTTCGCACCTTCTGTCAGCTGACCGTCTGTCGCCGTGAAGGTCCACACGCCCTCAACTTTAACCGCTTCACCCAGCAAGGTCGTGCCGTTGAACACTTCCACTTTCTCAACATCATCATCGATGTTGCCGAACGTGAAGGTTGGCGTCGTATCGTTGGTCAGGTTGTCTGTGTCGCTGCCGTGAGCGTCTTCTTTGCCGCTGTCGCTCGACGCAACCAGATCGATGGTCGGTTTGCTGATACCCGTATCAACCTCGTAACCACCGTCTTTGTTGTCTCCGCTGGTTTCGGTCGTCGCCGTGAACGGGTTGCCCGCTTCATCGGTGCCACTCACGCTCGCCACGATGGTGCTGTCCGCATCCGCAACTAACTCGCTGCCCGGTACATTGATGCTGTAAGTGCCATCCGCTTTCACCGTGCCTGTGTAATCGGTTGAGTTGCCGTTCACCGTCAACGTCACCGTATCACCTTCTTTCGCGTCGCCACCCACGGTACCCGTAATGGTCACGTCACCAGCCGCTTCCGCTGCGTTCACGATGTCGTCGCCTGCGATATCATCATCGATTGTGATGGTCGCCGCCGCGTCGGTATCGATGGTCACTGCGAGTGCGTCTGATGTGTCGCTATTACCCGCATCGTCCGTCGCTTTCACCGTGATGCTGTTCGCACCTTCTGTCAGCTGACCGTCTGTCGCCGTGAAGGTCCACACGCCCTCAACTTTAACCGCTTCACCCAGCAAGGTCGTGCCGTTGAACACTTCCACTTTCTCAACATCATCATCGATGTTGCCGAACGTGAAGGTTGGCGTCGTATCGTTGGTCAGGTTGTCTGTGTCGCTGCCGTGAGCGTCTTCTTTGCCGCTGTCGCTCGACGCAACCAGATCGATGGTCGGTTTGCTGATACCCGTATCAACCTCGTAACCACCGTCTTTGTTGTCTCCGCTGGTTTCGGTCGTCGCCGTGAACGGGTTGCCCGCTTCATCGGTGCCACTCACGCTCGCCACGATGGTGCTGTCCGCATCCGCAACTAACTCGCTGCCCGGTACATTGATGCTGTAAGTGCCATCCGCTTTCACCGTGCCTGTGTAATCGGTTGAGTTGCCGTTCACCGTCAACGTCACCGTATCACCTTCTTTCGCGTCGCCACCCACGGTACCCGTAATGGTCACGTCACCAGCCGCTTCCGCTGCGTTCACGATGTCGTCGCCTGCGATATCATCATCGATTGTGATGGTCGCCGCCGCGTCGGTATCGATGGTCACTGCGAGTGCGTCTGATGTGTCGCTATTACCCGCATCGTCCGTCGCTTTCACCGTGATGCTGTTCGCACCTTCTGTCAGCTGACCGTCTGTCGCCGTGAAGGTCCACACGCCCTCAACTTTAACCGCTTCACCCAGCAAGGTCGTGCCGTTGAACACTTCCACTTTCTCAACATCATCATCGATGTTGCCGAACGTGAAGGTTGGCGTCGTATCGTTGGTCAGGTTGTCTGTGTCGCTGCCGTGAGCGTCTTCTTTGCCGCTGTCGCTCGACGCAACCAGATCGATGGTCGGTTTGCTGATACCCGTATCAACCTCGTAACCACCGTCTTTGTTGTCTCCGCTGGTTTCGGTCGTCGCCGTGAACGGGTTGCCCGCTTCATCGGTGCCACTCACGCTCGCCACGATGGTGCTGTCCGCATCCGCAACTAACTCGCTGCCCGGTACATTGATGCTGTAAGTGCCATCCGCTTTCACCGTGCCTGTGTAATCGGTTGAGTTGCCGTTCACCGTCAACGTCACCGTATCACCTTCTTTCGCGTCGCCACCCACGGTACCCGTAATGGTCACGTCACCAGCCGCTTCCGCTGCGTTCACGATGTCGTCGCCTGCGATATCATCATCGATTGTGATGGTCGCCGCCGCGTCGGTATCGATGGTCACTGCGAGTGCGTCTGATGTGTCGCTATTACCCGCATCGTCCGTCGCTTTCACCGTGATGCTGTTCGCACCTTCTGTCAGCTGACCGTCTGTCGCCGTGAAGGTCCACACGCCCTCAACTTTAACCGCTTCACCCAGCAAGGTCGTGCCGTTGAACACTTCCACTTTCTCAACATCATCATCGATGTTGCCGAACGTGAAGGTTGGCGTCGTATCGTTGGTCAGGTTGTCTGTGTCGCTGCCGTGAGCGTCTTCTTTGCCGCTGTCGCTCGACGCAACCAGATCGATGGTCGGTTTGCTGATACCCGTATCAACCTCGTAACCACCGTCTTTGTTGTCTCCGCTGGTTTCGGTCGTCGCCGTGAACGGGTTGCCCGCTTCATCGGTGCCACTCACGCTCGCCACGATGGTGCTGTCCGCATCCGCAACTAACTCGCTGCCCGGTACATTGATGCTGTAAGTGCCATCCGCTTTCACCGTGCCTGTGTAATCGGTTGAGTTGCCGTTCACCGTCAACGTCACCGTATCACCTTCTTTCGCGTCGCCACCCACGGTACCCGTAATGGTCACGTCACCAGCCGCTTCCGCTGCGTTCACGATGTCGTCGCCTGCGATATCATCATCGATTGTGATGGTCGCCGCCGCGTCGGTATCGATGGTCACTGCGAGTGCGTCTGATGTGTCGCTATTACCCGCATCGTCCGTCGCTTTCACCGTGATGCTGTTCGCACCTTCTGTCAGCTGACCGTCTGTCGCCGTGAAGGTCCACACGCCCTCAACTTTAACCGCTTCACCCAGCAAGGTCGTGCCGTTGAACACTTCCACTTTCTCAACATCATCATCGATGTTGCCGAACGTGAAGGTTGGCGTCGTATCGTTGGTCAGGTTGTCTGTGTCGCTGCCGTGAGCGTCTTCTTTGCCGCTGTCGCTCGACGCAACCAGATCGATGGTCGGTTTGCTGATACCCGTATCAACCTCGTAACCACCGTCTTTGTTGTCTCCGCTGGTTTCGGTCGTCGCCGTGAACGGGTTGCCCGCTTCATCGGTGCCACTCACGCTCGCCACGATGGTGCTGTCCGCATCCGCAACTAACTCGCTGCCCGGTACATTGATGCTGTAAGTGCCATCCGCTTTCACCGTGCCTGTGTAATCGGTTGAGTTGCCGTTCACCGTCAACGTCACCGTATCACCTTCTTTCGCGTCGCCACCCACGGTACCCGTAATGGTCACGTCACCAGCCGCTTCCGCTGCGTTCACGATGTCGTCGCCTGCGATATCATCATCGATTGTGATGGTCGCCGCCGCGTCGGTATCGATGGTCACTGCGAGTGCGTCTGATGTGTCGCTATTACCCGCATCGTCCGTCGCTTTCACCGTGATGCTGTTCGCACCTTCTGTCAGCTGACCGTCTGTCGCCGTGAAGGTCCACACGCCCTCAACTTTAACCGCTTCACCCAGCAAGGTCGTGCCGTTGAACACTTCCACTTTCTCAACATCATCATCGATGTTGCCGAACGTGAAGGTTGGCGTCGTATCGTTGGTCAGGTTGTCTGTGTCGCTGCCGTGAGCGTCTTCTTTGCCGCTGTCGCTCGACGCAACCAGATCGATGGTCGGTTTGCTGATACCCGTATCAACCTCGTAACCACCGTCTTTGTTGTCTCCGCTGGTTTCGGTCGTCGCCGTGAACGGGTTGCCCGCTTCATCGGTGCCACTCACGCTCGCCACGATGGTGCTGTCCGCATCCGCAACTAACTCGCTGCCCGGTACATTGATGCTGTAAGTGCCATCCGCTTTCACCGTGCCTGTGTAATCGGTTGAGTTGCCGTTCACCGTCAACGTCACCGTATCACCTTCTTTCGCGTCGCCACCCACGGTACCCGTAATGGTCACGTCACCAGCCGCTTCCGCTGCGTTCACGATGTCGTCGCCTGCGATATCATCATCGATTGTGATGGTCGCCGCCGCGTCGGTATCGATGGTCACTGCGAGTGCGTCTGATGTGTCGCTATTACCCGCATCGTCCGTCGCTTTCACCGTGATGCTGTTCGCACCTTCTGTCAGCTGACCGTCTGTCGCCGTGAAGGTCCACACGCCCTCAACTTTAACCGCTTCACCCAGCAAGGTCGTGCCGTTGAACACTTCCACTTTCTCAACATCATCATCGATGTTGCCGAACGTGAAGGTTGGCGTCGTATCGTTGGTCAGGTTGTCTGTGTCGCTGCCGTGAGCGTCTTCTTTGCCGCTGTCGCTCGACGCAACCAGATCGATGGTCGGTTTGCTGATACCCGTATCAACCTCGTAACCACCGTCTTTGTTGTCTCCGCTGGTTTCGGTCGTCGCCGTGAACGGGTTGCCCGCTTCATCGGTGCCACTCACGCTCGCCACGATGGTGCTGTCCGCATCCGCAACTAACTCGCTGCCCGGTACATTGATGCTGTAAGTGCCATCCGCTTTCACCGTGCCTGTGTAATCGGTTGAGTTGCCGTTCACCGTCAACGTCACCGTATCACCTTCTTTCGCGTCGCCACCCACGGTACCCGTAATGGTCACGTCACCAGCCGCTTCCGCTGCGTTCACGATGTCGTCGCCTGCGATATCATCATCGATTGTGATGGTCGCCGCCGCGTCGGTATCGATGGTCACTGCGAGTGCGTCTGATGTGTCGCTATTACCCGCATCGTCCGTCGCTTTCACCGTGATGCTGTTCGCACCTTCTGTCAGCTGACCGTCTGTCGCCGTGAAGGTCCACACGCCCTCAACTTTAACCGCTTCACCCAGCAAGGTCGTGCCGTTGAACACTTCCACTTTCTCAACATCATCATCGATGTTGCCGAACGTGAAGGTTGGCGTCGTATCGTTGGTCAGGTTGTCTGTGTCGCTGCCGTGAGCGTCTTCTTTGCCGCTGTCGCTCGACGCAACCAGATCGATGGTCGGTTTGCTGATACCCGTATCAACCTCGTAACCACCGTCTTTGTTGTCTCCGCTGGTTTCGGTCGTCGCCGTGAACGGGTTGCCCGCTTCATCGGTGCCACTCACGCTCGCCACGATGGTGCTGTCCGCATCCGCAACTAACTCGCTGCCCGGTACATTGATGCTGTAAGTGCCATCCGCTTTCACCGTGCCTGTGTAATCGGTTGAGTTGCCGTTCACCGTCAACGTCACCGTATCACCTTCTTTCGCGTCGCCACCCACGGTACCCGTAATGGTCACGTCACCAGCCGCTTCCGCTGCGTTCACGATGTCGTCGCCTGCGATATCATCATCGATTGTGATGGTCGCCGCCGCGTCGGTATCGATGGTCACTGCGAGTGCGTCTGATGTGTCGCTATTACCCGCATCGTCCGTCGCTTTCACCGTGATGCTGTTCGCACCTTCTGTCAGCTGACCGTCTGTCGCCGTGAAGGTCCACACGCCCTCAACTTTAACCGCTTCACCCAGCAAGGTCGTGCCGTTGAACACTTCCACTTTCTCAACATCATCATCGATGTTGCCGAACGTGAAGGTTGGCGTCGTATCGTTGGTCAGGTTGTCTGTGTCGCTGCCGTGAGCGTCTTCTTTGCCGCTGTCGCTCGACGCAACCAGATCGATGGTCGGTTTGCTGATACCCGTATCAACCTCGTAACCACCGTCTTTGTTGTCTCCGCTGGTTTCGGTCGTCGCCGTGAACGGGTTGCCCGCTTCATCGGTGCCACTCACGCTCGCCACGATGGTGCTGTCCGCATCCGCAACTAACTCGCTGCCCGGTACATTGATGCTGTAAGTGCCATCCGCTTTCACCGTGCCTGTGTAATCGGTTGAGTTGCCGTTCACCGTCAACGTCACCGTATCACCTTCTTTCGCGTCGCCACCCACGGTACCCGTAATGGTCACGTCACCAGCCGCTTCCGCTGCGTTCACGATGTCGTCGCCTGCGATATCATCATCGATTGTGATGGTCGCCGCCGCGTCGGTATCGATGGTCACTGCGAGTGCGTCTGATGTGTCGCTATTACCCGCATCGTCCGTCGCTTTCACCGTGATGCTGTTCGCACCTTCTGTCAGCTGACCGTCTGTCGCCGTGAAGGTCCACACGCCCTCAACTTTAACCGCTTCACCCAGCAAGGTCGTGCCGTTGAACACTTCCACTTTCTCAACATCATCATCGATGTTGCCGAACGTGAAGGTTGGCGTCGTATCGTTGGTCAGGTTGTCTGTGTCGCTGCCGTGAGCGTCTTCTTTGCCGCTGTCGCTCGACGCAACCAGATCGATGGTCGGTTTGCTGATACCCGTATCAACCTCGTAACCACCGTCTTTGTTGTCTCCGCTGGTTTCGGTCGTCGCCGTGAACGGGTTGCCCGCTTCATCGGTGCCACTCACGCTCGCCACGATGGTGCTGTCCGCATCCGCAACTAACTCGCTGCCCGGTACATTGATGCTGTAAGTGCCATCCGCTTTCACCGTGCCTGTGTAATCGGTTGAGTTGCCGTTCACCGTCAACGTCACCGTATCACCTTCTTTCGCGTCGCCACCCACGGTACCCGTAATGGTCACGTCACCAGCCGCTTCCGCTGCGTTCACGATGTCGTCGCCTGCGATATCATCATCGATTGTGATGGTCGCCGCCGCGTCGGTATCGATGGTCACTGCGAGTGCGTCTGATGTGTCGCTATTACCCGCATCGTCCGTCGCTTTCACCGTGATGCTGTTCGCACCTTCTGTCAGCTGACCGTCTGTCGCCGTGAAGGTCCACACGCCCTCAACTTTAACCGCTTCACCCAGCAAGGTCGTGCCGTTGAACACTTCCACTTTCTCAACATCATCATCGATGTTGCCGAACGTGAAGGTTGGCGTCGTATCGTTGGTCAGGTTGTCTGTGTCGCTGCCGTGAGCGTCTTCTTTGCCGCTGTCGCTCGACGCAACCAGATCGATGGTCGGTTTGCTGATACCCGTATCAACCTCGTAACCACCGTCTTTGTTGTCTCCGCTGGTTTCGGTCGTCGCCGTGAACGGGTTGCCCGCTTCATCGGTGCCACTCACGCTCGCCACGATGGTGCTGTCCGCATCCGCAACTAACTCGCTGCCCGGTACATTGATGCTGTAAGTGCCATCCGCTTTCACCGTGCCTGTGTAATCGGTTGAGTTGCCGTTCACCGTCAACGTCACCGTATCACCTTCTTTCGCGTCGCCACCCACGGTACCCGTAATGGTCACGTCACCAGCCGCTTCCGCTGCGTTCACGATGTCGTCGCCTGCGATATCATCATCGATTGTGATGGTCGCCGCCGCGTCGGTATCGATGGTCACTGCGAGTGCGTCTGATGTGTCGCTATTACCCGCATCGTCCGTCGCTTTCACCGTGATGCTGTTCGCACCTTCTGTCAGCTGACCGTCTGTCGCCGTGAAGGTCCACACGCCCTCAACTTTAACCGCTTCACCCAGCAAGGTCGTGCCGTTGAACACTTCCACTTTCTCAACATCATCATCGATGTTGCCGAACGTGAAGGTTGGCGTCGTATCGTTGGTCAGGTTGTCTGTGTCGCTGCCGTGAGCGTCTTCTTTGCCGCTGTCGCTCGACGCAACCAGATCGATGGTCGGTTTGCTGATACCCGTATCAACCTCGTAACCACCGTCTTTGTTGTCTCCGCTGGTTTCGGTCGTCGCCGTGAACGGGTTGCCCGCTTCATCGGTGCCACTCACGCTCGCCACGATGGTGCTGTCCGCATCCGCAACTAACTCGCTGCCCGGTACATTGATGCTGTAAGTGCCATCCGCTTTCACCGTGCCTGTGTAATCGGTTGAGTTGCCGTTCACCGTCAACGTCACCGTATCACCTTCTTTCGCGTCGCCACCCACGGTACCCGTAATGGTCACGTCACCAGCCGCTTCCGCTGCGTTCACGATGTCGTCGCCTGCGATATCATCATCGATTGTGATGGTCGCCGCCGCGTCGGTATCGATGGTCACTGCGAGTGCGTCTGATGTGTCGCTATTACCCGCATCGTCCGTCGCTTTCACCGTGATGCTGTTCGCACCTTCTGTCAGCTGACCGTCTGTCGCCGTGAAGGTCCACACGCCCTCAACTTTAACCGCTTCACCCAGCAAGGTCGTGCCGTTGAACACTTCCACTTTCTCAACATCATCATCGATGTTGCCGAACGTGAAGGTTGGCGTCGTATCGTTGGTCAGGTTGTCTGTGTCGCTGCCGTGAGCGTCTTCTTTGCCGCTGTCGCTCGACGCAACCAGATCGATGGTCGGTTTGCTGATACCCGTATCAACCTCGTAACCACCGTCTTTGTTGTCTCCGCTGGTTTCGGTCGTCGCCGTGAACGGGTTGCCCGCTTCATCGGTGCCACTCACGCTCGCCACGATGGTGCTGTCCGCATCCGCAACTAACTCGCTGCCCGGTACATTGATGCTGTAAGTGCCATCCGCTTTCACCGTGCCTGTGTAATCGGTTGAGTTGCCGTTCACCGTCAACGTCACCGTATCACCTTCTTTCGCGTCGCCACCCACGGTACCCGTAATGGTCACGTCACCAGCCGCTTCCGCTGCGTTCACGATGTCGTCGCCTGCGATATCATCATCGATTGTGATGGTCGCCGCCGCGTCGGTATCGATGGTCACTGCGAGTGCGTCTGATGTGTCGCTATTACCCGCATCGTCCGTCGCTTTCACCGTGATGCTGTTCGCACCTTCTGTCAGCTGACCGTCTGTCGCCGTGAAGGTCCACACGCCCTCAACTTTAACCGCTTCACCCAGCAAGGTCGTGCCGTTGAACACTTCCACTTTCTCAACATCATCATCGATGTTGCCGAACGTGAAGGTTGGCGTCGTATCGTTGGTCAGGTTGTCTGTGTCGCTGCCGTGAGCGTCTTCTTTGCCGCTGTCGCTCGACGCAACCAGATCGATGGTCGGTTTGCTGATACCCGTATCAACCTCGTAACCACCGTCTTTGTTGTCTCCGCTGGTTTCGGTCGTCGCCGTGAACGGGTTGCCCGCTTCATCGGTGCCACTCACGCTCGCCACGATGGTGCTGTCCGCATCCGCAACTAACTCGCTGCCCGGTACATTGATGCTGTAAGTGCCATCCGCTTTCACCGTGCCTGTGTAATCGGTTGAGTTGCCGTTCACCGTCAACGTCACCGTATCACCTTCTTTCGCGTCGCCACCCACGGTACCCGTAATGGTCACGTCACCAGCCGCTTCCGCTGCGTTCACGATGTCGTCGCCTGCGATATCATCATCGATTGTGATGGTCGCCGCCGCGTCGGTATCGATGGTCACTGCGAGTGCGTCTGATGTGTCGCTATTACCCGCATCGTCCGTCGCTTTCACCGTGATGCTGTTCGCACCTTCTGTCAGCTGACCGTCTGTCGCCGTGAAGGTCCACACGCCCTCAACTTTAACCGCTTCACCCAGCAAGGTCGTGCCGTTGAACACTTCCACTTTCTCAACATCATCATCGATGTTGCCGAACGTGAAGGTTGGCGTCGTATCGTTGGTCAGGTTGTCTGTGTCGCTGCCGTGAGCGTCTTCTTTGCCGCTGTCGCTCGACGCAACCAGATCGATGGTCGGTTTGCTGATACCCGTATCAACCTCGTAACCACCGTCTTTGTTGTCTCCGCTGGTTTCGGTCGTCGCCGTGAACGGGTTGCCCGCTTCATCGGTGCCACTCACGCTCGCCACGATGGTGCTGTCCGCATCCGCAACTAACTCGCTGCCCGGTACATTGATGCTGTAAGTGCCATCCGCTTTCACCGTGCCTGTGTAATCGGTTGAGTTGCCGTTCACCGTCAACGTCACCGTATCACCTTCTTTCGCGTCGCCACCCACGGTACCCGTAATGGTCACGTCACCAGCCGCTTCCGCTGCGTTCACGATGTCGTCGCCTGCGATATCATCATCGATTGTGATGGTCGCCGCCGCGTCGGTATCGATGGTCACTGCGAGTGCGTCTGATGTGTCGCTATTACCCGCATCGTCCGTCGCTTTCACCGTGATGCTGTTCGCACCTTCTGTCAGCTGACCGTCTGTCGCCGTGAAGGTCCACACGCCCTCAACTTTAACCGCTTCACCCAGCAAGGTCGTGCCGTTGAACACTTCCACTTTCTCAACATCATCATCGATGTTGCCGAACGTGAAGGTTGGCGTCGTATCGTTGGTCAGGTTGTCTGTGTCGCTGCCGTGAGCGTCTTCTTTGCCGCTGTCGCTCGACGCAACCAGATCGATGGTCGGTTTGCTGATACCCGTATCAACCTCGTAACCACCGTCTTTGTTGTCTCCGCTGGTTTCGGTCGTCGCCGTGAACGGGTTGCCCGCTTCATCGGTGCCACTCACGCTCGCCACGATGGTGCTGTCCGCATCCGCAACTAACTCGCTGCCCGGTACATTGATGCTGTAAGTGCCATCCGCTTTCACCGTGCCTGTGTAATCGGTTGAGTTGCCGTTCACCGTCAACGTCACCGTATCACCTTCTTTCGCGTCGCCACCCACGGTACCCGTAATGGTCACGTCACCAGCCGCTTCCGCTGCGTTCACGATGTCGTCGCCTGCGATATCATCATCGATTGTGATGGTCGCCGCCGCGTCGGTATCGATGGTCACTGCGAGTGCGTCTGATGTGTCGCTATTACCCGCATCGTCCGTCGCTTTCACCGTGATGCTGTTCGCACCTTCTGTCAGCTGACCGTCTGTCGCCGTGAAGGTCCACACGCCCTCAACTTTAACCGCTTCACCCAGCAAGGTCGTGCCGTTGAACACTTCCACTTTCTCAACATCATCATCGATGTTGCCGAACGTGAAGGTTGGCGTCGTATCGTTGGTCAGGTTGTCTGTGTCGCTGCCGTGAGCGTCTTCTTTGCCGCTGTCGCTCGACGCAACCAGATCGATGGTCGGTTTGCTGATACCCGTATCAACCTCGTAACCACCGTCTTTGTTGTCTCCGCTGGTTTCGGTCGTCGCCGTGAACGGGTTGCCCGCTTCATCGGTGCCACTCACGCTCGCCACGATGGTGCTGTCCGCATCCGCAACTAACTCGCTGCCCGGTACATTGATGCTGTAAGTGCCATCCGCTTTCACCGTGCCTGTGTAATCGGTTGAGTTGCCGTTCACCGTCAACGTCACCGTATCACCTTCTTTCGCGTCGCCACCCACGGTACCCGTAATGGTCACGTCACCAGCCGCTTCCGCTGCGTTCACGATGTCGTCGCCTGCGATATCATCATCGATTGTGATGGTCGCCGCCGCGTCGGTATCGATGGTCACTGCGAGTGCGTCTGATGTGTCGCTATTACCCGCATCGTCCGTCGCTTTCACCGTGATGCTGTTCGCACCTTCTGTCAGCTGACCGTCTGTCGCCGTGAAGGTCCACACGCCCTCAACTTTAACCGCTTCACCCAGCAAGGTCGTGCCGTTGAACACTTCCACTTTCTCAACATCATCATCGATGTTGCCGAACGTGAAGGTTGGCGTCGTATCGTTGGTCAGGTTGTCTGTGTCGCTGCCGTGAGCGTCTTCTTTGCCGCTGTCGCTCGACGCAACCAGATCGATGGTCGGTTTGCTGATACCCGTATCAACCTCGTAACCACCGTCTTTGTTGTCTCCGCTGGTTTCGGTCGTCGCCGTGAACGGGTTGCCCGCTTCATCGGTGCCACTCACGCTCGCCACGATGGTGCTGTCCGCATCCGCAACTAACTCGCTGCCCGGTACATTGATGCTGTAAGTGCCATCCGCTTTCACCGTGCCTGTGTAATCGGTTGAGTTGCCGTTCACCGTCAACGTCACCGTATCACCTTCTTTCGCGTCGCCACCCACGGTACCCGTAATGGTCACGTCACCAGCCGCTTCCGCTGCGTTCACGATGTCGTCGCCTGCGATATCATCATCGATTGTGATGGTCGCCGCCGCGTCGGTATCGATGGTCACTGCGAGTGCGTCTGATGTGTCGCTATTACCCGCATCGTCCGTCGCTTTCACCGTGATGCTGTTCGCACCTTCTGTCAGCTGACCGTCTGTCGCCGTGAAGGTCCACACGCCCTCAACTTTAACCGCTTCACCCAGCAAGGTCGTGCCGTTGAACACTTCCACTTTCTCAACATCATCATCGATGTTGCCGAACGTGAAGGTTGGCGTCGTATCGTTGGTCAGGTTGTCTGTGTCGCTGCCGTGAGCGTCTTCTTTGCCGCTGTCGCTCGACGCAACCAGATCGATGGTCGGTTTGCTGATACCCGTATCAACCTCGTAACCACCGTCTTTGTTGTCTCCGCTGGTTTCGGTCGTCGCCGTGAACGGGTTGCCCGCTTCATCGGTGCCACTCACGCTCGCCACGATGGTGCTGTCCGCATCCGCAACTAACTCGCTGCCCGGTACATTGATGCTGTAAGTGCCATCCGCTTTCACCGTGCCTGTGTAATCGGTTGAGTTGCCGTTCACCGTCAACGTCACCGTATCACCTTCTTTCGCGTCGCCACCCACGGTACCCGTAATGGTCACGTCACCAGCCGCTTCCGCTGCGTTCACGATGTCGTCGCCTGCGATATCATCATCGATTGTGATGGTCGCCGCCGCGTCGGTATCGATGGTCACTGCGAGTGCGTCTGATGTGTCGCTATTACCCGCATCGTCCGTCGCTTTCACCGTGATGCTGTTCGCACCTTCTGTCAGCTGACCGTCTGTCGCCGTGAAGGTCCACACGCCCTCAACTTTAACCGCTTCACCCAGCAAGGTCGTGCCGTTGAACACTTCCACTTTCTCAACATCATCATCGATGTTGCCGAACGTGAAGGTTGGCGTCGTATCGTTGGTCAGGTTGTCTGTGTCGCTGCCGTGAGCGTCTTCTTTGCCGCTGTCGCTCGACGCAACCAGATCGATGGTCGGTTTGCTGATACCCGTATCAACCTCGTAACCACCGTCTTTGTTGTCTCCGCTGGTTTCGGTCGTCGCCGTGAACGGGTTGCCCGCTTCATCGGTGCCACTCACGCTCGCCACGATGGTGCTGTCCGCATCCGCAACTAACTCGCTGCCCGGTACATTGATGCTGTAAGTGCCATCCGCTTTCACCGTGCCTGTGTAATCGGTTGAGTTGCCGTTCACCGTCAACGTCACCGTATCACCTTCTTTCGCGTCGCCACCCACGGTACCCGTAATGGTCACGTCACCAGCCGCTTCCGCTGCGTTCACGATGTCGTCGCCTGCGATATCATCATCGATTGTGATGGTCGCCGCCGCGTCGGTATCGATGGTCACTGCGAGTGCGTCTGATGTGTCGCTATTACCCGCATCGTCCGTCGCTTTCACCGTGATGCTGTTCGCACCTTCTGTCAGCTGACCGTCTGTCGCCGTGAAGGTCCACACGCCCTCAACTTTAACCGCTTCACCCAGCAAGGTCGTGCCGTTGAACACTTCCACTTTCTCAACATCATCATCGATGTTGCCGAACGTGAAGGTTGGCGTCGTATCGTTGGTCAGGTTGTCTGTGTCGCTGCCGTGAGCGTCTTCTTTGCCGCTGTCGCTCGACGCAACCAGATCGATGGTCGGTTTGCTGATACCCGTATCAACCTCGTAACCACCGTCTTTGTTGTCTCCGCTGGTTTCGGTCGTCGCCGTGAACGGGTTGCCCGCTTCATCGGTGCCACTCACGCTCGCCACGATGGTGCTGTCCGCATCCGCAACTAACTCGCTGCCCGGTACATTGATGCTGTAAGTGCCATCCGCTTTCACCGTGCCTGTGTAATCGGTTGAGTTGCCGTTCACCGTCAACGTCACCGTATCACCTTCTTTCGCGTCGCCACCCACGGTACCCGTAATGGTCACGTCACCAGCCGCTTCCGCTGCGTTCACGATGTCGTCGCCTGCGATATCATCATCGATTGTGATGGTCGCCGCCGCGTCGGTATCGATGGTCACTGCGAGTGCGTCTGATGTGTCGCTATTACCCGCATCGTCCGTCGCTTTCACCGTGATGCTGTTCGCACCTTCTGTCAGCTGACCGTCTGTCGCCGTGAAGGTCCACACGCCCTCAACTTTAACCGCTTCACCCAGCAAGGTCGTGCCGTTGAACACTTCCACTTTCTCAACATCATCATCGATGTTGCCGAACGTGAAGGTTGGCGTCGTATCGTTGGTCAGGTTGTCTGTGTCGCTGCCGTGAGCGTCTTCTTTGCCGCTGTCGCTCGACGCAACCAGATCGATGGTCGGTTTGCTGATACCCGTATCAACCTCGTAACCACCGTCTTTGTTGTCTCCGCTGGTTTCGGTCGTCGCCGTGAACGGGTTGCCCGCTTCATCGGTGCCACTCACGCTCGCCACGATGGTGCTGTCCGCATCCGCAACTAACTCGCTGCCCGGTACATTGATGCTGTAAGTGCCATCCGCTTTCACCGTGCCTGTGTAATCGGTTGAGTTGCCGTTCACCGTCAACGTCACCGTATCACCTTCTTTCGCGTCGCCACCCACGGTACCCGTAATGGTCACGTCACCAGCCGCTTCCGCTGCGTTCACGATGTCGTCGCCTGCGATATCATCATCGATTGTGATGGTCGCCGCCGCGTCGGTATCGATGGTCACTGCGAGTGCGTCTGATGTGTCGCTATTACCCGCATCGTCCGTCGCTTTCACCGTGATGCTGTTCGCACCTTCTGTCAGCTGACCGTCTGTCGCCGTGAAGGTCCACACGCCCTCAACTTTAACCGCTTCACCCAGCAAGGTCGTGCCGTTGAACACTTCCACTTTCTCAACATCATCATCGATGTTGCCGAACGTGAAGGTTGGCGTCGTATCGTTGGTCAGGTTGTCTGTGTCGCTGCCGTGAGCGTCTTCTTTGCCGCTGTCGCTCGACGCAACCAGATCGATGGTCGGTTTGCTGATACCCGTATCAACCTCGTAACCACCGTCTTTGTTGTCTCCGCTGGTTTCGGTCGTCGCCGTGAACGGGTTGCCCGCTTCATCGGTGCCACTCACGCTCGCCACGATGGTGCTGTCCGCATCCGCAACTAACTCGCTGCCCGGTACATTGATGCTGTAAGTGCCATCCGCTTTCACCGTGCCTGTGTAATCGGTTGAGTTGCCGTTCACCGTCAACGTCACCGTATCACCTTCTTTCGCGTCGCCACCCACGGTACCCGTAATGGTCACGTCACCAGCCGCTTCCGCTGCGTTCACGATGTCGTCGCCTGCGATATCATCATCGATTGTGATGGTCGCCGCCGCGTCGGTATCGATGGTCACTGCGAGTGCGTCTGATGTGTCGCTATTACCCGCATCGTCCGTCGCTTTCACCGTGATGCTGTTCGCACCTTCTGTCAGCTGACCGTCTGTCGCCGTGAAGGTCCACACGCCCTCAACTTTAACCGCTTCACCCAGCAAGGTCGTGCCGTTGAACACTTCCACTTTCTCAACATCATCATCGATGTTGCCGAACGTGAAGGTTGGCGTCGTATCGTTGGTCAGGTTGTCTGTGTCGCTGCCGTGAGCGTCTTCTTTGCCGCTGTCGCTCGACGCAACCAGATCGATGGTCGGTTTGCTGATACCCGTATCAACCTCGTAACCACCGTCTTTGTTGTCTCCGCTGGTTTCGGTCGTCGCCGTGAACGGGTTGCCCGCTTCATCGGTGCCACTCACGCTCGCCACGATGGTGCTGTCCGCATCCGCAACTAACTCGCTGCCCGGTACATTGATGCTGTAAGTGCCATCCGCTTTCACCGTGCCTGTGTAATCGGTTGAGTTGCCGTTCACCGTCAACGTCACCGTATCACCTTCTTTCGCGTCGCCACCCACGGTACCCGTAATGGTCACGTCACCAGCCGCTTCCGCTGCGTTCACGATGTCGTCGCCTGCGATATCATCATCGATTGTGATGGTCGCCGCCGCGTCGGTATCGATGGTCACTGCGAGTGCGTCTGATGTGTCGCTATTACCCGCATCGTCCGTCGCTTTCACCGTGATGCTGTTCGCACCTTCTGTCAGCTGACCGTCTGTCGCCGTGAAGGTCCACACGCCCTCAACTTTAACCGCTTCACCCAGCAAGGTCGTGCCGTTGAACACTTCCACTTTCTCAACATCATCATCGATGTTGCCGAACGTGAAGGTTGGCGTCGTATCGTTGGTCAGGTTGTCTGTGTCGCTGCCGTGAGCGTCTTCTTTGCCGCTGTCGCTCGACGCAACCAGATCGATGGTCGGTTTGCTGATACCCGTATCAACCTCGTAACCACCGTCTTTGTTGTCTCCGCTGGTTTCGGTCGTCGCCGTGAACGGGTTGCCCGCTTCATCGGTGCCACTCACGCTCGCCACGATGGTGCTGTCCGCATCCGCAACTAACTCGCTGCCCGGTACATTGATGCTGTAAGTGCCATCCGCTTTCACCGTGCCTGTGTAATCGGTTGAGTTGCCGTTCACCGTCAACGTCACCGTATCACCTTCTTTCGCGTCGCCACCCACGGTACCCGTAATGGTCACGTCACCAGCCGCTTCCGCTGCGTTCACGATGTCGTCGCCTGCGATATCATCATCGATTGTGATGGTCGCCGCCGCGTCGGTATCGATGGTCACTGCGAGTGCGTCTGATGTGTCGCTATTACCCGCATCGTCCGTCGCTTTCACCGTGATGCTGTTCGCACCTTCTGTCAGCTGACCGTCTGTCGCCGTGAAGGTCCACACGCCCTCAACTTTAACCGCTTCACCCAGCAAGGTCGTGCCGTTGAACACTTCCACTTTCTCAACATCATCATCGATGTTGCCGAACGTGAAGGTTGGCGTCGTATCGTTGGTCAGGTTGTCTGTGTCGCTGCCGTGAGCGTCTTCTTTGCCGCTGTCGCTCGACGCAACCAGATCGATGGTCGGTTTGCTGATACCCGTATCAACCTCGTAACCACCGTCTTTGTTGTCTCCGCTGGTTTCGGTCGTCGCCGTGAACGGGTTGCCCGCTTCATCGGTGCCACTCACGCTCGCCACGATGGTGCTGTCCGCATCCGCAACTAACTCGCTGCCCGGTACATTGATGCTGTAAGTGCCATCCGCTTTCACCGTGCCTGTGTAATCGGTTGAGTTGCCGTTCACCGTCAACGTCACCGTATCACCTTCTTTCGCGTCGCCACCCACGGTACCCGTAATGGTCACGTCACCAGCCGCTTCCGCTGCGTTCACGATGTCGTCGCCTGCGATATCATCATCGATTGTGATGGTCGCCGCCGCGTCGGTATCGATGGTCACTGCGAGTGCGTCTGATGTGTCGCTATTACCCGCATCGTCCGTCGCTTTCACCGTGATGCTGTTCGCACCTTCTGTCAGCTGACCGTCTGTCGCCGTGAAGGTCCACACGCCCTCAACTTTAACCGCTTCACCCAGCAAGGTCGTGCCGTTGAACACTTCCACTTTCTCAACATCATCATCGATGTTGCCGAACGTGAAGGTTGGCGTCGTATCGTTGGTCAGGTTGTCTGTGTCGCTGCCGTGAGCGTCTTCTTTGCCGCTGTCGCTCGACGCAACCAGATCGATGGTCGGTTTGCTGATACCCGTATCAACCTCGTAACCACCGTCTTTGTTGTCTCCGCTGGTTTCGGTCGTCGCCGTGAACGGGTTGCCCGCTTCATCGGTGCCACTCACGCTCGCCACGATGGTGCTGTCCGCATCCGCAACTAACTCGCTGCCCGGTACATTGATGCTGTAAGTGCCATCCGCTTTCACCGTGCCTGTGTAATCGGTTGAGTTGCCGTTCACCGTCAACGTCACCGTATCACCTTCTTTCGCGTCGCCACCCACGGTACCCGTAATGGTCACGTCACCAGCCGCTTCCGCTGCGTTCACGATGTCGTCGCCTGCGATATCATCATCGATTGTGATGGTCGCCGCCGCGTCGGTATCGATGGTCACTGCGAGTGCGTCTGATGTGTCGCTATTACCCGCATCGTCCGTCGCTTTCACCGTGATGCTGTTCGCACCTTCTGTCAGCTGACCGTCTGTCGCCGTGAAGGTCCACACGCCCTCAACTTTAACCGCTTCACCCAGCAAGGTCGTGCCGTTGAACACTTCCACTTTCTCAACATCATCATCGATGTTGCCGAACGTGAAGGTTGGCGTCGTATCGTTGGTCAGGTTGTCTGTGTCGCTGCCGTGAGCGTCTTCTTTGCCGCTGTCGCTCGACGCAACCAGATCGATGGTCGGTTTGCTGATACCCGTATCAACCTCGTAACCACCGTCTTTGTTGTCTCCGCTGGTTTCGGTCGTCGCCGTGAACGGGTTGCCCGCTTCATCGGTGCCACTCACGCTCGCCACGATGGTGCTGTCCGCATCCGCAACTAACTCGCTGCCCGGTACATTGATGCTGTAAGTGCCATCCGCTTTCACCGTGCCTGTGTAATCGGTTGAGTTGCCGTTCACCGTCAACGTCACCGTATCACCTTCTTTCGCGTCGCCACCCACGGTACCCGTAATGGTCACGTCACCAGCCGCTTCCGCTGCGTTCACGATGTCGTCGCCTGCGATATCATCATCGATTGTGATGGTCGCCGCCGCGTCGGTATCGATGGTCACTGCGAGTGCGTCTGATGTGTCGCTATTACCCGCATCGTCCGTCGCTTTCACCGTGATGCTGTTCGCACCTTCTGTCAGCTGACCGTCTGTCGCCGTGAAGGTCCACACGCCCTCAACTTTAACCGCTTCACCCAGCAAGGTCGTGCCGTTGAACACTTCCACTTTCTCAACATCATCATCGATGTTGCCGAACGTGAAGGTTGGCGTCGTATCGTTGGTCAGGTTGTCTGTGTCGCTGCCGTGAGCGTCTTCTTTGCCGCTGTCGCTCGACGCAACCAGATCGATGGTCGGTTTGCTGATACCCGTATCAACCTCGTAACCACCGTCTTTGTTGTCTCCGCTGGTTTCGGTCGTCGCCGTGAACGGGTTGCCCGCTTCATCGGTGCCACTCACGCTCGCCACGATGGTGCTGTCCGCATCCGCAACTAACTCGCTGCCCGGTACATTGATGCTGTAAGTGCCATCCGCTTTCACCGTGCCTGTGTAATCGGTTGAGTTGCCGTTCACCGTCAACGTCACCGTATCACCTTCTTTCGCGTCGCCACCCACGGTACCCGTAATGGTCACGTCACCAGCCGCTTCCGCTGCGTTCACGATGTCGTCGCCTGCGATATCATCATCGATTGTGATGGTCGCCGCCGCGTCGGTATCGATGGTCACTGCGAGTGCGTCTGATGTGTCGCTATTACCCGCATCGTCCGTCGCTTTCACCGTGATGCTGTTCGCACCTTCTGTCAGCTGACCGTCTGTCGCCGTGAAGGTCCACACGCCCTCAACTTTAACCGCTTCACCCAGCAAGGTCGTGCCGTTGAACACTTCCACTTTCTCAACATCATCATCGATGTTGCCGAACGTGAAGGTTGGCGTCGTATCGTTGGTCAGGTTGTCTGTGTCGCTGCCGTGAGCGTCTTCTTTGCCGCTGTCGCTCGACGCAACCAGATCGATGGTCGGTTTGCTGATACCCGTATCAACCTCGTAACCACCGTCTTTGTTGTCTCCGCTGGTTTCGGTCGTCGCCGTGAACGGGTTGCCCGCTTCATCGGTGCCACTCACGCTCGCCACGATGGTGCTGTCCGCATCCGCAACTAACTCGCTGCCCGGTACATTGATGCTGTAAGTGCCATCCGCTTTCACCGTGCCTGTGTAATCGGTTGAGTTGCCGTTCACCGTCAACGTCACCGTATCACCTTCTTTCGCGTCGCCACCCACGGTACCCGTAATGGTCACGTCACCAGCCGCTTCCGCTGCGTTCACGATGTCGTCGCCTGCGATATCATCATCGATTGTGATGGTCGCCGCCGCGTCGGTATCGATGGTCACTGCGAGTGCGTCTGATGTGTCGCTATTACCCGCATCGTCCGTCGCTTTCACCGTGATGCTGTTCGCACCTTCTGTCAGCTGACCGTCTGTCGCCGTGAAGGTCCACACGCCCTCAACTTTAACCGCTTCACCCAGCAAGGTCGTGCCGTTGAACACTTCCACTTTCTCAACATCATCATCGATGTTGCCGAACGTGAAGGTTGGCGTCGTATCGTTGGTCAGGTTGTCTGTGTCGCTGCCGTGAGCGTCTTCTTTGCCGCTGTCGCTCGACGCAACCAGATCGATGGTCGGTTTGCTGATACCCGTATCAACCTCGTAACCACCGTCTTTGTTGTCTCCGCTGGTTTCGGTCGTCGCCGTGAACGGGTTGCCCGCTTCATCGGTGCCACTCACGCTCGCCACGATGGTGCTGTCCGCATCCGCAACTAACTCGCTGCCCGGTACATTGATGCTGTAAGTGCCATCCGCTTTCACCGTGCCTGTGTAATCGGTTGAGTTGCCGTTCACCGTCAACGTCACCGTATCACCTTCTTTCGCGTCGCCACCCACGGTACCCGTAATGGTCACGTCACCAGCCGCTTCCGCTGCGTTCACGATGTCGTCGCCTGCGATATCATCATCGATTGTGATGGTCGCCGCCGCGTCGGTATCGATGGTCACTGCGAGTGCGTCTGATGTGTCGCTATTACCCGCATCGTCCGTCGCTTTCACCGTGATGCTGTTCGCACCTTCTGTCAGCTGACCGTCTGTCGCCGTGAAGGTCCACACGCCCTCAACTTTAACCGCTTCACCCAGCAAGGTCGTGCCGTTGAACACTTCCACTTTCTCAACATCATCATCGATGTTGCCGAACGTGAAGGTTGGCGTCGTATCGTTGGTCAGGTTGTCTGTGTCGCTGCCGTGAGCGTCTTCTTTGCCGCTGTCGCTCGACGCAACCAGATCGATGGTCGGTTTGCTGATACCCGTATCAACCTCGTAACCACCGTCTTTGTTGTCTCCGCTGGTTTCGGTCGTCGCCGTGAACGGGTTGCCCGCTTCATCGGTGCCACTCACGCTCGCCACGATGGTGCTGTCCGCATCCGCAACTAACTCGCTGCCCGGTACATTGATGCTGTAAGTGCCATCCGCTTTCACCGTGCCTGTGTAATCGGTTGAGTTGCCGTTCACCGTCAACGTCACCGTATCACCTTCTTTCGCGTCGCCACCCACGGTACCCGTAATGGTCACGTCACCAGCCGCTTCCGCTGCGTTCACGATGTCGTCGCCTGCGATATCATCATCGATTGTGATGGTCGCCGCCGCGTCGGTATCGATGGTCACTGCGAGTGCGTCTGATGTGTCGCTATTACCCGCATCGTCCGTCGCTTTCACCGTGATGCTGTTCGCACCTTCTGTCAGCTGACCGTCTGTCGCCGTGAAGGTCCACACGCCCTCAACTTTAACCGCTTCACCCAGCAAGGTCGTGCCGTTGAACACTTCCACTTTCTCAACATCATCATCGATGTTGCCGAACGTGAAGGTTGGCGTCGTATCGTTGGTCAGGTTGTCTGTGTCGCTGCCGTGAGCGTCTTCTTTGCCGCTGTCGCTCGACGCAACCAGATCGATGGTCGGTTTGCTGATACCCGTATCAACCTCGTAACCACCGTCTTTGTTGTCTCCGCTGGTTTCGGTCGTCGCCGTGAACGGGTTGCCCGCTTCATCGGTGCCACTCACGCTCGCCACGATGGTGCTGTCCGCATCCGCAACTAACTCGCTGCCCGGTACATTGATGCTGTAAGTGCCATCCGCTTTCACCGTGCCTGTGTAATCGGTTGAGTTGCCGTTCACCGTCAACGTCACCGTATCACCTTCTTTCGCGTCGCCACCCACGGTACCCGTAATGGTCACGTCACCAGCCGCTTCCGCTGCGTTCACGATGTCGTCGCCTGCGATATCATCATCGATTGTGATGGTCGCCGCCGCGTCGGTATCGATGGTCACTGCGAGTGCGTCTGATGTGTCGCTATTACCCGCATCGTCCGTCGCTTTCACCGTGATGCTGTTCGCACCTTCTGTCAGCTGACCGTCTGTCGCCGTGAAGGTCCACACGCCCTCAACTTTAACCGCTTCACCCAGCAAGGTCGTGCCGTTGAACACTTCCACTTTCTCAACATCATCATCGATGTTGCCGAACGTGAAGGTTGGCGTCGTATCGTTGGTCAGGTTGTCTGTGTCGCTGCCGTGAGCGTCTTCTTTGCCGCTGTCGCTCGACGCAACCAGATCGATGGTCGGTTTGCTGATACCCGTATCAACCTCGTAACCACCGTCTTTGTTGTCTCCGCTGGTTTCGGTCGTCGCCGTGAACGGGTTGCCCGCTTCATCGGTGCCACTCACGCTCGCCACGATGGTGCTGTCCGCATCCGCAACTAACTCGCTGCCCGGTACATTGATGCTGTAAGTGCCATCCGCTTTCACCGTGCCTGTGTAATCGGTTGAGTTGCCGTTCACCGTCAACGTCACCGTATCACCTTCTTTCGCGTCGCCACCCACGGTACCCGTAATGGTCACGTCACCAGCCGCTTCCGCTGCGTTCACGATGTCGTCGCCTGCGATATCATCATCGATTGTGATGGTCGCCGCCGCGTCGGTATCGATGGTCACTGCGAGTGCGTCTGATGTGTCGCTATTACCCGCATCGTCCGTCGCTTTCACCGTGATGCTGTTCGCACCTTCTGTCAGCTGACCGTCTGTCGCCGTGAAGGTCCACACGCCCTCAACTTTAACCGCTTCACCCAGCAAGGTCGTGCCGTTGAACACTTCCACTTTCTCAACATCATCATCGATGTTGCCGAACGTGAAGGTTGGCGTCGTATCGTTGGTCAGGTTGTCTGTGTCGCTGCCGTGAGCGTCTTCTTTGCCGCTGTCGCTCGACGCAACCAGATCGATGGTCGGTTTGCTGATACCCGTATCAACCTCGTAACCACCGTCTTTGTTGTCTCCGCTGGTTTCGGTCGTCGCCGTGAACGGGTTGCCCGCTTCATCGGTGCCACTCACGCTCGCCACGATGGTGCTGTCCGCATCCGCAACTAACTCGCTGCCCGGTACATTGATGCTGTAAGTGCCATCCGCTTTCACCGTGCCTGTGTAATCGGTTGAGTTGCCGTTCACCGTCAACGTCACCGTATCACCTTCTTTCGCGTCGCCACCCACGGTACCCGTAATGGTCACGTCACCAGCCGCTTCCGCTGCGTTCACGATGTCGTCGCCTGCGATATCATCATCGATTGTGATGGTCGCCGCCGCGTCGGTATCGATGGTCACTGCGAGTGCGTCTGATGTGTCGCTATTACCCGCATCGTCCGTCGCTTTCACCGTGATGCTGTTCGCACCTTCTGTCAGCTGACCGTCTGTCGCCGTGAAGGTCCACACGCCCTCAACTTTAACCGCTTCACCCAGCAAGGTCGTGCCGTTGAACACTTCCACTTTCTCAACATCATCATCGATGTTGCCGAACGTGAAGGTTGGCGTCGTATCGTTGGTCAGGTTGTCTGTGTCGCTGCCGTGAGCGTCTTCTTTGCCGCTGTCGCTCGACGCAACCAGATCGATGGTCGGTTTGCTGATACCCGTATCAACCTCGTAACCACCGTCTTTGTTGTCTCCGCTGGTTTCGGTCGTCGCCGTGAACGGGTTGCCCGCTTCATCGGTGCCACTCACGCTCGCCACGATGGTGCTGTCCGCATCCGCAACTAACTCGCTGCCCGGTACATTGATGCTGTAAGTGCCATCCGCTTTCACCGTGCCTGTGTAATCGGTTGAGTTGCCGTTCACCGTCAACGTCACCGTATCACCTTCTTTCGCGTCGCCACCCACGGTACCCGTAATGGTCACGTCACCAGCCGCTTCCGCTGCGTTCACGATGTCGTCGCCTGCGATATCATCATCGATTGTGATGGTCGCCGCCGCGTCGGTATCGATGGTCACTGCGAGTGCGTCTGATGTGTCGCTATTACCCGCATCGTCCGTCGCTTTCACCGTGATGCTGTTCGCACCTTCTGTCAGCTGACCGTCTGTCGCCGTGAAGGTCCACACGCCCTCAACTTTAACCGCTTCACCCAGCAAGGTCGTGCCGTTGAACACTTCCACTTTCTCAACATCATCATCGATGTTGCCGAACGTGAAGGTTGGCGTCGTATCGTTGGTCAGGTTGTCTGTGTCGCTGCCGTGAGCGTCTTCTTTGCCGCTGTCGCTCGACGCAACCAGATCGATGGTCGGTTTGCTGATACCCGTATCAACCTCGTAACCACCGTCTTTGTTGTCTCCGCTGGTTTCGGTCGTCGCCGTGAACGGGTTGCCCGCTTCATCGGTGCCACTCACGCTCGCCACGATGGTGCTGTCCGCATCCGCAACTAACTCGCTGCCCGGTACATTGATGCTGTAAGTGCCATCCGCTTTCACCGTGCCTGTGTAATCGGTTGAGTTGCCGTTCACCGTCAACGTCACCGTATCACCTTCTTTCGCGTCGCCACCCACGGTACCCGTAATGGTCACGTCACCAGCCGCTTCCGCTGCGTTCACGATGTCGTCGCCTGCGATATCATCATCGATTGTGATGGTCGCCGCCGCGTCGGTATCGATGGTCACTGCGAGTGCGTCTGATGTGTCGCTATTACCCGCATCGTCCGTCGCTTTCACCGTGATGCTGTTCGCACCTTCTGTCAGCTGACCGTCTGTCGCCGTGAAGGTCCACACGCCCTCAACTTTAACCGCTTCACCCAGCAAGGTCGTGCCGTTGAACACTTCCACTTTCTCAACATCATCATCGATGTTGCCGAACGTGAAGGTTGGCGTCGTATCGTTGGTCAGGTTGTCTGTGTCGCTGCCGTGAGCGTCTTCTTTGCCGCTGTCGCTCGACGCAACCAGATCGATGGTCGGTTTGCTGATACCCGTATCAACCTCGTAACCACCGTCTTTGTTGTCTCCGCTGGTTTCGGTCGTCGCCGTGAACGGGTTGCCCGCTTCATCGGTGCCACTCACGCTCGCCACGATGGTGCTGTCCGCATCCGCAACTAACTCGCTGCCCGGTACATTGATGCTGTAAGTGCCATCCGCTTTCACCGTGCCTGTGTAATCGGTTGAGTTGCCGTTCACCGTCAACGTCACCGTATCACCTTCTTTCGCGTCGCCACCCACGGTACCCGTAATGGTCACGTCACCAGCCGCTTCCGCTGCGTTCACGATGTCGTCGCCTGCGATATCATCATCGATTGTGATGGTCGCCGCCGCGTCGGTATCGATGGTCACTGCGAGTGCGTCTGATGTGTCGCTATTACCCGCATCGTCCGTCGCTTTCACCGTGATGCTGTTCGCACCTTCTGTCAGCTGACCGTCTGTCGCCGTGAAGGTCCACACGCCCTCAACTTTAACCGCTTCACCCAGCAAGGTCGTGCCGTTGAACACTTCCACTTTCTCAACATCATCATCGATGTTGCCGAACGTGAAGGTTGGCGTCGTATCGTTGGTCAGGTTGTCTGTGTCGCTGCCGTGAGCGTCTTCTTTGCCGCTGTCGCTCGACGCAACCAGATCGATGGTCGGTTTGCTGATACCCGTATCAACCTCGTAACCACCGTCTTTGTTGTCTCCGCTGGTTTCGGTCGTCGCCGTGAACGGGTTGCCCGCTTCATCGGTGCCACTCACGCTCGCCACGATGGTGCTGTCCGCATCCGCAACTAACTCGCTGCCCGGTACATTGATGCTGTAAGTGCCATCCGCTTTCACCGTGCCTGTGTAATCGGTTGAGTTGCCGTTCACCGTCAACGTCACCGTATCACCTTCTTTCGCGTCGCCACCCACGGTACCCGTAATGGTCACGTCACCAGCCGCTTCCGCTGCGTTCACGATGTCGTCGCCTGCGATATCATCATCGATTGTGATGGTCGCCGCCGCGTCGGTATCGATGGTCACTGCGAGTGCGTCTGATGTGTCGCTATTACCCGCATCGTCCGTCGCTTTCACCGTGATGCTGTTCGCACCTTCTGTCAGCTGACCGTCTGTCGCCGTGAAGGTCCACACGCCCTCAACTTTAACCGCTTCACCCAGCAAGGTCGTGCCGTTGAACACTTCCACTTTCTCAACATCATCATCGATGTTGCCGAACGTGAAGGTTGGCGTCGTATCGTTGGTCAGGTTGTCTGTGTCGCTGCCGTGAGCGTCTTCTTTGCCGCTGTCGCTCGACGCAACCAGATCGATGGTCGGTTTGCTGATACCCGTATCAACCTCGTAACCACCGTCTTTGTTGTCTCCGCTGGTTTCGGTCGTCGCCGTGAACGGGTTGCCCGCTTCATCGGTGCCACTCACGCTCGCCACGATGGTGCTGTCCGCATCCGCAACTAACTCGCTGCCCGGTACATTGATGCTGTAAGTGCCATCCGCTTTCACCGTGCCTGTGTAATCGGTTGAGTTGCCGTTCACCGTCAACGTCACCGTATCACCTTCTTTCGCGTCGCCACCCACGGTACCCGTAATGGTCACGTCACCAGCCGCTTCCGCTGCGTTCACGATGTCGTCGCCTGCGATATCATCATCGATTGTGATGGTCGCCGCCGCGTCGGTATCGATGGTCACTGCGAGTGCGTCTGATGTGTCGCTATTACCCGCATCGTCCGTCGCTTTTACGCTCAAGTCGTAAGTGCCATCCGCCAGGTCGGCGCTCGGCGTGAAGCTCCAAGTGCCGTCTTGCTCTTCGGTCAGCGTGCCTTCTAGGGCAACGCCGTCTTTGAGCACCACGATGCCCGCTGCCACCACATCGTCATCGATGTTGCCCAGCGAGAACGTCGGCGTCTTGTCATTGGTTAGGTTGTCTGTGTCGCTGTCGCCGCTGTCGCTCGACGCCACCAGATCGATGGTCGGTTTGCTGATATCGGTGTCTAAATCATAAGCTTTAGAGGTCGAACTACTAAATTCATTCCCAACCCAATCTTGCCCGGTAACAGTAGCAGTTACTGAATTATCAGCTACAAGATCACTACCCTGAACATCTACACTCCATGTTTTATCGCTTTGGACAACAGTTAGATAAGTCACACCATTTACTAATACTGATACCTGGTCACCAGTATCTGCATCTCTTCCAACGGTACCTTTAACTGAGACAGTACTTTCGCTTTCACTTTGATTGATAACATTGTCGTCAGCAATTGATTCAATAACGATCGTTCCTCTAGCTGTTAAATCAACCAGATAGAACTCTGTTGAAGTAGCCGATCCAACATTGCCAGCTTCATTTACTACATCTACCTTCGCGTCGACGATATTATCGCTATCAAAGTTTAGGTCAGACCCATTGACGTCAATACTGTATTTTCCGTCGATTACTTGACCTACGTACTCAACGCCATTGATGGTCAGTGCCACTGTTCCAGAAACGTAATTCTCACCAGTGACAGAACCTGTAATCGTAACTGTCCCTTGAGCTTCAGTTGCGTTAATCACCGAGTCTTCAGTAATCGGATCAATATCTATGTTTACATTAACCGGAGTCGAGTCATAAATATGAGTAGAAGTTCCTGAGCTTGAAACACTATTTCCTGCATTATCGGTTGAGCTAACAGAAACAGTGAACTCGGTGTCTTCTGCTAGGTCCTCACCATTAACACTTAGCTCCCATGTACCATTCTCTTTTACAACACTAGTATATGTCGTTCCATTAATAACAGCAGTTACGACGTCGTTAGGTTGTATGTCTCCATCGGTAGCAGTGCCTGTAACAAAAATTGTTTGCTCTTTTTCAGTCTCAGTAACAACATCATCTGATGTAATGCTATCTACGCTCACATTTCCTGATTCTGCCTGTGTATCAAGAGTGAACGTCAGCGTTGAGCTACCTGAGGTATTACCCGCTGCGTCGGTTTGACGAACGGTAATTGTGTTATCACCTTCCGTTGGTACTGGCGCCGTTGTCGTCCAGTTTCCGTCAACAAGGTATTCGACTGTCGCGCCATCTTCTGTACCACCGACTGTGAAGCTGCCGTCGTTGGTTAAGAAGTCATCCGCCGCTGAGCCTGAGTCCGTATCAAGTGTCAATGCTGGAGCATCAGGTGCTGTGGTATCAAGAGTGAACGTCAGCGTTGAGCTGCCTGAGGTATTACCCGCTGCGTCGGTTTGACGAACGGTAATTGTGTTATCACCTTCCGTTGGTACTGGCGCCGTTGTCGTCCAGTTTCCGTCAACAAGGTATTCGACTGTCGCGCCATCTTCTGTACCACCGACTGTGAAGCTGCCGTCGTTGGTTAAGAAGTCATCCGCCGCTGAGCCTGAGTCCGTATCAAGTGTCAATGCTGGAGCATCAGGTGCTGTGGTATCAAGAGTGAACGTCAGCGTTGAGCTGCCTGAGGTATTACCCGCTGCGTCGGTTTGACGAACGGTGATCGTGTTATCACCTTCCGTTGGTACTGGCGCCGTTGTCGTCCAGTTTCCGTCAACAAGGTATTCGACTGTCGCGCCATCTTCTGTGCCACCGACTGTGAAGCTGCCGTCGTTGGTTAAGAAGTCATCCGCCGCTGAGCCTGAGTCCGTATCCAGTGTCAATGCTGGTGCATCAGGTGCTGTGGTATCAAGAGTGAACGTCAGCGTTGAGCTGCCTGACGTATTACCCGCTGCGTCGGTTTGACGAACGGTGATCGTGTTGTCACCTTCCGTTGGCACTGGAGCCGTTGTCGTCCAGTTTCCGTCAACAAGGTATTCGACTGTCGCGCCATCTTCTGTACCACCGACTGTGAAACTGCCGTCGTTGGTTAAGAAGTCATCCGCCGCTGAGCCTGAGTCCGTATCCAGTGTCAATGCTGGAGCATCAGGTGCTGTGGTATCAAGAGTGAACGTCAGCGTTGAGCTACCTGAGGTATTACCCGCTGCGTCGGTTTGACGAACGGTAATTGTGTTATCACCTTCCGTTGGTACTGGCGCCGTTGTCGTCCAGTTTCCGTCAACAAGGTATTCGACTGTCGCGCCATCTTCTGTACCACCGACTGTGAAGCTGCCGTCGTTGGTTAAGAAGTCATCCGCCGCTGAGCCTGAGTCCGTATCAAGTGTCAATGCTGGAGCATCAGGTGCTGTGGTATCAAGAGTGAACGTCAGCGTTGAGCTGCCTGAGGTATTACCCGCTGCGTCGGTTTGACGAACGGTGATCGTGTTATCACCTTCCGTTGGTACTGGCGCCGTTGTCGTCCAGTTTCCGTCAACAAGGTATTCGACTGTCGCGCCATCTTCTGTGCCACCGACTGTGAAGCTGCCGTCGTTGGTTAAGAAGTCATCCGCCGCTGAGCCTGAGTCCGTATCAAGTGTCAATGCTGGAGCATCAGGTGCTGTGGTATCAAGAGTGAACGTCAGCGTTGAGCTGCCTGAGGTATTACCCGCTGCGTCGGTTTGACGAACGGTGATCGTGTTATCACCTTCCGTTGGTACTGGCGCCGTTGTCGTCCAGTTTCCGTCAACAAGGTATTCGACTGTCGCGCCATCTTCTGTACCACCGACTGTGAAACTGCCGTCGTTGGTTAAGAAGTCATCCGCCGCTGAGCCTGAGTCCGTATCCAGTGTCAATGCTGGAGCATCAGGTGCTGTGGTATCAAGAGTGAACGTCAGCGTTGAGCTGCCTGAGGTATTACCCGCTGCGTCGGTTTGACGAACGGTGATCGTGTTATCACCTTCCGTTGGTACTGGCGCCGTTGTCGTCCAGTTTCCGTCAACAAGGTATTCGACTGTCGCGCCATCTTCTGTGCCACCGACTGTGAAGCTGCCGTCGTTGGTTAAGAAGTCATCCGCCGCTGAGCCTGAGTCCGTATCCAGTGTCAATGCTGGTGCATCAGGTGCTGTGGTATCAAGAGTGAACGTCAGCGTTGAGCTGCCTGACGTATTACCCGCTGCGTCAGTTTGACGAACGGTGATCGTGTTGTCACCTTCCGTTGGCACTGGAGCCGTTGTCGTCCAGTTTCCGTCAACAAGGTATTCGACTGTCGCGCCATCTTCTGTGCCACCGACTGTGAAGCTGCCGTCGTTGGTTAAGAAGTCATCCGCCGCTGAGCCTGAGTCCGTATCAAGTGTCAATGCTGGAGCATCAGGTGCTGTGGTATCAAGAGTGAACGTCAGCGTTGAGCTGCCTGAGGTATTACCCGCTGCGTCGGTTTGACGAACGGTGATCGTGTTATCACCTTCCGTTGGTACTGGCGCCGTTGTCGTCCAGTTTCCGTCAACAAGGTATTCGACTGTCGCGCCATCTTCTGTGCCACCGACTGTGAAGCTGCCGTCGTTGGTTAAGAAGTCATCCGCCGCTGAGCCTGAGTCCGTATCAAGTGTCAATGCTGGAGCATCAGGTGCTGTGGTATCAAGAGTGAACGTCAGCGTTGAGCTGCCTGAGGTATTACCCGCTGCGTCGGTTTGACGAACGGTGATCGTGTTATCACCTTCCGTTGGTACTGGCGCCGTTGTCGTCCAGTTTCCGTCAACAAGGTATTCGACTGTCGCGCCATCTTCTGTGCCACCGACTGTGAAGCTGCCGTCGTTGGTTAAGAAGTCATCCGCCGCTGAGCCTGAGTCCGTATCAAGTGTCAATGCTGGAGCATCAGGTGCTGTGGTATCAAGAGTGAACGTCAGCGTTGAGCTGCCTGAGGTATTACCCGCTGCGTCGGTTTGACGAACGGTGATCGTGTTATCACCTTCCGTTGGTACTGGCGCCGTTGTCGTCCAGTTTCCGTCAACAAGGTATTCGACTGTCGCGCCATCTTCTGTGCCGCCGACTGTGAAGCTGCCGTCGTTGGTTAAGAAGTCATCCGCCGCCGAGCCTGAGTCCGTATCCAGTGTCAATGCTGGTGCATCAGGTGCTGTGGTATCAAGAGTGAACGTCAGCGTTGAGCTGCCTGACGTATTACCCGCTGCGTCAGTTTGACGAACGGTGATCGCGTTGTCACCTTCCGTTGGTACTGGCGCCGTTGTCGTCCAGTTTCCGTCAACAAGGTATTCGACTGTCGCGCCATCTTCTGTACCACCGACTGTGAAGCTGCCGTCGTTGGTTAAGAAGTCATCCGCCGCTGAGCCTGAGTCCGTATCCAGTGTCAATGCTGGTGCATCAGGTGCTGTTGTGTCTAATGTCGAATCTAGAGCCTGAAAAGCTTCGATCAAACCCAGGCTTTGAGTCTCAGATAAGCCTATAGAAACAAACCCTTCAGTTAGGAACTCCGTTTGTGCAATTATTTCAGTGCCATCTCTTTCTATACTTCCACCAGCAACCAAGCTTGAACCGCCACTGGTACCTGCTGCTGTAGCAAACTCATCATTTAGTTGAGTTGGGTCTTCACCTTGCTCTAAAGCCGCAAAGATATTTGCAATATCGTCAGTTATATCGAGTTCATTGTCGTCAACAAATCGATTCACCTTAACTATAGGTTGATTAGATTCATCCGATGTTTCGAGAACAACGTCACCATTGAGTAATGGCTCGCCATCTTTTAACACTCTTATTTGGCCATCTACACCAACGACAATTCGTTGTCCAATAACCAATGCACTACTAGCGATGACTGCGGTGATATCCATAAAAACCTCTAAATCCGAAAGCTTCGTTAATGTCGTCAACGAAATGACACTAAAATATTATCTTGTTAATATATCATTATAACTTATAGAATTCACGCCTGCGCAATATATAAATAACAGTTCATCATTCGCATTAACACGACTAAAAATGTGCCAAAAAGTCATTAAGTTACACAAATATTAAGCAAGTTAACTCATTATTTTATATAATAACTTTAATGGGCCTTAATATAGATAAAAACCAAGCAAATGCATGGTGACACATATCTATTTTTGGTCTAATAAAAACGTAAATTTGTTGACACCTTGTTATGATTCTCAGATGTGAGACTCATCTTTGTTTAACATTCACACATTACATATGCTCCGGAGAAATAAATTGAATTGGATTCAAAAATGCACTCTAGGTTCTATGGTAGCTTTAAGCCTTTCTTCTAATGCTCAAACACTCGAGCAGGCTGTCGCTATTACATTAGAAACTAATCCAAGCATCAAAAGTTCATACAACGAATATATTAGCAAGCGATATATAAATGATGCCTCTGGAGGAGCTTATAGACCTAGCATAGATTTAGATGCGGGTATTGGATATGAGCATACTAGCCTTGCTTCAAATAATAATGATGAAACTGACTTAACTCGTAAAGAAGCGACCTTGACGCTTACACAGTTAATTTGGGATGGTTCGAATACTCTTAATGATATTGACCGCACAGCCGCTGATGCAGAATCTGTTCGTTACCAATTACTTTCTGATGCTCAAGATATGGCTCTAGAAGTAACCAAAGTTTATTTAGATGCAGTGAAGGCATACGAAGTGTTATCTCTTTCTGAAAGTAACTTGGCTACTCATAAAGAGATTTATAGAGATATTAAAAAGCGAGTTGATTCTGGAATTGGCTCAACTGCAGATATGTCTCAAGTCGAAGCCCGTATAGCAAAAGCGCATGGTAATTTACTTGCCGCTCAAAACAACTTGTTCGATACACATATACAATTTGAGCAACTAGTAGGTCAATCACCTCTTGGATTAGTATTTCCTAGAGCAGATTCTAGCGCTCTACCACTCACAATCGAAAAGGCACTCACTCAAGCTTTTGAAATGCATCCTGTAATAAAAATTGCTCAAGTAGATGTAGATTCAGCAAAATTTCAATATAAACAGTCAAAAAGCAATAACTACCCAACGATTTCAGTAGAAGCCGCACAAACTTGGCGAGATGATGCAGGCGGAACTGAAGGCAACAGTGATGAATTCTCAGCTATGCTACGCTTACGTTACAACTTATATAATGGCGGTTCAGATTCTAGCCGTTCAGAAAGTATGGCATATCAATTAAATAAATCGAAAGATCTTCGAGAACGTACTTTTAGGAGCGTAGAAGAGAGTCTACGTTTATCTTGGAATGCGCTAGACCTAACGGTTCAACAAAAAGAGTTTCTTTCTGACCATGTAGATTCGGCTTCACAAACCGTAATTTCTTATGAGAAACAGTACCGTATAGGTAAGCGTACACTTTTAGATCTATTGAACACTGAAAACGAACTTTTCGAAGCACGTAAAGGTTATTTAGATGCAAAATATGATGAACAATATGCAAAGTATCGTGTAATGAATGCATCTGGTAACTTACTAGCCGCTTTAAAGGTTGAAACACCAGCGCAGTGGAATGAAAAGGTTGAATATTAATTTATGACTAAGCGAATCATATTTCCATTACTTGCTCTCTTAGTATCTGTGAGCACATTTGCATCTGAGAGTGATGAGTTTGATTATGTCCCAACGCCTATCGCTGAAAGAAACTATGATCTTTTAGATGAGGATAATGACGGAGTAATCAATGAGCGGGATTTATGTCCTGATACCCCAGCACGCGCAGAGATTGATAATGATGGCTGTGGTACTTTTTTAAAAACTACAGAAAAAATGCAACTTCAAATATTGTTTGCAAATAACTCCGTAGACATCAACCCAGCTTTCTTGGCTCAAATCCGTGAGATGGCTAGTTTTCTAAAACAATATTCATCTACTGCTATCGAACTTCAGGGCTATGCAAGTAAAACTGGTAATGCAGAGCACAACCTACAACTTTCGAAAACTCGTGCTGCAAATGTGAGAAGAGCATTAATCAGTAACGGTATTCTGAGCTCGAGAATTGAGATTGTTGGTCATGGCGACACTGGCCTAGAAAACAAAGGAACAGACAAAATCAGCCATGCAATGAACCGTAAAGTTGTTGCTTCAGTTGTCGGGTTTAAAGGTAATATCAAAGAAGAATGGAATATATTTACTACTATCAGTAAATAAATTGTTTAAAACGTCCCCTCTTTTATAATTAAAGACTAGCATTTATTGCTAGTCTTTTTTATTTCTTCATTTCTAATTACGTGTACCTTGGATTTCTATAATGTTATTCTCTTCACGTTATCAAAATAGAGAACTAATCAATGAGCAAACTAACCGCCGATATTCAAGCAAACCTTGACCTTTTTGTTGCAGAAACAAAAGAAACTCAACTTGTATGGGGTCTTCGCAATGATGAAGGATGGCTTGCATGTGATTCTACTGAATTCGAAACAAGCGAAGTAATGCCATTTTGGTCTACAAAGGAAGATGCTATTACTCATAACGTCGAAGAATGGGCTGATTTTGAAGTTCTTGAAATCCCATTAGACATTTTTGTTGAAGATTGGTTACTGACTCTAGCTGAAGACGGTGTTTTAGTTGGTACAAACTGGAACGCTAATTTAGAAGGCAAAGAGCTTGAGCCTTCAGATTTAGCTAAACTATACATCTAATCATTCACTTAAAGGTCATGTATGTAACGCATGACCTTTTCTTTACCCCTAATGACTTCACTCACACTCCCATCTAAAAAAAATATATACCATTGATTTGACTATTTTTTAATTTTAGAATGTCATTCCTTATAATTTAGTCTATATAGCAAACTCTCTGATGAAACATACCTTTCTCATACTAATGGCACTAATTAGTTTATCTTCTCATGCCAATCTAATGTCATCAGATCCAACTAAAGAATCTTCCAACACCCCAAACATCAATTGGAACACACTTTATCTATCAAACTCACAACACGAAGAGTTTCGATCATTAAATATGCTACAAAGCCGTTATGCATCCTTACCCTCCTCAGGTGAAAAATTGTATATCAGCTCTTTGCTCTACCAATTCATGACTAAACACAACCAGCCATACTACGGCGGAAATTCTGATGATAAAAACTATAAAGTAACAGAAGAAACTTTTATTGAAGCTTTAAAGCTAGATGCTCGTGGGCAATATAAAGAGGCGCAAGAACTTTTTATTTCTGTATCTGACACCATGCAACAAGCTAATGACTCGGTTGGTAAAGCGATAATCAAATACAATTTATGCCGTTCACTTAACGAACAATCTAAATATCACCAAGCTCACTACTATTGCTCTGCATTACAAAGCTATTTTGAAGATAATACGGACCCAGTATTACAAATTTCTTTAGGCTATCGTGTGATTGCCAATAATCAATACTTTAGAGGTGATTATAAATCTGCTCTAAACAGTTACATGCTTTTAATCGATAATTTCCCTAAAGGGCAAGATATATCAGGCATTTATAACGATATCGGGAACCTTTATAAAGAGATTGAACAATTTGACAGTTCTGAAACGTACCTATTAACAGCTTTAGACCTTAGAGCAGACAGCTCCAACCTTATGAAAACACAAGTTTTGCATAGCCTAGCCGAACTTTACATCATCATGGAGCAACCAACTCAAGCAATCTCTTATTTCCAGCAAGCCTACGATGCCATACAGGCTACTAACTCGATATATGGTAAAGCGCTGGTCAATTTGGGCTTAGGCAAAGCACACATCCAAGCAGAAAACTACAGCTCAGCACATGACTACCTTGTTGAAGCTTTAACGGCCTCTGAGAAATTAGATAATAATAAAATTCGAATAGAAGCTTACTTAGCGATTAGTGATCTATTCGAGCATCAAGATCTCTTTGAAGAATCATTTTACTATGCTCATTTGGCTAGCGAGCTATCCAAACAAATTGACCGAAGCAAGTACCTTGCAGATTCGCTTCTTCAGCTCACTGATTTATCTGTCGCAACCAATCAGCACAAAGAAGCATTTAGCTTTTATAGGCAGTATTCAGCGATTCAACTTAGCAGCAGAGATATCGATAATCGCTTAGCTTTGGAAGCATTGGAACTCACTAGAAGCAAATTCGAGAAAGAACTGCAAAGTTCGTTATTAGTGAGTCAAGCACAACTCGATAAGCTGAAGATTGATAAAATGACTCAACAAAAGCTCATGTACAATATTATCGTTATCATCCTTCTGTGTGCCGCTAGCTTTTCTTTTTGGTCCAGTAAACGAGTAAGAGAAAAATCATCTTTAGACTCCCTCACGAGTGCTTACAACAGAGCGGCAGCAATAAGAAAAATTAAAACTGTTAAACACAACTCAAACAATAAAAAACATGTTTTAATTCTTTTAGATTTAGATAAATTTAAATCAATCAATGACGACTATGGGCATCCAACTGGCGATCAAGCACTCAGTAATATAAGCCAGCAAGTTAGAAATCGAATTGGTAAACATGATTTACTAGGTAGATTAGGTGGGGAAGAATTTGTCATTCTATTAAAGGATGTTGAAGAAAGTGAAGTAAGAGAACGAGTTGAGGAAATTCAATATGCTGTTTCATCAACAAAATTTTCATCTGAAAGCAAAAAGCCACTGAGTATCACTGCAAGTTTTTCTTACCTTTCAACTTCACAGGCACTGAGTGACTTTGATGTATTGTATTCAGTTCTCGACCAAGCTCTTTATCAAGCTAAAAAGAATGGCCGTAACTGTATTATTGATGCGTACAACGACGCAATTGATTTACCTAGTTCTGTTTTCGAACCAGTTCAGACATCACTTCAGAGCGATTCTCAAGGTAATCCGTAAGCCCTACTTTGCGTAACTCACATGCAGGGCAATCGCCACAGCCATCTCCGACAATTCCGTTATAGCAAGTTAGGGTTTTATTTCTGATCAGCTGCAAAGATTCATACTGATCAGCTAAAGCCCACGTTTCTGCTTTATTAAGCCACATCAGAGGCGTTTTAATTTCCAACGCCTTATCCATCCCTTGAACTAAAGCTGAGTTCATTGCTTTAACAAAGTCATTTCGACAATCCGGGTAGCCTGAAAAATCCGTTTCACAAACGCCGGTAATGGTACTTTCAGCGCCAATCTGGTAAGCATAAATACCCGCAAGAGTTAAGAACAAGATGTTACGACCAGGCACGAAAGAATTAGGTAAGCCATTCTCTTGCAGTTCGTGTGAAACAGGAATGTCATCTCGCGTTAGAGAGCTGATTGCTAGCTCATTAAGCAAGGTAACATCCATCACTTTATGAGCTTTTACGCCTAGTTCAGCAGCTAATGACTGCGCGACTTCAATTTCAAGCCTATGACGCTGCCCATAATCAAAAGTGATCGCATGTACTTCATCGTATTCTTTTAATGCTTGTACAAGGCAAGTTGTAGAATCCTGTCCTCCACTGAAGACAACTACCGTTTTTTTCATGTTTAATCCTTACAAAACAGCCGTTAAAGACGCTGTTAATCACTAAGATGATAATAATCGAATATATAGATCAAGCTTAAATGCATAGGCTGCCCTTATATAGCGACTAATAGTTAATACTAGGCAATACTCAAATATTTATGAGTTTGAATGGATAAGCGCCAGTTTCGCTTCACACAGGTATCAATACATAGCTGAGTAGCACGGGGCTTCTGGCTAATTGGCTGTAAGGCAATAACTGTTTCTTCAGCCAGCTCAGCCTTCGACATAAGTTCGTCGAGCTGATCAATATCTTTTTGTGTACCTACTGGATGTTTAATTTCATTTGCACGAACAAGTGCCGAAATTAACACAGGTAACTTACCTTTCATTGCAATCTTAGGTGACAGCGTCACCCAGGTATTAGGCGTAGCTTTTACTTCAGAAGTGCCACTAGTTTCAATCTGGCATTTACAGCCGATTTTTTCGAAAGCTTCAGTCAGAGGAACAAGATCATAAATACAAGGTTCTCCGCCAGTGATCACAATATGATTAGCTGTATAACCTTGGCGGATGTATTCTTGGACAATACCTGCAGCATCAATTGGCGACCAAGTTGGTGAGTCTTGTGTTTTCAACATGATGTCACCTAAGGTAGTTTGGTCTTTTTCTAAAGCTTCCCACGTTTGTTTCGTGTCACACCATGAACACCCAACCGGGCATACTTGCAACCTCACAAATACCGCAGGCACACCGGTAAAGACACCCTCACCTTGGATGGTTTCAAACATTTCGTTAATCTTGTACAACTTCGCCTCAGCTCTATCATCTTATTACGTTATTTAAGCCGCAGACGATAAAGCACTTAACCCTTTGGGTCAAACAATTGAATATTTGCGTTCAAAATGCTCAAACGTCTAGCCTGTTTTTCTAACTTCCCTTATCCTTGCGAACATTAGATTTTATTCAGTTTTCATTCTTTGGTAGGTAATTAAATGTACAAGTTAGTAGCACTAGATATGGACGGCACACTATTAAATAGTGATAAAGTCATTTCTCAAGAAAACAAAGACGCGATTGCAAAAGCTCGTAAAGCTGGTGTGAAAGTCGTATTAGCCTCGGGGCGACCTTTAGAAGGAATGCAAAGTAAGCTTGATGAACTAGAAATAGACGGTACTGATGACTTCGTACTTTTCTACAATGGATCAATGGTACAAAATGTATCAACGAAAGAAATTATTCACAGTAAGATCAGTAATGGTCAAGCCGCTAAAGCGATTGCAAAACTAGCAAATGAACTCGGTGGTTATGTTCATGCCTTTAGTAAAAAGCACGGGCTCATTACTCCTCAGAATAATGAATACACTCAAATCGAAGCAACAATCAATGGTTTAGATATCACTGAATTCAACTTTTCTGATTTAGAGGATAGTCACGAAATTATTAAAACCATGATTGTCGCGGAACCATCGAAGCTAACAGAAATCATCAGTAAGTTGTCACCAGAACTGCATAAAGAATTTACGATAGTCCAGAGCGCTCCTTTCTTCCTTGAGTTCTTAAACCCTAAGTCAAATAAAGGTGTAGGTATTGAAGCTATCGCGAATCATTTAGGTATTAAAGCTGAAGAAGTAATCTGTATGGGCGACGCAGAAAATGACCACCATATGCTTGAATATGCTGGTTTAGGTATCGCAATGGAAAATGCAATGGACGAAACGAAAGCAATTGCTGATTACATTACTGCTGGTAATAATGAACATGGCGTAGCCCGAGCAATTGAAAAATTCATTTTAGAGCCTATGGCTTAGTTCCTGCTTTATCATAAAAGGCGCGGTTGATTGTGACTCGATTTATCAATAACACTTCAATCAGCCCGCGTCTTCCCTTTCTAACAAAGACTCAAACTGATTCTCAATTTGAGATACGTAAACACCAACAAATATAAATATTTAAAAACAAACACTTAATAAATCACCCTTTTGGCATTCGATTTGCAATTCCCATATTAACAACCAATAACTAAAACACTCGTTGGTAAGGGAATACAATGAAAAATACAAAACGAATACTTTATGTTCATTACGGTGATAACTGGATCAGAGGCAGTGAAGTCTGCTTAATTAACTTGATAGACTCGCTCAACAAAGAGCGCTATACCCCCTTTCTTTGGACAAACTGTCCGGCTTTGCTTCATCACTATGAAGGTCAAAACCTCACATCAGAACTGTCTGCCTTCCCACTTATCGGAGGTTGGCAATCTCCTCGTTTTGATACTGTTAGTTGGTGTCATCTCGTCAAACAAGCTATCCATTACATCAAATCCTATGGTATCGACTTAATTCATGTAAACAGTGGTGCACCTTGCCAATGGATGTGTTTAGCGGCTCGTATTTGTCGAGTTCCTCTTGTGACACAACTTCATAGCCATTACCAACTTAGAGACCGCTTTACACTCGGCTTGCATATGTCTCCTCACATTGTTTGTGTTAGTGATGCCATCAGCAAAGAACTTCTATCCGATGGATACCCTAAAAGTAAATTATCTGTGATACCTAACGGTGTCAGTATGAACTTCAACCAATATATCAATGTAAGACAGACTCTAAACATTCCAGAAAATGCTTTTGTATTCGCCACTGTGGGATCATTGATTATTCGCAAAGGTGTCGATCTAATCATTCAAGCATTACAGCACATTTCTCCTGCTGGAAACTTTCATCTTGTGATTATAGGTGAAGGAGAAGAAAGGAAAAATCTAGAAACTCTCGTGTTAAAGCTAAATCTAGCAGACAAGGTTCATTTCGTTGGAGAACAACATAATGTCTCTAATTGGCTTGTGGGAGGAGTCGACGCTTTTGTCAGTGGTGCTAGAGAAGAAGCATTTGGCCTTGTACTTGCAGAAGCAGGCTTAGCGAAATTGCCAGTGATAGCTCCACGAGTCGGTGGCATACCTGAATTCATCAAAAATGATGTCACTGGGCTTTTATACTCACCTAAGAACCCAATCATTGATATGGCGAGTTGTATGCTAGCGCTAATTTCAAATACCTCATTACAGTCTAGGTTAGCTGAAAACCTATACCAACTCGCCTCTACTCATTTAACCATTCAGGCTAACACTCATGCTTTGGAAGCTTTGTACGCCCGTATCACTCATGAACCCAGCAGCCACTGTGTGCCTATCGCTCACGGTTTAAAACCATTATTACGCTGGACGTTCAAGTAGGTAATCTGCCGTAAAACACATGCAATGTCAGCAAGCAATTAATACAAATACAAATACAAATACAAACTAACAAAGCATTGAGTAAATGAGTACACCGTCAAATATGAGGATAAGGCTATGAACATAACCAGTCATAAGTTTACATTCAGTAAAACATTGAGCCACACTCAGGTTCATAGCTTAGTGTATGACCCAATTCCGTTTGCTGGAGGCTCAAAAGTAGCGACCGCAGAAATGCTTCAATCTTGTCATCACAGCAAAACTCAATTCACAATTCTTAGTGCTGATTCCGATTCTTGGAGTAAATTATCAGAGCATTCGAACTGTCGAATTTTATCACTGCCAAAATGGAAATTTCTGACAAAAACACAAGGCTTAGGCTACTGGTTTGCACAACTTTGCTTACTCAGTTTCATTCTCGTTACTATGTTAAGAGTAAAACGTATTGATCATGCGGTTGGGGCCTCTGGCCCTGGTATTGATATGGCTATTTACTTGGCTGGTTTTTTCTCTGGGTATTCAATCATTCAATTAATACATGGTCCTGTCGCTCAATCTCGCTCTATCGGCTACTGCTTGACTAAAGCCTTCAAAGTGTTTTACTTAAAAAGTAGCGAGCAATCTATAGAAAATGCCATTTATCATTATTTCATTTTGACAAATGACCCCATACAGAACCAAATCCTTGCTCGATTTTCAATGGATAAAGAGCAGTTTCAGCCATTCAATAATGGAATTGCTCATTGTAATTGGCCATCTACTTCAAGCTTTCAATCAACCAGAGTTTTATGGGCGGCTTCGTTATTAAAATGGAAAGGTTTAGGTGTACTGTTAGAAGCCATTAACCCGGTACACAATAAACAATCTATCGAAACTGATATCTGCTATATACGCCCGACAAGTACAGAGATTGGAGTGAGTTCTCTTCCCGAAAATTGGGCTAATGTTTCACTTTACCAATCACCATCAAATTTGGATCAAATTCGTTCTCAAGCTGGCATATTTGTCTCTACAAGTATTGAGGAACCTTTTGGGTTATCAATTCTTGAGGCACTGGCTGCGGGGTTAAGTGTCGTCATACCTGAAGACGGGGCTTACTGGGATAAAGTGCTCACTCATGGCATCAATTGTATGAAGTACTCCCCTCGTAGTGCAACGGCATTACGTGACACCTTGAACACGCTTACACACAGCTCGTCCCTAAGAGCTTCACTTGCAATCGAAGCTAAAAAAATCGCTTCTGACTACCACGCTGAATACTGCTATGCCGACATTTGCCAAAGCCTTTCAACGCCTAAAGTTAAGACTACTTTAGGGCATCAGCCACAAGGGAAAGCACTATGAGCTTAAGAACAAGTGCTACGAGCTCAACAACAAACGCTATGAGCTTAAGAGAAAGCACGATAAGCCAAAAAAAAAGTCCTGTGGCAAATATGCTCATTTATGGTTTAGGCTTGGTTTTAAACAAAGGCATATCATTAATTATGCTGCCTCTTATGGCGAGTTATTTACAACCTCAGCAAATCGGTAAACTCGATCTACTCGCTTCCATTGGAGCCGCAAGTGGTATTGTGATCGCCCTAGCAATGCATGAAGTCTTATATCGATTTGTCGGAACAGAAAAGCAACCAAGCAATCAATTTAAACGAGCGAGTGAGTTATACAGTTCAACTTGTATGATTGCTGTTGTAATAAGCCTAGTGCTATTTTCGATCATTAATATAACCCCATTTCCCACTGACTTCCTTGTGTCACAATTCGAATTAAATTTACTTCTAGTTTGCGCATCATTAGAAGGTGTTCTTGGGTTATCCACCGCGTGGCTTCGAATGCAAGATAAAGCTAAAACATTCTTAATGGTCAGCGTCTTATCCACCACATTACAAGTTGGGCTGATTGTAGTGGTACTGAGTACTCAACCAACAGTGGTCAACATACTTGCTTGTGGTGCAATTGCTTATGGCGTTCAATTTCTGTCATTACACTTCATAAATAGATTTGAATGGCGCCTACCTTCTAGATCTCACTTCAAAAATCATTTAAGCTATGGCGTTCCGTTGATGTTAACCGCGTTTGTCGGGTTTGGACTTAATGGTTCAGAACGGTTCTTCCTCGCCTATAGCACCGATTTGAGCACACTTGGTCTATACGCAGTTGCCATTAAATTTTCCTTCGCCATGTGTATTCTTATGCAGCCATTTGGGATGTGGTGGATGCCCAAACGCTTTCAGTACATCAATGAACATGGCATAAAAAAAACGTGTTTGGTTACTCAGTTAGGTATTTCATACTTAACCGCTTTAACGATTTTTGTCGCCTTCTCTGCGAAAGTGTTTATCTCCTTAGCTTTACCTGAATCCTATGTTATTTCTACCCAATTACTCGTAGGTACACTTTTAGTCGCTTGGTTTAAAGAGTTAGCTGAACTAGTGAATATAGGCGTTTTATATAATAAAAATACCCAACAACAGTTTAGAGTCAGCTTTGCTTCTACTCTTATTGGGCTTGGTCTAATGTGGGGGTTAGGAAGTGAGCTTGGCATTTGGGGAATAATCATTGCGTTAGGTGCAGCACAAGCATTGAAAGCCGTATTAATCTATTGTCTTAGCCAGCGCCAGCTATTTATGCCATATCAATTAAAGCTTCTCACCGTAAACATCACCAGCCTCTTTATTTTTTTATACATAGCTTTTCATGTTTCAGACCTATGGCTCTGCACAATTCTCGCATTATTAAGTCCAATTTTTTCCTTATTACCTACACTGTTAATAAAGGAAGTGAATCAGTGGGTTACCAATAAAGTTATGTCAAAAAGCGCAGATAATGATGTTCTACAACCAGGTGAATCCAGTCATTGTGGGAGTGATAGATAATGACAACGCAAACTAATCGTCTCACATCTATCATTTCAATTTCACTCCTATGCTTAGCCATTGGCGTGGTTTGGTACCTTGTCCCTCACCCACTGGTCGCTATTGTTATTTCGTTTCTGCCTCTCGGTGCTTTGTTTGTCATAAACAAAACATTCTGGTTAGTGATCATGTTTGTCGTTTTTTCATTCTTTCGAATTCACGAAGCGATCCCTGTTTTGTACTCGTTAAAAATCCCGCTATTACTCTCTCTTGGGGCTCTTTCTGCTTTACTTTGGCATGCGTTAATTAGTAAAGAATTAAAAATGTATTGGCACCACTCGCTCACTTGGTTAGCCATATTTTGGGGGCTAGTTTTTATAGGGATCATCTTTGCTTCGAATCGCCCTATTGCCATTGAACAATTCAAAGGCATTTATTGGAAAATCATAGTGATGACTCTTGCCATTGTTTGGCTTGTAAATAGTACTGAAAACTTAGGACGAACTTCACTCATCATTATATTGTCAGGGCTACTGATAGGTTGTATTGCGCTATTCAATTCAATGAATGGGATTGGGTTAGTGGAAGGAACGCGAGTGACTATTGGGCGAGATCTTGGTTCAATGTTAGGCGACCCAAACGATTTAGCCTTGGTACTGATGTTCCCCCTTGCCTTTGCCTTAAGTCATACCACCACTCGAGGTATATCTGTGTTATTACGGATCTTATGCGGTGTTATTTGTCTTGTTTTGCTTGCGGCTATCATAGCAACACAAAGCCGTGGCGGGCTGCTAGGCTCCATGGCAGTATTTGGATTATTTGCCATTAAATATATACGGTCTAAAACCCTACTCCTTACTCTTTCCGTCGTTGGTGCGATAGTGCTTTATTTTGCCGCTGGAATATCCGATAGAGCTTCAGGAGGAGCTGCAGAAGCTGGTGTTGATGCCTCTGCCATGGGTCGCTTATATGCTTGGGAGGCAGCTTTTAAAATGGCGGTAGATAACCCTCTAACAGGTGTTGGACTTAATAATTTTTATTCGAATTACTACTTTTACAGCCCGCATTGGGACGGCTTAAATCACGCGGTACACAGTACATGGTTTGGTGTCTTAGCCGAAACAGGTTTTGTAGGACTGTTAGTTTTCATCATTCTCATTGCTTCTTTAATTCGCACGGCTCGTAAAACACAGCAAACTTTAGCGCAATCACAGCTCACCCACGACGCTAATCTCATTTCTTCTGCCAATGCGGTTTATGCAGGTTTAATTGGAACCATAGTCTCAGGAACTTTCTTAACACAGGGGTTTAATTGGCCCATTTATATCCTTGCAGCGCTCACCGTATGCGTCTCTCATATATGCCAAAATGCTTGTCAGAATGAGAAATTACAAGATTGAAACCATAACCAATTGAAAAGTAATAATTAAATAACTGGCACATTACGTGAAAGAACTCCTATATAACAAAACTAGGAGTGTCCATTATGACGTCAGTATCTATTCATGAATTCAAACATTGGCTTAAATCTCATCCTAATTCTCAAATTAGAAATGTCTTTTTCATTTTGAAAAGTATTAGAAACATTGAGCTTCCTACCCCTCAATTCGTTAATCAGACACTTTATCAAGGCCACCAGCTTATCACTGGCATTGTAAGTGGAGGTTCTCGTTTTTTGTATTGGACACCAGCATTTAAAGGGCGACTCGCACACTGTGGTAAGCGTCTATATTTGTACGGTGGTCTACCATTTGTTAGCGGTCCATTACAAATTCGCATTGGAGATGACTGCCGTATTTCAGGGCACACGACTTTTTCAGGGTGCACCATGAGTGAAGCACCTCTACTTTCAGTGGGAAACAATGTGGACATTGGCTGGCAATCGACCATTGCGGTTGGTAATAAAGTCACCATTGAAGACAATGTTCGCATCGCAAGTGGTGCTTTTATCTTCGGGTACTCAGGTCACCCACTAGATGCAAAACGCAGAGCGTTAGGAGAAGGTGATGATGCTAATCAAATTGGTGAAATCATTCTTCGTAAAGATGTATGGATAGGCACAAATGTCACCATTAAAGGGGGCGTAACAATCGGTGAAGGCGCCGTTGTAGCTGCGGGTAGCGTTGTAACAAAAACGATCCCACCTTATTCGATTGCCGCAGGGAACCCAGCCCGGGTTATAGGAAGCATCCCTGCATCTCAACCTTTAACTACTTTGAATGATGAGATACTAGGAGGTTACGATGCGTGATTTAATCGTATTTGGTGAAGATTTCGGAGGTTTACCATCTTCCACTCAACATTTAGTTCGTCACCTATCGAAAACTCATAAAGTGCTGTGGGTTAATTCAATCGGCTTAAGACAACCTAAGCTATGTGCTAAAGATATCAAACGTGCGTTAAACAAACTGTTTGGTCGTAATAATGCACACGCACAAAACATGTCAAATGCGACAGACGCCCCCAACATTACCGTGATTAATTTGCGTACGATACCGGCTCCAAAATCACAGCTAACTAGACAAGTCGCTAAACACCTTATGCTCAGCCAACTAAAGCCTGTGATGAAACAGATTGGAATCACCGACCCGATACTCTGGACGTCACTGCCTACGGCTGTTGACCTATGTGGACACCTTGGGGAGTCATCTGTTGTGTACTACTGTGGAGATGACTTTGATGCTCTTGCAGGGGTCGACCATGACACGGTGAAAGATCATGAACATGATTTAATTGATAAAGCTGATTTGATTTTTTCTGCCAGTAATAAGCTAATGACTAAATTCCCAGCCTGCAAAGCACAACTTTTGCCCCACGGTGTAGATTTAGAGCTATTCAGTACCCCGACGCCAAGAGCGTTAGATCTCCCAACTGGGCACAGACCAATTGCAGGCTTTTACGGCAGTTTATCCAAATGGCTTGATTATGATCTATTGGATACGGTAGCTAAAAACCTGCCGGAGTGGGACTTTGTATTCATCGGTCCTAATGAACTCCCTACATTACAGTTACCAAGCTATAACAATGTTTACTATCTTGGTCCGAAGGCACATTCCGAACTTCCGCGATACTCACAACACTGGGATGTAAGCTTACTTCCATTTGTTGATAATGAGCAGATACGAGCTTGTAGCCCTTTGAAGCTAATGGAATATTTAGCGGCTCAAACACCTATTATTTCAACACCGTTTCCTGCGTTGAATACCTATCAAGGTTACGTTTCAACCGTTAATAATGCTGAGGAAATGGTACATACTCTACAGAAGAAAAGAGACTTAAAATTAATCCCTAGTGATGTTGTTCAACAAGAAAGTTGGCAACAACGAGGTAAATTTGTCAATTGGATGTTGGAGTTATTATGAGTAATCTAAAACTTCGCTTATTAATCATTCTTGGTGCTATTTGGCGTCAGCGTTACGTAATTCTTATTCCTATTATGATCTTACCTTTTGTAGGGTTTGGAGTGAGTAAGATGGCCCCACCTAAATACGATGCTCATACCAGCATGCTGATCCAAGAAACTGCAAAGATGAATCCTTTCTTGGAAGACATTGCAGTCTCGACCATGCTAAAAGACCGGATTAATGCGCTAAGAACACTATTACATAGCCGACATGTGCTTTATTCCGTCGCGACTGAGCTTGAGCTTATTTCTTCAGATATGTCAGCAAGAGAGCAGCAAGAAATCATCAGTGACCTTTCAAACCGATTATCCGTAACGCAGCTAGGTAAAGACTTTTTAAAAATTAGCCTAACTTCGAACACTTCAGAAGGCATGAAAGACACACTGCAATCCGTCAGTGAGCATTTCATTGAACAACTACTCGCGCCGGAACGTTCATCCATACAAGACTCAAGTGACTTTTTGAGCATACATATAGAGAAAAGGCAGGTAGAACTGCAAGCCGCTGAAGAAGCACTTGCTAACTACAAAAATAACAACGCTCAATCCACACCTGAGATTCAAAGCCAAAGTTTAAACCGCTTAGCATCTCTGAAACAAAATTTAGCAGAGAAACAAGCAGAACTCGCGGGTGTTGAAAAAAGCCTAGGTACAATAGATCAGCAGCTATCTAAAACTAACCCTGTAATAGGCAAACTTGAAGACCAAATCATAGACATCCGAAGCGATCTAACGCTACTTCAAGCTAAATACACAAACCAACACAGCGCAGTACAAGCCAAAGTGTTAGAACTGGAAAGACTGGAAAACGAGAGAACTGCGATTCTCAAAATGAAACAGCCAACGCTGAATAGTGATCAGCTTTGGGATATTGCCAGCAGTAATACACTCACAAAATTAAGCGATACACAGCCCCTTTTAGTTACACAACTTCACAGCCTGCAATTAGTTCGCGCGAGATATGAATCGTTAAAAGAAGAAACGAAAAGCCTGAAAAAAATGATTTTCGAATTAGAGAATAAAGCCAATAACTTTGGGGAAAATGCGAAGGTCATGTACCGACTTCAGAGAGATGTTCAGATTAAACGTCAACTTTATGATGAATTAATGGAACGATACGAAATGGCCCAATTAACAGGATCACTCAGTCTTTTTGAACAAAACAAGCGAGTAAAAATTATAGACTTACCTTTTACACCTAGCATCCGCTCCAACTTACCTAGTGTGTTATTCGTTATTGCAGGGCTATTGGCTGGCTTAGGCTTTGGCGCAGGTCTAGCTATCATATTCGAACTATTCGACTCATCAATTAAACGTAAAAGTGAGATAGAGGATATTTTAAATGTGCCAGTGCTCACTGTTATACCAAAAATGAATTAACCAAACATTCTGCTTCCTATCTACACCCCCTTACTATGCGTCAGTTTACAGCTGGCGCTTTTTATTGCTCCACTATTGAAACTCACAGTTGCGAAAAGAACACAGGTTGATTCCATTTTGATTCTTAAATTAAAACGAAAATGACAAAACAAAAAATTTAAACATAAACAATTGATATTAAACAATAAAATAACTGGCACGGTCCATGCTTAACCTTAATGAAGAGTTCAAAAATAAAATCTAATTATTGATACTTAAAGGGACTTAGCTTATGAAAACACAGCCTAAAGGAAAGAAGATCATACACGTAGTTCAACACCTGGCACCAGGTGGTTTGGAAACGTTAACACTCGATTTACTTCAGTTTGCAAAGAAAGAAGACCAAGTTCTTATTGTCAGCCTTGAAGGCACTCGCGAACAAGCACTAAAGAATTGGACAAAGCTAGAGCCTTTCCAATCACAGCTTGTATTTTTAGATAAAGCGCCAGGAGTCCAGCTTAACCTCATTCTTACTCTTATGAAGGCCTTTCAAGGTGTAAAACCCGATGTTGTCCATACTCACCACATTGGTCCTCTTTTGTACGCTGGATATGCTGCAAAAATCACGGGGGTTCCTGCTCGCATTCATACAGAACATGATGCATGGCATTTGAATAATACTAAGCGTCGTAGAATTCAAGATATGGCACTTAAAGCTGCGCAACCGACCCTAGTTGCTGATGCAACTTGTGTTTACAACCAACTGAAATCGACTTTCTCTTATGCAAACATCACTACCATCAAAAATGGTATTGATTGCCAAAAATTTAAGCCTAGTTCAAAAGAAGCCGCTCGAGATGTCTTTTCACTCCCACACGACAAAACCATCATTGGCTGTGCTGGTCGTCTCGAGACTGTTAAAGGGCAGGATCAATTAATCAAAGCGTTAACTCTTATTCCAGCCAATGCTGTTGCTGTTTTTGCAGGGCAAGGTTCGCAAAAAGAGGAATTAGAACAGCTAGCCAAAACACTGCAAGTTTCTGAACGAGTCATCTTTCTAGACTTAGTGGATGATATGGTGAACTTCTACCGCTCATTAGATGTATTTTGTCTGCCATCACGCCATGAAGGGCTACCTTTATCAACGCTCGAAGCTCAAGCTTGCAATATTCCTACTGTCGCGATGAACGTTGGAGCGGTAAATGAAACACTTTGTCCTAAGACTGGTCATCTCGTTAAAAGAAACCATATCCCTCACTTGTCACATGCTTTGTTACAGGCAATAGCTGATAACAAAAATAACAATGACCTTTCCCAAGGACCAAGACAGTTCATTTTAAAGAACTTCGACGTTCGTAACATGGTTGAGTCATACAATGACATAGCAAATGGAGCTTACGCATGATTGATATTCTATTAGTGGTGACGTGCATTTTTTCTGGTGTGTTCATTATTTATCATCACCTCGGCTACCCTTTATTGCTGCGTTGGTATTCAAAAAAACACCCAAGCGACGGCGTAAAGGAAAGCACCAGAAGCTACAAGAAAATGAGAAGTGATAGAGTTCTACCAAGTATCACTATCCTAGTACCGGCTTATAATGAAGAGCAGTGGATAGCAGAGAAAATAAGAAATCTCGCTTCATTAGATTACCCAAACGAAAAATTGAGAGTCATTATTGCCTGTGATGGCTGTACAGATAACACAGTACAAGTGGCTGAAATGACAATCCAAGAAGCTATTTGCTGTGATGTCCATTTTGAAATTCATAACCACAGTAAAAATCGCGGAAAAGTTGCTCTTGTTAACGAAGAAATTTGCCAGATAGACAGCGATATCACAGCACTTAGCGATGTATCAGCTTTGATCTCGCTGGATTCTTTATTAATTGCCAGTGCCCACTTTTCAAATAACCGTGTAGGTGTGGTAAACGCAACTTACCGTATGTATCCAACAGGAAACCAAGGTGAGAGTACTTACTGGGCTTACCAAACCGCAGTCAAAGAACAAGAAGCATCGCTGGGTTCAAGCTTAGGAGCACATGGCGCATTCTATTTGTTTAGAACAGAATTGTTCGACCAATTGCCAACCAACACCATCAATGATGATTTCATTCTGCCAATGCAGATAGTAAGAAAAGGTTATCTAGCCGACTACGAGCCTAAGATGATTGCGCTAGAACTGGAAGAAACCAACAGAAGTAATGACTTCAAAAGAAGGCTAAGAATCTCAGCTGGTAACATGCAACAAGTTATTGAGTTATTTGGTTTATTCAATCCAAAGTTTGGAGGTACGGCTTTCGCTTTCTTTTCAGGGAAAGGGTTAAGATTATTGACTCCTTACTTAATGATCATCTGCTTCGTCACCTCGACATTATTAAGTCACCACCTTGTATTCGATATTCTGTTCTACCTACAAATAATGATTTATAGCATAGGAATTATTGGTTACTTACTTCCACAGCACTTAAGTGCCAAGCCAATTTCACTGATTTCTTATTTAGTGGTTGGGCACTATGCAAACTTTGTTGGCGGGCTTCGTTACCTGCTGGGCTTTGAAAATTCACATTGGGCACGCGTCAGTCGTTAAGGACTTATTATGATGAACACTAATCTTTACCTAAACAAAAATAGCCTGTACCAGAATAAAATTTCGCACGCTAAACGTACTTTTGACTTTCTGGGCGCTCTAGTCGCACTTGTGATTTTTCTACCTCTCTTCCCTATTATTGCATTTGCGATTGCAGTTTCTTCAAAAGGTCCTGTTTTTTATCGCCAACTAAGAGTAGGAAAATCGACGCCCGATAAAATGGCGTTGTTTGAAATAATGAAGTTTCGTAGCATGTACCAAGATGCTGAAACACGTTCAGGTGCTGTGTGGGCCAGTAAAAATGACCCAAGAATCACCCCCATTGGCAACTTCCTAAGAAAAACAAGACTCGATGAGTTACCACAACTGTTTAACGTACTAAAAGGAGAGATGTCACTTATTGGTCCAAGACCCGAACGCCCTACTTTCTACAATAAATTAGAGACTGAAATTCCATACTTTGCAGATAGAACTTATGGCGTACTTCCAGGTATCACCGGCTTAGCTCAAGTAAACCAAGGCTATGACACCTGTATTGAGGATGTAAGACGCAAAGTAGGTTTTGACCACAGCTATGCGCTCAGCCTATGCTCTGTTAAATCGTGGATAAAAACGGACTTAAGCATTATCACTAAAACAATTGTTGTTATGGTTGATGGTCGAGGTCGCTAAAATAAGATAGGATTTGCCTTTCTCGCAAGTTACGAAAGTTCCTAAAAACTATGAAAATTGAAGACTTAAAACTGTTTACGACTGTCGTTGAGCTAGGCAATTTCACTGCAGCAGCAAACGCACTGGATTTACCAAGAGCCAACGTCAGCCGTCGAATTAATGATTTAGAAAAAGCTCTCAGTATTCAATTGTTTTTTAGAACGACTCGCAGCCTGTCGTTAACTAAATCAGGCGAGCTTTATTATCACGAGTTAACCAAAGCGCTTACCGCTTTAGAAAAAGCCAATCGAGTTGCTTCTAATCTATTAGAAATCCCCCACGGGCGAGTAAAAATTGGTCTATTGCCAGAAACAGGTGACATTATTCAAGCCTCACTGTTTAAGTTCCAAGATCTATATCCAGAGATAGAACTCGATATTAGGAGCATAAACAACGGATTCCTTGATATGTATCGACAAGGGCTGGATTTGGCGATGCATGGCGGTCGTTTACACGATACAAACGTAGTCGCTCGTAAAGTGATGGACCTTCAGCGTATATTCGTTGCTAGTCCAACTTACCTCGAACAGTTCGGATCACCGGCTAATCTAAATGAACTCGTCAGCCATAAATTTATCTGTTTTCGCTGGCCTAGTGGAGACATTGATAAGCAATGGGAAATACTTGATCAAGTCATCAAAGTGGAACCTAAAGTCGTTAGTGATAGTATCGGTTTTGTAAAAGGTGCAACCTGCCGTCATCGTGGTATTTCACTATTACCTGAGCTTCTCGTTCGACAAGAACTCAAAGATGGAACCTTAATTAATCTATTTCCTCAAAAAGAAGTCAAAACTGAAGAAGCATGGTTGCTGTACCCACAGCGAAAAGCTCTAAGTCATGCCAGCCAACTTTTGATCGACTTTTTATTACAAGAACTTCCAAAAATATAATCATTGTCTCATTTATCGAGACAGTGTTATTCAACTAGGCCTGATTATCTTATAGCGCTGTAACGATAGAATTGCTCCACTTATTTATAGGAGCAATCTATGACTATTCCTCATCGATATACTGTATTAGCAGCCACTCTATTTTCTCTTGTTGGCTGCAATAATTCGCTAGAACCACAAACCGCTGCTGATCAAACCTCAACGGAAAAACTAAACCGTCTTGTTCATGTTGTTGAACTTAAAGACAGCGCTCATTTATCTACCAAAGTTTTTACCGGTAAATTGCAATCAGCAGAAACCGCAGGGGTTGCTTTTCGAGTGCCGGGGACAATTCAAAATATTCTCGTTAAAACAGGCGAAACGGTTAAAAAAGGTCAACCTATTGCGCAGTTAGACCCACACGACTACCACGTTGCTTTAGAAGAGCTCCAAGCCCGTGCTTTAGAAGCAAAATCAGCGCATAAGCTCGCAAAAGCGGAACTCGCAAGAGTAAAACAAGCCATTGCTGATGATGCGATTGCTAGTGTCAACTTAGACCGAGCAATCAGCGGCTATGAAAGAAGTGAATCTGCCGTAAAAGTGGTTGAGCAGAACATACGTCGAGCAAAAGATATGATTCGATACACTCGTCTTTTAGCACCTTTTGAAGGTGTCATTGCCGCTTCAAACTTTGATCAATTTGAACAAGTGCTACCGGGCATCGCGGTCTTTACCATTCATAAGCCAGATGAGCTAGAAGTGAAGATTGATGTGCCTGAAAACCTCATCCACCAATTTAAACCAGGTCAAAGCGCCAACATTAGCTGGTACCAATCCAATACACCGCTTACTGGGTACGCAGAAGAGATTTCGTCACTCCCACACCCAATAAAGCAGACCTACTCCGTCACTTATCGTCTAAACACCCAAAATGAACAAGGTATAGACATATCCGAGCATGGTTTATTACCAGGCAAAGCCGTAACACTTTCAACTCAACTCGGTGAAGCAAACTCTAACCATTGTTTACCTTACTCTTCACTTGTTTCTAAGGAAGGTATTGACAAAGTTTACGTCGTTAAGGATGCACATGCTTCTGGTGTCACAGTCAATGTTTCTTCATTCAGTGACCAATCTGTATGTGTTCAAGGTGATTTGAACATGGGAGATCATGTTGTCATAAGTGGTGCTGCTTACCTTTACGAAGGGCAAGAGCTTAATTCTATTCAAGTCAAAGACATATAGGTGAATGATGATTAATTTAGCTGATTTTGCGATTAAACAACGAACCTTTGTTCTCTTCTTTACAGTTTTAAGTGTAATTGCTGGACTGTATTCCTACTTTGATTTAGGGAAATTAGAAGATCCTAGCTTCACCATTAAAACCGCGGTAGTCGTTACGATTTACCCAGGAGCTTCTGCTGAAGAAGTAGAACAACAGGTGACCGATACCGTTGAAACCAAATTACAAGAAATCGGGACATTAAACCGTTTGAGATCGCTTTCTCGACCGGGAATGTCGATGGTTTTTGTTGACCTAAAAGAGTCTTTAAACTCTCAAGAGCTGCCACAGGAATGGGATCTATTGAGACGTAAGGTATCAGACATGAAAATGCTGCTCCCTTCCAGTGCTCAAATTAGTATTGTTCAAGATGAGTTTTCAGAAGTCTATGGCATGTTATTTTCTATCCATAGTGAAGATGCTTCTCCTGTGTCACTTCGTCTATATGCTGAAGAATTACAACGCCGAATTAAAACCGTGGATGGCATAAAGAAAGTCGAACTACATGGCGTTCAACCACGCGTGGTACATATTGACATTCCTGATGAAAGATTGGCTCAGTATGGTTTATCTATCGCGCAAGTATGGAGCCAGCTAAATACTCAAAATACCACATTCGAAGCTGGAAAATATGCCGTTGGGCAAGAACGTATCCGTATTCAACAATCCAGTGAATTTCGTTCCCTAGATGACATAAGAAACCTTGTCCTTAAAGGTGGAGTCAGTGAAATTGGTACAGGTCTAATTCGACTAGGTGATATAGCTGAAGTCTCGATGGGTTATCAAGAACCCGCAATGACAGAAAACCGCTACAATGGCTCACCCGCTGTTACATTAGCTATGAGCCCTGTTTCTGGTATTAATGTCGTATCACTGGGAGATCAGATAGATGAAATCGTCACTCAATATCAGTCTGAACTGCCTCTTGGTGTTGAGATTGCAACGGTTGCTAATCAACCTGAAGAAGTTCAAAAATCGATTGATAATTTCGTAAGTAACCTACTTGAAAGTGTCGCGATTGTATTCATTGTTTTATCAATTTTTATGGGGCTGAAAAGCGCCACAATTGTTGGTACTAGCCTATTACTAACCATACTCCTTACTTTGATTTACATGAATCTATCGGGTATCGACTTACATCGCGTTTCGCTGGGTACCTTCATCCTTGCGCTCGGTATGCTGGTGGATAACGCGATTGTGATCACCGATATGATGATAAGTAAAATCAATAAAGGGGTTGATCGTACCAAGGCAGCCATTGACTCAGTTAAAGAAACAGCAACCCCACTCTTTGGTGCAACCGTCATTGCTATCATGGGGGCTAGCCCAGTTATTTTTTCTCAAACTGATGCCGCTGAATTTGCCAGTTCTGTCTTCCTGATTATTGCATCTTCGCTGTTGCTATCATGGTTTGTGGCAATGACCTTTACAGCATTGATGTGTTGGATGTTCATCAAGCCATCTAAAGAAAAAAAACAAGAGAAAAACAGCATCTACAAACGCAGTGTCAGCTGGACGGTCGACAATCCTTTAAAGGCATTGTCAGCACTTATCCCGTTGATTCTAGTCACTGCATTTGCGGTTCCACATATTGCGATTAACTTTATACCTCAAGCTGACAGACCGATTTTGTTCCTTGATTACTGGCTACCTAATGGTGCCAAAATAGAGCAAACCTCAGTTGATATGAAGCGCATAGAGGGATGGCTATTAGAGCAACCTGAAGTCGAAAGTATTTCAACGTATGTTGGCGCAGGAGCACCTAGGTTCTCGGTAACGATTGAACCAGAACCATTTGACCCTGCTTACGGCCAGATTCTTATTAATGCTACCGACTATCCGTCACTCAGCCCACTTATCGCTCGCTCTGATGAATGGCTTGCTAAAGAGTTTCCGAATGCAAACCCAAGGTTCAGAAGCCTGAAGTTAGCAACTGCTGATAAGTTCAGTGTTGAAGCTCGATTCTCAGGACCTGATGAAAAAGTTCTACATGACCTAGCAGACCAAGCAAAAACTATTTTCTCAGCTCATCCAGATGCTAAATATGTCCGTGATGATTGGCGCCAGAAGAGTAAAGTTTTAGTTCCAATCATTAACCAAGATAAGATGCGCCACGCAGGTGTAAACCGTGCTGATATTGCCTTTGCAATGAAACGAGCATCTGAAGGTATGCCTCTAGGTCGAATGAATCTGAATGACGAGCTGATCACTATTCAACTTCGCGGCACTGCACAGTCAATAGAGTCTCTTGAAACGCTGCCTGTCAGTTCAATATTAGGAATGCACAGCGTACCACTTGGTCAAGTTGTGGATGGTTTCGAGCTTGTTACTGAAGAAAGCATGATTTGGCGAAGAGATCGCGTAAAAACAATTACAGCTCAAGCTGGTGTTGGCAGATATACCACTCCAGCCGCAGTAAGAAACTCAGTTAAGCCTCTAATCGAAGCGATTGAATTACCTGAAGGTTATTCCCTTGAGTGGGGCGGCGAATATTACGACGAGCATAAAGCCGTCAGTGATATTTTGAAGCAACTTCCTAAAGCAATGCTACTCATGGTCATCATCTTGGTTGCTATGTTTAACGGCTTTAAGCAGCCTGTCATTATTTTCACTACTCTTCCACTGGCAGCTACTGGCGCAACATTCAGCCTATTGCTACTGGATAAACCATTTGGCTTTATGGCGTTAATTGGCGCAGTAACCTTAACGGGCATGATCATCAAAAATGGCATTGTTCTAATGGACCAGATTGAACTTGAGCGTAGCTATGGAAAGTCACTTTCAGAAGCCATTAAGGAAGCAACGGTAAACCGCACAATGGCAATTTCAATGGGCGCGCTAACCACCGCACTTGGAATGATTCCACTATTGACCGACCTACTATTCGACCAGATGGCTGCAACGATCATTGGCGGATTAGCAGCTGCTACAGTTCTATCACTGTTTGTTATGCCAGCCTTGTATCAACTGTTCTACAAAGCAGAAGATAAAAAGGCAAATAATCAAGGTACAAAAAACGACGACGCTAAAGATCTTGATTCCAAAAGCTTAGAAACAAGCCTTAAAACAAACCAACAAGCAGCCCAATAAGGAGTTCAAAAATGAAAATGCTATCTAAGCCAACATTTAAAATCGCCCCTATCATGCTCGCTTTGCTATTAACAGGCTGTGCAGTAGGGCCAGATTACCAAGCTCCTGAAACCACAATGGCTGAAACGTATTTATACAGTCCGTCAGATGAAAATACGGCAGCTCAAAACATTGAGAATAATCAATGGTGGACTCAATTTAATGATCCGGTATTGAACCAATTAGTGCTAAATGTTCAGCAAGACAACATACCCATAAAATTAGCCGCAGAAAGAATCAATATGGCTAATTCATATAAAAGCGTTGTTGAGTCTTTTAAAGTTCCAACCGTCAGTCTTGGTGGTGGTTACTATAACTACCAACTGAGTGAAAATGACTCTCTACTTGGTCCTGTATTTGGTGCATCCGATCAAGTTGAATCAGCGACAGGAATGTCTTTAATGGAGGCTCAACATGACGGCGGTTTTCTTGGGGCAAGTATTGCTTGGGAAATGGATCTGTTTGGAAGAATTGATAAACAAGTCAACTCGGCCACTATCCGCGTAGAGCAGGCTGAAATATTTCAGTCAGGACTCACGACTTTGATAACTGCGGATCTTATCCATAACTACCTTCAATACCGAGGAGCACATGAACGTAAAGCACTGGCTTTATTGAATATTGAAGACCAAAAGAAGACCTTAGATCTGGTTTCTAAAGTAGTAAGAAGTGGTTACGGCTCAGAACTCGACTTAGCACAGGCAAAAGCGATGTTAGCCGCAACTGAATCCGTGGTACCTCAACTTGAGATTGCAGAACAAGTACACAAGCAAAGAATGGCAGTATTACTTGGTGAATCACTTGGTAACATCAATGCTCGTCTAGAGAGTGATTACCAATTACCAACGCTCACAGATGTCATTCCAACAGGGTTGCCTTCTGAATTATTAACTCGCCGACCAGATATCAAAATGGCAGAGCGAGAGATGGCTGCAATTAATGAAGACTTAGGGGCGAGTATTGCTCACCGCTACCCTAAATTTTTCTTAACGGGTACACCGGGTGTAACAGCAGGTAGTTTTGATGACCTGTTCAGCAGCGATTCATTTGGTTGGGCTGCTGCTGCGGGTATTCAGTGGAATGTGTTCGATGGTGGTCGTGGTGAAGCCATGGTTGAGCTCAATGAAGCGAGGTTTAAAGTTGCAGCACTGAGTTACCAACATACGGTAGACAGTGCGTTTCTAGAAGTCGACTCGACCTTATTTGCTTATGGTCGTAGCCAAGAAAATCAAAAACGTGTTGATGAAGCGACTCGTGCGGTCGATAACGCAGTTGAAAAAGCAAAAGCCTTGTACAAAGCTGGTTTAGCGGATCACCTAGCGGTTTTGGATGCTCAAAGGCAACAGAGAATGATGCAAGACAGACAGGTAGCAGCCAAGCTTCAGACTGCTCAAACGACAGTCGCGGTTTACAAAGTATTAGGAGGAGATTGGAAGGTTCCCGTTCAAGAACAAGCTCCAAAAGTCGAAGGATCAGCAGAAACGAAAGCCGATTCAGATGTGGCTAATACAAGAAATGCAGATAATACAAAATCTAATTCATAGAGCGAATTAGTAGTACAAGGACAGAAACAAAAAACGCCGTCACTTCGAGCACCAACATTCAGGAAAGCTCCTTATTTGGTATGTATAGAAGTAACGGCGTTTCTATTTATACTTACGAATTAGTTTAGACTTACAAATTAGATTTACGGAAAAACGAACTGACTTGGCGATTAAACCGTTTCAAAAGCTAAAGCTTTCTTTTCTACTTGACGGAAAATCAGCGTCAACACTCCATTTACCGCTAAGTAAAAAGCACCGGCTACACCAAATACCGCTAAGGTATCGTAAGTTTGGCCATTAATACGCTGCGCGTACCCCATTAAATCCATAATGGTAATCGTGCTTGCCAAAGAAGTCCCTTTGAAAACTAAAATTACTTCATTAGAATAAGCAGGAACAGCACGACGCAATGCATAAGGCAATAACACTTTTAGAGTCGCTACTTTATCCATTCCTAATGCTCGGCATCCTTCCCACTGACCAGCAGGAATTGCGTTAAATGCACCTCTAAACAGTAAAGTACTGTATGCCGCCGTGTTCAAAGCTAACGCTAACATGGCACAGAACCAAGGTTGGCTTAACCAAGCCCATAAAAAGCTTTCACGAATCCAATCAAATTGACCCGGTCCGTAATACACCAAAAAGATCTGCACTAGTAACGGAGTGCCCGTAAATAGAGTAATCAAACCGCGAGTAAACCAATGAATAACCGGTAAACGTAAAATCAGCGTTACCGTCATAAGCAATGACAAGATACAACCAACTAATAATGAAGCTCCTGTTAGCTGTAGGCTTGTCACCAAACCTTCAAGCATCTGACTGAAGTGTTGTTCATTCATGCCAAAGCCCCTTTACCTGAACTATGTCCTTGAATCGCGAATTTACCATCAATGACCTTTACCGCCCTTTGAGTGATCAGAGTAATTATCAAGTAAATCGCCGCAGCCGTTGCATACCAAGTAAATGCTTCATGAGTTGCTGCAGATGTTAGCTGTGCTTGCTTAAGTAAATCGGTCACGCCAATCAGTGAAACCAGCGCAGTATCTTTAAGTAGAACCAGCCATTGGTTGGTTAAGCCAGGTAAAGCATGTCTCACTGCTTGTGGCAGAACAACTCTAAAAAAAGAACGAGCTTGGGAAATACCTAAAGCACTCGCGGCTTCTCTTTGACCTTTGCTAACGGCTTTAAGTGCGCCGCGAATCGTTTGAGATGCATAAGAAGCAAAGATTAAAGACAGCGCCACTACACCAGAAAGAAACGGGCTAACTTCAATAAAATCTCCCGTCATCATGAAAAGCACTTGAGTTGAACCGAAGTAAATAAAGAGCACAACTAAGATTTCAGGCAGTCCACGCACTATCGTTACGAAAGCAGTCGTTGGCCATTTTATTGCAATTCGACGAGACATCTCGCCCCCAGCAAATAAAACCGCTAGAACTAAACCAACTAATAAGCTAGTGAAGGCAAGCTGAATAGTCATCCAACTTGCTTCTACGAGCCCTAAAGAGTAACCCGTTAATGCCATATTACTTACCGAAGTACTTGTTAAAGATTTCTTCGTACGCACCATTCGCTTTCACAGCTTTAAGTGCTGCGTTTAGCTGAGCTACTAACTCTGGGTTACTTTTGTTCACAGCAATACCAAAGCCATTACCAAAATAATCTTGGTTAGTTACTTGCTCGCCAACATACGTTAGGTTGTCTTGCTTCTTAAACCATTCTGCAACCACGGCTGTATCACCAAACACTGAGTCAATACGACCATTTTTCATATCGATGAATGCATCTTGATAGCTAGAATAAGGCACGGCTGTTACGCCAGACATTTGCTCAAGCAGGTAACTTTGGTGAGTTGAACCATTTTGAACACCTACACGCTTGCCTGATAAAGCCGCTTGATCCACCACTTTGCCTTCAATTGAAATGAAAGCGGCTGAATTGTCGTAATACGCATCTGAGAAGTTAACTTGCTGTAAACGAGCTTCAGTAATATCCATTGCCGAGATAGCCGCATCATAACGTTTGAATTTAAGAGCAGGAATTAGGCTATCGAATGCTTGGTTATGGAATGTACATTTTGCTTTCATCTCTTCACAAAGCGCATTGGCTAAGTCAACGTCAAAACCTTGGATTTGGTTATTTTTGTCCATGTATTCGAACGGAGCATAAGTCGCTTCCATTGCGAATTTAATTTCGTCTTGAGCGGCTGCATTAGCTGAAACAAGGCCAATTAGTGAAGCTAGTAAAATCTTTTTCATGGTGTGACTCCGAATGATCTGTAAATAGTTGGCTAGACGCCATTCTTATAGTTTGATTGGTTTAACTAAATCTCATGCGTAAATAGATCTAATGCGTTAAATATTCGGCAAACTCTGGGGTTTGCGGATTAATAAAGGAATCGCTCGTTCCGTGTTCAACGATGTAACCTTTTTCAAGGTACAAAACATGGCTAGCAATTTTTTTGGCGAAATCAACTTCGTGCGTTACAACAACTTGAGTGATACCTGTACCACTTAAATCTTTAATTATTTTAACGACTTGATTGGTAATTTCCGGGTCAAGTGCTGCAGTTGGTTCATCAAAAAGTAACACGTCTGGTTTCATCATTAATGCTCGAGCAATAGCGACACGTTGCTGCTGACCTCCAGAAAGTTGTAATGGCCATGCGTTCGCTTTATCTGAAAGTTGGAGCGTAGTCAGGATTTTTTCAGCCTGAGCTAAAGCTTCTTCTTTATCTAAGCCTGCGACCTTAGTCGGGGCTTCAATGAGATTTTCCATTACAGTCATGTGCGGCCATAAGTTGTATTGCTGAAAAACCATTCCAACTTTACGACGTAATTTAAGACCCTGCTTCTCTGGCACTTCAGCTGAAAAATCAAAGCTTTCATTTGCAATGTGTAAATTGCCGTTATCTGCAGTTTCTAACAGGTTCAATACGCGTAATAACGAGCTTTTCCCTGCGCCACTTGGACCGAGTAACACTAAAGTCTCACCACTTTCGCAATTAAAGCTAATGTCGTGAAGAACTTGTGTTTCCCCGTACGATTTGTTGATGCTTTCTACTTGAATACTCATGCCGGAATACTGCATTAATTGTCATTTGTCAGTTATTCTATTCATATTGATGTTTTATGCAAGAAAAATGTATAAAAAACTATTTTGTTGAATTTTTGTAACAAAATGGAAGGTTATTTTAGATTCTATGACTGGTCTGATCTGAACAAGATCTAAACCACTGAAATTACTAGATTGAATAAAATAGCAATCGCTTGCTCGCCATTTTATAAATCAACGCCTCTTTCAATCCATTCGTTAAAACACTCTGACAAACCCCAAGACCTTTGCATAAATAAACAGACAAGGCTTAGTGTGTATAAACGTGAAGTAGAATAATTTAGGCAGAATGCCGCAGGATACTCAGAGGTAGAGTCAAAAAGATGTTTTAATAGCTCCTTGTTTCAAATGAAAAATGACCCAAGGCTCAATTATGCAAGACAATGTTGCTTCTGAATCAACAGGTATTAGCCAAGAACATAAACCCGAGAAAAAAAGCTTAGGAATACTGTTTGAATTAATTAAATTCATACAACCTTATAAAGGTCGAGTGGCAGCAGCGTTAGTCGCGTTAATCTTTACCGCAAGTTTAACGCTCTCCGTTGGTCACGGTATTCGCATTCTGATCGACCAAGGTTTTACTGAACAATCATTAGAAGACTTAGGCAGCGCGATTCAATTTATTTTGCTCGTGACCGTTCTCATATCAATAGGCACTTTCTTTCGATTCTATCTAGTTTCATCAGTTGGTGAACGAGTCAGCGCCGACATTAGGCTGGCAGTGTTTAATCATGTGATCACTCTTCATCCTAGCTATTTTGAAACAAATGGCAGCGGCGATATCATGTCTCGGATCACAACCGACACGACCTTACTACAAAGCATCATTGGTTCTTCATTTTCAATGGCAATGCGCAGTGCTTTAATGTGTATTGGCGCCATCATCATGTTGTTTGCCACCAATATTAAGCTGACTCTCATCGTGTTAGCTTCTGTGCCTTTCATTCTGATCCCAATATTGGTTTATGGGCGAAGAGTTCGAACCCTTTCCAGAAAAAGCCAAGATTCAATGGCAGATGTTGGCTCTTATGCTGGCGAAGCGATTGAACACATCAAAACGGTGCAAAGCTATAGTAATGAAGAGCAGGAAAAAGCGTCGTTCTCGGCTGAAGTAGAAAAAGCCTATGAAATTGGGCGTCAACGCGTAAAGCAACGCGCTATCTTGATTTCAGGTGTCATCATCATCGTGTTTAGTGCTATTTCAGGCATGTTATGGGTCGGCGGAAGTGATGTCATTAACGGCACTATGTCTGGTGGTGATCTGGGGGCATTCGTCTTTTACGCAATTATGGTAGCTTCTTCTTTAGGTACTATTTCCGAAGTTTTAGGTGAGCTACAACGCGCTGCTGGGGCAACAGAAAGGCTCATTGAGATACTTCAAGTTGAAAGCCATATTATTGCTCCGGTCCAAAACCCGATATCGCTAGGATCTGACTTGACCCAAGCTACTTCAACAAAAGTTGGTTCAATCAAAGCTGATTCAAACCAAGCAAATTCAACTGAAACTAATCAACTAACAGCAGAAGTTGCCTTTGAAGATGTCACATTCCACTACCCTTCACGTCCCGATCAAGCCGCTACAGAGCATCTCGCTTTAAAAGCAGAAGAAGGAAAAGTGCTAGCATTAGTCGGACCGTCAGGAGCGGGTAAAACAACTCTATTTGAATTACTGCAACGCTTTTATGATCCGCAGCTTGGTCGAGTAACATTAGGTGGGGTCGATATTCGTCGTTTTGAACCAAATGAGCTAAGAAAGCAAATGGCATTAGTGCCACAGCAGCCTGCTTTATTCAGTAACGATGTTTATCACAACATTCGTTATGGCAGCCCTGAAGCAACAAATGAACAAGTGATTGAAGCCGCTAAAAAAGCCCACGCGCATGAGTTTATTCTTAATTTACCAGAAGGTTATGATAGCTTCCTTGGTGAACGAGGAGTCCGACTTTCTGGAGGGCAGCGTCAACGAATTGCGATTGCACGAGCCATTTTGAAGGACCCTAATATCTTACTTTTAGATGAGGCCACCAGCGCACTAGACAGCGAAAGTGAGCACCATGTCCAACAAGCTTTGGAGGAGTTAATGCGCGGCAGAACCACATTGATTATTGCTCACCGCCTGTCGACGATTAAGCATGCGGATCAAATAGCCGTATTGGACCAAGGTAAACTTGTCGATGTAGGAGACCACCAATCACTCCTTGAAACCTGCGAACTTTACCAAAGGTTAGTCGAGCTTCAATTTAAATCGATGAACCGTTAACTACTAATCTCTCCCCACACACAATTAACCCATTAAAAACAAAAACACTCTGCCAAATTGGCAGAGTGTTTATCGTTTCGATTCCAAGACCTAAATCTCTAATCCAGAAGACCTAAGCCTGATTACCAGTCATACGTGATACTTGCGATAACGTTTCGGCGGTCACCGTAGAAACAGTAGTAATCGCAAGTTGCGATGTATTCTTTGTCTGCTAGGTTTTTCGCAGCCACTTGGAATTTGTAATCTTCGATTCGGTAGCTAACGGTGGCATCAAATAAAGTATAAGAAGGCACTTTATTGGTTTCTAGATTATCTGCATAAGAGTCACCGACATAACGAGCGCCAGCACCAATAGTTAACCCGTCTAAAGGACCATTTAGGAAACGGTAGTTCGCCCAAGCTGAAGCAAGTTGGTCAGCAATTTGAGAAGGCGTATTGCCTACGTAATTGCTATTAGCATCTTCTGTTATTTCCGAATCGATAAACGATACGTTACCAATCAGAGTTAAGGCTTCAGTGACATTCGCCACAGCTTCAAGCTCTACCCCGCGGTTACGAACTTCACCAATTTGAGTCAATTGGCCACCCACTTGGCGTGCTAAGTTTTCTTTTGATACTTCAAATGCTGCAATGTTGAAATAACCGTTGAAAGTACGTGGCTGGTATTTCAAACCGACTTCGTACTGTTGACCTCGTTCTGGTTTCGCAGGGTCACCATTTTTATCAAGCTGAATAATGGGATTGAACGACTGAGCATAACTTGCATAAGGCGTGAAGCCACTGTCCATTAAGTAAGCCACACCAAAGTTTGTCGTCCACTCTTCATTATCGACTTTGGTTTTAGCGCCTGTCGTAGTGTTATGTGTCTTGTTACGTGAATCATCGTAACGAACACCCAATTGAACAGCCCATTTATCAGCAATCATCATTTGGTTTTGTAAGTACAAACCAAGTTGATTATTTTTCGTTTTCGTTGTCTGACGATCTGACTCATCCAACTCGGCAAAAGTTGCAGGGTTCAACAGGGCAACATTACTGCTGTATGACGGGTTAAATACATTGAAGATAGGATTTGGAACATTCCCCACTCCAGGGATAGGCAGCATGCTATTTCCATCACCTATGATAGGGTCAGCGGCGTAATCTTTGCTGTCGATATCTATACTTTGATAATCGATACCCGCTAATAACGTATGTTCCACTACACCCGTTTTGAAATTATGAATCAAACGGTTATCAATATTGAATGCGTTTGAGGTTCCTTCTTCCGTAGAAGCTTGGCGAATAATAGAAGTACGAGTTGGATCATACGGAGCCAGTGCTGTGTCACCCACATATTGCGAGTAATACATTTGGCGTAAATTGATATCCATTTGGCTAAAACGAGTGTTTTGCATGAAATAAGTGCGATCATTAAAGTGATGCTCGAACTCATAACCAATGGATAACTGTTCACGTTCAAACGTTTCCCAATCAGTATTACCTAGCGCTGTGCTATCGCTGATTGTGCCATTAGGGTTTGAAGTCAGGGTTCCTTCCATAGGTAGGAACTGCAAGTATGGAACTGAATCGTCTTTCTGGTAACTCGTTAACAGGGTAATTTGAGTATCGTCGGTGAATTTGTAAGCCAAAGAAGGGGCAATAAAAATGCGTTCGGCTTCAACACCATCGACACGGCTACCATTTTTACGGGTCAAAGCTTGCAGCCTGAATGCAACTTTATCACTCACTTCTGAATTGACATCTAAACTGAGCTGCTTGCGATCGTCTGTACCAAATTCAGCCGAAAATTGACCTGAACCACCATCAAACTGTGGTCGTTTGCTGACAACATTTATAACACCACCTGGAGGTGTTTGACCGTAAAGAGCAGAGCCGGGACCACGTAAAATTTCTACTCGCTCTAAACCAAATGGGTCTATTTGCCAGCTATAAAAACCTGAAGAGTACAGACGAGTACCATCTTGATATAAGCCACTGTTTGCTTGCTTAAAACCGCGAATAACAAACCAATCTTGCTTGTTGTCTTCACCAAAGTAATTCGCTTGAATACTTGGCGTATATTGCAAAGCATCGGCAATGCTTATCGAGGCACGATCATCCATATGCTCTCGAGTCACAATAGAGATTGCACGTGGAGTTTCTCCAATCGCCACATCCGTTTTTGTTGCTGTACGGCTGCTTAACCCAACATAACTAAAATCTGGACCGACTGAGCTATCTTCAAGTTGATGCCCTAGCACTACAACCGTTTCGTCTTCTTCAGCTTGAACCATCCCTGACGTTAAGACCCCAGACGATACCGCTAAAGCAACTGCGAACGCCGTTGGGGTACGCATAAAATGCCGATTCATATACTTTCCTTAATACAATCTCGATATAAAAGAAACAAAAACACAAACGATAATAAATATCATTTGTGTTAATTATTTAGCGGAGTGTATCAATCTTATTTCAAAAATGAAACATTTTAGATATGTATTTTATAAAAACATTTTGCATATGAATGACATCTTAACTCATTGATTAATAAGCTAGGTTAAAAATGGTCAGATGCATTAATAATAAAGAGAATTCCATCAACTGCATGTCGGCAACTGACAGAGCATACTCACAAATTGGACGCGTAGGACACACATTATTATTGTCAGCATATGTGGCTAACACGATTGTAGAGCGAACACGGTTTTGCGTACGATCTAATTAAATTAATACAAAAAGATAGCGGCTCCACCTACTTGAGCCGCCTTATCTTCTTTATCCGAGCTTTTAGTCGGAGATAAATCTAAGGCTAATTAATATCGCCTTAGTCCCCACATCAAATACATACCACCGATAATCGATGCTACTAGCCCTGCCGGAATTTCTTGAGGATATAACCACTGCCTTCCAAGCCAGTCGGAAAATAGCATTAACGCCATACCGATGAGAGATGAACAAATTAAATGCTCTCTTGCCCGGCTAAAACCTAGTAATCTAGCCATGTGTGGCGCCATCAAACCAATAAAACTTAAAGGTCCAACAACTAAAGTGGCACTCACCGTCAAACAAGCAACCAGAACCAATAGCAGCACTCGAGAGCGTGAAACATTTAACCCTAATGACTTAGCACTAGCCTGACCGAGTGGTAAAACATCTAGCCAGCGAGCACAAATAAACCCTAGAGAAACGAAGACAACAGAAGATAGCATTAAAGGAAAGAGCGTCTCTTCAGTTACGTAATAAGTAGAACCGGCTAACCATGCTAATACTTGATAACTTCTTGGATCACCTCCCGCTAATACAAAGCTTTGTACGGCATTCATTAACGCAGTGATTGCGACACCAGTCAGCAGCACTCGCTCTGGTTGGAAGCCTGACTTTTGGTTCAGTAGGACAATAATCGCTAGCGTACATACCGCACCAATCAAACCACCTGTATAAAGCCCGATGACACTGCCGCCGAAACCAGCCAAAATAGCAATAATCAAACCTAAAGCGGTTCCTGAGCTGATGCCAATCACTTCAGGGCTCGCCATCGGATTACCACTTAAGCGTTGAACGATTGTTCCCGCTACCGCTAGCATTCCCCCAGCTATTGCGGCTGCAATCAGCCGAGGTAACCGCCATTCTAGCAATGCCCAATCTTGCGTTAAAAACAGCCAACGCCACCCTTCAGTTTGTAACGAAAACAGACTGAATATAATAAGAGCAAAAACAATCAAAAGGCTTGAAAATGCCACAGTTCTTTTACTTAAACGCGGAGTCACTTCATTGTGACGAGTAAGAATTGTTTGTGTCTGAGATTGGCTTTTCATCGAGAGCTTTGGCAATAGCCATAACAATAATGGCGCCCCTAATGCAGCCGTTGCTGCACCAGTAGGAATGAACATTGCCATCAAACCCGGTAGCTGTTGAATCAGTAGATCAGTTAAGCTTAAAAGCAGCCCACCTAGTAACATTGACACTAACAGTTTAGGAACTAAACGGTGAATACCCATTAAACGAGTAAGAGCAGGGGCAGCCAAACCAATAAACCCAATAATACCAACGGCGCTCACCACCCAAGCCGTTAGCATGACAGCTAAACCTAAGCACACTACGCGTAATTTAGGTAACGAAACCCCAAGGCTTTTCGCTCCTTGTTCTGAAAGTTGTAGCAAACTTAAAGGTTTCACAAAAATAAAGGCAATCAACACTGCAATCGTTAGGCGTGGAGCGAGATATTGAACGTCTTCCCAACCACTTTGAATGAGAGACCCTGCCCCCCAAATCATTAGCCCACTGAGCTTATCTTGATTCATCATTAGCAAGACTGTACTGATAGCCCCGCAATAAAGGTTCACGACTAAGCCAGAAACAATGACCACCGTTGGAGAAAGCGCTCGCCGCCAAGACAAAACAAATACTAGCCCCATCGTAGCGACACCACCCACAAGGGCTACCAGTGAGTATGACCACTCCAATAACCAAGGCGCATAAAGTGTTGCGAGCATAAGAGAAAAACTAGAGCCGCTTGCGACACCTAAAGTTGAAGGTGATGCTAGCGGGTTTCTTAAAACTTGCTGCATCAATACACCAGCGACAGCTAGAGCCGCACCCGATAATAATGTGGTGAATAGCCTTGGCCACCACGATAAATGTAACTTTACTGATTCAGGAGAGCTAAAATCAGCTGCCCATAAACTCGATAGCTGACTTAAACCAAATTGTGAAACAGAAAGGTTTTGACCAATCAAAACTAGAGTCGAGAGAATTAAAAGTGAAAACATGCCAAGAGTTATGGTTCTCATAGTGTCCCCTCCTGTTCCATCGTTTTTCCTTGATTCAAAGCAGACGAAATGAAGTGAGCAAATCTTGTAGCTGAAGGAATGGCACCAAAGCTCCATACCGGCGGTACCTGTATAGTCGGATAACCTGATTCTTTCACTATGTATTTCCAGAACTCATTCTTTTTGAGGTGTTTTTCTGTTCCTGCTGGCATGGGTTCAATAACAACAATTTGCCCTTCCACACCGATTAATTGATCAATGCCGACTAAGCTGTATCCCCAAGTATTGGTTTCTTTTTTCCAAGCAGATTCAAGCCCAAGCTTATTGACGGACGCTTTATAAAGGCTATTTTGACCAAAGACTCGAACATGGTTGGAATCCATGAATTGAACTATGAGCAAGGGAGGAGCTCCCTTAGGTAAACTAGCAGCCAACACCCTTAGCTCTGCATCTGTTTCAGCAATAAGCTGCTCAGCTTGGTACTCTTTTTCTGCAATCTGAGCAATTTCACGAGTGATCTTCTCTAACATCGTCCAATCCACATCACCACTGCGATATAAACCTATATTTGTAACTGGAGCTATTTGGCTTAGTTGAGGCTCCAAAGCCGAGAACATCGGAGAAAGTAATATTCGGTCAGGCTTAAGTTCATGGATACGTTCAAAATTTGGCTGTGTTCTCAACCCCACATCTGGCACATTACTTGGAATTTCAGGTGATTTAACCCAAGCGTTATAATCGGACGTTTGAGCAACGGCAACGGGTGTTGCCCCCAGCGCCAGTAGAGTCTCGGTATGAGTCCAATCAATCGAAACGATTCGTGGAGGTTCTTCGCTTTCTACCGATGAAAGTTCATTGGTCAACGCTGGTGGCGTAAAAATAAGTGCGCTAATAATGAATAAACGATATAGATAAGACTTTCGAAAAGTGGTCAACATCATGCAGGCTCCAAATCACCCGGCATAGCCACAGGATAACCAGCAGAGTGCTGAGTAATGTGCATTGGAACACCATAAATCGACTGTAATTCGGACTCTTGGAAAACGTCATCCACCATACCTTCAATCAGTAATTCACCACTGTGCAGCGCGATAATATGGTCGCAAAAGCGAGCTGCCATGTTGATATCATGGATAACGATGATCACACCTAAGTTTAGAGACTCACTCAGCTTTTTAATCAATGTCAGCATTTCAACTTGGTGACCTATATCCAATGCTGATAACGGCTCATCCAGTAATAGATATTTGGTGCGCTGAGCTAAAAGCATGGCTAACCATACTCTTTGACGTTCCCCTCCAGACAAAGTATCAACCAAGCGTTCTGCATATTGAGCGGTATCAGTTAACTCCATTGCCTCTTCAACATACTGTTTATCTTGGCTTGAAAGACGCCCTAACAAGCCATGCCAAGGGTAGCGACCAAAACTCACTAAGTCTTTACCAGAAAGGCTGTCGGTTGCAGGTAAGTGTTGGGGTAAATAAGCAATGTTTTTTGCGAAATCTTTATCTGACCATTTAGCTACTGTCTTGCTTTCTAACAAAACATTTCCGGATGTCGCATCTTGCTGTTTAGCTAATAGCTTGAGTAGAGTGGATTTACCAGAGCCATTATGTCCAACCAGCGCATAAATTTTCCCTGGTTCAAAAGACACATTAAAGTTATTCAACAGTTGTTTATTTCCGACCCTAAAACCGAGTTCCTTTGCTTCTAGCATACCTTCAACCTTAAGCCACTTACCTATTTAACCACTTACCCATTAATCAACTCACCGACCGTCAATTGGTAAAATGTAAGGAAATTAATAAAACCATTAACAGAGACGCATTTATACACTTGCAATACATTAAATACAAATAACATTCATTTAGATTAACACTCAAAATCCGAACCGCTCCACCTATATATACCAATGCACTTTTATAGCCAGTAAGCCCACCAGCTCAATGAAAAACAGAGATCTATTTCATTAGTTACTTGTCTTTTTAAAATTCATTTAGATGTCGGTTGAATGTGAAAACATATTTCTCGTAAGTTCATAAATCCAACTTACGAATGTTGCACGTTTGTTAACTAGGATGTAGAGTTTTTATTCCAGAGAGGATTTATCCCAAAAGTGGATAAACGAATAATTAAGAAGGATCTTTATGAATACACTGTTAGCTGACTACCCTGTGATTACTGAAATCCCTGTCGCTTGGGGTGAAATGGACGCTCTGAATCACGTCAACAATGCCGTTTATTTTCGGTATTTCGAAACAGCACGCTTGGACTTCTTTAAACACGTCGAGCTAATGGAAGAAATGGCAGTGACCAAAATTGGTCCTGTTCTGGGGGATACCTACTGTAAATATTTTCGACCTGTCACCTATCCTGATACTTTGTTGATTGGATCAAAAATCACCGATGTTCAGGATGATCGATTTACAATGGAATACACCATTGTCAGCAGTAAACAGCAAAAGGTAACCACAGTTGGGAATGCAACTATCGTGATGTTTGACTTTGCATCAAACCAGAAAGCGTTATTGTCGATTCGCTTGCACAGTGCCATTCAAGAAATGAACGGGTTAGTGACTCAATAAAAGAAAGCTGAGTAGACAAGTGAATCGTTGAGCTCAATATTTGAATAGTTTTAAAATGGCTGGCTTTCAAAAACATAAAAAAGCACTGAATGGGGACATCCAGTGCTTTAATTATATAAGTATTCAACTTGTATGTGGCTTTCTAATATCGAGCTAAACTCAACCTTAAGACATTACAACCCTTGTACATACTGAGCATTAGTGCGAACTTCAACCATGCTTTCTAAGCTCTGCTCTGAACCTTCAACACCATTAATTAAGCCTTCGAAATGCTTAATTAACTCGACTTTATCTTGTACTTCTTTTGAGCCTGCACCAATGTTAGTCAGGTCAATAAAGAACTCATCGAATAAACCTGAGAAGTCTGACACGGCGTCATGATTCAAGAACTGCTCATGGTTATAAATACTTGGGTAACCACCTTTCTGCTTATCAACCGCAAATGAAATGCCTTTCACGTTTGTGATAGTCGTTGCTTTCTCACATTTCAGCATACAGCCAGCTTCGATACTTGGTTTATTACAACCTACCGTTCTTTGGAAGAAACACTGTCGGCTCGTCATCATCAAGATTGGGTGATAGATGCTGTAAAACAGTTTGAAGTTTTCTGGGCGGCTAATGTGGCGAATTTGACCTTTATTGATCTCATTTGAGATAAATGCACCCGCACAGTTAAGCTCTTCTTTCAGCGTCACTAATGCATGTGAATTGGTCGTATTCATGAATGGTCCTGCGACCCACTCAATTCCCATCTCGTAAGCTTTATAAGCAATACCAGTGTTGTTCGTGACGATGCGTGCCGGTTTAATTTCTTCTAAAATACGAACCGCTTCATCGTAATCTTTACCGATCAATACCGCTGGGAACCAAGGAATCAAACGAGGATTTTCAGCAAGGATATCGATGTATTTATTACAACGTTTCTTAAAGCTTTCTGGCAATTTGAAGTAAATATCGGCTTCAGTCACATCACATAAATGTAAATCTTCAACATCCGCAATAAGCATTGATAACGTTGGAGTGTCATTTACTTTAGGGTATTTAGGCAAAGCTGGAACTTCAACGTGCTTAATCACTTTAACTGAGCCATTTAAGATGAAATCAATTTCTTCTTTCAACGCAGTCACTTCTTTTAGTGGAATCGCTAAGCCCGCATCTAACTGCTCAAAGTCATAGTTGTCTAAGCTATGAATAGCACTTTTCACAGACTTAAAGCGTTTCTCTAAAAGCTCAGTAGTAATGGCTTTCTCACCGGCAGCTGAAAGAATAGATGGCGATGTCACTTCAAACGTTTCTTTATCTGAAATAACAGACACTTTAAAAGGCTGGCCAAGCTTTGCAGTAAAGGCTAACGTTAGTGAAGTTTTGCGAATATCCAAATATTGAATTTTTTCACGCATCTCTTCGCCAAGCTCGTTCTTAGAACTGTATAAGTTGTCAGTCACTTCTTGGATTTGAACCACTGAAATAGAATCAGTTTCTGATGCAGCTTTATCAACTGCATAATTGACGCTGTTGTCACGAGGGTTATCAATGAACATATCTTTCGTTAAGTTGCCCTTAAGGAAAGAGTTTGTGAAATCTCGGTTGAATACTTTATGTAGGTTCGAATCATCTTCGATCAATAGGCCGCTTTCAACGAAGCTATCAATCTGTTTACGCCATGTATCAACCACGGTGTAAACGTAGTGCGCGCCTTTAATACGTCCTTCAACTTTCAAAGAATCTACTTTTGCGTCAACCAATTCCGGTAAGTCGTAATAAGCAGAGTTATCTTTTAAGTTAAGCGGGAACTTATTACCAGCATTCGTGATTTCATATTCATCGCGACATGCTTGGCTACAACGACCACGGTTTCCTGAATTACCCACACTTACAGAGCTTGAGTAACACTGCCCCGAGAAAGCAATGCACAAAGCACCATGTACAAACACTTCCGTTAGTACATCATGATCATGTGCGACTTCTGTCAGCATTTTGATTTCAGGTAGGTTCAGCTCACGAGAAAGGTTAACGCGAGTAGCGCCAATTTTAGACAAGAACTTAATCTGACCTTCATTGTGTGTTGTAAGCTGAGTAGAAGCGTGGACATCTAGTGATGGAAAGTGCTTCTTAACTAGATCAAATAAACCCAAGTCTTGAACAATAATGCCGTCCAGTTTGGTATTCACCAGTTGGTTTAACAACTTGCTGATGCTCTTAATTTCATGCTCTAAAAGTACAACATTCAGAGTCAAAAACACTTCACAACCATATTCATGAGCAAGGCGAATTACACCGTTCAATTCATCTAATGATAAGTTGGATGCTCGGTTACGAGCGTTGAAGGTGTCTAAACCACAATAAACCGCGTTTGCTCCCGCAACGATGGCCGCTTTAATTGCTTCTACATCGCCACCAGGGGCTAATAACTCAATTTTTCTGCTCATTTGAAACCGCTCACTTGCTTAACTTATAATTTTTTTGAGCGCGTATTCTAACGACATCACCTATTCATTACCACAGATCTAGCTTTTATTGACTTGAATCACATTAATTATTTAGCAAATAGGCTTTGAAATTAAATATATAGTGAATAATTTTATCCGTAATTAGATATGCTAAAACGCAGATCTGTTTTACCACTTACTTTAATAAACCAAACCGCTAGAGGGAATGATGTCGCTACCCACTTTATACTCATTACGCCGTTGCCCATACGCGATGCGGGCAAGAATGGGATTACTGCTAGCAGAGCAATCCGTAATGCTAAGAGATATTGTTACTCGCAATAAGCCCAAGGAGTTATTAGAAGCCTCACCAAAGGGCACTGTGCCTGTGATCGTTCTAGATAATGGAGAAGTGATAGAGCAAAGCCTAGATATTATGTTATGGGCTTTATCCAATAGTGATCCGCACAATTTACTTCGTTTGGATGAGCCTTTAATAGCAAGCGAAATTATAGAATTAGTCAGTCAAAGCGATACGCATTTCATTCCACTTCTAGAACAATATAGAGCATCCGCTAGATACCATAATGATGACCTAGAGCAACGTAGAAACCTATGTGAAGAACTCATCACCGACTTAGAAAAACGCTTGAAAAAGTACGCCTATTTATTTGGTGAGATGCCTTGCCTTGCTGACTACGCATTAATGCCTTTTGTCAGTCAGTTTTCAAGAGTTGAAAAGAAGTGGTTTGTTCAGTCTCAATATTCAGGTGTTGGTCGTTGGTTGAAGAACCATTATGAAAGTGCTTTATATACAAGAATAATGAAGCAATATCCGCAGTGGGTTGAAAGCCAGCAGGAGTTTTTGTTTAAGTAACTTTCTATTTTTAAGTAACTTTCGATGAACTAACAGAGAGAAAATGATCTTAGTATTCAGTCATTTTTCTCTCTACTATAATAATTCACTTAGTTTAGAATAATCTCAACTCGTCTATTTTTAGCTTGGCCCGCCTGAGTCGTATTATTCGCTACAGGGCTGCTTTCCCCTTGAGAAGAAGCCAAAGTATTAACTTCATTTTCATCTAAAAGTGTCCCAACCGCTTGTGCTCGCTTTAGACCAAGTGTGAAATTATAATTTTCACTTCCTCTTGCATCAGTGTGACCTTCAAGTAAAAAGTCATTATCCGTGTGCTGCGCAATTCGAATGATTTTATCTAGTATGTATTTTGATTGTTTAGACAACGTAGAACTATCAAAATCAAAGTACACCCTTGCTAGCACATCCCCTTGTGAGGCGTTTTGAAGGTGTCCATTTGCGATAAGAAATTCAGAGCAATCTTTATCGACTTTAAATTGATTAGCAATCAACTCTGAAAGCTCAATGTTAGCATCATTTTCATAGGTCACGACTAGGTTCATGCTTCCCGCTTTTGGGATAACGGTAACCACCTCACCGGCTTCAACACTCACCGCTTTATCCAGTGACGGCTTCGCGCAGTAATAATTAAAAAGTTCAGAAGAAGTCGAAGCAAATGCTGTATTTGCCAGACCCAAAGCTGTGATTAGGATAAGAGTTCGTTTCATTTTCATATTTCCTACTTTAAGTGCCCTATTTCTTCTGAAATTAAATTAAGAATGATATCGAGTAATTCATCTGGATCTGCTGCGTCATAAACATTTTCGATACCAACGCAATTCGCTAAAGCTTGATTATCACTAACGGTATAGTCAAAACCAACAAACGCCATTTGGAAGTTAACGGGTCGGTTTGAATTAGTTTGTCTACTGTTTAGCTCAGCTTTTATCTCAGTACACATACCAGCATTGACCAAGCTTGCAGTTGGGGTCCCGTATCTAAATGTTCCATTCCCCACTTTGTCTAGCCCATCAGAGAGTATGACCATTAATTGCCTAGGATTTGGATCCGTCAAGTCACCGAAAAACTGAGCAGACTTGATGATTCCCTGATAGGAACCTGTCCAACCATCCGGTCTAAAGTTCTTCATGCTGTTTTTTATAGAGGTAAAGTTATCGGTGAAACTCAAGTTAAAAAATGGATAAGAATCATTGTCGTACTTATCAAAATTACAAACCATGTCTCTATTATCAGCTTGATTATTCCAAATATTATTAACAGTTACAGTCGGATCAACCGTGTTGCTATTAGTATTGGCATAATGTAATTCATCAATAAATTCAATCGTTCCACGGTTATCATATTGGTCATAACAATCGTCTTCGCAATCGTAATATGTCGAAGTGCATCTATTCCTACAATTCCAATCCCAGCTATTACAGCTGGAGTAACACTGACTATAAGTGCTGTAGCATTGGCTTCTGCACTGCTGTAACAACTGACTATCTCTGCATTCAGTAATGCCATCGGACCCTAGTTTGTCGGTATATTCAGAGTAAGGAATGATAGAAACACGATTCAACGTTAAAGCTGTGTCTTGGTATTTATCGAGTTCATCTAATACTGAATTAACAATCTCTCGTACCGCTTTATATTTCTTTTTCCCTTTCCAATTCTCATTCATGGAACCCGAATAATCGACAACAAAAGAAATGTCTATGCTATCCCCTTGGTACTTACGTGCAATACTGTCATGGCTCACATCATAAGTTTCACCAAATCCTACCAAGTCACCGTTTGTCGGTAACCAAGAATTATGTGTTGTCACAATATCAATGGCATATTCGTTATAACGAGTTCCACCGTCACAGTCCGTCTGAGAACTCGCTTTACATTCTGTTCTAACAATATTAATTGATTGAATGCTTTCTTTATCTTCTAAGTAAGCATCAATATACAAAGTAGCAAGAGCTCTGTTTTCTTGTTCATTTTCACTATTTCTAGCTGCAAGAGCCAAAGCTGATACTTCTGCTGCATCTCCTAAACGAGCTTTATTTTGTAATGCGCGGGAACCATCAATCGCTAATGTAAATAAGCCCCATACCCCTGGAATGATCAAAGCAAACAGCAATGCAGCATGCCCACTTTGCTTTCTTAAACTAGGTAACATATTAGCGCCCCATCATAATGGAAGAGGATTGTATGGTCGTGAAGTTCGCATCTAATAATTCACCAGCCCAATTATCTGTTTCATAGCAAATAGTCACACGATATAGAGACGCTCTGCGCCCCCAACTTGTGATCATCGATAGAGCATCATAATCTTGTAAAGTTTGAGCAAGTGAACACCCTCCACTTTGATTTATCGTGGTCAAAGCAGAAGTCGTGTTATCTGAAAATGTCAAAGACTCAAAGGTAGAACTCATATTTGCATTTGAATAATCGCCGGTTGTTCGCTGTAAAGACTGAGCAATTATTTGGTGTAACTCTAACGCGCTGGCATTAGTTATCTCAGAGTTATTAGGTGAATAAAGCTGTGTACGTTCTTTTAAGATATTGACGGCTGAATATGAAAGCCTATCTAATTTACCTTGCATGGAGAGTTTGATAACTAAGTCTGACGTAAAGATCATCAAGGTCGCGAATACAACGCCAAGAAGAGCAAACTCAATTGAAAAGTTGCCTTTCTGTTTAGAAATCGAATGCATCACGCTCATACTCCTGTACAACAATAACCTCACGTCTGAACATGCCCGGAACGGCAATGAACTGGCTTAACATTGGTTCAAAATCATACTCAACGGCATAAACCGCAATTGCGCTAGCTTCCGATGAACCACACTCTAATTCAGAGCTAGTGTCACTCTCACCCCGACAGTCACCAACATAATCACCTAGGTCTTGAATGCTTTTTAAATATTGGATGATAAATCGATAGTTATTACTGTCGACAAGACCTCCGTATTGAGCACTCTCCTGCGTGATTACATTTTTAAATGTTGTCATAAATTCATTGGATGAATTAGAGCTTAATCTGCCATTAGCGTCATAGCTTGGAGAAACTAATTTGGCTTGACGAGCCGCTTCAGATATAGCGACATCCGTCACTGACGATATATGCGCCATATACCCAATTTCAGCCCAAGTCATGCACATCAGAAAAAAAGCCATAAAGCCTAATGAAAATTCGATCGCCGCTACACCACGCTGTTTTTTTCTTAAAATTACTCGCGAAAATGTATTTGATTTAATATTCATAATTGGACTCTAAGGGAAGAGAATGTCCGCTTCGGATAACTTTACTGCTTGCTTCAATCGCCTTTAAAACACTGTCTAGATCTTTACGTTTGTAATGCTGCTTTAGTATTTCTTTCGCTTGGTAAGAATCACCAGATTTAACCAATGCGATGACTAGATTTGAACGGACCATTTCATCTTCAGGTTTATTTTGGTAAAGCGGGGTAAGTAAATTAACAGCTTTATCGTAATGCCCTTGCAGCATATAAACCGTAGCCAAATTATTTTTGACTGCTATATCATTATAAAAATAACGGCGAGCTTGGTTTAACGAAGCCTCTGCCGCATTAAAGTCGCCTAGCTCAGAATACAAAATACCAAGCAAATTATGCAATTCGCCATCTTTTGGTTGAAGCTCTAGTGCTTTTTTAGTCAAACTTAGCGAGCTTGATATCTTTCGCAATTGATATTTTGCTTTGGCTTTAATTTTTAATGCTGCAGTATTATTCTCCAACCCATCCACGCTTTCTAAAACAAACAGCGCCGAATCAAAATCACCCGAAGCCTGATAAACATTGGCGAGTTTAATCCGAGTTTCAACATCTTCAGCCACTTGTAATTGCTGTTTATAAAGCTCGATTAACTGATTATGATTACTGCTCTGGATCAACATGGATTCACGATTACTAGCGGTCGCTTTGTAAGGCTCAGGTTGAGGTGTACCGACTGAAGTACAACCATTAAGAAGCGATAAAACTACGAACACATATATATGCTTAAACATCAGCCATCATCCTCATAATTCCTGGGGCAACAATAATAAAAACAATTGGCATCATGATAAAAAGGATCAACGGAATAGACATTTTCGCAGCCAACTTACCAATTTTCTCTTCAACATGGAGCATGTTTACCGCTCGGATATCAGCAGCTAACGTCGTTAAAACGGAGTAGATTGAAGACCCGTATTGCAAGCTTTGTTTGAGAGTCATCACGAAACTGCGCATCTCAGGACTTGGGATCCGTAAGTACAATTCATCAAGCGACCTTTCTAATCCAACGACTCTAGAACGTTCATTAGTTTTTGCTAATAACTTAGCTAAGTTCTTATCAAAGCCCTTCATTTCATTAGCAAGGTAGCTAAGTGCCGACTCCAAAGTCATACCTGTTTGTACACATATTGCCAAGAGATCTAATAAATACGGCAATTGGCTTGAAGTATGCGCAATTAAGCGTTTTTTCATATAGGCAAGGTAGCTGTCTGGCGCTATGACACAAAAGATAAACCACACCACGCCAGCGATAAGTACTGTGTTAGTTTCCACAAAATTAAGCGTCGATAGAAAATAAAAGCTGATCGCCCCAATTAAAAATACGCCATACTTAATATGCATGTAAAAACGCTTGAACCGAAAGCCTTCTAGACCAGCATCAGCAAATTTTTTATTTATCTCTTCTTCACTTGAAGTAAATTGAGATATTAGAGAATTAAAAACATTCGTATTATTCTCTTCTAGCGGTTCATGCTTATTATCTTCATGCGTTAAAAAACTATGAAAGGTTTGCTTACGCTTGTAATTGCTAAATAGTAAATAAGCTATGATTCCAATACCAAAAGATAGAGCAATCAGAACAATAAATAGGTTCATTTGAGTTGACATCAATTCTGTGCCCCTCTCATCAACAACCAAACAATAGTCAGTCCAATAGATTCGCTTGCAATTAAGTAGTAAAGCAACGGCTTACCAGCAGGGTCGAACATAATAAATTCATAATTTTCTGGGCTAACAAATTGCAAGCCAAAAACAAATATCATAGGAATTGCGGCCACGATTTTCGCCGACATTCGAGCCTCTGACGTCATAGAGTATTTCTTTTTTTCTACGGCACGGCTGTCAAACATCAAACGGTTCAATCGACTTATTACGTCTTTTAATTGTCCTCCTCTTTGCATATTGGCACGTAAAGTAATTACAAAAAAATGAAAAGCAGGGTAAGGGAAACGACTACAAGATTTACGAAATACAGAGTCTGCGCTTTCACCTAATTGTAATCGTTCTCCCATACGCTTAAATTCTTGTCCAACTTCACCTTCTAAAGTCTTACCAACGTAAATGATGGCATGCATGATACTTTCACCAGCGCTGACCGCACTCGCTAACATGTTTAATGCATCAGGGAAAGCTTCATCAAATTGTTTTTTTTCACGTTTCTGTAGCCAACTATAGCCAAGTAATATTCCTACTACTTCACACACTAGGGTCACGTAGATAATATTGCCGCGAATCAGATAAGTATTTAGAGCAGAAGCAATAACACCCAGCACAACTAAATAAGCCACTATCTTGATAGACGCTAACTTGCCTACTTGGCGTTTCACTCTATTCAGTTTTTGCAATAATCGAACATGTAACTTTCGGTCTGACAAAGAAGCAAGATCGACCGCTTGTTGTGCCTCTTCAATAGACTCAACGCGCAATGTCTGTGCCGCTTCTTCTAAATAAAAATGACGGTTTGCCTTATTTTTATTTGGCCAATAAGCGATCATTACCGCTAAGCCACCACCAATCAATGCAAGCCAATAGATCATGCAGGAATACCGACAGAGAACGCTTCATTAAGCTGCTGTTCTAGCCCAAAGAAACGAGCCTTTTCTACTAAAACAGAACGTTGCATCAACCCTGCAGTGACATACTTACCTGTCACCTTTCCAGTATCTTGGCTCATAGAAGGTTGAAACTTAAAGATTTCCTCTAAAACAACGTTATCACCTTCTAAACCAATCACCTCGGTAATACTCATCACTTTACGACTACCGTCGTGCAAGCGACTGATCTGAATAACAATGTCTACTGCACTTACAATGGTTCTGCGTATCGCGGCTAAAGGCAAATTACTGGTCGCCATCATTACCATCGCTTCAACCCTTGCGAGCGCATCTCGTGGAGTATTAGCGTGCAGTGTCGACATGGAGCCATCATGACCTGTATTCATGGCTTGCAACATCTCAAATGCTTCAGAGCCACGGCACTCACCCACAACAATTCTATCTGGGCGCATACGAAGTGAGTTGATCACCAAATCTCGTTGGGTTATCTGACCTGAGCCTTCGATTCCAGCAGTTCTTGTTTCTAAACGAACCACATGTGGCTGAAGTAAACGCAGCTCTGCCGCATCTTCAATCGTTACGATCCGTTCTTTCTCCGAGATAAACTGGGACAATGCATTGAGCATGGTTGTTTTACCGGAACCAGTACCACCTGAAATGAGAATATTTAAACGGCAACGGGCTGCAATCATCAAAATCTTTGCCATTTCAGGGCTCATTGCACCAAAATCAACAAGTTGAGAAAAGTTAATGGATTGCTTTTTGAACTTACGAATCGAGATAGACGTCCCATCAATCGCGACGGGTGGAATAACAATATTCACACGGCTGCCATCTTCTAAACGAGCATCACAAGTAGGAGAGGATTCATCTACACGACGTCCTACTCGGCTCGCAATACGCTTGGCAATCTGCTGAAGTTGCTGCTCATCAATAAACATAGCTGCGGATTTTTCAACTAGTCCATTTCGCTCAATGAATACATTTTGGTGACCGTTGATCATAATGTCACTGATGCTTTCATCATCCATCAGTGCTTGCAGTGGACCTAAGCCATGTAACTCATCAACTAAGCTTTGAACATACTCGGCTCTTACTATCGTAGCGACAGACAAACCTAGTTTCTCAACAAGCATCTCAACGGCATTACCGAGTTGCTTAGTTAAAGCACTTTTGGAGAGTGAATTTACCGCTTCGGCGTCCAAAGCATCAAATATTTGAGATCGGATCTCGACATAAGCTTTCTGAGCGAAATCCATTACGCGCCTCGCTTAAGCAAACGATGAATGATGGATTTTTTCTGCTTTTGCTCATTCTGACCTAATAATAAATGCGTAATACGATTAACACTTCGCCCTACAGGTGAATTCATTTCATACATATGTTTCTTGTCTAAAACCATTTTTCCTAGCTTTGGATCATTTGGACACACTACATCCGCAGACTTCCCTAAATACGATTTAATGTCCACTTCGGTTATGGTCGCTGCATTCTCAGGCATCGTATAATTGAGCACAAAAACCGTTCTCGTTTTAGAAGACATAATGTCCATATGCTTCTGTACACGCTTAGCTTCACGTAGGCTAGAAACGGTAGGTTCAATCATTAGCAACAATATGTCTGAATGCTCAGAGATATAATTAAGATCTTGCTTGCAGTTTGAAGAACGAGACAAATCTTCAAGAATAAAGTTAAATTGACCTGATAGCTGATCAGACAAGGTTCTAGCGTATTCTTTCAGTTCAAGTTCATTCAATTCTTCAGATTCGATTGAAAGGACAGATAACATGCCGCTGATTTTTTTTACCATACTGCTAGCGTAAGTCGCGTCTAAACTCGCCGTAATGGAACTTCGCGTAACTGGCTTCTTTTCGTGTTTATCTAAACTCAAAAAGATATCTAGATTCCCACCTCGAAAATCGTGATCAACGATAAGGCATGAACTGTTTTTCTTTGTAGAAAGTTCATAAGCAATTTCAGCCGTCATTAAGGTGGCACCGACTCCCCCTTTCGTGCCCCAAACCGCTACTTTTTTCGCGGTTCTATCTTTACCAAGACCACTATTTCGCTTGCGGTTGCTGTCTACGTTGCGAACGAAATCGATTAATTCTTGTTTAGGAATCGGCCAAAAGACATAGTAAAAGCCCATTCCCTTGAGGTTTCGTATTGTTGAAATTGCATCTTCACTACCAATCACGATGACAGAAGCTTCATTTGGCAACAGGTGGCTTATACGCTCCATATCTTTTGATACGTTCGAACTTTGGTTGAGCTCAACAATGACAACTGAAATTTGAGAGTCACGGATATGTTGCTGGATATTTTGATCCGAATTTTCAAGCATTGAAGGAGAAACTAGCCCCTCAAATCGAAAAGCTTCTTCTACCAGATCCATACATTCCTGAGTCTGATAAAAGAGCACAGTTGTAATCAATTCTTGAGTAACAGGTTTAGCGTCACTTTTCGTTTTTAGAATATCGACTAAATCAAACATTTTAATGACCTACTACTGTGTGTTAGAAGCTTTAGGCAGCATATTTTCAGGGTTCACCATAGACTGCCAACGAGCATTATCGGTGTAGCAATTCGATTCATAAAACCCAAACTTACCTACTTCTGGATACTCGCAAAGATTGGTAATCACTTGGTAGTCTGTAAAGGTCAAACGGAGATCAAATTCAGTGACAGGTTCACCTTCTCTGACTTCAAAACGTTGGATGCTGATACGATTTGCATCGATACCTAATGATTTCGCAAACGTTCGTGCATAATTCGATAGCTGCTTGCCCTGTAGGTTATGCCATTCGGCCAGCATGCCTTTGGCTTCTATTACATCAAAATTTTGAGTAACAAAGACTTCTATTTCTTGTTTAGCAGTTGAAGCACCATTTTTATGAGCGCTGAGTGACAAACTATAAGTTAATGGAACAAGATGAAGAGCTTTACCTTCACGCTCTTGAATTCGCTCAGCACAACCACTAAGAATCAAACCAAGAAGAACGCTCATAACTAGGCGCAGCTTTATCGTTTTAAATGATCTGAATTGGTCAAAAATCATAATTTAAAGCCTCCTGTCGCCATAATCTCACTCGCCCATTTTTCTGAGCTGGTTTGGTAACCTTTTTCTACATAGAAAAAACGTTGCAGTGTTGAGGTTTTTTTCATTGTTGGAAGTTGAATTAAAGCAGGTTCGATAGGCTGAACTAGGTTAACTGTTGCGACAATAATCAACTCTGTTTTGGTTCTTTCAGTACCGGTTTTACGAAACAATGCACCGAGTAAAGGGATATCACCGACTAATGGAACTTTACTCAGTGATTCTTTATCTTCTGTACTCAATAGACCGCCTAACACAAAACTTTTACCATCAGCCAGTTGAACAGTAGTACGTGCCCGGCGGGTTTTTAAAGCAGGTAGATCGTAGGTTTCATTACTGTACTGAGCATCAAGTGAGCTCACTTCTGGCATCAGTGATAATAGAATTTGGTCATCAGACAGCACTTTTGCCATCAAATCTAAACGTACACCAAACTCTTTATATTCTACATTTGTTGTACCATCTACAACGGTCACAACCGGCAGCTCACCACCCACCAAGAAGCTGGCACTTTCGCCGGAAATAACAGAAAGGTTTGGCTCTGCGAGTACTTGACCAACAGTGTCATTACCGATTGCAGTGATCACTGAAACAATGTCGGAAGCACTAAAACTAGTGACTTGATCTAAGAATACGCCCGTACCTGCGCCAGTACTGCCATATTCAATACCAAATTCTTCAAGAAATGAGTGAGAAACTTCAGCAACAGACAACTTTACATTGACCTGTTTTGCGACTGCGACTTCGATATTGTTCACGATACCGTTGTAGTGAAAACGCTTCATGAATTCGATTTCGTAATCGTCATCATCCGATTTCCATTCCATTTTGAATTCTTGCTTTTCTTTATCTAGGTAGGTACCAACTAATTGGTTTATTCCATCTTTTACTTTTTCTGTTGGAACAACACCACTCAGTACGACCTTATCTCCAATGTTAGTAATGGAGACTTCAATATTCGGGTAAAGCATTTGAACTTGCTGCTGCACCACATCAAAAGAAGTATTCACCCACAATTTTCGTGATGCCAATGTCTTACCTTCGCCACCGTATACTGCGAGAGAAGTTCTTCCTACATTCTTACCAAACACAACAACTTTGCGTTTATCGATAACTTGGTAGTCGGCTATATTGGAATCCGAGATAAAAACAGACTCTATATCACTCAACACAGTGACTGTGATCATCCCGCCTTGATCAATATTGGTTATACGTTGAGCAAAAGCAGTATGAGACAAAGAAGCTAGAATCATGAATAAAGCTAACTTCTCTATAAAGGAAATAATAGATTTCATTTTAACTTTGTCTCTAATTAATGGTGACTTTTTCAGCACGATATTCTACAACTGACTTAAAATTGTTCAGGACATCGCCAGCATCAGCATGTAAATCTGATTTTTTATATTCGCCAATTGATTTATGCACTTCAATTTCTGAAATTCTTTTTGCAACGGTTAATGTCGCGACCTGCTTTCTGGTCAGTTCTAAAATCAAACTGACTTCTGTTGTATCAGCTTGATTACGCGTACCAATAATGGCTTTCTTATCTACTTTAAGTACTTTTACGTTCATTAATACAGGGGTAACAAACATATTACGCTTACGACTTGATGACGTTTCGGAAGCTTCCAGAGAATAAGTTGAAGGTAAAGAAAGCGATAAAATATCAATCATAGAACCATGGGTAATAACACCACCCACTACTGATTCTGGCGTTACTTTAATAGCATAAGGCACGCGGTTATCAGCTATTGTTAAGTCAACATAACCATCATCAGAGGGGTTGATAATAGACTCTTTGAAAAAGACACTTTCAGCGCTCAAGTCAGCCTGGTAAACAGCACCTTTGTCAAAGTTCAGCTCTACATCAACCAAAACCCCTAATGAGTTCGCTTCACCTTCAGGTAGTTTGCTTACTGAAAAGTGTTTACGTTCAACTATTTGGGAAGATTTTACAGGTTGATTCAAACGCCAAATAACAATTCGGGGTTCTACTGGTTTCTCTGCTTCTTTAGTTACTTGTGTTTTATCACTTGCTAAATTACCAGCTAAGCCATACAAACCGAAAAGAATAGCCAAAACTGCGATAGCCAGGGTCAGAGTTTTTTTCATTGGATTCCTAAATGGAAGCTAATATTCCTAAAGATGAGCCTAAACTAATTGCAATTCCGTAAGGCACGCCGCGATTCGTTTTTTTCCCCAGCTTTACCCATAACAGATAGATAACACTAACAACCCCGCCAATTAACAAGATTAAAATTATGGTATTAAGTAGGTGAGCACTTGGTATCGCAAATGAGTACGCTGCAAATAACTTGGTATCACCACCAGCTAATAGTTTTAACTGGCTAAGAATAATACCAATTCCTAATATCAGCACGCTATGTACAATATTAAGCCAACTTCCTGTTTCAATAACGTAGAGAAAGAAACCAGAAGATATAGCTAAGCAGGCTAAATTAGAAATAGACCTCCACATCACATCAGTCGCACTAACATAAATAAACAGAGCGGCTAAAATTATTAGCCACTCAAGATAATTTAACATGGTAATTAAGGTGGGGTAACTGCGCCACCTAAAGCTACACGAATTGTTTCGAAGACATCAGTTAATGCTTGCGCAATGCCACCATTAGTTCCAGAAAAACTAAGAGCAATTACACCTGCAACAGCAGCTGCGATCAAACCATATTCAATTGCAGTTACACCTTGCTCATCATTTTTGTAGTTTTCTAGAGCAACCTTTGTTTTAACAAATAACGTTGTAAACATACCTTCTTTCCTTATTTATTATAAATATCGCAAGCACAACTTGCTTAATAACATCAAGCGCATGTTGGTTTTTTGGCGAGTGATATTCAATAGTTTTTGTAAACCAAAGTAATAAAAGATTAAATAGTATTACAATGATCACTTTTTGTTACTTTTAGAGCACAAATAAAAATGTTAAACGAAACAAGCTAAAAAATAAAATAAAGCAATAAAATCAACAACTTGAGTTGAATAAATGGTTAGGAAGACATGCTTATGATATATATTATCTCATATCTATAATGACAAATTTAACAATATAATTAATTACTAACAGAGGGGGGCATTGGGTGGCATTTTTTTGACTATATATATTTATATATAAAATAAACAACATGATTTATTTAAACATGGAAGGTTTGTCTTTATTTTATAAATCATAAGCATAACCCTTTATGGTTAAATGTTAATTAATTGATACATTAAGGTTTCAAAGCCTATTAGAAATATAAATGGGTTATCAGGATAAATATCCAAAAACCACCTTCTCCACTTCAACTCACTGCGTCCACCTCCATCTCGCGACAATCAACACTTACTAACTAACTTACTGATTGCAATTGCTCAATTCATTCGAGCAATAAACATCACACCTCAAACCTTTCAGTTTTTTATGCAAAGAACCAAATCAAACCTAACTTATTGTATTAAAAGAAGTTAACACTATAGCAACAACCTTTCCCGGCTAATATTACAAAAATAATGATTTGAACTCTAACTAAATACCTGTCATTTTATAATTAACTGAACGTTCAATAAAAAATAAAAGGACTTTTTAATGCCCAAAGTTGGGATGCCTGACATAAGGAAACCGCAGCTTGTAAAAGCGACAATGGCAGTGATTGATCGCGTTGGGTTACACGCCGCAAGCATCGCTCTGATCAGTAAAGAGGCTGGAGTTTCCACAGGGATAATCAATCACTACTTCGGTGGTAAGCACGGTCTGCTGGAAGAAACCATGCGTGAGATCCTAAGGCAGCTATCTAATACCATCACCACTCAGCTAAAAGCTCTTCCTGTTGACGCTCATCAACAACGTATTAACGCCATCATCAATGGTAATTTCGAGGGGTATCAAGCTGAGAATCAAGTGGCTAAAACTTGGTTAGCGTTTTGGTCTTATTCGATGCATGACGAAAAATTAAAACGTTTACAAAGAGTTAATGAAAAGCGCTTGTTATCTCACCTAAAAATTGAACTGAAATCCATGTTATCTCCTGAGCAAGCTGAATTAGTCGCCCACGGAATTGCATCACTCATTGATGGCATTTGGCTGCGGGGTACGCTTAACCCTGAAGGCATTGATGCCAATAAAGCCCATGCCATCATCAACGATTATCTTGATAAGCAGCTGACTTTTTACGCCAGCAACATAACTAGCCGTAATAGCTGAGCTAGAAAGCATACTCAAATAACCGAAAGACACAGTCACAAACACTCAATAACCACTAATAATAATTACTAAGTCAGACTCTCAAATGGAAATGAACTCGTTATACATCGCCGGTAAAAATACTCAGGCAACTTCTGGAGAAACTTTCTCTAGCATTAATCCTGCAAACGGAGAAGTTATTGCAACTCTGGGGCAAGCCTCCCAACAAGATCTTGAGCTCGCTATCGAATCAGCTAAGCAAGGTTTTGCGATTTGGTCAGCAATGGCACCCATCGAACGAAGCCGAATCTTACTGAAAGCAGTAGAGATACTTAGAGCACGAAACGATGAGCTTGCAGCCCTTGAAGTTGCAGACACAGGGAAGCCTTTGCAAGAAGCCATCGAAGTGGATGTTGCATCAGGTGCAGACGTTATCGAATATTTCGCAGGCCTAGTACCTGCAATGCAAGGTGACCAGCAACCTCTAGGTGAGAGCCAATTCTTCTATACTCGACGTGAACCTCTAGGAATTTGTGCTGGCATTGGCGCATGGAACTACCCTATCCAAATTGCAATGTGGAAATCAGCACCAGCTCTGGCAGCTGGTAACGCCATGATTTTCAAACCTTCTGAAGAAACCCCTCTTTCCGCCCTCAAGCTTGCTGAAATATTCACTGAAGCAGGGCTACCTGATGGTGTATTCAATGTAGTTCAAGGTGACTATAGAGTTGGGCAAATGCTGACTGCGCATCCAGACATAGCAAAAGTATCTTTCACAGGTGAAACAGGCACTGGCAAAGCCGTAATGGCAGACAGTGCAAAAACACTTAAGTCAGTGACGATGGAACTTGGTGGAAAATCACCAATGGTCGTTTTTGATGACGCAAAGCTAGACGATGCAGTTTCAGCGGCTATGGTTGCTAACTTCTACACTCAGGGTGAAGTGTGTACCAATGGTACGCGAGTGTTTGTTCATGATTCAATTTATGACCAATTCATAAGCCAACTAAAAACTCGAACTGAAAAACTCATTGTTGGTCAGCCTATGGATATGGACACCCAGATTGGTGCGTTGATATCTAAAGAGCACCTAGGCAAAGTTCTAGAAGCGATTGAGCAAGCAAAACAGTCTGGAGCAACGCTTCTTACTGGTGGCTATCAAGTGACCGAGAGTGGTTTAGCAAGCGGCAACTTTGTTGTACCAACGGTATTCACCGATTGTGAAGACAACATGCCACACGTTCAGCAAGAAATTTTCGGCCCTGTCATGTCGGTACTCAAATTTACTGATGAAGACGAAGTGATCCGCAGAGCGAATGACACCAAATATGGGCTTGCTGCTGGCATATTCACCCAAAACCTCGCGCGCGCGCATCGCGTTATCCACCAAATGCAGGCAGGTATTTGTTGGGTAAATACTTGGGGTGACTCCCCTGCTGAAATGCCAGTAGGAGGATATAAAGATTCAGGTATTGGTCGTGAAAACGGACCAGAGACTCTTCTGCATTATACGCAAACGAAAAGTATTTTAATTGAACTTGGTGATTACGCGAGCCCTTACGCTTAATCATAGCTTCAAACGTCATTGGGTAATTCACTTTGCCCAATGATTTTTCAAAGTTCATTTCAAATTCGAATATCTAGCGTTCTAGGCTAGACATCACGGAGAATACATCATGGAACAACGCTACGATTATATTATCGTCGGTGCGGGTTCGGCTGGCTGCGTGCTAGCGGATAGGCTAACGGAAAGCGGTAAACACAGCGTCTTATTATTGGAAGCTGGCGGAACAGACAAGAGCATTTTTATTCAAATGCCAACAGCCCTTTCTTACCCAATGAATACTGAAAAGTACGCATGGCAATTTGAAACGCAGCAAGAATCTGGTCTTGATGGAAGACAGCTTCACTGCCCTCGCGGAAAAGTACTGGGTGGCAGTTCTTCAATAAATGGCATGGTTTATGTTCGAGGTCACGCCTGTGACTACGATGAATGGGAGGAAAATGGCGCGACAGGATGGAATTATCAAGCTTGCCTGCCTTACTTCCGTAAAGCCGAAACTTGGAGCAAGGGTGCAGATCAATACCGTGGTGGCAATGGTCCATTAGGGACATGTAACGGTAACGACATGGCGTTAAACCCACTTTATCAAGCATTTATCGATGCGGGTAAAGATGCGGGTTACCCAGAAACCAAAGACTACAATGGTTATCAGCAGGAAGGCTTTGGCCCTATGCATATGACGGTTGATAAAGGCGTTCGAGCTTCAACATCGAATGCGTATCTTCGCCGCGCATTAAAGCGTCCTAACCTAACCCTCATGAAAGGCATCGTAGCAAGAAAGGTTCTGCTTCAAACACAAGATTCCCAAGAGACTAAAGCCGTGGGAATTGAGTTTGAAAAATCAGGCAAAGTGCAAACCGTTCACGCAAATAAAGAAGTCATTTCAAGTGCTGGCTCTATCGGTTCTGTTCAACTTCTTCAACTATCCGGTATTGGTCCAAAAGCCGTGCTCGATGCTGCGAATGTAGAAGTCGTGCATGACCTTCCTGGTGTTGGTGAAAATTTACAAGATCACTTAGAAGTGTATTTCCAATACCACTGTAAAGAGGATATCACTCTAAACAGTAAACTTGGTTTAGTGAGTAAAGGGATAATCGGCGCAGAGTGGATTTTAACGCGCAAAGGTCTTGGGGCAACCAATCACTTTGAGTCTTGTGCGTTCATTCGTTCTCGTAAAGGGCTAAAGTGGCCAAATATCCAATACCACTTCTTGCCAGCGGCGATGCGTTATGACGGTCAAGCTGCTTTTGATGGTCATGGTTTCCAAGTGCATGTTGGACCAAACAAACCAGAAAGCCGAGGCACCGTTGCTATCACTTCTGCTGATCCTCATGCAAAACCAAAAATCGTATTCAATTACATTTCTACCGAACAAGATCGCCAAGACTGGCGTGACTGCATTCGTTTAACACGAGAGATTTTATCTCAACCTGCAATGGACAAATTCCGTGGTGAAGAAATTCAACCGGGAATCAACATCACATCTGATGAAGCGATTGATGAGTGGGTTAAACAAAACGTAGAAAGTGCTTACCACCCTTCTTGCGGCTGCAAAATGGGCGCAGACACCGACCCAATGGCTGTGCTTGATGAAGAGTGCCGTGTTCGTGGAATAAGCCAACTGCGAGTCGTAGATTCTTCTGTTTTCCCTACTATTCCAAACGGAAACCTCAACGCGCCAACCATCATGGTAGCGGAACGAGCAGCCGATATGATTTTAGGCAGTGAGTTATTAAAAACAGAAGAAGTACCAGTATGGATAGCTCCAGAATGGGAAGAAAATCAACGAATCAGTAAACCGATAAGAGAAGTCGATAGCCTGACTTAGTTTTGATAATTAGCTCAGGCTCAGGCTCAGGCTCAGGCTCAGGCTCAGGCTCAGGCTCAGGCAAGAATAATCGGCTCAGTAAAATTAGAAACACCATTTATATAAAAACAATATAGCGACACATAAAGTCAGAAATATTGCTCTTAAGAGCAACCAAAGGATTCATTACAAGGAATTATTATGTCTATAACGAAGATGACACTTACTACATTAGCAATCAGTTCATTCGCATTTAACGCTTCTGCGAGCCAAAACCTTGAGCCACAACAGTGTGAAAATGTACGCTTTGCAGATGTAGGTTGGACAGATATCACCGCAACAACAGCTGTGACTTCTGAGCTACTAAAAGGCATGGGCTACAAAACAAAAACCGACCTTCTTTCAGTTCCGGTTACTTACTCTTCAATGGCAAACGGCGACATTGATGTTTTCCTTGGCAACTGGATGCCAACTATGGAAGGCGATATCGCTAAGTACCGTGAAGCAGGCACAGTAGAAACCGTAAAAGCTAACCTTGAAGGTGCAAAATACACACTAGCAGTACCAAAGTACGTCTATGACGCTGGCGTAAAAAGCTTTGATGACCTGGTTAAGCATGCAGACAAATTTAAAGACCGCATCTACGGCATTGAACCAGGTAACGATGGCAACCGCTTAATCCAATCAATGATCGACTCTGACGCATTTGGTCTTAAAGACTTCAGCCTTGTTGAATCAAGTGAAGCAGGAATGGTATCTCAAGTTTCACGTGCTGTTCGTCGTAACCAATGGATCGTTTACCTAGGTTGGGCACCGCACCCAATGAACAGCAATGTTGAAATGGAATACCTATCTGGCGGTGATGATTTCTTCGGTCCTAACTATGGCGGCGCTAACGTTTACACAAACGTACGTGAAAACTACGTTTCAGAGTGTCACAACGTAGGTCAACTTCTTAAAAACCTAACGTTCAGCCTAGAAATGGAAAACGAGTTGATGGAAGCCATACTTAACCAAAATGTGAAGCCAGAAAAAGCGGCACAGCAATGGTTGAACAAAAACCCACAACAAGTTGAAGCTTGGTTAGAAAACGTGAAATCACTGCAAGGTGACGCAGCAACAAAAGCAGTAGCTGACTACTTAGAGCAAGTAAAAGCGTAATAACACCAGAATCAAATTAGAAAAATTTCTAACTAAACATATCAAAATCAAATAAGAAAGGTGGGCAATACCAACTAGAAAGTCGAAGGTCAGAGATTACGTAAGTAAAAAATGATAAAGGCTAATTTTAGTGGGTATGCCCAACCAATAATAAAAGGCGACATTGTGAATTTTATTACGGACAACAAGATCCCTGTAGGTCAATGGATGGAAGCTGGTGTTGACTGGTTAACAATCAACGCAGCAGGCTTCTTCGATGCCATCTCTATTTTTTTAGAAACCATTATTCTATTTTTAGTCGATGTTTTTAAGTGGATGCCACCCGCTCTACCAATAATAATCACCGCAGCTATTGCGTGGTACTTACACCGCAAGCCTTCATTGGTTATTTTCATCATTGCGGCCTTGTTGACGATTTTAAACCTCGGCTACTGGCAAGAAATGCTGGAAACCTTTGTCCTCGTATTTGCAGCGACAACGATTTCCGTATTAATTGGAGTTCCAGTTGGCATCATGGCAGCGCACCGACCATGGTTGTACACCGTGTTAAGACCCATACTTGATTTAATGCAAACTGTACCAACCTTTGTTTACCTTATTCCAACGCTGGTATTGTTTGGTTTAGGTATTGTACCGGGGCTTATTTCAACCATTATTTTCGCGATTGCCGCACCAATCCGCTTAACTTATCTAGGCGTAACCAAAGTACCAGAAGAGTTGATAGAAGCAGGAAAAGCCTTTGGTGCTAGCCGTATGAAATTACTATTGAAAGTAGAACTTCCAGCGGCTTTACCAAGCATTATGGCTGGCGTAACTCAATGTATTATGTTGTCACTTTCTATGGTTGTTATCGCGGCACTTGTCGGTGCAGACGGCCTTGGTAAACCGGTAGTGCGAGCTTTAAATACTGTAAACATTTCGCAAGGTTTTGAAGCTGGATTAGCCATTGTTCTTGTAGCAATCATTCTTGATCGCTTATGTAAAACTCCAAACCAGAAGGAAGCGTAATGATGTCTCAAGAATCTAAGGTTTCTCAAGAAGAAAATAAACCAGCAGTAGATGCCATTACTATTACCAACCTAGATGTGGTCTTTGGTGACAAACCAAACAAAGCGCTAGACCTGCTTGACCAAGGTAAAACGCGTCAAGAAATTATAGATGAAACCGGCCAAGTCGTTGGGGTAGATAATGTTTCCCTAACAGTACAAGAAGGTGAAATCTGTGTGTTGATGGGCTTATCGGGTTCTGGTAAATCGAGCTTACTGCGTGCTGTTAATGGTTTAAATGAAATAAGCCGTGGCCAATTAGAAATTAAAGATGGCGATAAGCAAGTTGACCTAGCTCAGTGTGATGAAACAACTTTGCGCCACTTGCGTACCCATCGTGTGTCTATGGTTTTCCAAAAATTCGCACTCATGCCCTGGTTGACGGTACTTGATAACGTAGCATTTGGTTTAGAAATGCAAGGGGTCGCAAAAGATGAACGACGTGCTAAAGCTCGTGAACAAATTGAAATGGTTGGCCTTGCTGAATGGGAAAAGAAGTATCCCCATGAACTGTCTGGTGGTATGCAGCAGCGTGTAGGTCTTGCACGAGCCTTTGCTATGGATACCGACATTCTATTAATGGATGAACCTTTCTCAGCCCTTGACCCTTTAATTAGAGCTCAACTCCAAGATGAACTGCTTCTACTACAAAGTAAGTTGAATAAAACCATTCTATTCGTTAGCCATGATCTGGATGAAGCCTTAAAGATTGGCAACAACATTGCCATTATGGAGTCAGGAAAACTGATTCAGCACGGTAAACCTGAAGAGATTGTTCTTACACCGAAGACAGAATACGTAAAAGATTTTGTGGCGCATACTAACCCACTCAACGTATTAAAAGGTCGTTCATTAATGCAACCTTTACAGTCTTTGAAGCAAGAAAATGACAGCTGGAAGATCTGCGATTCTAAAGATTTATGGATTAACCAAAACCAAGGTCAATTGAGTCTTAAAGGTCAACCAGAGCTTACTATGGTTGAATGGAATGAAACTGAAAACGACCTTACTGCGATTGATAATTCAACGCTTGTCATCGCGAGCCCGGAGATTGGTATGCGTGATGCTATTAAACTCAAACAGCTGAGTGATCACCCTATCCTGCTAGTAGAAAACAACCAGTTAGTCGGTATTCTGGATAACAGTGAATTCTACAATGCGTTAACGGGCAATTTTCAGCTACACACAGCAGCTTAATGAAACATAAATAGCCTCTTACTCATGCGTATTTCATCAACTAATGTTTCACATACTAATATGTAGCAACTAACAAGTATTTAGCTAATGACAAGTATTTAGCAATGACACGGCCCCGTGACTCACCATCACGTGGGCTTTTTCATTACTGGCGCTATCAAAATTTTTAGCCATTAAACTTCTGAGTAACCAATTGTGACTCTTTAATCTCGATGAGAGTCCAGCCAGCCTTTTAATTTATTGATTTTCTCCAAAGTGTCTGACATTTCCTCTTCTTCCCAACCACCAAAGCAACTCTCCATCATTGGCGAGAAACTCGCATAAGCCACACTGACTTTTTCTAACCCCGATTGATTGATCTTAATCCACTTCTTTCGACCATCATCGGCATCTTTTTCAATATCGACCAACCCCATATCAAACAATTTATTCACTACTTTTGTTAAGCCAGGCTGATTCATTTGCATCACATCGGAAAGCTGACTAACGGTTTGTGCTTGATCAGGATGACGTGAAAAATGCGTCAAAACATTAAATTGAGACTGTGTAAGGTTATGTGGTCCTAAAGCCTTGGCTAACCAAGCGTCAGTTAACTGATGAATAATTCCTAAAGAAATAAATAACTTACTTCCAAGCTGATGCTTATTTTGAGACATACGGATAAAACCTCTTGAAAATACATTCCCAGGAATATAATATTTATTCCACGGAATGTATTTTAGCAAATCAATGGGAAGAGGCAAAGTCATGAACAGAAGAAACTTTATTAAAGTCGTTGGTACAGGTTCAGTCATTCTGGCGGCAACGCCATTAATGATGACTCAATTCACTAATGGATCACCAAGCCCTTTAAGACCATCTCATCAGCAAGATGATTTAAGAAAAACGCTGATCAGTTACGCCATGCTTTGCCCAAACCCTCATAACAAACAGCCTTGGAAAGTCGCATTCATAGGCAAAGACACGATCAGATTGTTTGTCGATCAAGAACGATTACTACCACAAACCGACCCTATTCATAGGCAAATTCATATCGGGCAAGGGACCTTTATTGAAAGCCTTGTGATTGCAGCCAGCCAAATCGGGATACTAGCCACCATTGATTACTTCCCTGAAGGCGAATATGACAACCAAAGTATTGCGTCACTGCCTGTAGCCGACATAAAACTTGAAAAGAGTGATCAAATAGAGCCAGACCCTTTGTTTGCTCAATTACTGATTCGTCAATCAACAAAAACGCCTTATCGCGATGAAAGACTTAACGCTAACCAGATTAGCGCATTGCGAGCCGTTATAGAGAACAGCGATGTTTCATTACGCTTTATCGACACACCGACTGATAACGAAGCTATGGCAAACTATTTGGTTAACGCGATGGAGATAGAAGAGCAAAATAAAGAAAGAAGCTTAGAAACCATCGCAATGTTTCGCTTCAATGATCAGGAAATATCAACGTATCGGGATGGGTTTGGCTTAGAGCAGAATGGCGTAACTGGCATTAAGAAGTTAATCGCCCAAAACTTTTTTATTAGCCGAGACAAAGCAGAGTCGGATCCCGCCTCGTTTGGTAAAGAAGGCGTTAAGTCAGTTAAAAATGCCGTTGCGAGTACTCAACATTATGCTTGGCTATCGACATCTGATAACAGCCGAAAGACCCAAGTTGAACTAGGCCGTCTTTACAGCCGATTTAACCTTACCGCGACGGCTTTGGGCATTGCTCAACACCCTATGAGTCAGATTTTGCAGGAGTATCAAGATATGTTGCCTATCCAATCTGAGTTCAAACAGCATTTTGGTATCAAGCCGTCAGACACAGTTCAAATGCTATTCCGCTTAGGTAAAGCAGATCGCACGCCTTCAACGGCAAGAAGAGAAGTCTCTTCTATCTTAACCGAACCACTTAAAACGGCTTAATGCGAAGTATTAACTTTATATTCAATGTTTCTTCGCTATACAGGCTTCTAGTACACGGCTTATGGCTTATGGCTCAAAATAAATCCCGCGCTTTATGAGCTCGCATAAAAATAGCCCAACTAGTTTGGGCTATTATATTCGAGTCACCCGATATGCATTAAACAGAGTTGATTAAAGCTATGTTCGATTTCAGCTCTAACTGATGAAAGCTATAACCGACTCTGTATCAACACAGTTTAGTTACCCCAAATTGAAGTCACTAATTCAGGATGATCGATGAATGGGTTTCGGTTTCCTTGGAAATCTTGAACCGCTTGGTTTCTGTCTAGTTCTTTCTGACTAACTGGGTCAGCAGTATGCCAGCGTTTTAGCATCGCCAGTAACCAAGGTTCAAATACCGTAGTATTCGTCCCATCTAAAACAGCATCTGAACTGGTTGAGTTTCCTTCCCAGCTCGCGATTTCGTTTTCATAGCGAGTAGCCATATAGAAATACGCACGTGCGAAATCACCTTTAAATTCATCAATAGGTTCAAATACAGTACCTGCATAACCTAAAGAGGAAACCGCGCTCCCTGCTTTAGATCCATTACTTGAAGTATAGGTTGCTGTACCTACCTCACCAAATGGCCAGTTACTTCGTTTAGAGTTCACATAGCCGTCTGTTGCAAATAAGTGGTGCCCGTCAGAGTTCATTGGCTCAACTTTACCGCCAAACCAACTTTTAGGGAATGAGTGCTCACGGTTATAGCAACCACCTTCAGCTTGATATTGACCACACTGATCAGTGACTTTTGTAAATTGTACGCTGTCATTACCTGATGGTTTTTCAGAGTACATATCTAAAATTGAACCGTCATTTTCAAAATAGGTATCAATATCAGCATCTTTTAATAGCGTCCAAACTGCCCCGTATCCTTGTCCATTATGATTATTAATAATGTTGTAGAGCGCAGTTTTAAGCTCATACCCTGTCTTACCTTCAGCGGCTTTGTAGTACTCACCTAAGCCTGACGTTGGTGGAGTAACAGGTGGCGTAGTCGAACCACCAATTGAAAATGCTACAATTTCATTTGATTTAAATTCACCGCCTGAAGCAAGAGTTTTGCTAGCAGTTGCTAAGCTGTATGATCCATTGCCCGCAGTACAGCAGATTCCGTCGCCATACGAATCGGTAATTTCAAAGGTGTAATCACCATTTGGTAAACACATCTCGGCATTATTAGTGGTGTTATTGCTGTAATCTTGACCAGTGTATAGAGTGTGGTTTGCCGATGTTTTTACTGCCCAGCTTGTTTCAGACGCATAATCATCAGTCACTAAAGTAAGTGTCACACTGGTATCAGAACAGCTTCCAGGGGTAACAGGCGGCGTAATGCTTTCCGTTGGCTGGAAATTATCTACATAGACGACTTCTGAGCCATCAAAACCGGATACATCGTAAAACCTTAGACCAACTTGAATATCTTTATTTGCAGTAGCAGAGTAGCTAAAGCTAACATCTTGCCATTGATTTTTTGTTCCGTTGTTGGAGTAGCCTTGGTAACCGTCAACATACAATCTCGCTTTTACATTTCCTTCAGTATGGTAAACCCCTACTGAGAAATTATAAGTTTTACCCTGCTCGACATTCACCGTTTGTAAGAAGTCTGTATTACTTTGACTGCCGGTATTCACTGTCACTTTTGCAGCTAACTGACCATTCTTAGTTTGTTCAGAAGTTGGTGATACTGCAACTCCAGAATCAATTACCGACCATCCTGCAGGTGTGTTCCCTTCCCATGATTCAAAGTTACCATTTTGAATTTGTGCTTGTGCGCTGGCAGAGAGAAATACCGCCATACCACTTAGTGTTATTATTCTATTTATCATATAACCTTCTGTTTGATTGGATTAAAATCAACATAAGATTAGATTTAATCAAAAATTTAATACGGTCTGACCTCTCATTTATAAATGTATGAACACCTTATTTTATTGATATTTGTGACATTAAGCTTAAAAACCATACATATCGTTAATCAATCTGAATGCTTAGAATGCCGTTCTACAGGAATTATTCGAGTGACATAACATTTACATTACATTGTTTTGTTCTGTCTTGTGGAGTGAGATGGTGATTGGTGCATAGAAAAGATTGAGAATAGTCTGAACATAAGTACAATGCGGAAATTAATAAAATTATCTGAAAGTTTACAGTTCAGCACATCATCGTCTTACCGTTTTGAAAAGTTCCAACACTTCTCATTATTCACGTCTTCGAAGCGAACGTTGTAAACCCATCAATTGTGCATTTATACAAAGGTCTGTCTCTTGGAAAAACATGAAGAAATTCTGGTCGCTATCCGCCAGATAATTCGAGCTATCGATTTACATTCAAAAAAACTAAGCAAAGAATATGGATTAACAGGTCCTCAGCTTATTTTGATGCGTGCTATCCAAGAAATGCATAATGTGACAATCAAAGAATTGTCGAACCATACGAATGTGAGCCAAGCGACTACGACTACAATTATCGACCGCTTAGAACATAATGGCTATGTACAGCGCGTTCGTAGTGAATCAGATCGCCGTAAAGTACATGCGAATCTAACGGAAAAAGGTAAAGAGCTACTGAGCAATGCACCACAGCCGTTACAAGACAGCTTTGTAAACAAATTTCAGAATCTCGATGCATGGGAACAAAGCTTGCTCCTTTCTTCAATGCAGCGTGTATCTTCAATGATGAACGCCGAAGATATTGATGCGGCTCCTGTACTTCAGTTAGAAAGTATTGCAAAGCCTAGCTAAAGTTACCGACTGCAACTGATTTCGCTTTCATTGATGAAATTAAGTTTGATACAAAAAATGGCACTCATTACGAGTGCCATTTTTCTATCTTCTAGAACAGCTTATACCGATTTGATTACTCGGCATGGGTTTCCAACCGCTACGCTGTTATCAGGTATATCTCTGTTAACAACGCTACCTGCGCCAATTACACAATTATTACCAATCGTAACACCCGGTAGAATAGAAGCATTCCCGCCAACCCACACATCGTTACCTATGCATATCTTCGCGCCGTATTCTGTTTTTTGACGCTCGATTGGATCAAGAGGATGAGTGCCTGTTGAGATCATTACATGTGGGCCAAACATTACATTCTCACCGATAGATACTTCACACACATCAACAATAGTCAGATTGTGGTTGGCATAGAAATTATTGCCTATTTTGATGTTGTATCCATAGTCACAGAAAAAATTAGGCTCCATATGAGCTTGGCCGTCAAACGATACTAGCTCTTTTAATGTTGTCATTCGTTCATCTAATTTTACGGGATCAGCCAAATTGAATCGATGACACGCAGCCTTGGCATTCATTCTGTCTTTTAGTAATGTTTCATCCCAAGCATCGTAAGGAAGACCCGCGAGCATTTTTTCTTTTTCTGTCATTTCAAACTCCAAAATCGAAACAAAGCATCATGACTGCCACTTCAGTAACAGATAACTGGCGCTACTTTATCTCACTAAGGTCGAAGTCTCTGCCTACCTGCTTTCAATTTTGAGCTGTATTTAACATTCTGTGGTGCGATTTATTTAACGATTATAAATCTAATCAATACTAACCTACTCACCTATTACTCATCCTTTACTGAAGTGTTATTAAGCATTGTATTAGACAAAATATTTAATACTGGTGAGCCTATAAAAACTAGTTTCGGATACCAAATGGGAGAACAGAAAAAGCAGCCAAATTGGCTGCTTTAAATTTCCTGCGAACTGAATGCTATTAATTACTACGAAGTAAATGCTACTAATTAATAGCGTTTAACTGAAAACTGATTAATACATTATGAATTCGTTAAAGTTGACTAAAATTCATAATTTACATTAAGTTCAACTGATTGCTCAGCGCCAAACCAACAGTTAGATTGGTCATAGCAGGTATAGTATTCTTCATTGAATAAGTTTGTAACAACCAGGTTCGCTGTAGCGCCAGATAAAGAATCACTTGCTGAACCTAAATCATAACCAATCGATGCATCAACAACTGTGTAAGATGGTACCTTACCTTGTGTATTCGCAGCATCCATTTGCATTTCACCAATATAACGTGCGCCCGCGCTAACTCTTGCTCCATCTAAAACACCACCATAAACAAAGTAGTTACTCCAAAGATTTGCAGCATGCTCAGGTACATAAATTGGAGTCGTGCCCACTAAGCTCTGATTAGAGTCTTCCGTGATTTCCATATCAAGATAGGTATAACTTGCATTCATGTCCCATGATTCAGTCACCGACCAACGACCTTCAAGCTCCATTCCTTGAGACCTTACTTCACCTAATTGAATTTTTGCTCGGTATGAAGGATCAGATGGGTCAGCGGCAATAGCATCTGTTTTTGTAATATGGAAGTACGAAGCCGTTAACTCTTGTGACATATCTTGCGATAAGTACTTCACCCCTACTTCTACTTGCTCACCCAATTGCGGTTTTAAAGCGTTGCCGTTAATGTCTGACCCTGCTGCTGGCTCAAAGCTAGTGGCATAGCTAACAAATGGGGAGAAACCATTATCCAATTCGTATAATGCGCCAACTCGATATGAAAACTGGTCATGATCCGCTTCATCTTTGCCATCATAAGCTGGGAGTACACTGCTCTTATCATCACTAGCTTCAAATAGATCATAGCGACCACCAGCAAGTAAGATTAGCGAATCGTATCTCACTTGATCTTGGAAATAGAAGCCCAACTGCTGAGTTGTGATATCGTGAGTTTCTTTGTAATTTTCTTGGAGCTGGCTCGGGTCTAACAAGTCATTGTTAGGGTTGTACGCATCAAACCCATAGAATGCGGCATTAGCTGTGTATTCGTTATACAGAGAGTCACCCGACAGCTTCATGTAATCCACACCAAACAATAAGTTATGTTCAAGTCCACTCAACATAACCGCACCAGTGATTTGATTATCAATAGTAAAACTTTGAGAATCTTCTTCTGTGCTATAAACGTTTCGAATTAATTGACCAGTAGTCGAGTCAAAATTCGTTGCTCTATGGTAGGTATTCTTTTGAGTTAACGAAGCATCGGCATATCGAGCATTCTGCAGGAAGGTCCAGTTGTTGTTTATCTCATGATTGACCTTATAGCCAAGCATTATGACTTCACGATCAAATGTACTCCAATTCTTATCTCCCATTGAAACTGATGGTTCATGGAACTTAATCGCTTCTAATGGCATTGCAGAATTCGTCCCCATTGATGGGTCATTCTGATAGTAAAGATTAAAGTTAATCAGTGTCTTGTCAGATACTTGCCAATCTAAAGAAGGAGCAATCACATAGCGTTCTTCTTCAGCGTGGTCCACTTGGCTATCTTTCTTACGAGCCAAAGCGACTAAACGATATGAGAAGTCACTGCTTCCTATTTGCCCGGAAGTGTCTATCGAAACTTCCGTTAAATTGTTAGTACCTGCCGCTAAGCCAACTCTTGTCGAGCCTTCTGCCTGCGGGGATTTAGCGATCATATTGACCATACCGCCAGGGGGCATCGCTCCATAAAGTACAGATGTAGGACCTTTGAAGATCTCCACTTGTTGCAAGGCAATAGGGTCAATTTGTGGCTGTAAGTTCCAACCCGTCAGGAACGGTAAAATTAAGCCATCATAATAACTTTGGTTATTGCTAAAGCCTCGAATTGAAAATGTATCGTACATCGTCACCGATGCTCCTTTTTGCTCTGTCACAACACCCGGAGCATAACGAAGCGCTTGGTTTAAAGACTTCACACCACGTTGTTCAAGTTGTTCACTGTCAATGACCGTAATACCCTGCGGTGTTTCTTCTGGCTCTAAAGCCGATTTAGTCGCGGTATTTCGATATGCTTTCCCTAAAATTGTCACTGTATCAATGTTCTTTTCAGCCGATGAATATGCTTCTTCAGCCTGAACTTGAGTAGAAAGAGCACTGAGCAGTGCTAATGCAAGCGATGAATACTTAAAACGAGTGTTGATCTTCATGTTTCCCTCGATACCAAACTTTATGCAAATAGTAATAAATCTCATTTGCATTGTATGTATTCAGAACGAAGATAATTAACAATTTGGTGCATGTTGACGGAGAATTTATTAAACGCTCATTAAATAAGCATCATTTATCGATAATGCAGGACTGAGTAAAGACATGAATAGGTGAATAGGTGAATAGGTGAATAGGTGAATAGGTGAATAGGTGAATAGGATACGAAATAAAAACGAGTAAACGAAACAAACTAAAGAAAAACTGATAAGAAGCTATATCAATAGAAAGACACTTCCCACTGAGACAAACCAATTGCACTGAAATAAGCCAATCACACTTTTATGATTGGCACCCAGTATTCCATCTCTGAGTTAGTACCTACGATATCAAAATCTTTCGGGTATATTTCTAGCTCATACCCGTCCACGCCTCGGTAACCGGAATTTGGTAACCAATTCAAAAGAAACCAGCTCAGAGTATGAGGTAAATCGCTGATTATTCCTTTATGTTTAACAACCGCGTAAGTTTGTGCAGGCACAGTCATGATTTCTAATTGTTTCGAAATTGAGCCATCGAGCGCCATACCAAGTGCCAGTGGAATCAACGTTTGTTGTTCAACTCCAGCCAAATACCTTATGTTTGTACCATCAAAATTAGCTTGAGTCATATCGATAACTCCAACTGCACTTAAGCTGGCTTTATCTTCACTACGTAATTCAGATTCAAGTAAAGACCATAATTGAGGCACTTTTTGTGCAAAATCAGGAGACAAAGAGAACAGCCCACTAATTTCCGTTTTAAGCCCTTTAACGACGAACGCTTCCTTGGTATCAATTCGAACTTCAACAAAACGTAACGCACTAGAAGCGATAGGTTCAAAGCTCTTCGTCATACCAATTGGTTTCTTTAATCCGACTCGTTGCCCTGCTTTTCGGTACTGGCTCGGACTAGCACCAAACATGTTTTTAAAAGAGCGGCTAAAGCTGATTTCAGAGTTAAAGCCCAAATTTAAAGCAATATCAATAATTCGTTCAGACGTGTCTAGCAAGGCTTCCGCTGCTTGGCTTAACCTCAGTTCTCGAACATAGTTCGCAACTGTCATTCCTGTTTCAGCTTGAAACACTCTTTGAAGCTGCCAGCGAGACCAACAGCTTTTTTTCGCTATGTCTTCTAACGTCAACTGAGCATTTAAGTTTGAATGGATGAAACTAAGCACTCGACTGATTCGGTCAAACGATAGAGTATTTTTATGTTGGCTAATTTTGATATCCACGACTGATGACTTTCACTAATCTGATACTTTTATCATCCAAATCCATAAGCGTCACGAATTGTTTCAATTTAAAGATCATAAGTGCCAACGTAGCTCAGTGCACTTTTGGGCTTACAACATTCTCAAACGAATTGATTGTTGCTGTAAACAAAGGCATTTCAGTACGTTTTCTATACTCAACCAAATCAGAAATCAGCCCTAGCTTTAATCCGTACTTTTGCGCATAAATCTCAAGTTCAGGTCGTCTTGCCATTGTGCCATCTTCATTCATGATTTCGACAATCACACTGGCAGGTTCAAACCCTGCTAGGCGAGCTAAATCACACCCCGCTTCAGTATGCCCCTCTCTGACCAATACACCGCCGTCACGCGCTTTAAGTGGAAAAATATGCCCAGGACGCGTTAAATCTAACGGCTTGGCACCTTTACGCACGGCGGTAAGGACAGTATGTGAACGATCATGAGCGGATATTCCGGTAGTGACACCTTCTGCGGCTTCGATAGTGACAGTAAAACCTGTACCTTGAGGATCTGTGCTGTTCTCAACCATCATTGGTAACTCAAGCTGTGCGCAACGTTCAGACGTTAAAGTTAAACAAATCAACCCACATCCTTTTCGAGCCATGAAATTTATATGTTCAGGCGTCACACTCTCGGCAGCCATAACAAGATCGCCCTCATTTTCTCGACCTTCGTCATCCATCAAGATAACCATTTTTCCTAATCGAATATCTTCGATGATTGCTTCGATGTCACTTATCGCCATGTTATGTCCTCTGAACTGTATTACGTTTGTTCTATATTTAATTTAAGCAAAGGTTAGCGTTACCAAATGGGTGAATGATTCCTTGTTCATAACATCCCATATACAAACCAAATTGACCGTAGTCTTCTTCATTAATGTAACGACTCAATATTTGCCCTATTGCTGGGTAAGTTAGATCATTCCAAGGTATTTCATCTTTAGTCACAAAATTGATCTCTTCAGTTTCATCACCAAATGGATGTTGAAAGCTAACAAACCTTGCACGGAAGATAATATAAACCTGGTTCATTTGAGGTACGCTAAAAATTGAATAAGGACCGAGTACGTCCACTGTTGCGCCTGTTTCTTCTAGTACTTCTCGAACTGCAGCTTGCTCAACAGTTTCATCATTTTCCATAAACCCAGCAGGAATACTCCACTTCCCTTTCATCGGTTCAATGGCCCGCTTACCAAGTAAAAACTTACCTTCGTGCTCTATAATGCAGCCCGCTATTACAGTGGGGTTTTGATACACAACATGTGAACATTCCTGACACACAGGTCTTTGGTGCGTATCGCCGGAAGGTACCTGCATCAGGACCTTGTCACTTCCGCACTGTGAACAAAAGTTAATCGTTTTATGCAACATACCTTCCTCCTTTATACCCTATCCATGCTTACTGCGATTTCGAAGTCATTAACAAATCTTGAGAGGCTAACCTTCGTACTCGTCAATGACTTCTTTTGCGGTACGGAAAGCATCGATAGCGGCTGGTACACCACAATAAATGGCAGTTTGTAGTAAGACTTCTCGAATCTCTTCTGTCGTACAGCCATTGTTTAGTGCGCCACGAACATGCAATTTCAGTTCATGTGGACGATTCAAAGCTGTGATCATTGCAAGATTAATCATACTTCGAGTTTTAAGCGGTAAGGTGTCACGCCCCCAGACCTCTCCCCAACAATACTTCGTCACCAACTCCTGCATTGGCATGGTAAAATCCGTAGCATTCTCAATGGATGCATCCACATATTCCGCGCCTAATACCTGACGACGAATAGCTAAACCTTCTTCGAATTTATCGCTCATTACTTTTTCCTTTAAAATTCTATTTTCACGTACTTGAATTTCGATATATCAGCTTATAAGCCGCCCATCATTACGTATTTTGTTTCCAAGTAGTCATCTAGCCCTTGGCGTGCACCTTCTCGACCAAGACCCGATTCTTTTACTCCACCGAAAGGAGCCACTTCAGTTGAGATAAGCCCTTCATTGATTCCAACCATACCGGCTTCCAGCTCCTCACTAACTCGCCATGCACGCTGTAAAGAACGCGTATACGCATAAGCTGCGAGCCCTGAATCTGTATCGTTTGCACGAGAGATAACCTCATCATCAGATTTGAACCTAAACAGAGCCGCTAACGGACCAAAAGTTTCATCTCGCGCCACTAGCATGTCGTCATTAACCTCAGTTAAGATCTGTGGTGGGAAAAAGTTAGTGCCAGCAGGCTGAGCTTGACCAAAAGCGAGCTTCGCACCTTTAGCTATTGCATCATCAATATGACTTTGCACTTTTTCAACAGCGGCTTTATTGATTAATGGACCGATCATTGAGCCAGGAACAAAGCCATCATCAACTCGTAGTTCCGCAACTCGTGAAATCAGCTTCTCTGCAAATTGATCATAAACCGCATCATGGACAAATAAGCGATTGGCGCACACGCAAGTTTGACCAGCATTTCGAAACTTGGCGATCATGACGCCATCTACGGCAGCATCTAGATCAGCATCATCGAAAATGATGAATGGGGCATTGCCGCCGAGTTCTAATGACAGTTTTTTTACTGTTGAAGCAGATTGCTCCATCAATAACTTGCCTATTGCGGTAGACCCGGTGAATGAGATCTTCTTCACCTTCTTACTTTGAGTTAGTGCGCCTCCGATCTCGATGGCATTACCCGTGATCACGTTAAACAAACCTGATGGTATACCAGCCCTTTCAGCAAGCTCCGCTAATGCAAATGCCGTAAGTGGGGTTTCTGGTGCTGGCTTCAACACAACTGCGCAACCTGCGGCAAAAGCTGGACCACACTTTCGGGTAATCATTGCTGCTGGGAAATTCCACGGCGTTATCGCCCCCACAACACCAACCGGTTCCTTACTTACAACAAGGCGAGAGTTAGGCTTGTGGCTAGGGATAACTTCGCCATAACTGCGTTTTGCTTCCTCTGCAAACCACTCAATAAAGCTGGCTGCATACGCAATTTCGCCTTTGGCTTCTAAAAATGGCTTGCCTTGCTCTGAAGTGAGAATCGACGCAAGGTCATCAGTGTTATCAATAATCAGTTGATACCAACACTTCAAAACAACTGAACGCTCTTTAGCCGTTCTTTTCATCCATAATTTCTGCGCTTTCTCTGCCGCTGCAATCGCTAATAACGTGCTCTTCTGACCAAGCTCTGGAACAGTCGCAATAATGTCACCAGTAGATGGGTTGTATACAGGAACGGTGGCACCATCCTCAGCTTCTACCCATTGTCCTGCAATGTAACAAGTCTGCTTTAATAAGTTTGAATCCAATAATTTCACCGAAAACCTCACTGCCTATTTCAATTTAATCTCAATATGGATCTGCTAAATATTTTCACATCGAGCTAACTATCCAAACCGTTTAATTCATTTCGGGTAACGAACCCATCTTGCTACGGCAATAAAGCAAAGGATGCTTCTGGTCAGTATTAGCGAGTTCAGCATTCACGACTTGGCCAACCAATATAGCGTGGTCTCCTCCTGGGTAGTCATTCCACAAGGTGCACTCGAGTACAGCCAATGCACCTTCAATCACAGGCACACCATGTTTACTCTGTTTGATATCCAACCCTTCTGATTTATCTATGCCTTTTTTTGCAAATTGGTAAGCAATGCTTTGCTGGTCATCAGCCAAAATATGAATCGCAAATTTTTTGGTATCACGAATCACCGGATACGAATCAGAGGTGTAGCTTGGGCACACTAAAACTAAAGCTGGATCCATAGACAGCGCACTAAATGCACTGGCGGTAAAACCTACAACATCACCAAGGTCGTTATAAGCCGTAATTACAGTCACACCTGTTGGAAACTGACCCATGATGTTTTTATACAATTCTGGCGAAACAGCCTGATCGATTTGTTGTTGTGTTGTCATGATGATTCCTTTCTTAACGCATAGTAAATGGGTCAGCCATTGGCTCTGATGAAGTATTTATCCAAACAGCTTTCAACTGTGTGAATTCATTAATCGAGTCACTACCGCACTCTCGTCCATATCCACTTTGTCCGTAACCACCAATAGGCGCTGAAGCAGAGATAGCTCGGTACGTGTTCACCCATACAATTCCAGAGCGAATGCCTTTAATCATACGGTGAGCCTTAGCTAGGTTTTCAGTCCAAATGCCCGCTGCGAGCCCGTATTTGCTGTCGTTGGCTAGCTTTAATGCTTCTGCTTCGTCTGCAAATGGAATAACCGTAGCTACAGGACCAAATATTTCTTCTTGGACTACCGTGGCGTTGTGATCAGTGCACTCTAAGATGGTTGGAGTGTAATACCACCCCGGAGTGATGTCTGGACGCTTGCCACCAGTGCGAAGTTTGGCACCTTCAGTCAGTGCGATATCAACAAAACGCTCGACGATTTCAAGTTGAGCCTGCGTTGCCATCGGCCCCATTTCCGTTTCCACCTTTGAAGGATCACCAATAACAATTTTTTCAGCTCGTGCAGTCAACTTAGCGACAAATTCATCATAAATATCTTGCTGCACTAACAGGCGAGAGCCTGATACACAGCTTTGACCCGCGGCTGCAAAAATACCGGCAACGGCACCATTCACAGCACTATCAATATTGGCATCGTTAAAGATAATGTTTGGTGATTTTCCGCCTAACTCTAAAGACAATTTGGCGTAGTTTTCTGCTGAGTTTCTGATTACATGTTTAGAGCTTTCGCTACCGCCAGTAAATGCGATCTTACGAACAAGAGAGTGACGAGTTAATGCGGAGCCACAAGGTAAACCATATCCAGTAATGACGTTAACGGCACCAGGCGGGAAACCTGCTTCCAACACCAATCGACCTAGCTCTAGTAACGTAGCTGATGCATGTTCTGAAGGCTTTAGTACAACTGTATTTCCGGCAGCAAGCGCTGGAGCAATCTTGATTGCAGTTAAATACAAAGGAGAGTTCCAAGGAATGATTCCAGCAATAACCCCTAACGGTTCACGCACGGTATAAGCAAACATATCGGATTTATCGAGAGACAAGGTTTCGCCTTCTACTTTGTCGGCTAAGCCAGCAAAGTAATAGAAGAACTCAGGCAGGTAGCTAACTTGTCCCAACGTTTCTCGGATCAACTTTCCGTTATCTCGGCTTTCAAGCTGTGCCAGTTGCTCTTTATTCTCAGCAATTAAATCACCTAAACGGCGAAGGAGTTTGCCTCGTTGTGCTGGCGTAGTTGAAGACCAGCCTTCTGATAAAAATGTCTGATGCGCTGAACGTACCGCTTGGTCTACATCTTGTTCATCAGCATATGGGAATGTTGCCCAAGGTTGTTCATTAGCAGGATTAATACTTTCGAACGTTTTACCTGTATTTGCTGAAACCCACTCTCCGTGAATTAACATTTGAAATTGTTCAAGCGCCATTTGCAAACTCCTGTAATGTCTCTTTTGTTTGATTCTTTAGCTTCTGCTCTTCAAAAAAACGAAGAAGCATACTATTCACTATTTGTGGTGATTCAACGGGCATCATGTGACGTTGTTGTTCAAGTACGATCACTTTTGCATTGGGTAAATGTAACGCCAAGCCATGAGCCATTTCCGGCGTAGAACCTATATCAAGCTCACCAGTCGCCACTAAAGTAGGCACATCCAGCCCGCTTAATTTTGAAACGCCATGATTATCACTCTCGCCAAATAACTTATAGGTATGTAGATAACCATTTTTACTATTTGTGATAATACGCTGAGTAAATGCGTCTATTTGCGCAGGGTTAGCTCCTCGGTATTCCTGACTGAACCAGCGCTCAATTGCAGCGTTAACGTTAGCTCCAGGTCCAAATTTCTCGACATCTTTGCATCGTAAAAGTACATTTCTACGTTGCTGCTCTGTGCGATTAAAAACGCTATTTAAAATCACCAATCGAGCCACTCTATGTGGATATTTCAATGCAAAAGCACGTGCAACTAATCCCCCCATCGAGAAACCTACTACCGTTATTGGTTTATCGATTTTGAGACCTTTAATTAAGCGCTCAAGCTGCTCGGCATAAGCCTCAATTGTGTCTCTACTTTGAGGTTCTGGACTATCGCCATGCCCTAACATGTCATAACCTATAATGTGGTACTGCTTAGCTAGCCCAGCAACTTGACCGCCCCACATTGATTTATCCAAACCTACACCATGAATGAAGATGACTGTTTCGCCATCTCCACATGAAAAGTAGCTGGTTCCATCAACTAATTTCATGCTCTCCATTTCGATTCCTTATTATTGATTTTTAGCGGCTTTCTCTTGAGCAAGCTCTTCAAGATCAATATATCGATTACCAATTCGAGGGTGTACACGCCCTCCATCAGAAGCTCCCAAAACAACAACAATTTCATTTGCTGCTGGTGCGTCTTCAATTTTCATTTCAAGCGTAACGTAGTGAGAACGAAGCCCTTCATCATCTTTGTGCATCATAGGCACTTGAATTGATGTACCACCAGCGCCGCGTTTGTTCGTAAAACTCAAATAACTTTTAGCATCAACCGCTTCACGATAATGATTACCAAAACGTAATGTATGGATAACCGCCGAAGCATGCTCGATTTCACCTTCCATACCTACGACTGCAGCTTTTCCGTAAGCTTCTATGTTTTCAGCCCCGCCCATAACACCTGCTAACTTGTCCACGATAAGAGCGCCCAAATCAGAACAGTGCTCTGTCACTTCAGGGCGTAGGTTTTCAACAAAGCCTCTTCCATGCCATGGGTTCTCAATAACAACGGCTACTGCTGCCATCATTACTGGCTTATCACCTACTTTGCCGCCTTCTATGCGAGTTTCTTCAATATAAGTGCAGATCTTGCGGATATTAAAAGCCATTGATTTTTCCTTCTTACATATATGTCTTAAAGCGATAGAAAGATTGCCATCGCTCAACCTGTATTATGGTATACCAAACTTTTCACATAAAAAGAAATGACTTTAGTCTTATATGAATAGTATAAAACCATGACATAAATCCTTTTTAACCTTAAAAAACAACCATATAAGACAATAAAAACCACTTAAACACTAAATATCATTTTGTTTAAAATATCAACAACGATCACAAAACAAAACATCACTTACATTCTTTTTAATTGTAAAAACATTAACAAAATTACATATTAATATTAAATATCAAATACTTAAATAAATAACAATGTTAAAACCATGTTAATTAAAACGGTTGATGTGCGAATTTTTAATGCTATGGTATACCAATAAGTCAAATGACGAGTCAGCCAAGGAATTGGTCGACGATATAAAAAGGGTATCTAAGGGTAATGTAGTCTGAGGGCTGCTGCAGTTTATCTAAGATGCAATCATACAGCGTGTAAAGGAGCAATCCTGCTATGAATTCCAATCGCAACATGGTTAACAAACAAGGAATATTTCAAGGCGTTAACCAAACTATGACCATTGCCTCATTGGCGATGGTATCAGCATTTGTCCTCTTTTCAGTTCTACAAATTGACTTAGCGAATACAGTCTATAGTAGTGTGAAAAGCTGGATCACCACCAACCTTGGTTGGTACTACATCGGAGCCGTTGCCGTAATATTCGTGTTCTCCGTATGGGTCACATTTAGTCAATTTGGCAAAGTACGTTTGGGGAAAGATTCAGACAGGCCGGAATTCAACAACTTTACTTGGTTTGCTATGTTGTTTAGCGCCGCTGTAGGTACTGGATTAATGTTTTGGAGCATCGCTGAACCATTAACTTATATCCAAGGAAACCCGTTTGCAGAAATGGCAAATGTGGGGGCTAGTACAGCAGAAGCAGCCCAGATTGGAATGCGTATAACTATTTTTCACTGGGGTCTAAATGCTTGGAGTGTTTACGTATTAGTGGGTTTAATCTTAGCGTATTTCGCGTATAGAAAAGGGCTACCTCTTACTATTCGTTCCGCTCTTTACCCAATATTAGGTAACCGTATTTATGGACCAATTGGTCATGCGGTAGACCTACTCGCAATATTTAGCACTTTGTTTGGTACTGCCACGACACTTGGTCTTGGTGTGTCCCAAATGAATGCCGGACTTAACTACTTATTTGGAATAGAGATTAACTCAGTTAACCAATTGATCTTGATTGTAGTTGTCGGTTCAATCGCCACTTTTTCGGCAGTGTCTGGTCTTCAAAAAGGCATTAAGTTACTTAGCCAGTGGAACGTGAGAATTAGTTGCATCCTATTTGGATTCTTCCTAATCGCTGGTCCTACCGTTTATCTATTCAGCACCTTCTTTACGAATATGGGTGACTACTTAGCTAGCTTTATTGGAATGTCTCTTTGGGTCGACCCGCAACCTGAGCGTCAATGGCAAGGCTGGTGGACCGTTTTCTATTGGGCATGGTGGTTAAGCTGGGGTCCATATGTTGGTATTTTCATCGCTCGTATTTCAAAAGGAAGAACGATTCGTGAACTGATGTTAGGCGGCGTTCTAGCAAGCACACTTGGTGCCTTTACATGGATAACCATTATGGGCGGAACCGCGACTTATTTAGAATTATACACCGAGAGTGACCTAACTTCAGTTGTAAACGAAAACCTAACAATGGTCCTTTACAGCACAATCGAAGCTCTTAACGTTCAGTGGCTAACATGGCCAATGGCGGCGCTGGCAACACTAATGATTATCTCTTGGTTTGTTACCTCTGCCGACTCCGCAACCTTAGTAATATGTACTATTTTGTCGATGGGCGGTAACCACCCACCAATTAAGATGCGCATAATTTGGGGGGCTGGATTAGGGCTTGTCGCCGGCATATTGCTAATGGCTGGTGGACTAGAAGGGCTTCAAGCGGCCTCAATTGCAGCGGCACTGCCATTCTCAATAGTCTTAATCGTTATGGCTTACTGTTTCATGAAAGATCTGTACATAAGTACTGAATATCAAGAGTCACCACAGCCATTAGTAAAAAAACAAAATAAACCATTAGAGCCAGCGTCAGCGCTCACTAAATAACTAAAACCAGTAACTAGAAACTTAATCCAATAACTAGATAGAGGTCTCCTACAGGCCTCTATCAAAAAACATAACTGAAAGGATACTTCTATGAAATTTTCGCTTTTTCTGCACATGGAACGCTACGACGATAATAAAACTCATAAAGAGTCATTAGCAGAACTTACTGAACTAGTGCAAATTGCCGAACAAGGTGGTTTTGAAATGGCTTGGGTTGGTGAGCACCATGGAATGGAATTCACCATTGCCCCAAACCCTATTAACTACATTACGTATCTTGCAAATAAAACCAGTACGATCCGCCTAGGTGCAGGTACTTTCATTGCCCCATTTTGGCACCCAGTAAAATTGGCTGGTGAAGCCGCTCTGGCTGATATTATGTGTGACGGACGCTTAGAATTTGGTATTGCTCGTGGAGCTTACCAAGCGGAGTTTGATCGCTTAATGAATGGTATGCCAGCAGCTGACGGTGGTAAGTACCTAAGAGAGATGGTCCCTGTCTTACAAAAACTGTGGACCGGTGATTGCGCGCATGATGGCGAGCTATTTCAATTCCCAACAACGACAAGCGTACCAAAACCAATTCAACAGCCCCACCCACCTATGTGGGTAGCAGCAAGAGATCCTGATTCGCATAACTTTGCTATTAGTAACGGCTGTAATGTGATGGTGACACCATTGCAAAAAAATGACGAAGAAGTCCAAGATTTAATGAATAAGTTCAATGAAGCCTGCGCTAATAACCCGCAAGTTGATCAACCAGACATCATGCTACTGCGCCATACCTTCGTAGGTGAAAACGAGCAAGATTTAAGTGCCGGGACTGACGCTCTTCACCGTTGGTATTCCATGTTTATGGCATGGGCTCGCAATAACCAAACACCGAATGACGGCTTTGTACAACACTTGAGCAGCGAAGACTTAGGTGAAAGCTTTAGTAAAGCGACACTTCGTAACAACCTTGCGATTGGTACACCAGAAGAAGTGGTTACTCGTCTTAAGTACTACGAAACATTAGGCATCAGCCAATACAGTTACTGGGCTGACAACAACTTAAGCTTTGAAGATAAGAAAAAATCACTGCAGTTGTTCATCGACAAGGTCATGCCAAAGTTCAATTAGGGTTAGTACAGTCACCTAACCTTCACAACTTTTGTCTAAATCGCCTCATTAACGTGGGGCATTTTTCTCTTTCTCCTACACGTAATAATTAGGAATACACTATGAAAGGATACTGGATAGCTCATGTCACTGTTCATGATATCGAGCAATATAAAAACTATACCGATCTCGCCCCCAAAGCTTTCGCACCGTATAAAGCAAAAATATTAGCTCGCGGCGGCCGTTATCAACAGCTAGAAGGTGAAGAACGACATCGCCATGTCATCATCGAGTTTTCATCATTTGATGATGCTCTTAATTGCTATAATTCAGATATTTACCAACAAGCTGCAATGCAACGTCAGGGGGTAGCAACCGCTGAGGTTGTGATTGTAGAAGGTGCTGAATGAAAAATGAGTAGTCCTCTAACTGAATATGAGTATCAATATAAAATAAATTAACATTGCTATTAACAATCACTTATAATCAAAAATGTGAGTGCAAAACAAATATTTACCCAGCTTCATCGTAATTCCGCAATGAAATGCTCAAAAGTAGTGAGAATAAAACATGATCAGGCAAGCTTCGCAATTAACCAAGATTGACAACAATCGTACCCCTTTACGCGAACAAGTGCTTAGAACTCTTAGAAGCGCAATCATGAATTTCCAACTAATGCCTGGAGATCGATTAGTTGAAAGAGACCTTTGCGACATGCTTGGTGTTAGCCGCAGCTCAGTTCGCGAAGCATTAAGGCATTTAGAATCAGAAGGGTTGGTAGATTATCTCGAAAACAAAGGTCCAATTGTTACTCGTTTGACACTTGAAACCGCAAAAGAGATTTACGAATTACGTGTAAGTTTAGAAAGCTTGGTTGTCCAATTATATACACTTAATGCAACAGACAAGCAGTTACAGATGCTTGAAACTACACTCCATTTACTTACTCGCCGTCTTACACAAAATAATGTGGCTAATATTCTCGATAGTGTGAATGACTTTTACGAATTACTGTATGAAGGTTGCGGTAATCAAACTGCAGCTAAGCTATTGCGCCAACAGCAAGCTCGCATAAACCTGCTAAGAGCAACGTCAATTTCACAAGAAAACCGCTATATGCAGAGTATCGAAGAGATGAGCGCGATTGTTGATGCCATTCTCAAGCGAGATTGCGAAGCCGCGCACTACGCTTGTACTGAACACATTAGATTGGCTTCTGAAGTAGCACTATCCGCTATGGCGGAAAAGGAAGGTATTTCTGATGTACCTACCATCTTCATTCCTCAAAAAGCCTAGCTTTTAATAAGCTTTATCTATTCCGATAGACCCAAACATCTACATACATATCTCAGTACCAGATTAATTTAATTACTTTATTAATCTGGTACTTCGCAAGAACAAACTTTCGGTTTCATTCCACAAACGACCACTTGCTCAAGAACGTAGTATTTTAAGACGAACCAAACTTTTCGCTAACTTGAATAATAGGATTGCAGCCATTCAGCAATAAAAAAACCACAAATGAGCTCTTTCACTTGTCCATAAAGTGCGGCTTTAATTGAACAAGGAATTACATACACAAAAAAGCCCACACTAGGTGGGCTTTTCGCTTGTTCATAAAGAACGAATCTGGTGCCCGCTACTGGACTCGAACCAGTGACACCTTGCATGTCATGCAAGTACTCTAACCAACTGAGCTAAGCGGGCAATGCTTTGAAACTAAACTAGCCTTTTCATTAAGTGGCTATCGCTTCAGAACGAGATGGATAATAGCGATTGAATGGGTAGCGTGCAAGGATAAATTTGCACTAAATTGATCGTTTGCTTTTAAAACCAACAATCAGAATAAATTTTAAACACAAAGCAGATCAATGGGTTGAAGTAGATCACATTTCAACTCCACTTCAATGGTTAGCAGCAAGCCTATGCTTTGTGCCTTTTAATCATTAAATTAACCGTTTGAGTAAAGATTGATCAGTTTGACTCTTCTTCTATTTCAAAGACAACATTATAGTTTTCAGTATAAGTACAATTTGGTTGTCTGCTACAAGTGAAGAACCTACGCCCTTTAAAGTCACCTTGGCTAGCCGTTTTAATTATCATTGGACTTCCACATTTACGGCAGAACCTCACTTCCTTGGATGGTTCAATCAAATCAATATGAGCCGCTAACAGACGTTTAAGACGGCTGACTTGATAGCTGTGTTTTACTGAAGTCCCAATCAATGGCACCCCTGCTGATTTACACACATGCATCAGTAACTTTTCTCTTTCGACTTTGGTTTTATGAAGTTCTTTTCCATTATCGAATTCAATAACGACTCGTGGTTCCAGTGTTCTTGGATCACACACTACAAAATCAAAATAAGTACGTGAGATTTTACCATTGGCAATAAACCAATTCTTTTTGGTATTCGATTTCGCTGGTGCTAATACACTTGCCATGTTGACCTTAGCAAACACAGCACCATGGTCCCCCACTGCGGCTTTCAGCGCATTATAAAAAGCCGCTTGTTGCATGGTCATTAGGCTGGTTTTTTTCTGATAAGCAAAATCTTTGGTGTCATCATGCTTGAGTACATACTTTTGAATAAAGAAGAAAAATACAACCAGCACAATCACTACAATAAAAATATTAGTCATTTTTTAACACTGCTTTGAAAACAAAAACTTAAAATAGAAATGAACTCTAGCGTAAGTAGAAAGCCCGCCATAGGCAAGTAAAACCCTCTTCCCTTCTGTAAAATCGAACACTTATTCCCGAATGAAACGCTTCCCAATGAATCACTTTGTTTTTAGTGATCATTGTCTCTAACTAGAAACGGTAACAAACAACCTAACAATAAATTGATTTAGATCATCTTTCCGTAATTTGTGATCACTTAGATTGTAACTTGTTAAGCAAACGTTAATTTAGGAGCGGCAAATGGAATTGAAACAAGATCCGAGATGCTATACAGATGTTTGTGTAAATGGGAAATGGTTCCACTACGACCACTGCGGAACAACTGCTTATATGCTTAAAGGCGGTGCTTCAGCTCAGGTTGAACTCAGTAAAGAACCTGCAACAGAGAATGAGCTGGTTTCTCTCTTGAGTAACATTGCTAAGTAAAGAACGTTAGAAGTTATTCTTATCTAGTACTGCTAAACGCAGCAATGATCAGAATAACTTTTTTACTTCCTTCTTTTAATTCTTTAAAACTGAAGGTCTCAAGCACAAGAGTCTATTTATACCGATTTAGAATCACCTCAAAATGGTTCACGCCATCTTCGTTGTTCGTATCACGAATAATATCAATCGACTTTTGAAGCCGTTCTACGGTCGCAACTTCTGTATTTTTGTTAATCGCGTAATACAACTCACCTTCTTGCAATACATGCACTACTTCATAAGCTGAAGCTTTATAGCCAGCCGTAGATATCCACCACTTCGCGACATTTTCTTCATAAGCCCATAAATCAATTCGTCCTTTTTGAATCTGTTGAGCAATATTTTCAGCATGAAAATTTTCCATAATCGAGTCTCTTGGCACACCAGCTTCCAAAAGCAATTGCTCTCCAACGTCATCTCGAATTACCCCAATACGGTATTGAGCAAGGTCACTTGGAGAATTAATTATAATTTGATTCACTTTTTTAGCTAAAACTACAATTCGAGTGGTTGCAATCGGACCAACCCAATAAAACAAGTCTTCTCTTAATTCTGTTCGAGTCGTTGAAAATAGAACAGTATCAGGCTTAATAAGTGTAGAACGATATGCCCTAGCCCAAGGTTGTAGCGCAATGTCACTTCCCATTACTCTTTCGTTCGCTTCATCTGAGGCGGCAATGAGCAAGTCAACGGCAATACCTTTTACAAGACCTTCTTCACTGAAATTATAGGGAGGGTACTCTTCACTCAAATACGTTAATTCAGACAAGCTTTTAGAGAGTACAGGTGATGAACAAAAAGTAGCAAGTAATAGGTAGAGACTACTCTTACTATTCATTGGACCGCTCCTAATGATAATTACATAAATTAAACTTAGGAGTTAATGTGATATACGTCTACTTAATTAAAGGTAAATCATAAAGCTTCAGCTTAGTTTTGAATCTAGATAATCATTCCGCATCACAATCTAATTGGCTGAAGATAATAAAATAAAGCACCTGCGAACGGTGCTTTATTTAGCGTATCTTTTATTCAACATATCTAATTATGAGCGTCGCTTTGGTTTTCAGGTAAAGCTGAAATGAATGCTGGCTGGGTATTAGCATATTCATAGATAGACATGATCTTTGGATAAGCTGACATATCAACCTCAAAGCGAAGTGCATTATAAACCTGAGGAATTAGACATACATCAATAAGTGATGGTTGTTCTCCTAATGCATAAGCTGCAACGTTTCCTTCAGAGCTACTATCTGATTGTGGTTGGTCATGCTTAATACATTGACCATCTTTAATACGCTGGAGATGTTGAATACGTTGGCTATCAAGACTTCCTAGCTTTTCCTCTATTGATTGAAAACCTGTCACTATCCAATGTTGATACCATTTGTTTGCTTGATCTTCAGTACACCCCAATTCACCTTTTAGATACTGTAAAACACGTAAATTGTTGAGCGGATGAATATCCATCGAGATATCTTGCGCGATAGATTTTACTAACCAACGAAGCTCTCCCGACTTAGGTAGAAGTGGGATATCTGAACTTAGGCTTTCTAAATATTCAATGATTGCCATTGATTGATTCAGTACAAATCCATTATGCACAAGAGTTGGAACCAGCTCTGAAGGGTTCAGTTGATGGTAGCCTTCGCTATGCTGTTGACCACCACCTTTTACCAAATGCACTGGTTCATAATGGTATTCAAGCCCTTTCAAGTTCAAAGCAATTCGAACGCGGTATGCCGCTGAGGAGCGCCAATAACCGTACAACGTCAAACCCTGATCATTAGCTTGACCTTGAACGTCATTAACAACATTATCGCTCATATCTCACAACCTTTTGGCTGATCGAACCAAAAATTGACTCACCATTACTATCGTTCATCTCAAGTTTGATTGTGTCGCCAAACTTCATAAAGCTTGTTGTTGGCTTTCCGTCTCGTATGGTTTCAATCATCCGCACTTCAGCAATGCATGAGTAACCTACACCACCTTCTTCAATAGAAGTCCCAAAATCTGTTCCTTGCTTGTTTGAAACCGTTCCAGAGCCAATGACAGCACCAGCACTTAGTGGACGAGTCTTCGCAGCGTGAGCCACCAGCTCTGTGAAGCTAAACGTCATATCAACGCCGGCATTTGGCTGACCAAACAATTGACCGTTATACGTTGAAACCAAAGGCAAAGTCACTTTCCCGTCTAGCCAATTACCTGATAATTCATCTGGCGTGACTGCAACCGGAGAAAAAGCAGAGGACGGTTTAGACTGGAAAAAACCAAACCCTTTAGCTAATTCTCCTGGAATGAGCCCTCTTAATGAAACATCATTCACCAGCATCAATAAACGAATGTGCTGTAAACAGTCAGATGATTTCTCGCCCATAGGCACGTCACCGGTCACAATGGCGACTTCTCCTTCAAAATCGATTCCCCAAGATTCGTCTGCCATTTCAATATCATCAGTTGGACCAATAAAAGAATCCGAACCCCCTTGATACATAAGAGGATCATGCCAAAAGCTTTCAGGCATTTCTGCGCCACGAGCTTTACGGACCAACTCAACGTGATTCACATAAGCTGAGCCATCCGCCCACTGATATGCTCTAGGCAGTGGCGAATGACATAAGCTCTCATCAAATGGTAATGCTTGTTCAAGCTGTTGACGATTTAAGCTTTGGTATGTTGCTTCAAGTTCAACAACCACTGAATCCCAATTATCCAATGCTTGTTGCATCGTAAGGGCTATATGCTCAACTAACACATATCGAGATAAGTCTTTTGAGACGACAGCCAGACGACCATCGCGAGTGTTATTTTTTAACGTTGCTAACTTCATAATCTTTCCTTGCTCAACTGTGTATACCTTTTCAAGCCAGTTTTATTTACAGCTTTAATAGCTTTAATAGCTTTAGAAACCCTAAAGTCTATTTTTCTTGCCAGCTATACACATACGCTTCATTTTCAACTTTTGCCGCGTCTTCCGTTAGTGTCAGAGCATGGCGTGTGTCTATCATCACTGCCACTTCGTCTGTAAATTTCTTCTTATATTCTTGCCCGGCTTTAAAAGCTTTTGGGTGAGGGCCGTGAGTAAAACCAGCAGGGTGGAATGTCACCATGCCTGCTTCTATATTGTCTCGGCTGAAGAAGTCACCCGCATGATAAAAAAGCACTTCATCGTAATCATCATTGTTATGGTAAAACGGCACTTTTAACGCACCCGGGTCGCTTTCAATTGGGCGAGGTACGAAAGTACAAACAACAAAGTTGCCACCAACAAAAGTGGTATGTGCGGAAGGAGGAAGATGGTAACGATGGGACATCAGCGGGCGAATATCACGCCAATTCAATTTCACGACTGACAAGTCACCATGCCAGCCAATCGCATCAAGTGGGTTAAATGGGTAAGTAATGACGCTGACTTCATTGTGTCGCTTCACATGAACTTGAGTGGTCTTTTCCGAATACTGCGCTTTGAAGTGCTCGTTAATACTTGGGACTTCTAAAACAGCGGGATCAAAAACGGCATGGTTCCCTACTATTCCTTTTTCTGGAAGTGAGTAGGCACTGTCTGTCGTTTCTATCATCAACACAAATAGCGGCTCTTGTACTTCTACTCGCCAAGAAGTCGAGCGAGGGATCAATACATAATCTCCCTCTTCAACGGTTAAATGACCATAATCACTAAATAGCTCGGCTTTACCTTGGTGGATAAAAAGTAATTCATCGCCATCTGCGTTTCTTACTAGAAATTCCATATTGTCTGAAATTTTCCAGACCTTTACTTTACAGTCACTGTTTTCGAGCAAATTAGGAACCAGCCAAGGTGATAACTGTTGAGCACTTTCTACTAAATTACAATCAAATGCTCTTGGCTTAAGTTCACCTTCCCACTCGCTCCATCCTGTTGGAGCATGTTGATGATGGAAATGTGCAGCAGGACCAAAAAAACCACTTCGCCCCGCTTCCCGTTCAAAAATTGCCCCTTCAGGAAAGTCAGCATGTGCTTGTTTAGAGCACACACCTTCTTTATGAGGGTAAGAGATGGCTTTACGCATCGCTTAACACTCCTCGTCTTATTTGGTCTTCTTCAATCGATTCAAACAGAGCTTTGAAGTTACCTTCACCAAACCCTTCGTTACCTTTACGCTGGATAATCTCAAAGAAAACCGGGCCGATTACGGTTTGAGTAAAGATCTGCAATAAAATGCCATCTTTTGTTGGAGCGCCATCAAGAAGAATTCGTAAGTCTTGTAACTCCGACTTATTTTCTCCGTGCCCAGGAACGCGGCCATCAAGCTTTTCATAATAGGTATCTGGCGTTGGCATAAAGTCCATGCCACGTTTGCGAAGTGTCTGCACAGTTTTGTAAATGTCATTGGTCGACATCGCAATGTGCTGGATGCCTTCACCTTTGTATTCACGGATGAATTCTTCTATTTGTGATTTATCGTCTGAAGATTCATTAATTGGAATGCGGATTTTGCCACATGGCGCGGTCATTGCGCGGCTGACTAACCCTGTCAATTTGCCTTCAATATCAAAGTAACGAATCTCGCGGAAGTTACCAATGCGCTCATAGAAACCAGACCAAACGTCCATGTTTCCTTGCTTCACATTGTGCGTGAGATGATCAATTTCAAAAAGACCAACGTCTTTCTTTTCCATTCGTTGTTTTGCATCGTCATAAAGACAAAAATCAACATCGTAAATATCTTGTGAGCCATAGCGGTCTACAAAGTAAAGAAGGCTGTCACCAATGCCATAGATAGCAGGGATACTCAGCTCCATTGGTCCTACTTGAGTTTGGTATTCTCGCCCACCATTTTCTTTTGCATGATCAAGAGCGACTTTTGCATCTGTTACACGAAAAGCCATACCACATACTGAAGGTCCATGAAGAGCAGCAAAAGCCTCAGCTTGGCTGTGAGGTTCTGCGTTAACAATGAAATTCACATCCCCTTGACGATATAGCCATGCTTTTTTCGAGCGATGCTGAGCTATCTCAGCAAAACCTAGATCACCAAATAACCCTTTAAGTTGCTCTATTCCTTCTGAATTCGCAGCGGTATATTCAACAAATTCAAAGCCATCTGTACCTAGTGGGTTAAATATCGTCGACATGTTCTACTCCCTTAGACTGTTCATTTTTAGTTTTCTATTCAAAGCTTGCTCGTACTCATAACTGATGAGTTCAAGCTGATGCGTAAAACTGGATGAGTTACTAGTCAATGTTGGTTATCAATCATTTCTAGTTATCCAGCCCATTAACACTTTGAATCAGGTAGTTCTAACTTGGCTCAAAATGACAAGATTGGGAATATTAAGGAAGGAAATACAAAAACCAAATTTAACAAATATTTAACGTAAATTTAAAGTTACATTTACCTTGAGGTTTCATAGAAAGACTATAAATCAGTCACTTAACTTTACGGCAGCTTGTACTTGTTTATGTACAAGAAGATTTCCTACTGTAAAACACTCCGATTTTTAAAGAGTATTCATAAGCGATAGATGAAATGGAATAACGCTGGATAACCAGATCAATCGTCATTCATTGCTTTCTTCTATTTGACGTCTTTTTGAAGCACTTCCATATCAAATCAATATCTCTCGATAATCATTTAATTTTGCGATCAATCAATAAATAGAATGTTTCAAATTACTCTGCTTTTTTTAGCACAATCATATGCTTTTCTTGATTTAACTCAGGCAATCTACTAGTTCATTAGCGTTATATTGGATTTCCTGTTCCTACACTGCGTCTATTTCTTATAGGTGCAGATATAATGAGAGTTTTAATAATGACCAAAGTTAACGAACAACGCCTAGTTGAACACTTTTGTGATCTTGTAAAAATTGACAGCGAATCTCGCAATGAAAAAGCTATTGCCGAAACACTGGCTGAGCAACTTGGGGCACTAGGCTTTGAAGTACATAAATTGCCTGTACCAGCTGAAGTATCAAATGGTTTTAACATCTACGCGAAGCTTGAAGGCTCACTAGCAGGCAGCACTGTTTTCAGTTGCCACATGGATACCGTCACCCCTGGCATTGGTATTGAACCTATCATTGAAGATGGCATTATCCGCTCGAAAGGTAACACTATCCTTGGTGGTGATGACAAATCTGGCATTGCAGCAATCATGGAAGCCGTTCGCTGCATCAAAGCCGACGGTCTAGAGCACAACACTATTGAGATTGCTTTCACTGTATTTGAGGAAGGCGGCTTATTTGGCTCTTTAAACTTCGATATGTCATTCATTCAATCTGAACACGCTATTGTTTTAGATACTGGCGGTCCAATTGGCACGATTGTAAATGCCGCTCCTGGCCAACAAAAAATCGTTGCGACAATTAAAGGACGCCCTGCGCATGCTGGTCTTGCTCCTGAAGAAGGCATCAGTGCTATCCAAGTGGCTGCAGACGCCATCACAAAAATGAACCTACTTCGCATTGACGAAGAAACAACAGCAAACGTTGGGATTGTTGAAGGTGGACAAGCAACGAATATCGTCATGCCTGAAATCAAAGTTGTAGCGGAAGCGCGTTCTCTAAATGGAGAGAAGTTAACCAATCAAGTTAATCACATGATTGAAACTTTCGAAGCAAGTGCGAAGCAGTTTGGTGCAGAAGTCGAAATTGAATCTACTCGCGCTTATGATGCTTTCGTTATCGAAGATGACCATAAACACATTACTGCTATTAAATCTGCGTTTGAAAAATTAGGCATCACGGCGAATACAAAACGTACTGGTGGTGGTAGTGATGCGAATAACTTCAATGCAAAAGGTCTAACGACTGTAAACCTATCTACTGGTATGGCTAAAGTCCACACTACTGAAGAATACATTGCTGTGAAAGACATGGTTTCTATCACTGAATTTGTTATTTCATACGTAACTAACTAATTTAAAGTCTCGATATGAATTCGTGGCGACTTCAATAACTCGCCACGTTTCTTACAATAAAAAAGCCGAACTCAAACAGATCGGCTTTTTTATATTCACGGATAATCAGGCTAACGAATAACAAAGTAAAGGTAAAAGTAGGCTCATTAGCTAAGGCTAAAAACCTCGGCGCTTCCAAAATTGGGCTTCATCTTTTGCAATGAGATCAAAGGTCTTATCCGCAATGATCTTGCCCTGCAACTCTATGGTCATACGCCATTTCCCAGTTTTATTCGAAATCGGTTCCCAAATCGTATCACCAAGATAAAAATCCCAATCATTATTGCCAACGTACTCTTCACCATCGAACGGTTCAAGAACTTCACCATCTTCAGTAGTAATGTTGGGGTGGTAAATGCAGTAACGAATTTTCTCACCTTTCGCTTTTTTAATGTTGATAATGTAGCCAAATTCAACATCAATCTCTGCATCCACTTGAGTCGTGAATTCTTGAATTTTCGGTAACTGTTTAGAACGGGAATCCCACTTTGTGTAAACACCGTAAGAAGTCATATCAACAATGACTGAACGTTTTGCCATGTTTCTCTCTACCTTGTTCTTCTTGCCTTGCTATTCTTGCCAATCGCGCTTCATACGTTTAATGACGGCGTCCTCAACACCATGAATATTTTGATACTGTTCACGGCAGGTCTCTATAACCAATTCAGCTTTGTATTTTAACGCCAACTGCCTATAAAACTTCATTTCCCATTGCTTCACAAATGTATTTGAAACGACTACATTAATACCACTTCTAAGCCATTTCTCGGTGGTGTCTTGACACCACCTGTGAGCATGCTGTAGCTGACTGGCATCAAAACGATAGTGCCCATCGTCTCCTACAAAAAACATATCGGCTTCAATATGTTTAGTTAGATTGGGTTGCTCAGCAACATAGTATTTAGCTTTCGTTGACTTTCCAGAACCAGGAAGCCCCCTAATAAGTATCAGTTTCACCATGAAAACTCTATTTACGTTATAACCACAGCAATATTAACGCAGCTCGCCTTATTTTTCTTACTTTGATTACCTACATTTAGTCCACCTAGCAAATACTTAGATGACAAACTCAACCGAATACCTAGCTTCAATTTACTTACTAACAGCGGTCTAGCTATGAAAGAAATGTGATCTCAATGTAATTCTATATCGACATAGAGATCAATATGCGATAAGTTCAGAAGTATAGACGTCTAAAAATCTAGCTTAGGGAGAAAGCTGTGCCTATTCGTATTCCAGATCAACTACCGGCATCCGATGTTCTTCGCGAAGAGAACATCTTCGTAATGCCTGTTTCAAGAGCATCAACTCAGGAAATCCGTCCACTGAGAGTGTTGATCCTAAATTTAATGCCTAAGAAAATTGAAGCTGAAACTCAATTCTTACGCCTTTTATCTAACAGCCCACTGCAAGTTGATATTGAACTGCTTCGAATTGATGATCGCGCAAGCAAAAACACGCCAACGGAGCACTTAGATAACTTTTACCGCCAGTTTGAAATGGTAAAAGGACGAAACTTTGATGGCTTGATCATTACAGGCGCCCCACTTGGTTTGGTTCAATTTGAAGATGTTATTTATTGGGAACATCTACAAACCATCATGAATTGGGCAAACAAGCACGTTACCTCTACCCTTTATGTTTGCTGGGCTGCGCAAGCTGGCTTGAAATTACTTTACGACTTACCAAAACGTACGCGCAAAGAAAAGTTGTCGGGTGTTTATCATCATAAAATCCACCAGCCATACCACCCAGTTCTACGCGGTTTTGATGACACCTTCTTAGCGCCTCATTCTCGTTACGCTGACTTCTCATCTGAATTTCTTGCTGAGCATACGGACTTAGATATTCTGGCTACATCTGATGATGCGGGAGTGTATTTAGCGGCTACGAAAGATAAACGTAATGTGTTTGTCACTGGTCACCCAGAGTATGACGCTCACACCCTTCACAACGAATACATTCGAGATCTTGGGGAAGGTATGGAACCTATCATCCCTATTAACTATTACCCGAATAACAACCCCGACAATAAGCCAGTCGCAAGTTGGCGTAGCCACGGTCACCTGCTGTTCTCAAACTGGCTAAATTACTGTGTATACCAACAAACACCTTATGACCTTGATAAGTTTAGCGAAGAGAACTTCACAAAAGATGACTAGCTAACAATTCAAACATAGTATTAGTGTAAACATCGTATTAATGGCGACATAGTTTTTATCTCATTGCCATCTACTCAGCCGTGTTATTCAAAGCCAAGTGAATCATAAGTTGGTGATTTGAAGACACGGCTTTTTTGTGGCGTATGAGTCGCATTATGCACCTGACTTAACCCACTACCACATTCGATTTCATATGATGGACACATGTTCATAAGGAGTCGAAACATGCCTGTAAAAACATCATTATCTCACCTAGTGTTATTGTCATCATTAACTATGGTTGGCTGTGTTTCTGTTACAGATGGTCCCGTTCAAGTTGAAGCCGAACCTAAAGCGATGTCTGAATCTCGCATTGCACTGGGTCTTGGTTATATGGAGCAAGGGAATATGGTTCGAGCTAGGGAAAACCTCGAATTAGCTATCAAACATGATCCCACTTATTACCGAGCACACCTTTCAATGGCGCATTACTATGAAAAGGTCGGAGAACCTAAACAAGCAGAAGCGACCTATAAGAAAGCATTAAGATATGACTCTCGAAACGGTAACGTATTGAATAATTACGGTACTTTTTTATGTAAACAAGGTGACTACAAAAAAGCAGACCAATACTTCAACCAAGCGATCAAGCAACCGTATTACTATTTGATTTCAGCCAGTTATGAGAATGCGGCTTTATGTGCGGTAAAAGCTGGAAATATCGACCAAGCGCAAAATTACTTTGCTCGAGCACTTGATCATGACCCAAATCGCGTTAGATCAATTCTTCAACTCTCGAAGATAGAAGTTACCAACAACAAGTTTTTAGATGCAAGAATTCGACTTTTAAAATTCCATCAAAGTTACGGGTATCAAATTCCATCTCTGAAAATTTTAGTTGAGCTAGAGTCTAAAGCCGGCAATTCAGCTTTACAGAAAAAATATCAAGCTAAGTTAGAAGAGTTAGAGGCTAGCTAGCTAGTGCTTCATTTTTCGTTAAGATCATTTTGATAAGAGGTAGGTTTACGCTTAGATACGGGTTTATGCTTAGAAGTGGACTTAGATATGGAAGCATGCTTTCTGGCTGAAGTTGAAGATCGTTTGGCTTTTCCATAAATCCGCTGGTGCTCTTTCCATACGATCCTAATGAAAAATAAAACGCCAACAAAGAAAAGAACGGCGAAGAGTACTTCTAACGTTTCACAAAACCAGACAGGATTACAAGGCATGTAGATTTCAATATCCATATCATTCCCCCTGTAATCCAGTCAGTTCTTAACCTTTATTTCAGTTTAATCCACTCTTGACGTTGTTGCTTATCCATAAATGTCCACGCAACAAAGCGGCTCACTTTCTGTCCTTGGGACATTTCAACCACCTTCACTTGCTTTACCTGCTGTCTATCCAGTTCTTTACGTAAGATCTCTACGTTGTCCTTTTTTGACAGCAGAGTGGTAAACCAAAGCACTTGTGTCGAGAATTTTCGACTCTCACGAGCCATTTTAGATACAAATTCGGCTTCTCCACCTTCACACCATAGCTCAGATTTCTGACCACCAAAATTCAGCACTGGTTTACCAGAAATTGGTTGCTCTTTATTCGTCATTGGAGTAGCGTTTTTACCAAGCTTGTTACTATCAAGCTTATTTCTATCAAAATTAGCCGTAGCTTGACCTGATTTCTTCGCTCGGTTGGCTGCCAAGTTGTCTATTTTACGTTGGCTGCCTTTTTCGGCTTCTTCTAAAGAACTATGGAATGGCGGGTTACAAATTATGACATCGTAACGTTCATTGTGAGCAATTATTCCTTTAAAGACAAAATCTTCACTATGTTGAAGCTTACAGCGAATCTTACCTTTCAAAGTTGGGTTACTTTCTGCAATAAAGTTAGCCGCTTTAATTGAAAGCGGATCAACGTCACTACCAGTAAACTTCCAATTGTATTCAGTTGCACCAATGATTGGGTAAATACAGTTAGCCCCTACTCCAACATCGAACGCTTTCACTGATTTATGTGGATACAACCCATCTTCGCATTCAGAGTTTAGAAGGTCAGCGACTCGATGTATGTAATCGGCTCTTCCCGGAATCGGTGGGCAAAGGTAACCAACTGGAATATCCCAATGTTTCACGCCGTAGTGGTGAGCAAGCAAAGCTTTGTTGAGCAACTTGACTGCTACAGGATCTGAAAAGTTGACGGTATCTTCACCTGATGGGTTCTTTATCAAATGTTCCGCTAGTTCCGGCAAAGCTTTCACTAGTAAGCTGAAATCATAACGCCCCGTATGCTGATTACGAGGATGCAGACCGCTTGGCTTACTTTGTTTCTTCGAATCTTTGAAGCCTTTTTGACCGTTCTTGCCTTTAAAGCCGCTCTTATTTTTATTTTGTTTATAAGAACCCGCATTCGCAGGCTTATTGGCTGTCTTCTTAGCGTTTGGTTTGCTTGTTGATTTGAACTTACTGGAACTCTCTTCATTTTTATTTGAAGTACTTCCTTTTTTAACAGGCTTTGATTTACTAGTAGCTTTAGGCGTTTTGTCAGCATTAGAGTGGCTAGCAGGCTTACGCTTAGGTAGGCTCAATGTTTTTTTATTTTCAGATTGGCTCATGAGGTTACTTCTTCAAATCTAGATAAATCATAAATAAACGAGCATCCAGCTCAAGCTGATGGTAGTCCGGCTCCATATGGCAACATAATTGATAAAACGCTTTGTCGTGTTTTTTTTCTTTTATATGTGCGAGCTCGTGAACAACTAACATCCTTAACAAAGATTCAGGTGCATCTTTAAATACACTAGCAATACGAATTTCATTCTTGGATTTTATTTTCCCACCATGATTCTTCGCTACATAGCTATGTAGACCTAATGCGTTGTTAATAATATGAATTTTACTATCGTAAATCACTTTACTGATAGGCGGTGTCTTTTTCATATAGCGATTTTTAATGTCTATTGCGTAGTCAAATAAGGCTTTTTCACTTTTTATTGTGTGATTTTCAGGGTACCGAGCCTCAAACCAAGCTACCAGACGATCTGACTCAATCAACTGGCTAACTGGAGTTACAATATGCTCGGGATAACCTTGGATAAAACGTAAAGAGGGATGCATTATTTAATGTCACCAATAGTTTAAAGCCGCTAACAGACAAAATAGCTGTATTTAAGGGCGCACAGTGTAACTGATCACACTTTTCTAATCACCTAAGATTCGCTACACTTCTCTGCAATATCGGTTGCTTCCTGTATTGCCGCGCTTCATTGAATATTGTATTCCACCGAGCACGGTAAATAAGTAACTACAGTTAAGTATTGAAAAGAGCAATAAACATGAAACGTGTTGTTTTATATATCGCAGACAAATGCCCGCATTGTAAAGATGCACAGCGTTATTTAGATTCTAAAAAAATCACTTACAGACTGACAAACGCAAAAATGCAGCGTGGTCGTAAGGAATTACAAGCAATGGGCGCTCGCTCTATTCCTGTACTGAAGATCGGCGACCAAGTTATGGTTGGCTGGAATCAGAAAAACTTCGATAAGATGTATAATTCGTAAAATACATTTAACCCGTTACTGAAAATTAATCTGTAAACAAACATGCTTAATTAAACGTAGCGTTTAACAAACTCAATGAAGGTTTTATCTGCTCGTGATAGGTAGCCTTCTTTGCGCCAGGCCAAGGCTAGATTAAGTTTTACTGGTGTAGAAAAAGGCACGCCCACCACATCTTTTTCATGTTCTGTCACCAAGCCCAATAATGCAGTAACTGCAAATTCCTGTTTTACGATCGAAAGAATCATCGCTAATAAGTTAGTTTCAAAGGCAATCGTCATGTCTAAGCCTGTTTTTTCACAAACAGAATCGATAAAGTCACGGTGAAAATAGCCAGGTTTAAACATCACAAGATCTTGGCTAAAAAACTCTTCAAACGACAGCTCCGATAAACTCGCGAATGGGTGTTCTTTACCTACAACTGCAAGCATTTCAGAAGACAGCAGATGATCAATTTCAAGATCATCTGGCACATTATCATTATTAATTACGCCAATATCGAGTTCGCCATTTAAGAGCATTTCTCTAATTGATTCCGTTCCGGCATCTATGATAGACAACTTTAAATTTGGATATTGGCTTTTAAAAGCCATTACAATTTGTGGAAAGAAATAGCTGCCCATCATACTTGGAGCACCTAACCTCACTTCCCCTTTCTCTAACCCCTTGAGCTCATTCATAGCTAATTGAGCATCTTCAAATTGTTGAGATATTCGTTTAGCATGATCGAACAACACCTTACCTTCTTCGGTCAATAACACTTGTTTGTCACCTCGACGAAATAAGGTGGTATCTAATGTTTCTTCCAACTTTTTGATTGAAATACTTAACGCAGGCTGAGCGATGTGAAGTGTTTTAGCGGCTGCTGTGAAATTGCCAGATTGAGCAACAGCTAAGAAGTGTCTTAAGGGTTTCGATTCAAGCATGGCTATTAAAATAATATATCGAAGTGATAATTTTAATATATTTCTTTAATTACAATAGCACTGTTACTTTGTTCACAAATCCTTACGTTGACTATGTGAAATCAAAGCATGATTGAAACTGGTACGCCTCAATACAAAAAAATCACTCGCTCACTCGCGATTGGGTCATTCATTATTTTCTGCAACCTGTACCTGTTCCAACCCTTACTGCCACATATGTCGGAACATTTTCAAGTAAGTGAGACGCAGATAAACTGGTTATTTGCAGCATCAACGTTAGGCTTATCTATTAGCTTAGTACCTTGGGCAATTGCCTCCGAAAGCTTCGGACGTAAGCCTGTAATTCTGTTCGGGTTATTTTCTATTCCTCTTGTTGGGCTGATGATGTTTTTTACAACATCTCTACTTGAGCTTGTTATTACCCGTGCCTTTATGGGTGTTGCCATTGCTGCATTTGCTGGTGTTGCCGTCGCTTACATGGTGGAAGAGCTTTCACCAAAAGCCTTTTCCATTGCGATTGGCGGGTACATTGCAGCCAACTCACTTGGAGGCATTGTAGGGAGAATTCTTGGGGGCTTATTTACTGATTTGTTTGATTGGAGGATCGCGGTTCTTATTTTCGTTGTCTTTTCATTTATAGGTGCACTCTTCATCTACTTTCAATTACCTAAACAACGTAAGTTCTCTCCTCAACGCGGTCTGTTCTTCCACCATAACAGAGCGGTGATTAAGCACCTCAACAACCGCACCATTTGGTTTGCTATGTTAATTGGCGGAGCAAACTTCGCACTTTTCGTAAACCTTTACTCAGTCATGGGCTTTCGATTAGTCGCGGAACCACACTCGATACCAGTGGGATTAGCCTCACTGATATTCCTTTGTTACCTAGCCGGGACCATCAGTTCCAAACTATCAGGACGATGGGCAAGTTCTTTTAGCCCTTTAACTGGGATGTTTTTCGGCACTTGCGTCAGCTTAATAGGAATGTTGACCTCGGCGATTGATCAACTCCCTTTCATGTTGATTGGTCTATTAATGATTAGCTTTGGGGCATTCTTCACTCACACGCTGGCATACTCTTGGGTCAGTCAAAAAGCCACTACCGCCAAGGCTACCGCAACTGCGCTCTACTTAGTTCATTACTATATAGGGGGGAGTCTAGGAGGGTTTGTCTTACTTTACTGCTGGCAAAAGTTTGAATGGCAAGGCGTTATTGCTGGGGGGTTAGTATTCTTTGCTGGTATTTTTATTGGTTTATATCAGTTATCTAAAAACCAAAAAAATCAGAGTGTGAAAGTTACTCAACCAGTTAAAGCCTAAGGAGCAGCGAATTATTCCTTTTGATTAGCACATGTTCTGATATCCTACGCAAAAATTACAATGGAAGCGGTCATGTCTCTAACCAATACAACACCTGATATTCAAATCATCCACGACCAAGTCAAGCAATGGCTAGACGATGTTGTTATTGGGTTAAACCTATGCCCATTTGCTGCGAAACCACAGCGTAATAAACAGATTAAGATCTTTGTAAGCCAAGCCGAAACGGAAGAGTCACTTCTTGAGGATATTATGACTCATTTTGTTGAACTCGATAAAACACCTGTAGCCGAACTAGAAACGACACTCGTTGTTGTACCTAACATGCTGCAAGATTTCTTCGACTACAACATGTTTATTGATTGGATTGAAGCTCTGATTAAGCAACAAGATTGGGAAGGTATTTATCAAGTTGCTACTTTCCACCCTGACTACTGCTTTGGCGGCGCAGACCCAGAAGATGATGAGAACCTAACGAACCGCTCACCATACCCTGTTTATCATCTAATTAGGGAAGCAAGCATGGAAAAGGTTTTGAAGCACTACCCTAACCCTGAAGCAATCCCTGACACTAACATTGCGCGTGTTGAATCATTAAACAACGAAGAACGCCGTAAATTATTTCCTTATTTATTCAGATAGATTGAACTGACATACCTATCACGACTCACCACATATTGGTGAGTCATAATGTCAGTAAGAAATAAAAAAGGGCTTGTAGTGATTTGTCACTACAAGCCCTTACTTTATGTAATTATGAACCTAATCTACTTGCTCTAAAAATTGATAGGTGCAAGTCATATATTGATCTCGACCATTATCTTTTGCTTCATAAAGACTTTCATCCGCTAAGCTGATAAGCGTATCAAGAGTTGTCTTTCTATTATCATCTACATTGTCAGAAGTAAGTTGGAAATGACAAGCACCAATGGATACCGTAATCGGCTTACGATCTAGAGTGATAGATTTAACTGCATTTAATAATTCTGCAAGTTTATTTTCAACAACTGTTGGTGAAAGACTAGGGAACCATAGTAAGAACTCCTCTCCACCAAACCGTGCAACAAACTCTTCTTCCACTGCATTAACTGATAATATCTGTGCCACTTTTTTCAGCACGTCATCACCGATTTGATGACCGTAGTTATCGTTTACTAACTTGAATAAATCGATATCTACCATAGCTAATGTGCCAAAACCTTTATGTCCTTTCAGCTTGTCCACTTCCGTATTCAATGTTCTAAATAAACAACGTCGATTCGGCAATTTAGTGAGTGGATCATAAAGTGCTTGATACTCTAGCTTTTCGTTCAGCTCAACCAGCTTTCGCTCTTGTATTCTTCGAACAATTTCAACTTCAATCCAAGAAGCCATAAGCTTCATTACATCAATATCGAACTCTTTAAATGTTCTTGGATAAGGGGTTGCACTAGAGAAGTTTAATGTGCCGTAAATTTCATTATCAACGTAAATTGGGATACCAATATAAGACTCAAGACCAAATGCTTGATAAGCAGGATGAGTCGCATACGCATCATCTTTACCACAATGTTCAATAGAAACTGGTCCTGTAGCTTCACAGGTAATTTGGCAATAAGTAGCAAAGTATTCAAACGTATCACCTACCTCAAGAGCCACACCTTCAGGAGTAACACAGTGAAGAACGGTGTATACATCACCATCAATCCGAGAAAGTATCCCTATATCTAAATTGAAACGTTCTAACCCCATGATAAGCAGTTCACTTATCTGGATATTAAAACCTTTCTGATAATCATTTGTGATTTGATACAAACGACGTATCACAACTTCACTTTCACTCGCTTCATGCATAAATGCTATCTCAACATTGTGTATTTAGAGCTCTTCGATAAAAGCCCAATCAACATTACCCTTTGAGTAAAGTGCAATTTCCATCTTAAATCAATTACTTTGGTCAGTTATTAGTATGTCTGCCAAGAAAATAGCTCGATTATTATTGGTATTAACTGATAACCGTTAGCACCAAGATATCAGCTTTGATAAAATGTCAGTTACCAAAATAAAATGGATAGGATTATGACCCTTTCTCAACTGAGCCAAGAAATCTACAGCCACCTTTATAGCGATATAGAAGAGTTTCGTAGCACTTTTGATTTACCTGTTGCCGCGCCTCAAACCTTAGATGATAAAGCCGACACTCTACACACTTCCCTTGCTATTGAAGAACTGACAGAGCTTGCTGAAGCCGATTGTAAAATGGAACAGGCTGACGCTATTGTAGATAGTGTTTATGTGTTAATGGGCCGTCTTGTTCATCTGGGTCAGAAAAACATTGAAGACAATATTGCCATTAGCTACCTCATTGATCTTCTATTGAACGTGGCTAAAAACCGCAATATTGATTTCATTCCTTGCTGGGATGAAGTGCACTCAAGCAACATGAGTAAAGTCTGCCGTAACGAAGAAGAGTTTGCCGATACTGAAGCTTTTTACGCGAAGCAGAACATTAAGCTGATGGCTGTTCAAAAAGGCGATTACATTATTGCTAAATGTGCAGAAGACTTCGTGTCTGAAGGAAAAACTATCCGCCAAGGTAAAGTATTAAAGTCAGTTTACTACCGCCCTGCGGACCTAAAGGCTTTAACTGTTTAACTGTTTAACTGTTTAACTGTTTAACTGCGGAATAGTTCAAAGTTAAGCCGCCGACACAAAGTTGGAAAACACAAACAGCAAATACAAAAATGCCACGCCACTAACCAATAGGTTAAATAGCGTGGCATTTTTATTTCCGGGACACCTAACTAAGCGTGTATTGGGGATAAGTTTTGTTCAACAAAATATCAAAAAAAAAGCTTACCCAAATAGTAGGTAATCTTGCTTATCTACTGTGACACTTTTCACTTCCGTCTTAAACACTGAAGCGAGTTGCTTTGGAGTCATGACTTCTTTAGCACTACCCAGCGCTTGTAAGACCCCATTATCAAGCAGCAATACCTGATCTGCATGTCTTAATGTCCGGTTCAGATCATGATTCGCCATAATGACTGCAATGCCCTGCTCTGCCACTCTTTGAATTAATTTATAGAGCAATGCTTCTTGAGCTATATCTAATGGAGCGGCAGGCTCATCCAAAATCAGCAGATTTGAATATGGGTTTAAGGTCGGCCAAATTTGCAAGCACATGCCTGCCAGCCTGACTCTTTGCCACTCACCACCAGACAATGCTTGAATTGAACGGTGTAATTTGTCGCTAATTTCAAGCATATGACAAATTTCATCAATCGCTTGTGTCACGGCTTTCACTTGTACTTCATTATTTGTATCAGAAGAAGTGCTCGGTAATGACAGCGCTAAAAACTGGAAGACTTCAAGATTAAAAGCAGGTCTGGCACTTTGGCTAAGATAAGAGCGGTATAACGCTAAGTCATTTAGTGACACATCGGCTAATAGACGTTCGCCAAGCCAAACTTCACCTTTATAACTGTCACTGATCCCCGATAAAGCCGTAAGTAACGTACTTTTTCCACTGCCATTAGGACCAATAACATGCGTAACCTGCCCTTTCTTAAGCTCAAATGACAAAGGCAGTAAACGAGAATCGACCTGTAAACTCTTAATTCGAATCATGGTTTTTTATCAACATCCAAATAAAGATTGGGGCGCCAATACTGGTCGTCATCACACCTAAAGGTAACTCAGCAGAATCTAACAGTGTACGGGCACAAATATCGGCAAACACCAGCAGCGCAGCACCAGCTACAGCTGAAAGTGGCAGTAAAAACCGGTTATCGGTGCCAATGGCTAACCGCAATAAATGAGGTACCACTAAGCCTACAAAGCTAATCACACCACCTAGAGCCACAGCACAACCGACTAAAATCGAGACAGCGACAATTAAACGCCAACGTAGCGAATCTACATTTATACCAAGCTGAGCAGCGTGAGTTTCACCTATCATCAATTTATCGAGCTTACTGCCCTGTAAGCATAACCAAATGATAACTGGAACCATAACAAGAGTTAATGAGTGCTGATACCAAGTGACGCCACCTAAACTACCCATTAACCAATACATTAATAAACGTAAGCTCAGATCATCACTAAAATAGAATGCCCACGTCACCATTGCCCCGGACAATATACCCAGAGCCACACCTACCAGCAGGAGTTTAGTCGTGGTTAAACGCATCATTTTGACCATACTGACCAAAATAATAGTAAAACAGAGTGAACCTACAATGGCCGCAATCATGAATAATTCAGGTGTGGGAGCAAACGGGAGAAAAAATAAAACAACGACCATCGCTAGGCTGGCACCACCTGATATACCCAGCACACCAGGCTCAGCCAATACATTACCTAACAGTACCTGGAGGCTTGCGCCTGAAACAGCCAGCGCCGAACCAATCGCTATCGCAGCGAGTAAGCGAGGAAGTCTTAGATCGACAAGTAATTTTTCTTGAAGTGGAGATAGGGACTCTAGGGGAGATATGAACAAGTCGCCTACCATTAAATATATACTACTCAGTATGACGAGCAATGCGACCATGGCGTAAATGGCACGTTTCCATCTGGTCTGTTTTTGAAGAATGAGTTGTTGGAAATCCATATCACGCTACTTTATCAATGTTCGCGTAACCTTACCTTTATCCCCAAACAAACTCAAGGTTCACAGCAAGCCATGAACCTTGATATTTCAAACGGTTGAGCGGTATTTATACCCTTCCGTATGTATAACCTTCGCTGTGATAATTAGATTAATTGTAAACTAAAAATCTTTTAACCCATTAATCGTACACTAATTGGTCATGCTCAAAACGAGTTTCAACTTCACACACCATTAAAGCAGCACGTTGACCAATCGCAACCTTACGATTTGGGAAAACTACTGCTTCGTTTTCGTTTTTTGCCATTAAGGGCTTATCACCATCATGACCGAAAACTTCGCCGTGCTTAAAGCTCGTAAAGTTTTCGACATCATCAGTGAACATGAAATCAAAGTCATCGTGTAAACGAACAATCGTGCGACTTACACGGTAAGTAATCGTACGTTTAGGTAAATGCTCTGGTTCAATTTCAGAAACAAGGTTTCTCATTGCTAAATCAAACGCAGTTAACTTATCTAACTGGTTTTCACCAATACGAGCCACTTGCCCTAGTTCCATCGTTAGTGCCTGAGCTGCAAAGTTTTCAGCACTGTACCAACTAAAAGTACTTGATGGCGAGTTAGAAAGTAAAATCGCTTCTACGTGCGCACTGTTGATAAATTCAACTAATGCTTTGCTACGAACGGCATGCCTAACTTTCGGACTGACAGCAAACGAATAATGTTTAGACAAACGAATGGCACAATGTAGATCTAAATGCCAACGAGTCTCTATTTGTGTTCCTTCGTAGAAGTCCGTTACAGATTTTTTAAGCCACTTGGCGATCTCAACTTCACGGTTAGACTCTCGCTCTTTTTCATCGAATAAACGATTTAGGTTTACGTCTAAAAAGCGAGTATGTGCATTCGTTGCTTCTGGGTGAGCAATGATAAATAGACAACGAGCTTCTACTGTTTGAAAACCCGTTTCAATATCTTCGATCAACTTGTCAACCAGTTCCATTGGCGAAGTCTCATCACCATGTACACCGCAAGAGAAGATTATATTTTTACTTTGATCGCTATAATCAGCAGGGATCACTTCAAGTACACCGCGTTGGTGGAGCTTAAGTTCTACACCATTTGATAAAACGGTGCGTCCTGCCGGCATTTCCTGTTCAAGATCTAGGCTGTCAAAAAGAAATGATTGGCGAAAGAGAGATTTCGTCATGCGCTACTCCTTAATTGCACGGCCGTATGTTAATAAATTGTGCATACAAATATTGTTGCTAGGATCGCACTTATCAACAGAAATTAAATTATCACTCACAAAAACCCATCCTTTGAACGAATATTGAGCAGATAGATATTGCAGTAACTCATTCTGTTAACTCGTTGAGTTTTCATATAAATAAGAGCTACGTAACCTAACATAGCTCCCGGTATAGATGAACCGACTGAGATCAATTAATCGGGCTGGTTGAGCAGGCTTTCGAATTCATCGATTTGATTTTTAACCATATCGATACTCTGTTGCCAAAAATCACCTTGAGTAAGGTCCATTCCTAAGTGCTTTTCTACGACTTCCTCTGCCATCATGCTGCCAGTATCACGAAGTAATGACACATAATCCCCATAGAACTGCTCTCCTTTCGCTTCTCTTTGCGCATATACCCCTTTACTAAATAAGTAGCCAAATAAGTATGGGTAGTTATAAAAACTCACGCCTGAGATACTGAAGTGAAGTTTGCTTGCCCAGAAGTATGTATCAGCTTCTGTCATTGCTTCGCCGTACCAATCTTTCCACGTTGTTTCCATCAAAGAGCAAAGCTGTTCTGCGGTAAGCTCACCCTTTTCACGCTGTTCGTAGAAGGCTTTTTCAAATTCAAATCGTACCGGAATATTCACCATTAATGCTAATGAAGAAGAAAGCTCTTCCCACAACATTTCTAATTTTTCATTTTTTGTTTTCGCCTGCTTTAGCAAGTAATCACGCACAATATTTTCCGCAAATATTGACGCTGTTTCCGCAAGTGTCATTGGGTATCGTGTTTGGCAAAGTGGCATATCACGCATAACCCAGTTATGGAAAGCATGACCCAATTCATGAGCTAATGTCATCAAATCAGAGCGGCTACCACTCCAGGTCATGAAGACTAGAGGTGTGCGGGTCGCGGCAAATTTAGTGCAATAAGCGCCTAAGCGTTTGTTCGAAGCTGGTGCAGCTTCAACCCAACCGTTATCTACCATGAGCTGTACGAATTGCGCCATTTCTTCATCGACTTCCGCAAAAGCTGTTTTGATTAGCTCAATGGCTTCCTCAAATGGGTAAACTTTGGCTTCTGCATCCCCTAATGGCGGCATTGCAGCTAAGTGATTCCACGGTTTCATTTCATCTAGACCGTGTACTTGTGCCATTAGCTTTCCGGCTTTTTGCCCCACACCTCGGTTTGCCTTGGCAACTGTCATCATGCTATCTAGCGTTTCAGGGACGATACGGCTGCCGTGCAAGCTTGGTGCTAGAAAGTGAACGTCTTTTAAATTTGAACGTTTTTTATTTTCCGTTAGTCTCCAACCAGCTAAAGCATTCAAGATTGAGGCAAAAGATTCTTGATGCGTTTGCATCGCACCTTGTATTGCTCGCCATGCACTTTCTTGTTTATCAAATTCACTGCCATATAGAAGGCTGGCAGCTTGTGAAAAGCCAAGAACTTCGTCTTCTCCATCCAATTTCAACGACAGCTTTAGCGAACCAGTTAAGTTATTGTATAAACGTCCCCAAGCATCACGACCATCTACTTCCATAGCGGACAATAGCTGTTCTTCAACCACACTTAAGCGGCTATCCGCTAATTTACGGCTGCTTTCAATTAAGAATGACTGCCCCGCTACATCTGGGCTTTCGTGGTCCAATACATCGCTAATAAATTCTGGCTGAGCGTGAATTAACGTGTCCTCGTATGGACTGAAAGCTTGAGACATTTCTGAATTCAATTTAGCAACACGACCGAGCAAAGCTTTAGCTTCAGTATGAGTCGCGTCTACCGATGCGTAACAATTAGCAAATGTGTTAATGGTGCTTAGCAATGTGCCTGCCGCTTCTGAAGTTTGAATGGCATTTTGCATTGCGATAACCGTATCTCGCTTGTCGACATGCAGGTACATAAGCTCTATGCATTGCTGAATCAGTTCAATATCTTGTTCAATTTTTGCATCGTCTAAATCACGATAAGCGATCGTTAAGTCCCAACTAGGAGCTGTCATTTGATAATTCCTTTTTACCGTTGTAGTTATATTAACAACGTTTAATCTGTGCTAATAACGTTCAACCGAGACTATGTTTTAATCAAAATGAGATTCAATCAAAAACACACCCCATCGCAATGAAAGTATGCGAAACGAGCTAAACGCCTAAAGAAGCGCTAAACCAATAGATTTCACGCTAATAAAATCTTGGTCTGCGTGAGTAATTTTAATATGAGTTATCGATGCATTAGCAATCGATAAATTTGAATACCAACTGGGGTTTGTCCAATCAATATTCAGAGCATGAGCCAATAGAGCTCGAATGACGCCACCATGCGTAACGAGTAATATATTGTCACCTGAGCTTTCTAAAACGTGCGACCAACCACTAAGAACCCGTTCTCTGAATGAGTGTAAACTTTCCGCACCAGATAGCGCATGGTTTGCCGGATCTTGCCAAAACTGTTCTAGTTCATTCCATTGCTGAGTTAAATCATCAAAAGGAACACCATCAACATCACCAAAGTTCATTTCTTGAAATCTAGGGTCGCTGGACATGCCAACATTTAAGTCTTTCGAATACAGAGTCGCGACATCGTAGCAACGCTTTAGTGGCGAAGTAATAACTTGATCAAACTCGACAGGATAAGCCTGTAATGCCTGTTTGATTTGTTGTTGCGTTTCAGTAGTAACAAGCACGTCGGTGGAACCATTCAATGCAGGTTTCCCTTCCACCTTACCGTGCCTTACTAAATAAATATTCTTCGTCTTCAACATTCTGTCTTATTTTTTGACCTTGCTCAGCTGTATTTTTCCATCACGACTACTGCCTAACTGATGGTTTCTCTTTAGTAATTTAAAGACAATAACGCCAAGTTAATTAATTTCAAGACTTTAACTTCATCGGTAAACCAGCGGCAATAAAAGTGACATTAGCGACGACTCTTGCAAGTGCTTGGTTCATTCTACCTGCATTATCAACAAACAAACGTGAGACCTTTCCCATTGGAACAATGCCTAGACCGACTTCATTTGAAACCATTATAAATTGAGCATTGGATTGGTTCACGCTTGAAACAAGGCGTTCAATTTCTAATTCAACTTGTTCATTCGTTGCTTCTTCACCTAAGTTATATATGACATTGTTCAACCACAGTGTTAAGCAGTCCACCAGCACAATATCATTATGGTCAAATCCACTGAACAAGGTATCTAAAGCACTCGATTCTTCATGCTCAATCCAACGTTCATTTCGTCGTTGTTGATGGTGTGCTATTCGCTCCTTCATTTCTTCATCAAAGCAAATAGCCGTCGCAACATAGTTCAGCCTCAGGTCATTTGAACTGTTCGCAAGTTCAATCGCTTTTTGCTCCGCAAAGCCTGACTTTCCAGAACGGGCTCCACCAAGAATAAGATGATGGTTGTTCATTTTTTAATCCATTTAGTTAAACATCGCAATGAAAAAGAGATAGATCAATAACTCCATCAACTGCTGCCCAGCGCCTAAACAATCACCAGTAAAGCCACCTAAACGTGCTAACAACCATTTTTTGAAGAAGAATCGAAAGATAAAAGCTAAAACTAGGAGAGCTAAAGCAATCTCAAGACCAAACCAAAGTGCAGGCAAAAATCCAATAACCATTAGAAACACTAATTCGCCCAGCGTCTGTTTACTTGCCAATGGCTTACTCTTACTTGCATCTAAATCACTTACATAAGGCATATCATAAATTAAAGATGCAGCAACTGCTCTGCTAAGACCGTAGCTGACAACCAAAATGCCGAAAAGAGATGTAACGGAGGATAACTCATTGAGAAGCAGCCACTTACCTAGCAACGCCATAACAAGAGCAGATGCGCCATATGTACCAATTCGGCTATCTTTCATTATGGTTAAACGGCGCTCTAGCGTCATGCCGCCACCAACACCATCAGCCATATCGGTTAGACCATCTTCATGAAATGCGCCTGTGAGCATCAAACTAAAAGCCATAGTGAGAAAAATACTGACAGTTGCAGGGAATACCAGTTCAAGCAATACATAACTTATCCCGCATAATGCACCAAGTAATAAGCCAACCAGAGAAAAATATCGACCCGCACGGTTCATTCTTTCTTCTGAATATGGTGTGCTCGCTGGGATAGGAATTCGTGAAAAGAAGCTTAGCGCCAGAGCAAACAACTCCCATTGGTATTTAATGCGCTGCGTTAATGTAAGCGTATTCTCTTCGGCCATTAAACAGTCACTCCAGCACTTTCAAAACTCGCCATATGATTATAAAACTGAGCGGAAGCTTTAATGATTGGTAGTGCCAATGCCGCGCCAGTCCCTTCACCAAGGCGTAGCCCAAGATCCAGTAGTGGTTCAGCATTCAATTTATGTAAAACAATTTTATGACCAGACTCTTCTGAACGATGTGCAAATATCATGTATTCACGTGCATTAGGCTCAATAAGTGTTGCGACATAAGCTGCGACAGAAACAATGAAGCCATCAACTAAGACTGGTGTTTTATGTTGATATGCTGAAAGAAAAGCTCCCACCATTTGTACAATTTCGAAGCCACCAACCTCAGCTAACACCTTATGTGGGCACAAGTTTTGTGGCGATAAGTTATGCGAAGTCAGCACCCTTTTATGAGATAAGTCACTTTGCTCAGACAATTCCGCGCAGCGTGCAACACCTTTTGAGACTAATTGAGTTTTAAGTGCTAGTTGTTCGGAACTGATACCCGTACCTAACCCAACACAATTTTCAACGTTACTGCCTGTTAAAGCCGCTAGAATTGCCGAAGCACTACTGGTATTTCCGATCCCCATTTCACCAAACATGATCAAGTTAGAACCTTGAGACACTTTTGTAGAAACTATCTGCCCACCTAAAACCAGACCACGTTCAACTTGCTCATCTGCCATTGCCGCTTCTTTGGCAAAATTTGCAGTTCGTCGACCTAGACGTTGAGCTACCAAAGTTGGGTTTTCTTTCTGTACAGATGCTTGCTCTACAAGCACTTGATCTATAGGTAATAGTATTCCGGTATCAACAATGGTTAAATCAATGTCGTTCACCGTACAAAAACAGTTGATCGCGGCTCCACCATTTAAGAAGTTTAGAACCATTTGTTGTGTCACCGCACTTGGTGCAATACTCACGCCTTCATCTGCAATACCATGATCCCCAGCAAAGATAATTAAGCTCGGCTTTCTAATTTCAATGGTTGTAACCGCCTGATCTTTTCCTTGGCTTTGAATCAATGCCAATCGATGTGCGACTTGCTCTAATTGACCCAGCGCCCCTAATGGCTTTGTTTTTTGGTCAATATGATTTTGGATATCTTGCGAGTATTTTGTGTTTAGCATAAAGGTTCTATTAATTGGGATTCTTAGGCGGTAGTAATGAGTTAATGTACCGTTATTTTGGGCGAGCGACAGAAAACACGTTTGATAAAGTCGCGTATTCACCACCACCTAATCGAGATAATGGATCAAGCGCCAAAGCGTCAACTTTTAACCTTTCACTGTCTTTGTCTAGAACGTCATCAGAAATGTAGACACACTCAACCTGAGCGAAAATTAGGCTCTGAGGCGTGGCACCTAGCTCTTTCACTTCAAACAGGCTACAGCCAAAAGCAATACTGCATTCTTTTAGCCTTGGTAAGCTGAAGCCTTCGAAATCGACAAGATCAATACCATTGGTAGAGATCTCTGATTCCCCGTGGTCAAGCGTTGCGGCAGTGGCAGTGACCGCTTCAGAAGAATGAGCAGACGCAATATGAACCACCATTTTCCCTGTTTCTAGCACATTTCGTGTGGTGTCTTTAATTTCATCATTAGGCTTTTTGCCTACAGACAGCATCAGTAATGGTGGATTACTTGAAACAGGCGTGAAATAAGAAAATGGCGCGAGGTTATAATTTTCTGGGGAGGATTCAGTCAGTGCCCATGCAATTGGACGAGGGACAATAGTTTGAGTCATTAGGTGATAAATTTGCGTTGGTGCAAGCGTATCAAATTTGATATTCATAGCGCATCCTTGGTCTATGTTTGATATTCAATAGAAGGTTCTATATACAACTTAATGATTATTAGGTGAACCAAGCTCGAATTAGTTTACTCGCTAAGTCAGTCTCTATCTATTATTAACTAATGATAATTCAATAAAAATAAACACTTAAACATCACAGACTGCTCTATAACAAACCACTACACTGGATAATCATATTAGGTTCGAATTCACACAGGAAACAAGGTATTTATAATTAATGACTATCTCAGGTGACAACACTTCCGTAATCATTGCAGGAGCTTCAGGATTAATTGGAGGTCATGCGTTAAAGCTATTAGTGATAGAGCCTGCTATATCTCACGTTTACGCGCTGTCGCGATCGTCTCTTTTCGATAGCTCAATCGACCAAAGTAAATTAACTAATATCATTAATGCTGATTTACACATTAACCAATGGGAAGATACTTTACCGCCGCCAACACTTGGGTTGATCTGTTTAGGTACAACATTAAAGCAAGCAGGTTCAAAGGAAGCATTAAGAAAAGTAGATGTGGAGCTTGTCTGCGAAGTGGCACAGACCATGAAATTACTTGGGGTCGAAAGAATGGCGGTTGTGTCTAGTTACGGTGCTTCTACTCAATCTTATTCTCATTACTTACGTTGCAAAGGCAACATGGAGCAGAACTTAATGAGGATGGGATTTAAACAAGTACTATTCATGAGGCCAGGTCCCCTAACCGGTGAAAGAAAACAAAGCCGATCCGATGAGCAGCTTCTTCAAAAGTTAATGCCAATTTTCTCCCCATTCTTACTTGGGAAATTTAAAAACCTTCGCCCTATTGCAGCATACGACGTTGCGCAAGCCATGTTGTTTAAATTATTTGAAATTAATTATCACCCAATTGAAATGTATGACTCGACTGAAATGCTCAATTTACTTTCAAAATATCGTTAATATGTTCAGTTAAACATCAGGCTGGTGAATGCATAATCACCAGCCAAATCAGTTATTCCCATTCGTTCTATTAAATTACTTTTGCTTATTTTACGTTTTGTTACAGGTCGCTATCTTACCTAACAGTATTGCTGACCATATATAACTCAGCTCATTAAAATTAAGTAATTCATAAGGACGTCAAATGTCATTTCCAGCTATCGCGGCGTTAGCGATATTCATTGGTATTCTATTCTTTCTCTACGGACAGCAGAAAAAAGAACACACTCTTTCACGCTTAGTGCTGCTTGGTTTAGTTTTCGGTAGCTCATTTGGTCTAGGCTTGCAGCTGATATTTGGTGAAGGCAGCACAGTAATAAAAGAAACATTGGATTGGGTGAATGTGGTTGGCCGCGGTTACGTTGGTTTACTTAAAATGGTCATCATGCCACTTGTACTTGTTTCAATGATTGCTGCGGTAGTCAAACTTGAAAAAGGTGGATCGTTAGGAAAGATTTCAGGTCTTACGATTTCGGTATTGCTTGCTACAACTGCTATTTCTGCGATTGTCGGTATTATAGTAACACAAGCGTTCGGACTGTCTGCTGAAGGGCTGGTAGAAGGATCACGTGAAACCGCTCGTATTGCTGCACTTGAAAGCCGCATTGGTAAAGTATCTGACTTAACGATCCCTCAAATGCTGGTTAGCTTTATTCCAACCAATCCATTTGCAGATTTAACAGGCGCTCGCTCTACATCAATCATTGCGGTTGTTATCTTTGGTGTGCTTACAGGTATTGCTGCACGTAAAGTAATGGCAGAAAAAGAAGAACTTGAATCACCAATTCGCACTTTTGTCGAAGCAGCTCAATCTATCGTAATGCGCTTGGTTAAGATGATAATGGCACTCACGCCCTACGGTATCGCAGCTCTAATGGCTAAGGTTGTAGCAACATCAAGTGCTTCAGATATCTTAAGTTTGCTAGGATTCATCGTCGCGTCTTACGTAGCTATTCTTCTGATGTTTGTTGTGCACGGTGTATTAGTCTCTTTTGTTGGCGTAAACCCGAAAGAGTACTTCCAAAAAATCTGGCCTGTTTTAACGTTCGCTTTCACATCTCGTAGTTCTGCGGCCACTATTCCACTGAATGTTGAAGCTCAAATTACCAAGCTAAACGTACCACCAGCAATTGCTAACCTTTCAGCTTCATTCGGTGCAACAATTGGTCAGAACGGTTGTGCGGGTATTTACCCTGCAATGCTAGCAGTAATGGTTGCTCCAACTGTAGGCATTGACCCAATGGACATCAACTTCATTATTTCTCTGATTGCTATTATTACCGTGAGCTCCTTTGGTATTGCTGGCGTAGGTGGCGGCGCGACTTTCGCTGCACTTATCGTACTACCAGCTATGGGGCTTCCAGTGACTATTGCGGCACTGCTTATTTCTATCGAGCCACTTATCGATATGGCTCGTACAGCACTTAATGTATCAGGAGCAATGACTGCAGGTACAATCACTAGCCGTATATTAGGTAAGAAAGAGTCTGAAACTAAGCTTGAAGAAGCGAACGCTTAAATACTTACTTCTAATTGGCTTATTTGATGAGTGATTCAACGATTACTCATCTAATCCATAACAAAAAACCGACGCTATAGACGTCGGTTTTTTATCATTCAGTTTACTCGCATTTCAAATCGCCAAACTGAATACGGATTATTACTTGGGTAATCAGAAATTTTTGGGAATGAGTAAATATTAAAGGCAACGAACAATCACTTCTTTAGCAAGCTCTTCATCCTCTTGCTCACTTAAACCACTGATACCAACCGCTCCAATTATCTGTTCACCCTTTTCAATAGGAATACCACCTTTGAAGCCAGTTATCCTAGAGTCAGTCCAGTAACTTATGTCCTTCCCTGTTTCTTTTGCCCACGCGCCTAGGTTACCACTTGGCTGCCGATCTCTTGCCGATGTATAGGCTTTGTTCTGAGCTAATAGCCCAGCTTGAACACTAACTTCATCCATTTTAGAAAAACTAACCAACTCACTATGAGTATCACAAATACTCACTGCGATAGATTGATTACGACTTCGAGCAAGATCTAATGCTGTATTCACTAAGTGTTGTGCAAGGCTTAAATTCAGCATAAATAATTCCTATTTCAATGAACTTTCTTCGATGAACTTTCAAACATCACTATGGCAACGCTTGCCCGCGAGAATACACGTAAAGGTTGTACCATTCTTCTCGGCTTAACCTCACTTCGGTAGCCCGTGAAGAGGCTTTGATCCTATCTAAATTGGTAGTACCGATAATTGGCTGAATATTTGCTGGGTGCCTTAGTAAAAATGCCAACACAATAGCTTCACTTGTTACGCCATATTGATCAGCAAGCTGCGTTACATAATGAGCCGTTTTACGTATATTTTCGTGTTCAGAATGATGACCTAACTCTGAAAAACGACCTTGACCCAAACAACCCCACGCCTGCAATTGGACGCCATTCATACGGCAATGCTCAATAGTTCCAGCGGGGAAATCAGATTGGTGGTAGCCCTCAGTATTCACCATCACGCCTTCATTTAGCCAGTCTAATTTAGCTAAGCTCATCTCCATCTGATTGGCGACAATGGGTAGCTCAAGTGCTGATTGAAGAAACTGAATTTGATGACTATTCATGTTCGACACACCGAAAAAGTCGACTTTTCCTTGCTTATGGATTGAATGAAGTGCTTCTACGAGCTCTTCTAAATTCATCAGAGGATCTGGTCTGTGCAACAAAAGTACATCTAACTTCTCAGTATTTAAGCGCTGCAAAATGCTATCAACTGACTGACTCACCCAATCTGAAGAAAAATCATAACGACCCACGTTGCCTTCTCCTTGAAAACGAATACCGCATTTAGATTGGATAAACATGTTGTCACGTAACGAAGGGCTCTGTTTTAGAACAGATCCAAATGCCTGTTCAGCTTTAGTGAATGTATAAATATCAGCGTGATCAAACACGTTGATCCCCGACTCTAATGCCAGTTCAATAATATCATTAGCTTGCTTAACATCCTCTTTAGAGGTTGGTTTTGAATTCCAACCGCCACCTAAACCCATACACCCATAGGCAATAGTGCTAACGTTTGGAAGATAGTTCGACAATGGAATCGCCTGGCTTGAAGTGGATGTTTTACTCATAATCGTTTCTCATTCGTAAAGATATCCTCACATCATATTGTTCTTTATAATAAACTAAATAGGCTTTTTCCGAATTGATTGTTCGCTATAATGAACAAACAAGATATTGGTCAGCCATCGCTGCTATCCAAATTTCGCAGCATTTCAGGGGAAAGGTGAAAACAAGATGAATGAACACAAGCGCATAGAACGCTTAATGCTTTTTGTCGAACTTGCTCAACAGCTTAATTTCACTAAGGCAGCTCAAACATTAGGAATATCAAAAAGCTATTTATCAGAGCAAGTAAAAAGGCTTGAAGCTGAATTAAAATGCCCATTACTGGTTCGCACAACTCGCAGTGTTCGCCTGACTCAAGAAGGCGAGCGAGTGCTTGCACAGGGGCTAACAATTCGCAGCCAAGTGCTAGACCTAGAACGGAGTGTGTCTGATGAGCATGAAAAAGTCAGTGGCTTGCTTAGGCTTACCGCAACTAAAATGTTCGCTGAAGTTTTTCTGTTTGATATTTGTCAGCGTTTTAAGAAGATCTATCCTGACATTTGTTTTGAGATCAACTCTAGCTATACAACATTCAACCTAAATCAAGACGGTATTGATATCGCTTTCAGAGCTACTAATACTCCACCTGAGAACATGGTGGCAACCAAACTTATCTCATACCAGCATGACTTAGTAGCATCACCAGCATACCTAGAAGAGTTTGGGAGACCGAATCAAGTCTCTGATCTTCACAACCACCAATGCTTAGCAACTTTACATCAAAGGTTATGGCCACTTTTATCGGAAGATATTACCGTATCCGGCTGGGTATCGAGCAACGAAAACCATTTGCTGAAACAGCAAGCCCTAGCTGGGAATGGCATTCTTCGTATTGCGAGTTATTACGTAGAAAAAGAGGTAATGAATGGAGAATTGGAACTAGTTCTTGCCGATGAATGTATTGAAATGAATAACAGTGTGTATTTATTCCACCCGCAGATGATTTACCCAGCGCAAAAGCATAAAGTGTTCATTCAATTTGTTCGAGACTACTTTAAAGACCGCTCGTAACACTGATGAATTAAGACATGCTATATCAATTATTTAGTCAATGCATTGATTGCCTAGATACAAAAATGCAGCGGCTACTTTATCAATAGCCGCTGCATTTTTAATAAGAATATTTTAAGTTATCAGCATAGCCCTAAGATGTTTAAGAAAAGCTCTTATGCACGCCTTTGCTGTCTTAAAAATTTCTAATAGAAGGCATTACCACATTAGATCGTCTGGGATTACGAAATCTTTATATGGATCATCTTCGTCTAAGACTTCTTCCGTTATCTGAGTATCAATTATTGATTCTTCATCACGCATCGCGATTTTGTTTGCAACACCTGTAGGGATAACGGCATAACCCTCACCTTCACGAGCAATGCTTAAAATACCACTGCTCAGTTGTTTACGAGTCAACTCTTCAACATAAAGGTATTTTACGATAGTGCCATCTGTGAAGTTATATTTGATCTCACCGCTCTTAAGATCCAACTTATTAAGTTCGATCAGTTGTTTCACCTGAGCTTTAATTTCTTTACTCAACTGCTTGTCTTTTAGCTGTTGATTTAACTCTTTATCTTTCGCTTGCTGCGTCAATTTTGTTTCTTCAGCTGCAGCTTTTGCTTCTCTTGCTTGTACTCGAGACTTTTTAGAGCCTTTCTTTGCTTTCTTTAATTTTTTTTCATTTACTAAGCCAGCTTTTAGCATTTGCTCTTGTAATGTTAACTTTGCCATGACCTTCCCAACTCAGGATTTAAAAAACTGCCGTATCATACCTGTTTTTTTCGCTTCTGTTTATCCTGCTTATTAGAAAACTTCATCTCATACATCTTCATATCCGCAATACCCAAAAGGTCATCTACCTCTTCGGCATCGTCCGGGTAATGCGATACCCCAACACTGACTGCGAGCTGGCTATATTTGAAGTAGTTATTACCTTGTGAAGGATAACGCACGTAATTAACCACGCTGCCTTCCAAAGTTGGGTTACTAAAAGTTTGAACAATTGCAAACTCATCCCCTCCAATCCGATAAGCTTCACAATTTGGAACTGTAATACCATTTAAGTACTTTGCGAAAGCCACAAGCACTCTGTCCCCTTCTTGATGCCCAAATTGGTCGTTTATGGCTTTGAAACCATCCATATCTAGCAGATAAACTGTAAAGTTTTTTTGATCCTGTTTAAGCTTACCTATGGCTTCAAACAGAGCAAGTCGATTACCTAATGAAGTAAGCGAGTCAGATATTGCAATATATTTATGGTGCCTAGCTTCCAAATAGAAAGTGCCACTAATCAAACAAATACAAAAGACAAAGCCAATTAGAAAAACCCACTGTAACGATTCAAGTCTATTAGCTTTCCTCTGTTGCTCTTGATACAACGGGCTTGCGACTCTAAAGTTTCGGTTCACAAAGTCGATCATATTTACATAAAGGTCATTGACCGCTTCGTTGAATAACTTCCCTTTTTCCAAGTCGGTATCTGACACTCCATGCAGCATAGGCTCCAGTGCTTTGTAATCTTCAAATAAACTCGTAAAGAAAGACTTCGTGTGGTTATTGGAAAGGAAATTATCAGCTTCACGACTCTCTAGCACTAAATCGAACCTGCTCCAGGCTAAATCATATTTCAACCATACAAACTTCATATGCTCATCACCGTCTCCAATATGGTTCGATTCAGCCACAAGTTCAGATAACTCTTTCGTTAATTGAAAAAGAAACCATGTTGCTTGGTTTTGGTGATCGGAATACGACTTTGCAAGCTGACGTGTTTCCTTCATTAAAGAGATATTAGCAAGTAGCAATACACATGAAATGGTAAGCAACATAACTTTTGCTATACGTAAGAAAGGTTGAATTATTTTAAAATTATTCGTCATCGCCTATCAGTTCAATTTTCTCTATCTGCCATACCATTTGAGAATGGTAAGCAGGAGTGTCTAATTCAGGATACTGATTCAACGAATAAATCAGCCAGTACGGCCCTTTATATCTAACAGGCATTAAGTTTCCATCTTTCAGAAAAGCAATTATCGGATGATATTGTTCAATATCAGATTTCAGCACATCAACTGAATAGTCATTCAAACCTCGTACGGTCATGACTTCAGGAAGCTCAACATCCAGTTCATCGAACAAATCAGACACGGAAACACCCGTAAATTTGGATTCACCGTTGAGCCAAGGTAAGTCGGTTGTAAAAGATGTATTGGGCATTTTTTGAAGATCTTTAATCTCCAAAATAATCGGGGGCTGCTGATTGTTTTTCCAAATAATTTGCATAGGCTCAGCCTGAGCGATTGGAAATAGTGCTAAAGCAAATATAAAAACCAACAATTTCATCTAAAAGTCCTTAATTTTTTGCTTCATCTAATAACAATAGTATAAATAAAAATGTTAGTTTCGTTAATTAAATGCATAAGACAACTGTATTACTGAGCCTAAACATTGATCTAGCTTTAACTTTAAAAGTAGAAATCAGCAGAGTTTCTCAAATTTATGCTTTGTCATCCACATCAAAAGTTTTATTTTATTCAGTTACTTGTTAAGTTCTATTTATTGATTTAATGGGTTTTATAAATATATAGAGTCGATATGCCTGCCGGTACAAAATTTGTCATTAAAGAGCTAAAAAAACAGCTCAAACTACATGAAATTCAATATCAAGACATTGCCGTCCAATTGGATCTAAGTGAAGGCTCAGTTAAACGTCTTCTGGCTGATGGAAGTAATATCAGTTTGTCTAGGCTCAACAGAATTTGCGAACTTATGCAGTTTGATTTAGCGGAACTGTTTCGACTCGCTTCTCTATCGACAACGGGGCTACAAACACTAACTCTCGCTCAAGAACAGAACATCGTTGACGATAAAGCATTACTAATGGTCTCTGTGTGCGTAATGAACGGTTTCAAATTTCATGAAATATTGGATCGTTACAATATAAATAAAAGCATGTTAATCCAAAAGCTTGCTGAACTTGATCGCATTGGGATTATTGAATTATTGCCTGAGAATCGTATTCGATTGTTACTTTCCCCTACTTTTAATTGGATTGCAGGCGGTCCGATTCAATCTTTCTTCCTTAACGAAGTCTTACCACAATTTTTTAATAGCCATTTTGATCGCCAAGATGAAAAATTAGTTATGGCAACTGGGCTTATGTCTCCTCATACCAACCAAAAATTTCAGAAGAAAATTCAAAAGCTGATTGATGATTTCCATGAAGAATGCCAAGACGACTCTAAACTTGACATAAAAGACCGAAATGGCACCTCAATTGTGATCGCTTTAAGGCGTTGGCATTTCGATATGTTCGATACTATTGGTTCTATCAACGGCAAGTAACATAATATGCGACTTCAAGTTTCAACATTATAAACTTGAATGTTTGAGCTTTAATTATAACCAATACAGATGCATTGTTACCTCACAGGTCAGAGGAGATGCATTCTAAATACTTTATCTCCTTTGCATAGATTACATAGATAAAGGACGAAACTATGAACATTTTTAATAAGTTACTATTAGCTACTATCGCATTAACTTCTACTGTTGGATGTACAAGTACACGATATGCTCCAAATTTGATGATTGCCTCACCGATCAAAAGCATTAACTTAGCCCCTACCATCAACACCCTTACTAATGTAACTAAAGCGCTTACTCCAGTGATTCTCACTTTGGCGCAACCTGTCGTCATTTCACCTAAGATTGTTCTTTCTAATTAACGATTTAATTAATAAGCTCTGTTTGATAGCTTTCCGCCTCGGGAAAGCTATCAAACAGAGCTTTCAACTGCCTCACTCTCCTTTCTAAATACCCTCTATTTACACCCTCTTTCAATTGACGACACAAATTTCGGTCTATTAGCAACATATAGATACTAAGAAACAGTTTACGTAATTAATTAGATATCTATCATTTATCTAACTAGACTTTTCCTATTAGTAATTATGCTTTGCATGGAGGCTAGTATGAGAAAAGTCGTTGAGCCGGGTTATGATTTGATTACTCTCGATATAAACAAGATGACACTTCATATCACGCATTTCATCTTCGCGGCACTATTCTTTTTCTACACAAGCCAAAGCTTTGCGATTGACGAGCTATCAGCCTCCGAGCCACATTCAACACCAAATTTTGGTCCGTTACTCAGTTACGCTCAAGCTCCTCTTCAAACAAACAGCCTCACCCCCCAACTACGTTCTGGTTATTCGATGGAAAACGGTTCAACTGAGATGTATTCAGCTTTAACAGCTGCAAGTATTTGGATAAAAACTCGTGACTACCGAGCCGATTATTATCAAAATCAACTTTTCATCGGTACGAAATGGCAAGCTACACCTCAACTTCAGTTAGACCTCCACTACCGTTGGAACTACGCCTCAAATAATTATTTAGATGGTCCAATTGAAGGTTTCCATGAGTTCTTTAGCATCCAACATAATGGCAGGGATCAAGTCGATGATCATCAGTTCAATATTGCTGTACCAAAGTACAATATCAGGGTGGATGATTTTGAAGGGGATACTATAAGTAGTGCATTCACCTTTTATGCGCAGTACCAACTAATAGCAGTTGAACATCATGGCTTATCTGCTGGGACATCAATTTTTTATAACCGAGTGCCAAACGGTGCATTTGAAGGTCACCAACTAGAACAATCTCTTCAATTAAATTATGAATTCAGAGTGGCTGACCATAGTTTGTTCACCAATGTGGGTGTGGTATATCAATACGATGCGCAAACCATTGGAGATTTACCACACAATACTTTGAGGTATTCTTGGGCGGGAGGCTATCAATTTCAGTTTATAGAAAATCACGAACTTCATCTTGAGTATCGTTTATATGAAGGAGCAGAAAATGGGATCTCTGATCTATCTTTTGCTGTGCATGAAATACTAGCAGGTTACCGGTATCGAATGGAAAATTCGGCAATTGAGTTACTATTTGTAGAGAATGTCGTGAATATGGATAATTCTACTGATATTGCCTTTCAAATAGGATATCGATACCAATTCCGAAGTAACTGAACCCTGACTTCTAGGATATTTTAAATACTCTTTTAATATTAGCGTTGGCGAGAGTACAGCTTTATAGCTTTATAGCTTTATAGCTTTATAAGTGTGTCTCTTGATGACTTTGAAAATAATAAGAGAGCTGTGAACAGCCCTCTAAATCGATGGCATATTTAAACACTAAGCACTCTTGAAGCTGCATTGCGAATATCAGAGTCTGAAGCATTAACAGGCAAGCTGAATGAAATATATTGATCACCACGGAAACTCATTGAGCGATCAACTTCAGCTAAACAATGAATCACCTGCCCTTCCACAATAAACGAAAGCTCAATCTCTTTTGTGTTAACGAAGCCACCTGAACGGAATTCGATTTCTTGGTAACAACCAGAGCGTGAAGCAAAAGTATTGCCATTAAGGAAACCTTTCTCAACGTCAGCTTTTACCATCGACATACCAGACGCTTCAATCGCTTCGATGACTTTCGCTACAACCGGTAAAGGTTTCACTACAACAAAATCACGATCTTTCGGATCAATCGCAAAATCAATGTCTAACGTTGTTTCTACCCAAACATGGCTTTGATTCTTTAATGCATTTAGAGCGGTTACTGGTGTTTCATCATTAAGCAACATTCTAAATGGTACTTGCTTTGTTTCACCTGGTTGAATAACAAATGCGTCTACTGCCTGAATTCTGCCAAGCGAAAAATTTTCATAACTGGTGCTGTCTTCTGTTTCCACTTTTACTTCAGTATTAAGAACGATGTTAATCGCATCAATCTGCTGCTCCACATCACCACCAACAATATTGACGGTTCCAGACAATTCACCGCCTTGGAATACTTCAATGCTGTCTAACACAGTGTCTACTTTCGCTGCACCAATACCTAATGACGCTTTCAGTTTGTTAAGCATAACTTTTCCTTTCTAATTCTATGTTTTTCATAACTCTTTTATCCGCTACAAAATATCCTTACTCATTCACTCTTCGCAAGTTATTTACAGCATTTATAAGAGCAGGGCTGACATTAACAGTGAAAATATTGTAATTAATAATGAATCAGTTACTCTAATTGTATAGTCAATTAGGCGTTAACTTATGACAAATAAACCGTTATACCTACAAATCAAATCCTTTATAGACACTAAAATTGAGAGTGGTCACTGGCCTGTTGGTCATAAGATCACAACCGAACTAGAACTGACGGAGCAATTTAATGTAAGTCGGATGACGGTAAACAAAGCCATTCGTGATTTAGTTAGCGAAGGGAAATTAATAAGGAAGCCAAGGCTTGGAACCTTTGTCTGCTCACCAACTGAAAAAGCAGAATCTCCGCTTCTCGATATTAATAATATATCTCAGGAAGTAAGGGCTCGCGGTCAGGTATATAAGAATACAGTCCTCAGTCAGATACAAACACATGCTGATGAAACCACAGCAACACGCCTAGGCATCATGCTGAATTCTAAAGTTTTTTATAGTGAAATAATTCACTATGCTGATGATAAGCCCATACAACTAGAAGTTCGCTGGGTAAACATTCATTCAGTGCCCGACTATTTAACACAAGATTTTGCCAAGAAAACACCCAATCAGTATCTCTCAGAAACTTGCCCTTTAACGGCAATTGAGCATACGGTTGAGGCGATCATTCCGGATGAAAAAATCAAAGAAACTCTTCAGTTATCTAGCACAGAACCTTGTTTACTGTTGAACAGAAGAACATGGAGTAAAGATCGCTTAATTAGCTTGGCATTACTCTATCACCCGGGCTCTAAATACAAATTAAGCTCTAAAGTATTGCTTGATTAAAGCATTTCATTCTATTTATTGATCACATATTCGTAACATCAACTTGATCCAAACTCATTTTTAACCTATTTATTTGTATATACATTTAAACAATCCAAATACTTTAGGTTAAAAATGAATTTGATACTAAAAAATGCACGCATAGTTTCAATGTCTAAAGGGACTGAAGGATACCTTCCTTCGCAGCCAATGACTGTTGTTATCAGTTCTGGAAAAATTGAATCTATCTCTAGTCATGCTGATGTATCAATTCCTGACCTTAACGCTCAATATCCCGTCATTGACTGCCAAAATAGAGTACTGACACCAGGCTTAATTGACTGTCACACGCATCTTGTTTTTGCTGGTAATCGGTCAAATGAATTTGAAATGCGCCTTAACGGAGTGCCATATCAAACTATTGCAAAACAAGGTGGCGGCATTCTTTCAACCGTCAAAGCCACCCGAAATGCCTCTGAAAGTGAGTTAATAGAACTTGCCTTGCCAAGACTAGAAGGTCTAACTCGAAGTGGTGTCACCAGTGTTGAAGTAAAATCTGGTTATGGTCTAACGCTTGATGATGAACTCAAAATGCTTAGGGCAGCAAAAGCGCTAGAAGATCACAAACGAATTAAAGTCAGCACTACTTTACTTGCAGCCCATGCTCTACCACCTGAATACGCAAGTAAGCCTGATAAATATATCGACTATGTTTGCCAAGAAATTATTCCAGCAGCAGCTCAAGAAAACCTTGCAGATTCAGTAGACGTTTTTTGTGAATCCATTGGCTTTAATTTAGAGCAAACCGAAAAAGTCTTTTGTGCCGCTAAAGCCAATGGTTTTACCATTAAAGGACACACTGAGCAGCTTTCTAACTTAGGTGGTAGTGCATTAGCAGCCAGCTATAACGCACTGTCCGTCGACCATATTGAGTATCTTGATAGTGATGGTGTCAATGCGCTTGCCAACAGTAATACCGTCGCAACTTTGCTACCCGGTGCTTTTTACTTTTTGCGTGAAACACAACTGCCTCCCATTCAATTACTCCGCGAGAAAGATATTCCAATGGCTATCGCCACTGACTTTAACCCTGGGACATCCCCGTTCGCCGACCTTACTTTGATGATGAATATGGGCTGCACTTTATTTGGTCTCACCCCAGAAGAAGCGCTTCGCGGTGTTACATGCCATGCAGCCAAAGCAATCGGTCATCCTCAAACTAGGGGACGTTTAGAAGTAGGAATGGAGGCTGACATTTCTATTTGGGATATCGAACACCCTGCTGACTTAAGCTATCAAGTAGGTGTTCCAAGGCTCTTCAAACGTATTGTTAATGGGGTGATTTGTCATGACTGATTTACCTAACGACCACAAAGCAGATATAGATTTACCGACAACACAACACAATTTCACATGGCAAGGTCGCCATGATGCAGAAGATGGTGATCAAGGCACCCGTCTTCACCACATCACGCAGATAAAGTGTGTTTCCGACCTTACTAAAAATGAAGACAGTCAAGCTAGTATGGCGGTTTCAATTTTAGGCTTTGCAAGCGATGCTGGCGTAGCAAGAAACAAAGGAAGAATTGGTGCAAAACAAGCACCAAATTTAATCCGTCAAGCTTTAGCCAATATGGCTTGGCATCAAGATTCGCCAATCTTTGATTTAGGGGACATAGAATGTGAAGAAGATGAACTTGAGTCCAGCCAAAAGCAATGTGCCAACGTAATCGCTCATGCTCTGGAAAAGACTAAAGTCATTACTCTAGGTGGCGGTCATGAAGTTGCTTGGGCTTCCTTTCAAGGGCTTTCGCAATACATACTGGGTAAACAAAACTTTTTAGGCAAGCAAAGCTCACTTGATAAACAAGGGACTCTAGCTAGAAATAGTTCCCAAGAAGTCACTCAACCAAAGATTGGTATCATTAACTTTGATGCTCATTTTGACCTAAGAGCTTTTGAAAGTGATATCGCACAAGTAAAGCCGAGCTCAGGCACTCCATTTAACCAAATTCAGCATTTATGTCAGCAGCATGGCTGGCCATTTAACTATGCATGCTTGGGAGTAAGCCGAGCTAGCAACACCGCCGCATTATTTGAAAAAGCCAATGACCTTGGTGTGTGGTATGTAGAAGATAGTGAGTTATCACTCCCAAATACCAACAAACATTTGGATCAGCTAGAACACTTCATTGGTGAGTGTGATCTTATCTACCTCACCATTGATTTAGATGTGTTTCCTGCAGCAACAGCGCCGGGAGTCAGCGCTCCAGCTGCGCGAGGAGTCAGTTACGATAGCATCGCTCCCCTATTCACTCGAATATTGCAGGAAAAATCAAAACTCTTGATCGCAGATATCGCCGAATACAATCCAAATTTCGACATAGATAGGCAAACCGCGCGTTTAGCTGCTCGGCTATGTTGGGATATCGTCAATGCAATGCAAAACAAAGAATAAACCTACAAGTTTCATTTACTTATAAAACGATCATCAATGCATCGTTAACTCATCATTTATAAAAATAACGACATAAACCAATACGTGAAAATAAGGAGTTTCAAATGACGGATCATCACTCTAGTGACCCTCGCCTCGATACAACTCGTGAAATCCGAGCACCACATGGTACAAAACTACGAGCTAAATCGTGGTTAACCGAAGCGCCTCTGCGTATGTTAATGAACAATTTAGACCCGGATGTCGCAGAACACCCACACGCTCTTGTGGTATACGGCGGTATTGGTCGCGCTGCTCGAGATTGGAAATGTTACGACAAAATTGTAGAGGTACTTGAACGACTAGAAGATGACCAAACTCTGCTGGTTCAATCAGGTAAGCCGGTTGGTGTATATCCAACACATAAAAATGCACCGCGCGTACTCATTGCAAATTCCAACCTTGTTCCGCATTGGGCAAATTGGGAGCATTTTAATGAGCTAGATAAAGAAGGCTTAATGATGTATGGGCAAATGACTGCTGGGAGTTGGATCTACATTGGCTCTCAAGGGATTGTCCAAGGTACTTATGAAACATTTGTAGCGATTGCTAAAAAGCACTTCCAAGGTCAAGCGCAAGGTAAATGGGTACTAACTGGTGGGCTTGGTGGAATGGGTGGTGCTCAACCTTTAGCAGCAACGATGGCTGGTTTTTCGATGATCGCAGTTGAATGTGATGAATCTCGTATCGATTACCGACTTCGTACTGGCTATGTGGATAAAAAAGCCACTAGTATAGATGAAGCAATGGCAATGATTACTGAGTCTGACACTCCAATCTCTGTTGGTCTACTCGGTAATGCCGCTGATGTATTCCCTGAACTTGTAGAACGTAATATCACCCCAGATGTGGTAACCGATCAAACTTCAGCTCATGACCCTCTAAATGGCTACCTGCCACAAGGCTGGTCAATGGAGAAAGCAGCACAAGAGCGCTTAGTTGATGAAGCTAAAGTCGTTAAAGCGGCAAAGCAATCTATGGCAATTCAAGTTCAAGCGATGCTAGATCTTCAATATAAAGGCGCAGCAACCGTTGATTACGGTAATAACATTCGCCAAATGGCATTAGAAGAAGGTGTCGAAAATGCCTTTGATTTCCCAGGTTTCGTTCCGGCCTATATAAGACCTTTATTTTGCGAAGGCATTGGGCCATTCCGTTGGGCTGCTTTATCTGGCGATCCTGAAGATATCTATAAAACAGATCAAAAAGTAAAAGAACTCATTCCAGACAACCCACATTTACACAATTGGCTAGATATGGCCCGTGAACGTATTCAATTCCAAGGTTTACCGGCTCGTATTTGTTGGGTTGGATTAAAAGATCGTGAACGTCTAGGACAAGCCTTCAATGAAATGGTAAAGAATGGTGAACTTAAAGCACCCGTTGTGATTGGTCGTGACCATTTAGATTCGGGTTCTGTTGCAAGCCCGAATAGAGAAACAGAAGGTATGATGGACGGTTCAGATGCGGTATCAGATTGGCCACTACTGAATGCCCTTCTTAACACTGCAGGCGGTGCAACATGGGTATCACTTCACCATGGTGGTGGAGTTGGCATGGGCTTCTCTCAACACTCAGGAATGGTTATTTGCTGTGATGGCTCCGATGACGCCTCACAGCGCATCGCACGTGTTTTACATAATGACCCAGCAACAGGTGTCATGCGTCATGCTGATGCCGGTTACGACATTGCAAAACAATGCGCGAAAGACCAAAAACTTGATTTACCAATGCTAAACGAAGAACTAAGCCGCCTTTAATGTCTGGAGATGAAAACATGTTGAATTTACTACTAAAACCTGGGCAGCTAGGCCTTCCTGAACTTCGTAAAATTAGCCGTAGCCCGGTCAATCTATCTCTAGATCCAGCGGCTATTCCAAATATCGAAGCTAGCATGAAAGTGGTCGAGCAAGTCATTGCTGAAGATCGCACTGTTTATGGTATCAATACTGGTTTTGGCTTATTAGCTAACACCAAAATTGCCCCTGAAGATTTGGAAACTTTACAAAAAAGCATCGTACTTTCTCATGCTGCTGGTATTGGCAAACTAATGTCAGATGAAACCGTTCGCCTGATGATGGTGCTAAAAATTAATAGCCTTTCGCGCGGCTATTCTGGTATTCGCCTTAAAGTAATTAATGCCCTGATTGACTTGGTTAACGCACAGGTTTACCCGTGTGTGCCGCAAAAAGGTTCAGTTGGCGCATCTGGTGACTTAGCTCCCCTTGCGCATATGAGCACTGTATTACTTGGTGAAGGTGAAGCTCGCCATAATGGGAAAATCATTTCGGGTTTAGAAGCCATGCAGATTGCAGGGTTAGAACCGATCACGCTAGCACCAAAAGAAGGGCTTGCTCTGTTAAATGGTACGCAAGCTTCGACTGCATTCGCTTTAGAAGGTTTGTTTGCGAGTGAAGACCTTTTTGCATCAGCAACCGTATGTGGTGCAATGTCGGTTGATGCTGCACTTGGTAGCCGACGTCCGTTTGATCCACGAATCCACCGTGTACGTGGTCATAGAGGACAGATGGACGCTGCTATGGCGTATCGTTATATGCTTGATCAAAACAGTGAAATTGGTGAGTCCCACACCGCTTGTGAAAAAGTGCAAGACCCTTACTCACTACGCTGCCAACCTCAAGTCATGGGTGCTTGCTTACAGCAGATAAGAAATTCCGCCGACATTCTACAAGTCGAAGCGAACTCAGTATCAGATAACCCGCTAGTATTCGCAGATGATGGCGACATTATTTCTGGTGGTAATTTCCACGCAGAACCTGTCGCGATGGCGGCTGACAACCTAGCTTTAGCCATTGCTGAAATGGGCAGCCTTTCTGAGCGACGTATGGCTTTGCTTATCGACAGTGCGCTGAGTAAACTTCCACCTTTCCTTGTTGATAATGGTGGAGTGAATTCAGGCTTTATGATTGCTCAAGTGACGGCCGCCGCTCTGGCTAGTGAAAATAAAACTCTTGCTCACCCTGCCTCGGTTGACAGCCTGCCAACATCTGCAAACCAAGAAGACCATGTTTCCATGGCTACTTTCGCAGGGCGCCGTCTACGTGACATGAGCGAAAATACGCGAGGAATTTTAGCGGTAGAGTATTTATCTGCAGCTCAAGGTATCGACTTCCGAGCACCGAATAAATCATCTGCTCGAATTGAAGAAGCTAAACAGATCTTACGTGAGAAGGTAAGCTTCTATGACAAGGATCGCTACTTCGCTCCTGATATCGAAAAAGCCAATTTACTATTAAAACTTTCAGTACATAACCACCTTATGCCTGAAGGACTGATGTGCAGCTTCTAGCTTCTAGCTTCTAGCTTCTAGCCTCTAGCCTCTAGCCTCTAGCGGGTATTCAACCACTATCTAGTAATGATCGAATACCCTGGCAGCATAATATATGAGGGCTATTTTTAGCCCTTTCTAACAAATATAACCACCAGCTATCATTAAAAAATTATTTTACACGTTATAGGCATCTCACATATTTAGAAAATCACCATATTAAATAGTCACTTATGCAACCTTACCAACTGGATAGACCATTGAAATGACCATTGTTGGATATAATCCGCCGCAGATTTGATTACTAATAGCGATTCTATGTTTCTGACACCGTATTTTTCGACTCAAGACAACCAATTCCAATTCACTCGTGAACAAGCAAGCCACTTTGCAAAAAAAGTAGCCGCTGACTTCAATCCAATACACGACGAAGACAATAAACGTTTTTGCGTACCGGGTGATCTTCTGTTCGCTGTACTTCTGAAAAAAGAAGGCATTAGCCAAAAAATGCGTTTCAAGTTTTCTGGGATGGTTAATGATGGGATTGCTTTAAGAGTTGATGATAAGTGCAATACTGAAAGTGCGTTAATCGATAATAACGGAAAAGAATACCTTCATATGAGCTCTGAAGGTGAAAAGAGCCATGACCCTGCATTCATAGAGCATGTAGTAACAAATTATGTGCAATTTTCAGGCATGAACTTTCCTCACATCATGGTTCCTCTTATGGAAGAACAACAAATGATGATCAATTGCCAACGTCCTCTGGTTATTTACGAAAGCATGGAAATTGAATTTTCACGCCTAGACCTGACTAACCCTGAACTTACTTTTTCTGGTGCAACATTCGATGTTGATGGGAAACGTGGCGTGGTAACACTGAACTTTGATTTCAAAGAAGATGGTGAAGTAGTTGGCACTGGAATTAAGCGTATGGTTGCAAGTGGTCTTAAGCCATATGATCAAGCATCTGTTGATGACTTAGTGAATCGATTCAACGAACGTAAAGAAATGTTCCTAGCGCAGTTCGCTGCCGCTGCTTAATGCTTAATGCTTAATGCTTAATGCTTAATGCTTAAGAATAGAATCAAAAAAGGTCTACTTACTAAGTAGACCTTTTTCATTTAACTCAATTTTATTTAGTTATACGTGAGCGAATACTTCTTAACACGGTAAAACCAAATATCATAAACAAGCCATAAAGACCAAATGTACCGCCGCTACTTGAGCTTCTTGCTACGTTATCACCACCTTGTGAGCTATCAGAGCTTTCTGTAAGCTGGAAATCTAAAAGCCTAACGTCATCCGTTCCTCGAGATAAACTTAAATCTTTTTCATAAAAAACCACAATAGTATTTAGCTTTTTAGAAAGGTATATATCCTGCGATTCTACTAGTTCCCCCGACATTTGAGCGACTTGAGTACCATTTGCATATAGCTTCATAAAATCAGCACCGCTTTCAGTCGATACACCGATTTGTATTGTTAATCTACCTCTTGGAACACCTTCGATAATTAATGCCGTTTTCTCATTATCACCAATTTCTGAAGAAGCAATGTAACCATCTCTAGATTCCCACTGTGCCGTATTAAATACACCAGAATTCGTAATATCAACTAAGCTGCTTACACTTTGCACCGCCGTTGTTGCACCAATAAATGAAGCTTTCGATTTCACTTTAGAATACAAAGGGTGATCCGTTGTAAGCTCAATATTAATAGAGTCGAAATCAAGCTTCGTTACATTAAAATCAACCGTAACTTGGCAAGTTTCACCCACTAGTAAATTTGAACAATTTGAACTTTGAACAGCTAAACCCGAAGTTTCAAAAATGTTACTAATCTTAATTGCGACATCGGTATTATTCGTATAGTCAAAGGTATGAGTATTTGAACCCGGTGGTTTTACTCCTAAATCTTTTTGTTGGTTGTAACTAAAACCACCAGTAGCTGTAGCAATCCAATCCGTAAAGTGGCTCAAGTTCGTATAAACGCCGTATGCGTTTTCATCTGCACAGCCGATCCCCCAACTTACGATGCCAAGTTGTTTTGTCGTTCCACCATGATTTACAACGATTGGTCCACCGCTGTCACCCTGGCATGAATCATATCCACCTTGTGGAAAGCCAGCACAAAATGCGTCATCGCCAATGGATCGGTATAAAGGGTGCGATGCAGTACGACAAACGCTTTGAGAGACAAGGGGAACATTCACTTGATGAAGTTTACTAGAACTGACAAATTGATCAGACTGGTTATTCTGATTACCCCACCCCATCACAGTTAAACTTTCACCTGTTGGTAAGTCATTTCTTAAAAATTGATCAGGTAGGGGAATCGCTACTTTTGATGCGGCTTCAGACAACTCAATTACCGCAATGTCATGACCAGATGATGCAGAGACATAGGACTCATGCGTATAAATATGCTTAACTGCATAACGCGAACCTTCAACATCAGAAGCAGACAGATCCGAAGACCCAACCACCACATCAATGTCTTGTGACTCCAAGCCTTCAGTACAGTGAGCTGCAGTCAAAATATAGCGTTCACCAATAAAACTAGCACCACAAAATTGACCTTGATACGGGTCTGCGTCTTTCATCACAAGCGCAGCTATAAATGGCCAGCTTCCTTCAGCGGCTTCCGTACCATTGATAATTCTTGAAGAAGCATCTTGTGCAGATACTGACGATAAACCTGCGACCGAAATGCTAAGAGCGAGCAATGTAGCTTGCAAACCTTTCATAACCTAACCTTATATATTTATTATAAATTCAGGTGAAATCTAATTCATACAACAAACACGTAAAAGCTCGCTAATAAATAAATGTGATCCATACTTTATAAATGACAATTATTATCAATTCACTGGTTAAACCTTCTAAATCCACCGTCTTACTTTCTGCTTATAATCAACATAGCTCGCACCAAATAGTTGCTCTAACGTTTTTTCTTCAGGCTTTATTTGAAACTGATTCATGTATGTGACAAACAGAAAACTGAACGACATACTCACTAGGTTTTGAAAATAATAACCAATACAAAACAAAAGAATATACAGCCCTAGGTACATTGGGTTGCGGGTGTATCCGTAAACACCTGAATCGACGATAGTAGAAGCGCCATCTGGTTTCGTTGGATTTACTGTCGTCTTATGCTTTCTAAACTCCCAGACACCAGACAGACCGATAACCGCACTAATAATAATCCCTACGAGCAATAAGCTAGTAGGGAGCGGTAGTTCTACACCACCGAATTCAACATATTGGCTAAATCCATATGAACATAACAAAATAAACAAGAATACAGCTACCGGGGGAATTTTTAATTCAAGAGTCTTCATCTAACATCCTTGCTTTGATGTGTTTATAACTAACCCTCGAAACGCAAAGGCATAACAGGGCTAATCAATCGGTATAAAAAAGCCTAGCAAGGAGCTAGGCTTAATAAATATCTTAAATGAGTTTAGCAAGCACTTGCAACGGGTGTGCGAGCTTTTCACCTTCAAAACGTTTGACTTGGCTTCTGCAAGAATAACCCGTAACTAGACAACGCTCCTTCGGTAAGTCTTCCAATCGAGGCTTCCAACTTAAACCGTAGATGTCTTTCGACATCTGAAATTTATCCACTTCATGACCGAAAGTACCTGCCATACCACAGCAACCAACAGGTACTGTGTTTAGCGTTGCGCCGAAATGAGTAAATATGGCCCCCCACTCTTTTTCAGCGTTGGGCATTTTTGTCTTTTCAGTGCAGTGTGCAAATAAATACCAAGCTTCTGAGTCACTCGACTGAACGTCAAACTCCTCTAATCTTGGGTATAGCCACTCATGCACCGTTAATACATCAAATTCTCCTCGCTTATCACCAAGCACTTCCAAGTATTCATCTCGGTAACAAAGAACTAAAGCAGGGTCAACGCCCACCAAAGGTACCCCTAACTCGGCCACCATTGATAAAAAGTCAGCCGTACTTTTTGCATCCTTAGCAAATCGACTTAAGAAGCCTTTAATATGCAGAGCTTTTCCGTTTGGTTTAAATGGCAGAAGAACCGGGGTTTTACCTAATTTTTGTGCCAAGGTGATAAAATCATCGACCACTTCTGCATCGTAAAAGCTGGTAAATGGGTCTTGAACAATCAAAACATGCTGCTGTTTTTCATCTGAAGACAAACCAGCAAGGTATTGTAAATCGAACAGTTGAAGGTTTTTATTCGATACACGCTTAGATAAAGTCGGTACAGACATTAAGGGCGTATCTATATAACCAACCGTACTTGCAGTTAAGCTTGCTACCCACTTCTGTGAAATAACGGTATTCACCACTTTGGGTGCTTTCGCCATCAACGGAAGCATGGTTTCAATATTAGCAACAAGGTAGTCTTTTGCAGGACGTTGGTAACGAGAGTAATAAATATTCAAAAAGCGTGAGCGGAAACTTGGGACATCCACTTTAATAGGACACTGACTCGCACAAGCCTTACAAGCTAGGCAGCCATTCATGGCTTCATACACTTCGTGTGAAAAATCATACTCATGACGCTTATTTACGCTATTGCGGATTCGATCGATCATCGTTTTAACCGGCGTATCGTTCTTAAGAGCTTGCGCTTCTAAGTCGAGTATATCGATACCTTGTTCCGTTAATTGACGTAACCACTCTCTTACTAGCCCTGCTCGTCCTTTCGGAGAATGACGGCGATCAGCGGTCACCTTCATTGAAGGACACATTGGAGAGCTCGTATCATAGTTAAAGCACAAACCGTTGCCATTACACTCCATGGCTTGTTTAAAACTATCGCGTACTTTTACATCTATTTGTCTGTCGTAGTACCCACGCTTAGTATCAGTAACTTTTACCAACTCAGCATCACTATCAAGTGGTGTACAAATCTTACCTGGATTCATCTTATTATGAGGGTCGAATGCTGCTTTCACTCTTCTCAGTTCAGTAAACAGTTCATCACCAAAGAAGTCAGGACCATATTCTGAACGGAAGCCTTTCCCGTGCTCCCCCCACATTAAACCGCCATATTTCGCCACCAGCTTGACCACTTCATCAGAGATCTCATGCATTAGCGCTTCTTGCTTTGGATCGCAGAGATCTAAAGCGGGACGAACATGAAGTACACCTGCATCAACATGTCCAAACATGCCGTAATTAAGCGATTTATTGTCAAGTAGCTCTCGGAACTCAACAATAAAATCAGCAAGGTTCTCTGGCGGAACACAAGTATCTTCAGCAAAAGCCACAGGTTTAGCACTGCCTTTTGCAGCTCCTAGCAGACCCACAGCTTTCTTTCGCATGTTATAAATACGACCAATACTGGAGAGGTCACTGCATACCTGAAAACCAATGACACCGGCTTGTTCTGTCTCTAGCATAGTTTCAAGCTGCACAGTCAAAGCTTTAACTTGCGCTTCAACTTCCGCTTCATTTTGCCCCGCAAATTCAACCATGTTGATACCAAGCATTTCCTTATTAGGAACGTCGGTCAGCAAGTCACTTACGGTATGCCAAACAATATCTTGTTTTGCTAAATTTAAAACTCTTGAATCAACCGTTTCAACAGACAGTGCACTCGCTTCGACCATAAAGGGAGCGTTACGCAATGCTGAGTCAAACGAGTTGTATTTCACGTTCACCAAAGTTCTGGCTTTAGGAATGGGTGTTAAATTGAGTTTTGCTTCAGTAATAAAAGCAAGTGAGCCTTCAGCACCACACAGAACACGAGTTAGGTTGAAACTGTCGTCTTGTTCATCAATGGCATTTTTTAAATCATAACCCGTTAGAAAGCGGTTAAGTGGAGGGAATTTATTAAGGATTTCCGCTCGTTTTTCTCGGCAAACAGTTTCTGTTACAGCTAGAGCTTGGAAAGCAAATTCACCGTCACTTGGCAACCCATGCGATAGATCAGACTCTAAACACGACCCATCAGCAAAAACCGCTTGTAAAGACAATACATGATCGGATGTTTTGCCGTATTTCAACGAACCTTGACCTGAAGCATCTGTGTTAATCATCCCACCTAGCGTTGCACGATTACTGGTAGAAAGGTCTGGAGAGAAAAAATAACCGAATGGGCGAACAGCATCATTCAACTGGTCTTTAACAACCCCAGATTGAACACGAACCCAGCCTTCCTTTTCATTAATTTCAAGAACTTGATTCATATGACGAGACAAATCAACAACAACACCTTTTGTCAGTGATTGTCCATTCGTACCCGTCCCACCGCCACGCGGAGAAAAAGTAACTCTCTCATAAGTGGATTGTGAGCTAATCTTACCAATAAGCGTGACATCTTTAGTCGTTCGAGGATGAACAACTGCTTGAGGTAATTGTTGATAGACACTGTTATCAGTGGCAACCGCTAAGCGGCTAGAATATTGAGATTCGATATCGCCAGTAAAGCCAGCCGCTTTTAACTCCTGTAAAAAGCTTACAACTACTGGATCGACATCAATATTGAGTTGAAGTCTTGGTAACATTTGCTTCCTGCCCCCTACTTCGCTGATCCTATCAGCAATGGGTAATGAGTGGTTTTTAATATATTTATTTGAATTTCGTCACTTTACTACTAATAAGTTCATATAAAAAGGTGATCAAATAAGAATCTCAATGCAAGAATGAAAGAAATGGTCTCTTTCCTCTTATTTTATCAGGAAGTATACTGAATAACATTTCGTTAATACGAACCCTCAAGAGCATATAACAATGAAAAAAAACAAGACAGTCACAACAGAAGATATCCTACTTAAGCTTTGCCAATCGGTATCTGGCGTACTGACTTCAGCCACTGCTTCTCAAGTATCGTATTCAGCTATGGTTCAAAAGATTAACAAAACTAGCCTTAAGCCAGACTTTGGTTGCTTTGTATTATTTGATGGTGGTTTCTCTGGTTTGGTGGTAATCAATTTCACATCAAAAGCCGCATTAGAAATTTACACAAACTACATGCGTAACATGGGCATGCCAGAAGACGAACTTGCTGTACTTCATACCTCAGATGAAGTTGGCGACGTTTTAGGCGAGTTAATGAACCAACTTGTTGGCGATTTCACCAATAAAATTCGTAAAGAACTACAAACCAACATTACGCAAAACCAACCAAAGATGCTGGCTTTAAACAAGCAAGTAAATTTGTCTGTTGATACCAACCTAGATCGCCCTCAAGCGAGACGCGTAACATTCTCAACAGCAAACAACAATATCTTCTACCTTGAACTTGCAATGGATAAAACTGAGTTTATCCAACTTGAAGAATTTGAAGTTGCTGAAGATGAATGTCCAGACAGCATTTTAGAAGCAACACAAAAGCAAATGCAGGCTACAAATAAACAGGAACCAGCTGAAACAAGCAAGAATGATTCAGCTGCGGACCTGCTTGATGAGCTTGGTATTTAATTCCAAAGCTAAGCTTCTCATAAGTTCTTAGTTCTTTAGCATAAGCGCTTTATTAAATTACTATTCTACAAAACGCCATCCACAACATGTGATGGCGTTTTATTTGTCCCCTGACTGAGGCTCTACTTTTTACTCAATCCCTTGCATTGTCACTCAAACTTCCTACCTAACACACAATATAATCACTTTTAAAATCATCAGCTAATCGATTTGTCCTGTACTTCAACATTTATACTTTCCATCCCTGATAAGTACAAATTTGCGTTTACTCTTTTCACCTCTCAATAGTTAGGGCTTTCTGTTATTAACGAAAACAGGTAAAATGTCGGACTTTTCTAAATTTGCGGAAATGAATAGTTAGTCGATGGATAAGAAAAAAGCTCTTAAAAAAATTGCTAAATGCCTTGAATTAGGTAATTCAGCGAACGTAAATGAAGCGGCCAATGCGATTAAAATGGCCCATAATTTAATGCTTAAATATGGTCTTGAGAAAGACGATATTGAATTCATCAAGATGGGAAAAACCCAGTCTAGCCATTTATTACCAGCAAATATCAGTTCGACAGTTTTGCGTGTTATCCGCGGCATCAATACCAAATTTGGTGTTGAAGCGGTTTTGCTCAATCATAAAGGATTAAAGCGTGTTGAGTTTATCGGTGAAGCAGACCGAGCTATTTTTGCCGCTTTTGCTTTTGATATTGTCTACCGTGAATTGAATGAACATACCGGTCAATTTAGAAATGGATTTGCAGGTTCTGGAACCAGCACCTTGGAAGTGACACGTCGTGTAAATTCGTTTGTTTCGGGTTGGGTTGAAGGCGCACTTGAAAAGCTACCCACTATCACTCCAGACGACGAGTCCAACAATAAAATCAATAACTATATTGATAAAGAATTTAAAAACATCGATCGTGAAACATTTAAACAGCAGCTACGTGAAGCAATGAAGAACTTAACAGCTGATTATGAGGTTGGATTAAAAAAAGGGCGGAAACTGTCTGTTAATCGTCCAGTTGCAGGGGCGCAAGCCGCTAAACGCATAAGTAAAGCTTAACCAAAACTTTACAATGTCTAGCCTCATTGTTATACAGAATAATATGTTAGCCATAAGCAACAATATTTTGACCATAAGAAAGGTTATTTATGGCTAGACACAGCATTATTATACGGAGATTAAAACTTGAAAAAAATCACTCTCGCACTTGCTCTTACCATCGCCTTGACTGGTTGTCAGGCTACTCAGCGTCAAAACGCAACAACTGGTGAATCTGAAACAAACTCTGCAACAACAGGTGCTCTAATTGGTGCTATTGCCGGCGCGGTTGCAGGCGCAGCTACCGGTGATGATTCTAAAGATCGCCGCAAACGCGCACTTATTGGTGCTGCTGCTGGTGGTGCTGTTGGTGGTGGTGTTGGATATTACTTCGACCAGCAAGAACAAGCTTTACGTAATGAGTTATTAGATTCAGGCGTGCAAGTAGAACGTGTCGGTGAAAACCAATTATTGCTTCGCTTAGAAAATGGTATTGGCTTTGAGTCCGGCTCTTATGCTCTTGAGCCAAGCATTCACAAAACGCTACGTGGTATTTCTCGTATTCTTGTTGAATACCCAGATACCAGCTTAGTCATTGACGGCCATACTGATAGCACTGGCAGCGAATCATTAAACCAAATTTTATCAGAGCGTCGCGCTGAATCGGTTCGTTCATTCTTCATCTCACAGGATGTTGCCCCTGGACGTGCTATTGCACGTGGTAATGGTGAACGTTACCCAATATGTGATAATAAAACTTCTCAAGGTCGTTCTTGTAACCGCCGCGTAGAAATTCAGATTCTTCCTCTGAAATAATCAAAAAGGCTCAGTATCATTACTGAGCCTTTTTATTAGAATTAGATAATTATTTATTATGTCAATAATAGTACGAATCATCACCGCTCTATTTTTTTTCTCCGCTTCTTTTACACAAGCAGACACGATTACTGGTTTGACTGAAAAAGCGCAACAGCAAGATCCCCAATCTCAATATTTGCTTGCTCAATCGTATGATCTTGGAGTTGATGTAGAAGCAAACGCTGACAATGCTTTTTACTGGTATTCTCAAGCTGCTGAAAATGGTCATATAAAAGCTCAATTAAAACTGGCTAACTTTCTTGCGTCAGGAATAGGAACAGAGAGAAACCCACAAGCCGCTATTCGCTGGTATAGCCAACTTGCCAGTAGAGGTAACCCCACAGCACCACTAGAACTCGCAAAGATTTATGAGCACTACCCTTCCTCAACATTAAGCCCTCTTGATTTAGCTGAAGTATGGTATCAAGTTGCCACTTATTACGATGACAAGGCTCAAGATGGCTACAGCCGTGTATTAGAAGCGAAGTTTAACGCTAGGCGTGAGAAGCAGATATCAGAAATCGAACAGCTCAATAGTGCCTTTAGTGAAGAAGAATCATCAGATGAACTAATTGATCCAAATCGAGCACCAACTTCAGCCCCCTTGCTGGTCACCTCTGACTATTTATCAATATCTGCATTATTGATATTACTTTGTGGGTTAGCCATCACTGTCACAAAGGTCCGCGCTAAACGCTCACACAAAGAAAATGAACAAAATCAGGCATTAGAAGCTCAGATCAAATCCAAAAACTTCACTATTAAACAACAGAAGCGCCAATTAGAAGCAATGTTCCGGGAAGTCAAAAAATATCAAGCTTCTAAAGATGTCCAAAAACTAAAGATTGCTTGCGCACTATTTGGCTATAGCGCGAATTCTATTCCACCTCCTAAGTCGATAAAAATTAGATATAAGCAATTATCAAAAATTTACCACCCAGATCTGCATGGAAGTGATGATGAGATGAAACGATTGAATGCGTCTTTAAAAACCATATTACAAAATGTTACCAAAAAGTGAATTTAAGATAGGGTAAATTACTCAATTTCTCCTTTACTCTTATTTTTATTAGCCTAGCAAACGATATCGCTCTCAAAAACGAGTAACAAAGAATTAACTTTTAATGTCTAGTTGTGTCATAATCTGCCGCGAAAATACACCTGACATATACAGGTGAGGAGATTTGATATGTTCACAATTGAAGGCATTTGTGATTGGTGTAAGCAGCCAAGCCTAGTAATGAAGCATGATTATCTTGATGGAAAACACCATCACTCATGCGAAAAATGTAATGACTTAGCAACAATGGACGTTCGCCAATTCAATATCGGCGAATTAGAGATGAGATCGAAACTTTCTCAAGTGAATCTAAGATAAGTCATCGAAACAAGCATTAGTACCATAAGACATAAAAAAGCGCCTTGAGCGCTTTTTTGTGTTTTGGCTCAGAATTAAGTGCTGTACTCGCCAGCTCAACACAAACTATAAATTTCAAGCATAACCACTATCTCCCAAAAAAATCTAGATAGCTTTTCTCAAACTACTGTACAGCCTCCAAAAGTACTGTATAGCAAGCGAACTACTGTATAGATTTAAATCTGCAGTATGCCTTCTATCACATTTCACCTTAATCATACCTTTCCGATTAATAATAAATATCCATTAAAAATCAAACACTTAACTCGATAACCCACTAACCATCATAAAATAGCGATTATTTTAACAGCAAAAACTGCTTGATCTTATACACAACAAAAACTACTGTATACACATACAGCATGTATATAAGGACAGCAAAATGATTCAAGCACACGTTAAGACTCAAAACCCTAGCCAGCTATTTCACTGCTCATTAACTTCTTCAATTCGATCTTCGCATAAAAGCAATCACTCGCTTTTCTCAAGAATCGCTTTGCTGTCTAATCAACAACAATGGCTTCTTTTTACCGCTGAGACACCACGCCCTGAGGCTTCGCAGTTAAGAAAGCACAACGTCTGCTGTGAACGAGTCATTCATATGAAGCCATCTCAAGTTTGCTCTGAAGCGGAAATAGTCAAAAGAGCCATCCTTTCAAGAAATGCGAGTGCTATTGTGGCAAGTAATAACATCAGCCAATTTGAACAAGCCCAATTAGTAAAATTAGCGACTCAGTACCAATGTGAAGTGTTTTTCGTTTCATCTGAACAAGACCGTATCCACTAAATTTATTCAACTTTTAGAACCTGCCTTTTTAGCCTCTATTCGCGCATATCGCGGATAGAGTTTTTTTATTATAAAAAAACAATAGCAAACGTTTGCTTTTCATGTGGCAGCAAAAATTAGTTTGGGTATAATGCCCGTCTAATCTCGTGCGTACTCGCACTCTCTGTATGACGTTTGATAAAAGATAGGAATGTCTAAATGAGCCTCGCTGATCAAGTTCTTGCCGTAAATGATGATCTACCAATTCGTACTAACAAACCTGTCCATAGTGGCAAAGTTCGTTCTGTTTATTGGTTAACCGAAGAAGATAGCCAAAGACTAATCCAAGAAAAAGGTTATGACGTAGCACCTGATGCACCCTTAGCTATCATGGTAATTAGTGATCGTATTTCGGCTTTCGATTGTATATGGCGAGGTGAAGGGAATTTAAAAGGAGTCCCTGGGAAAGGTGCAGCACTGAATGCCATTTCGAATCATTGGTTTAAATTATTCCAAGATAATGGTTTAGCTGATAGCCACATTCTCGATATTCCTCACCCGTTCGTGTGGATAGTTCAAAAAGCTCGTCCAGTCATGATTGAAGCGATTTGCCGTCAATACATCACAGGTTCAATGTGGCGAGCTTATGCTAATGGCGAACGAGAGTTCTGTGGCATTGGAATGCCAGAGGGCTTAGAGAAAGATAAGAAGCTACCAGAACTACTTATCACTCCATCAACTAAAGGTATTCTCAAAGGTATTCCAGGTGTTCCTGAAGCCGATGACGTTAATATCACCCGTCAAAACATTGAAGATAACTATCAAGCATTCAACTTCACTAAGGCAAGTGACATTTCGCATTACGAAAAACTGCTGAAGGAAGGGTTTACTGTTATCAGCCAAGCACTGGAAAATGTTGAACAAACATTTGTTGATACAAAGTTTGAATTTGGCTATGTCAATGATGCTAAAGGCAATGAGAAGCTGATTTACATGGATGAAGTGGGTACACCTGACTCATCTCGTATTTGGGATACTTCAGAATATAATAACGGTAAGATTGTTGAAAACTCTAAAGAAGGGTTCCGTCAGTTCCTACTAAACTACTTCCCTGATCCAGATATTCTTCTCAATAAAGAGCGCATGCCAGAACGTGAAGCATTAGCTCAGAACAATGAATTACCGCTTGATGCTTTAATGTCTGTATCTCGAACTTATACTGATATTGCAGAAAAAATCACTGGTAATAAGATCGTTCTTAGCGAAAATCCGAAGCAAGAGATTGTGGATATTCTGCGTTCGCAATACGATTTGATTGACTAAGCACCATATGACTAAGTGCTAGAAAGAAACAAATAAAAAAGGACCTCATTTATGAGGTCCTTTCAGTATTCAATTAGGCTATATTCAAGTATTGATAAGCGAAGTCTTTATAAGGACAATACTTATAAGCGAATCGTAAACTCTTCTAATGATTTATTAGCAATGACAAGGTGACTTTTCGATTCAATATACTCAATCTGCTCATCTTCTAGCGAGTAAGGCATCACTACTTTAAGTTCGTTTATCCCTTCCAGCTTCGCCAATTTAAGTAAAGTCACAATATTAGACTCATCACTTTTACGAGATGACATAGACTTTAAAGCCATTTGCCAAAGTCTGTCCTCTGGCGTCGACAATTCTTTAATGCTATCTCGCCAAACGGTACTAAACACCGGCGCAATCGTGGTCAGTGCTTCTAAAAACGTCCATTTTTTATTACAAGAGGCTCCAAGAAAAGTAGTGTAATCAAATTCAACACACGTCTCTTTTTGTTTGTCCATATCGTCCCCCGACACATTGGCAACACAATATACTTAATATCTACGAACTCTTTCCATATAGCAATAGGATATAAGAGAATGGTCTTTTATGCCCTTTAATTTGATAGAAAAGACATATAAAAAGCAAGGCTGTAACAAACTGTGTACGGAATAATCATATCTAACATTATTTGTTTAATATTTCACAGCAAAAACTAAACGACTATTTGATATCAACTATTTTACTCGCTTTCTTATACTGAATTCTCCACCCTTTCCACGTTGGTAATTCCCACCGCTTAGGAAGCGTTTTCCTTATACCACTTTTATGAATAACATAAACCAGCTTTTTACTTACTAAGTATTCTACCGAGAGTTGAAGATCACCCAAGCATAAATCGAAAGGATACTTTTGAGTGAAATCTTCATATTCCCAATAAGGAATGCCATCGAACAAAATATCTTCTTTTGAAAATAAACTTAAGTCTTCAGGAGATTCAACCCCTAATAAATTGAGTTGTTCGACTAACCAATTATCAAATGTTAAGCCTTGTACCTCGTCAGTATTTTTAACTGCTTCACTCAAACCTAAAGCCACATAAAGTTGCCAATATTTGATTTCTTGCCTTCTCAGCTTTGCTAAACCAGGCAGGAGCAGATCTTGGTTCACCAATTCAATGATCGGCTTTAATGAAAGCTCGCCTTCCGCTTCAAGTAATCTCGTCGCGATTATTTTTCCGGCATACATAAGCGACATTTCTGTATGTACTGTATTGCTTTCTACAATAGTACCTCCCTGATGCCACTGACCTATTTCAGCTTCACTAAGTAATGAAAGTGGTAGCGGAGCGGTGACAGTAGCGAGTGTGAGGGTTTGTTTAACTCCTCGCCCCGGTAAGCTATGTGTATCAAAGACAAGCATCGCTTCTGAAGCATTTGGTAATCGGCTTTGGCGACCAAGTAAGACTTCCAATATTTCATTTGAGAAAGCTTCTTTTCTTTTAGCTCTTCGAACAAACACTAGCTCAGGATGTAATTCCATAATCTCTTTTAATAGTAGCTGGCGCTGGTATCTAGAGGCAGCTTCAATTTGAGGTAATTCAAAAACCTCACGCATCTGCTTTGCTAAGCCTTTTGCTTCATTTAACGCATTGGTATCTATTTGGATATGTGGGTACGTACCTCCACGAACTAAACCAATCAATAGACTCATATCGCAGCCGTTTTTCTCTACCAAAGCCAATTCTTGCAATGCTTCACTATTTGAAGGTAACTGATACAAATTTGCCGGAACAGATAACGCAGCGGTTAAGTCTATCATGGCTTCTTTTAGAGACTTTTCACTGATTCGAGTAACAATATCGGCATACAACGCATCAATGGGTAGCGGTGCAATTTTTAAACCATGCTCAGTTATCTTTCCTTCATGATCTACCGCCTCCATCAGCAACAATGCCTGCTTGGCTTGTTCTACTGAACGCTCAGGTAAGGGGTTTAGGAAGTTCAATTTTTGTAGCGGGTTACCACAAGCTGCAGCAGTAAGCATGGGTTCTATTAGCTCTTCACGCTGAAGCTCTGGTGGAGTCATTAATTCCAGAGCGGCATGTTCACCATAAAGACGAATACATAAACCATTCATCATACGTCCCGCTCGACCCGCTCTCTGTTTTGCACTCGCTTTAGAAATGGCTTTAAGGCTCAACGCTGTGCGTCCATTCCTTTGTACGGTCCTTCTTTCTAGACCTGAATCAATCACTACCCCGACATTCGGAATCGTTAGGGATGTTTCCGCGACATTAGTGGCTAAAATAATCTTTCTTTTCTCATTCACGGTAAGCGCCGTGTGCTTTTCTTCATCACTGACGGAAGCATGCAGCTTTACAATGAGCAAATCGTAGAGTTGTCGATCGTTGAGTTTCTCCAGCATCTGAGCACACTGGGTGATTTCTTTCCTTCCTGGCAGAAAGACTAAAATATCTCCAGTGGTATGCTCTATTTGTCTTTCAACCTCAGCTTGTACATTTTGCTCAATCGAACGTATGTCTGGTAAATGTCGCGAGTCTCTTGCTCTATATTGGTATGACACCTCAAATACACGACCTGCACATTGTATTCGTTGTCCATCAATATAGGCGGCAAGCTTTTCACCTTCTATTGTCGCTGAAGTAACAATCAATCGATGGCTTTTATTCTCTTTTAATAGTGCCACCAGCAAATCGATATCCCATCGACGTTCATGAAACTCATCCACCATCACTATGTCAAAGTGCTTTAATCCATCGTCAGCAAGCCAGCGTAATGCCACACCAGGCGTCACAAATACCACTTCAGTATCTGGTGAAAATTGAGCCTCTAATTTAATAGCGTAACCAATTTTTTCACCTAAAGCGCAACCTGATTGCTCAGCAAGATAAGTAGCAAGTGAAGTACACGCAATTCGCCTGGGTTCAACAACAAGAACTCGACCGTGTTCTGCAGCCCATATAGGCAAACGAGTGGATTTGCCTGAACCCGTCTCAGCCTCTACCACCAAGTGATTATTTTGTATTAACTGAGTGAAAGTGGACTTGTGTTCATCAATAGGTAATTCAGACATAAATGGAATGCGAAGCTTGAAAAATGTGAGCAGAGTATACCGAATTCTCTTAATGAATTTCGATAAGTGTGGCGAGTGAACGAGAATGCCATTTTCTCATGTTGAAATACGTAGAAGTTGTTTACAATTGAATAACTAAACCGTTATCATTTTTCGGTTTTCTTTCTCCCACATTAGGCACCCAATGAACAACGATAAACGCCCTCTTTATATTCCTTATGCAGGTCCTGCTTTATTAAGTACTCCACTTCTTAACAAAGGCAGTGCATTCTCGGCAGAAGAACGCAGCTCTTTTAACCTTGAAGGTTTGTTACCAGAAACAACCGAGACAATTCAAGAGCAAGTTGAACGTGCATATAAGCAATATCTCAGCTTTGAAAATGATATGGATAAACATATCTACTTAAGAAACATCCAAGATACGAATGAAACACTTTTTTATCGTTTAGTTCAAAATCACATTTCTGAAATGATGCCTATCATTTACACGCCAACCGTTGGCGCAGCCTGTGAAAACTTTTCTAACATCTACCGTCGTGGTCGTGGTTTGTTTATTTCATACCCGAACCGTGAGCGTATCGATGACCTTCTTAACAATGCAACGAACCATAATGTAAAAGTTATTGTGGTCACGGATGGCGAACGTATTCTTGGTTTGGGAGACCAAGGCATTGGCGGAATGGGGATTCCAATTGGTAAGTTAGCTTTGTATACGGCTTGTGGCGGTATTAGCCCAGCCTACATGCTACCAATTGTGTTAGATGTTGGTACAAACAACCCTCAGCGTCTTGCTGACCCAATGTACATGGGCTGGCGTCACCCTCGTATCACAGGTGCTGATTACGATGCGTTTGTTGAAGAATTTATTCAAGCCGTGCAACGTCGCTGGCCAGATGCATTAGTTCAGTTCGAAGATTTCGCACAAAAGAATGCAATGCCACTGCTTGAGCGTTACAAAGATCGCATCTGTTGTTTCAACGATGATATTCAAGGTACAGCAGCTGTTACTGTGGGTTCTTTACTTGCTGCGTGTAAAGCCGCGGGCAGTCAACTTTCTGATCAACGCGTGACTTTCTTAGGTGCAGGTTCTGCAGGTTGTGGTATTGCTGAAGCTATCATTGCTCAAATGGTATCTGAAGGTATCAGTGACCAACAAGCACGCTCTCAAGTTTATATGGTTGACCGTTGGGGCTTACTACAAGAAGGCATGCAAAACCTGCTTGATTTCCAACAGCGTCTTGTACAAAGCAATGCCAATACTAAAGATTGGGAAAGTGAAGGTACCGGCTTCTCACTGCTTGATGTTATGCGCCATGCTAAACCAACCGTTTTAGTGGGTGTTTCTGGTGCGCCAGGCTTATTCAGTAAAGAAGTCATTCAAGAGATGCATAAGCATTGCGAACGCCCTATCGTGTTCCCTCTATCTAACCCAACGAGCCGTGTTGAAGCAACACCGAACGACATCATCCGTTGGACTGATGGACAAGCATTAGTAGCAACAGGTAGCCCGTTTGAACCAGTTGTTCATAATGGTACGACTTACCCTATTGCGCAGTGTAATAACAGCTACATCTTCCCTGGTATTGGTTTAGGTGTGCTAGCAGTAAACGCATCTCGAATCACTGATGAAATGCTGATGGAATCAAGTCGTGCGTTAGCAACATGCTCACCACTTGCAATTAACGGTAGTGGCGCGCTTCTTCCACCATTAGAAGAAATTCACCTTGTTTCGAAGAAAATTGCATTTGCTGTAGGCAAAAAAGCAATTGAGCAAGGCGTTGCTTTAGAGATTACCGATGAAGCGTTACAACAAGCGATTGATCAGCACTTCTGGCAACCAGTTTACCGCCGTTACAAGCGAACTGCGTTTTAATCTAACAGATTGATTACTAAGCTCATTTAAGTGATCACTAATCAAACGGATAAGAGTGCTCGACTGTAGTTATTACTTATTATTGATAGTAATTAATATTGTTAGTGCTTCAATATCACAGCCCAATCATTACTTACTCTTTGTAAACGAATGATTGGGCTTTTTAATATCTAAAATAGAGTGCGCTTTTCAACTAACTCTCTATTTGACTCACATACCGGAGCGCTTTTTAAATAACCATAAATCACAGAAGCGGGCTAGAAGACGGGCATTTTTCTTAAATTTATTAAGAATCACCCTTGCACCGCTGCCGCATACTATCAGATACTTAGCAAAACTAACCTTCAGTCACAGTAAATCCACATTTACTGTTCAGGATACTCAATGAGCTCAGATAACCAGCCGACATACTTCTTTTTCGATTATGAAACTTGGGGAACTAGCCCAGCTAAAGATCGCCCAAGCCAATTTGCTGGTGTACGTACCGACCAAGATTTTAATATCATCGGTGAGCCATTGGTGATTTATTGTCAGCCACCTTCTGATTATCTCCCTGCTCCTGAAGCGGCGTTAATCACAAGAATTACTCCGCAAAAAGCTGCTACGCAAGGTCTTCCTGAGCCTGAGTTCATCGCACAAATACACGCAGAGCTCGCCAAACCTAATACCACTAGCCTTGGCTATAACAGCATTCGGTTTGATGATGAAGTGACTCGCTATACTTGTTACCGAAACTTTATCGACCCTTACGCGTGGAGCTGGCAGAACGGTAATTCTCGTTGGGATTTGCTTGATGTTATGCGTGCTGTCCATGCGCTTCGACCGGGTGGTATTGTGTGGCCAGAAAATGAAGAAGGTTACCCAAGCTTTAAACTTGAGCATCTCTCTAAAGCTAATGGTATTGAACATGAAAATGCTCACGATGCCATGGCTGACGTAATCGCAACCATTGAGCTCGCTAAAAAGTTAAAAACGGCTCAACCTAAGATGTACGATTACTTATACAACATGCGACACAAGCGTAAAGTAAATGAGCTGATTGATATTGTAAACATGACACCATTAATGCACGTTTCGGGCATGTTTGGCCGTGATTGCAACTACACTAGCTGGGTCGTACCTGTTGCTTGGCATCCGGTGAACAAGAATGCGGTTATTGTGGTTGATCTTGCAAAAGATCCATCTCCACTGCTTGAACTGGATTCTGATGCTCTACGTGAAAGGCTTTACACGAAACGCAGTGAATTATCAGAAGATGAACTGCCAGTTCCAATCAAGTTGGTTCACTTAAACAAATGCCCAGTGATTGCCCCTGCTAAAACTTTGACGGCTAATAATGCCGAAACAATCGGCATTGACAGACAACAATGCTTAAAAAATCTAGCCATTATTAAAGACAACCCAGAAATAAGAGAGAAGCTGATAGGCTTGTATACAGTCGACAGGGACTATGAAAAAAGTGACGATGTCGATACTCACTTATACGACGGTTTCTTTTCTCCTGCAGACAAGGCAGCCATGGATATCATTCGTGAAACCGATCCAAACAATCTCGCGGCACTTGATATCAGCTTCAATGATGCTCGCATTGAACCTCTGCTATTTCGTTATCGTGCAAGGCACTTCCCATTAACTCTCAATGAGAATGAGCAACAACGCTGGGCTAACCACTGTCGTGATTTTTATGAAACACGAATTGAGGAGTACATGCTAAATCTTGAAAATCTAGCTCATGAACATGAGAGTGATGAGAAGAAAATGGCGATTCTCAAATCTGTTTACCAATATGTTGAAAAGCTTGTTAGCTAGCACTCTGACCATTCCAAACCACAAAGGCTCTATCCACATTTATGGATGTAAAAAGTAAGCTCATTGATATCATTTACTGCTTAATATCTTTCGTACTCATTATTGGATCTTTAACTGCAGGAAATGCCATCCAACAATTTTTAGATACTTCTATACCTGGAAGTATCTTCGGAATGCTATTGCTATTCGCGGCAATGGCGAGCGGGTTACTACCTTCTAAATGGGTTAAATCAGGAGCCAATATAATCATTCGATTTATGGTACTCCTTTTCGTACCAATCAGTGTTGGGCTAATGGAACATATTGATATGCTGATTAACAATGCATTGCCTATTTTAGCCAGTGCTGTAGGTGGTTCATTAATCGTATTAGTTTCCTTAGCGCTGTTTCTTGATCACTTACTTACAAGAAGGGATTGAGTATGTGGTTAATTGTCACTGTCATCGTATTTATGTTCGCTAGATGGGTAAGCAGAAAAGTTAATTCACCTTTCTGTAACCCATTACTGATCTGCCTCGCGATCTTGATCCCTATTCTTACTTATCTAAAAGTACCGTTCGAGCGCTATTATGCCGACAACTCTTGGATAAATTATATGCTTCAACCCGCTGTGGTTGCCTTAGCTTATCCTTTATATGAACAGCTTCCACAGATCAGAGCTAATTGGCGAATCATAACGCTTGCATGCACGATCGGCAGTATCATGTCTATGATTACGGCAGCCACTATCGCAACATTATTCCATGCAGAATTAAGCCTAGTCGCCAGTTTACTTGGTAAGTCTGTTACCACACCTATTGCTATGGAAATATCCAGCCACCTGGGTGGAGAAGCTGCAATTGCGGCTATTTTAGTATTGATAGTGGGCTTGTTCGGTGCAATTTTTGCCTACCCTATTTATAATTTAATAGGAATAAAAAGTCCCATAGCACGAGGTCTTACCATGGGAACCATTTCCCATGCGTTAGGGACTGCAGCCAGTGCAGAAAAGGCGCCACAAGATGCGGCCTTCAGTTCGCTTGCTTTAGTACTGTGCGGCGTGATCACTTCAATCATTGCACCAACGATCTTCTCTGCAGTGGTTTGGGTCTATGCCTTTTTTGAATTAGCGGTCTAACGATTACTTTTCCTCATTAAATTATTACGACACATAATAATTCCTGCTTCTCATTGGCGGACTTCGTCATTGGGAAGCTTAATCATTGCAGTATTGATAGTTTGCAATATTATCCCCCCCCCTAATCTGAACTAATTTAGCGATACCTGAATGATTTTATAGAGTGTATTCAGGTGTTTTTATAGCAGAACTCACCCAACTTTTACTTTCTCCCCCCCAACTATCACAAAAAATATAACCTTTTCTACCTAACATTTATTTAACTAATGAGTTATTTGCATATTGAAATCGATTGCATTTGTGACCTCACTCTAATTGTGAAACAACATGTAACATGCACATTTGAATGGTGATCTTTATCACAGATAAATCCCTGTGATGATCTAGAATTAAAACCTAAGATTAATTAAGGATTACACATGACAAGTCGTATCACTCTGGCGCTAGAAAATGCTCCTCAAACAATTAAAGCTCTTCTCAGTGACATTGTGTTAGCTGAAGGTTTTGATGCCACTTTTAGTAAAGAACAATATCAAGAATTGCTTTCAGCCAGCGGGTTAGAAGATAATGAACTTCGTGTTGCACTACTCCCCTTAGCAGCGGCTTATTCATACGCGCCTATTTCTAACTTTTATGTTGGCTCATTAGTCCGCGGACTTTCAGGTCGTTTATACTTCGGTGCTAACCTTGAAATTTCTGGCGCACAACTCGGTCAAACAGTTCATGCTGAACAATCTGGTATCAGCCACGCATGGATGAAAGGGGAAGAAGGCATCTCTGATATCACTATCAACTTCAGCCCTTGCGGTCACTGTCGCCAGTTTATGAATGAACTGACCACCGCGAAAGAACTTAAGATTCAGCTTCCTGAACGTGACGAAAAATCTCTAGAAGATTACTTGCCAGACTCATTTGGTCCTGCAGATCTTGGTATCACAACAGGTTTAATGAGTAAGCTAGACCATGCATTTTCATGTGAAGACAATGACTCGCTTGTCACTAGTGCATTACATGCTCTAAACCGCAGCCATGCACCTTATACAAAGAACCTCAGCGGCGTAGCATTAAAACTAATTACCGGCGAAGTTTTCACAGGTTCATATGCTGAAAATGCTGCTTTCAACCCTAGCCTACCACCTCTTCAAGTAGCACTTATTCAGTTAAGATTAGCTGGCTTCGAATTCGACCAAATTGAATGCGCGGTACTGGTTGAAATGAACGAAGGCTCTATTAGTCACCTAGCAGATACACAGTCAACACTTGAAACAATAAATCCTGACATTCCAGTATCTTACCTAGCAATCTAAATACATAGATTCAACAAGAAGTTAACAAGCCACCACTAATTCAGTTGGTGGCTTTTTTATTCTCTAAAAGTCGCGAAAACCAACAGGCAAACGATTGCTTTTGACATTTAAAACAGTATCATCACCCCGTTCTTAAATTACTTATCAGCTATACAGTTCGGAAGGAATATACATGTTTGGTTCAGCAACTAGTCAAAATGCAACTCGTGTCCTTTTACTTGGTTCTGGTGAACTTGGTAAAGAAGTGGCAATAGAATGCCAACGTTTAGGTTTAGAAGTGATTGCTTGTGATCGCTACGCAAACGCACCGGCAATGCAAGTTGCTCACCGTAGTCACGTCTTTGATATGCTAGATGGAGAAGCGTTAGAAGCCATCATTGAGCAAGAAAAGCCAGATTATGTAGTACCTGAAATTGAAGCAATCGCAACGGATAAACTTGTTGAGCTTGAGTCTAAAGGACTCAATGTCGTTCCAACTGCAAATGCAACGAAGCTAACAATGAACCGTGAAGGTATCCGTAGACTGGCTGCTGAAGAATTATCGCTTAGCACTTCTCCATATCGCTTTGCTGATAATTTTGATGACTTCTCTTCTGCTGTAGAGTTCGTTGGTCTGCCTTGTGTAGTCAAACCAGTTATGAGCTCTTCAGGTAAAGGTCAGAGTGTTATAAAAACTGAAGCTGATATTCAAACAGCTTGGGATTATGCACAAGAAGGTGGTCGTACTGGCGCTGGACGAGTAATTGTTGAAGGCTTCATTGACTTCGATTACGAGATTACCTTATTAACCATTCGAGCTGTGGATGGCGTGCATTTCTGTGCACCAATCGGCCATCGTCAAGAAGATGGCGACTACCGTGAATCATGGCAGCCGCAAGTCATGTCAGACAACGCTTTAAAAGCCGCACAATTTACTGCTGAACAAGTAGTTAATGCCTTAGGCGGGTTTGGTATATTCGGTGTAGAGCTTTTCATCAAAGGTGACCATGTTATCTTTAACGAAGTTTCCCCGCGTCCACATGACACTGGCTTAGTAACGCTTCTATCGCAAGACTCATCAGAATTTGCCTTACATGTTCGTGCTTTCACTGGCATGCCTATCAACTCGATAACACAGTATGGTCCATGTGCTTCAGCAGTCGTTCTAGGGCAAGGTTCGTCAGAGAACATCCGTTATGAAGGGTTAAATAAAGCGCTAGCATTCCCTCAAACACAAGTTCGCTTATTCGGTAAGCCGGACATCAATGGCCGCAGACGCTTAGGTGTGGCGCTTACACGCCGTAAGACAGTTGAAACTGCAATTGAAGACGCAGTTGAAAGTGCAAGCAAGATCAAAGTTATCTACTAACTAATGGTTAACTTTTGACTCAGCTATTTCTTAACTTAGCTATTTATTTAACGAGTTCTTGATGAATAAAAAAAGACAGGCCACTACCTGTCTTTTTCATTTATGAAGCCTATCTAATACGAATTAGATGTCTTCAAGAAGATACACTTCTTCCGAGAATCGAGTCAGCCCTTTTTTGGCAATCTTAGGGTGATCTGATCCAGCAATATCTTGGTTCAATCTAGTCAGTTTAAACCCACTGAATAGCTGCTCAATTTCTTGTTCAGGCACGCTAAACGGGGGACCTGACATCTCACTCTGTATGTAATTTAGAGTGACCAATAAAATCTTACCGCCAGGCTTCAGCAATTGTTTCAACCTTTCTGCATATTGCACACGCATTTCGCTAGGCAATGCCACTAGGGATGCGCGGTCATAAATAATATCAACGGGTTCTACTGGAGCACTAAAAAAGTCCCCCATATAAATGCTTAACTCATCAAATTGGTACAACTCATGCTGCCCACTGATCTTAGTGACCGTTGGTGTATAAAAATGTTCAGCAAAAAATGAACGTACCGCAATTTGGCTTAATTCAACACCTTGTACTTCTTCATGCTTAGAAGCTAGCCATATTAAGTCTTCACTTTTTCCACATAAAGGCACCAGCACTTTCTTGTCATAGCTTGGAGAGGTGTGTTGCCAAAACTTAAGCAATAATGGGTTTACATCTTCTAGGTGGAAACCAATTTGGTTTGCAGCCCACTTATTGTGCCAAAAATCAGGATTATTCATCTTTCATTCATATTGAGTTGTCATAATGCAAGGGTACAGGATAGCAAGGTAAGAGCAAGTAACTTAACGCCACGAAACGGCACCAAAACTCGACGTTTCTAATAGTGATACATCGGTTTAACCGTGGCTTACTCCTTGTTCTAATTATGACTTTGGCTACCAGTTCACATTTTGATTATTTATAAGACGTTATGGTTGGTTTCTACTAAAACTCACCCCATATAGTTTTTAGTAGAGCATTTTTCTCTTAATTTATATTTGGTTGCAACCTTTAAGTATTCCTTTTAGTAACCGTGTATTCTGGAGTTTGAATGAGTCTATTTCTCCGCACCACTGCTTTAATGCTTTTAGTATTAAGTAGAGCGCCTGCATTCGCAGCAACTGTATCAACGAGCTCAGCTGAGCAATCTCGTGCACCGGCACAAAATCAAATATCTTCAAAAGTATTTCGTCATAGTTTAAGTGGGCTTTACGGTATCCGCGCATTCGATTCAAAACCAACTCAACCTTATACTGACTTCGATATTCTTTATTCGAAAGCACACCAAGCGCAAGCTGAATTAGAGACCATCTGTAAGAGTACTGCGTTACTTACTCAGTCAGATGCCCTATTCGCTGGCGTTAAATCTGATAATCGTGCAAAAGAAAAAATTGAACTAGAGCTAAATGGCGACGTTTCAAAAATAACGGATTTAGCTCGTGCCACCATTGTGGCTAATGATGTCGAAAGCTTAGTTGAAGTCTATGAAGCGTTAAGCCGTGAAGCAGACGTTGTGAAAGTTAAAAACAAATTTAAAACACCAGCAGACTCTGGCTACCGTGATTTAAACCTACTAGTTCGATTACCTAAAACCAACATTGTGGCTGAAGTGCAACTTCACCTTAAAGCCATTGCTGATGTTAAAAGTGGTCCAGAACATGACCTTTATGAAATCATTCAGGGAATCGAAAGAAATGCCATTGCTGAAAAAAGAAATGTGAATGATATTGAAGCTGCGCAGATTACTAGCTTGAGACGTCAATCATTAGAACTGTATCAACAGGCGTGGCAACCTTATATAACTACTCATATCAAGGCTGCTTAAGCTAGATATACAGGGTAATTTAAAACTTTACCTGCTATCTACTTTTTAGTTAGATAATTAAGTAGTTAGGTAGTTGAATAACCAACATCATACAAGCTTCCTTATTCGCCTTTGATATCAAGTGCGATAAGGGAGCTTTTTATTAGATACAAAAATTCAATTTACCTTTATCGACCAACGATATCGATTTGACAGGCTTTAGATACAAAAAGACCACGCTTTGGCGTGGTCTATTACTTGGCTTACTTCTCGATTTTTATGTCTTCGACTCGAGCTTTCAATTTTTGTCCGGGTCTAAACGTAACAACACGTCGAGCAGAAATTGGAATGTCTTCACCAGTCTTCGGATTACGTCCAGGTCTTTCACTCTTCTCTCTTAGATCAAAGTTACCAAAACCCGATAGTTTTACCTGTTCGCCATTTTCGAGTGCTTTACGAACTTCTTCGAAAAACACTTCAACCGTTTCCTTGGCATCCCGCTTGCTGTATCCCAGTTTTTCAAACAGGTTCTCAGCCAAATCGGCCTTCGTGAGTGCCATAAAACTTTCCTCAAAGCTATGTTAAACATTGCTACTAATGCAGTAGCGCCAAAGCATTTACCCTATCCAATCAATAAGATATAGGTGTTTACAAGGAAAGTGTATGCCAAGCTTATGATTTTCGCCAACTTTTTATTTATTTGGGGCAATTAATCTGTCAAATCAGTTAGATAAGAGCATTATAAAACTTCATTTTTAACCAAAAAAACACTATTCACACTCAAAAGAGCAGTCCAAAAAACTGCTTTCAACTGATAATTTAGATTATTAGTCCGAACTAATTATTTTGTTATTATTTAAACGAAAAGAGTTATATTCATTTAAATCAGCAACTTGATTTAACATTATTCTCAACAACAGCCCGCTAGATACCATAATATCTAGCAACAAATATCATATTCAAAGGAGATTAATTTGAATAAGAATAGCGTAGTAACCTGTTTCGTTGGTTTTTCTTTGCTTTGATGAGCGCTCTTTCTCCCACCAATATGCTTTGTTCAAACTGAGCGGTATTACCGGCAAAGGGTGAGTCCATAACGCCTATGGTACATGTGACTAACGTATCCCTGCCGCCAGTGGCAACAGCATCGTCTTCTACGCCTCTATGTTTAATCGCGCTGAGCTTCAAGTGTGATTTAATTTCATGAGCGACGGCTATGCCTAAGCCAGGGCCAGAAGACGGTAAGACTACTGCAAATTCATCTCCCCCAATTCTAAACACCTCACCTTTTCCTTTCGCCACGTGCCGTAAAATATTCGCAAATGTCACCAACAAATCATCCCCTGAAGTCATACCATATTGGTTATTGAATGCTTTGAGATAATCCACATCAAGTAATAGTGTGGACATTTCTACTCCAGCGCCAAACGTTTTGCTAAGGCTCTCTAAATAGGGTTTAAGTGCAAAGCGGTTTTTTAGCCCTGTAAGATGATCGGTATGATAAATTTGCTCCATATATAGGCGGTTATCTTCAAGCTCTTGATGCTGGTAAAGATTCTTCAGTGAAACCGCAATATAATTGGCTAACTGACTTGCTACTTGAACATGAAAATCTTGATAAGAATAACTTTGATTTTTTTGAATACTTATTACCCCTAAGATTTCCCCATTAAACGCAACAGGTGTACAAATCACTGAAGTTCCAGAGTCTTCTAAGTCCCCATTAACCCAAGTACCTTTAGGCGAACAAGACACATCAAGATATTGTCCAATTTCCGTATCACTGGATGTATCCAATACAACCGTTGCATTATGCTTTAATGCATAAATACCAATCCTAGACACATTTTCACACTCAACTTCAAACCCTTGCTGAAAAACCCCTTCTTCCAAAAGATATTTATAGTCGAGTACATTGCGATCTTTTCTATACAAGGCAAGGCTAAATGCGCTGCATGGAATAAGCTCCCCAATACTTTCAAATAGCCTCAGCATGTCTTGGGGTTTATCTTCTGTATTCGCTATCAACTGCCCTAATTCATTTAAATGAGATAAATGCCTGGTGAACAGCTCTGAGTTAGTGACTTCATTTTCTACCCTTGCATGGTTAAGAATAGAATTAGCATGGCTCACTTCTTTATTTTTCCAATCATCGGCAAGCTCTTTGTATAGCGCGCAAGACTGCCTTAATATTTCGTTTTCTGATGTGGCATCTTCGATTTTCTTGTAGCAATCAGCTAGCGTGTTTAAGAGAGAGATTTTGATTTGTTTATTGCCATTAATACCGTTTGATTTAAGCGCTTTTTTACAAAACGTTATGGTAAATTCGACATGTCCGCATTCAAGCAAAAACTGAGCATACCGGCTATAAAACTCAATTCTTAGGTAGGTATCTGCATGGGCTGTTATCAATTCAAAAGCGGCTTTATACGTATCAAAAGCATCTCGTGTTTTCTCCATTAACGAAAGAATAAGCGCTTGATAAAATTTACTCAGTGCATAGCCCTGCATAAACGCCTCCTTTACAGAGAGTTCAGCCGCGGCTTCTATTGTGTCTAAAGCTTTTTTAAGGTTACCAGTGTTCGCTAAAGAAATAGCAAGGTTAGATAGAGCTAGGCTGGTATTCACTGGGTTATTCACACACGCACCATGCTCAATGGCACTTTCACTGTATTCTAATGCTTTTGCATAGTCACCAAGGCTGATATATACACTGCCTATATTAAGATTTAAAAATAACCCTAACTGATGATCTGTGGCGCGAGTGTCCATTTCAGCCTTAGTAAAATAAGGCAAAGCACGATAGAAATCGCCTTGTGATGCAAAAATGCTTCCAAGATAGATACTGGCGTAGGAGACCAGTGATATCGGAACATCCACTTCTTTATGGTTAATAAAATCTTGAAAATACAAAGCCGCTAAAGTGAAATCACCCTGCCCAAACGCGTCCACCGCATTTAGGTACTGAGTGTAATAAGGCTCTAACTCTACGCTATGTATACTACTTATCTGCATTAATCGGCTACGTGCGAAATCTATCGCCTCTGAGCTTTTGTCACCATGAAGCTGTGTCAGTAATGAAATTGCTTCAAGATCGGCTGTCGTAGAATTTGAAACTGGATCCGTAAGTGTACCCATATTTTCACGCTATAAAAGTTGCTACATTATTAAACACAGCATACCGAAAAGTCATTTGAATAACTACAATCCTATTCAACCAACCTAAATGAGTAAAAATTCATTCACGAATACGAATTATTTTCCTCTAACAATATTTTTAGAGCTTTAATTTTAGCCAACTATTACCCGCTGAATGCTTCGTAAAAGCTTTATGTTAAAGGCGAAAACTTTCATTTTTATAAGTTCAATTTACCAGTGAAACGACTCACTTCAGTTTTCAATTCTGAATATCGATATTAACGACATAAGTCATTAATATTATGCAAGAAATGCGACATAAACCACTAGAAGATGCATTGCATGCAGTTGCACCAATATGATTAAATTCATCAATATTTTAGGTATTATAAATTGGATGTAATTATATGATATGGAATAAGTTTTATCAGATGACGCCAGCATTATCTATGTTAGCTTTAGTTGGGTGCGGTGGTGGAGGTGGCGGTTCATCAACTACTGCAGTTAATGTTGCACAAACCAGCTATCAAATGGAATCTGGCGCGTTTGAACAACCCTCTGTAAACATCCCTTTCAGCGTAAACTATAACGCAGGGGATAACCTCTACTATGGGATCATGAATGACAGTGGGAATTTGATATCTCGTGTTGAATACAACATCAATAACAATGCAACGGGTCACGTCAGCGTATACTTAAAACCTGGTTATGAAGTTGGTAACGGGACAAAATCTACAACAGCTCAGTTTGCAATTTGTCACGATGAATACTGTAGCCAACACTATTCTGGTTCGCCAGTCGCCATCACTTTAACCAACAAAGTGACACTGGATCATAAAGTGGAACTTGCCGTTCCTAAAATTGAAACAGTAGCAGAACTCACTGATGTAAACGTATACCAGAATGTATCTGATGCCATCAACCTTTCAGGTTCTGACCTACAAAACCTTCGTGTAGAAGCTCGATCCAATAGTTCATTTATTACATCCGTTACCCCTTTCATTAGTCCCTCTAATATCGGGCTTAATATGAGCTTAGAAACGCCATCAGTAGTTGGCTTTGGCTCATTTAGCGCCACTCTTAATGTAGATGTGTGTTACGACTATAATTGTAACTATCCGATTGAAGGCAGCCCATTAACCGTTCCTGTTAGCTACAAGATCAATAACACTTCACCAAACCCTGATCCGAATCCAAATCCGAATCCAAACCCTGATGGAGGCACTCCAACAACACCAAGCATTTCCGTTATCGACTTTGATAATGCACCGACCCACAACACTGTCGATGCGATTTATTCCGATGCATTAAATGTAATTGCTGTTGTATCTGATAGTCCAAAGAACGCGATCTACTTTTATAGTCTGAACGATGCTACAGCTTATGAGATCGATCTTCATAGATCGCCATCAGCCGTCACTGTTGATAACAGCAATGGTACTAATCGCTTTGTTGTCGGCCATGACGCGATGATAACGACACTTGAATACAACGCCTCTTCGCCAATAGATACTCAAGTATCGAATATCTACCATTCTCATGATATTTTTGATTTAACTACTAATGGTAGTTACGTTTGGACTTTACCAAAAACGGATCAATGGGTTGACCTACAAGTCATTAACCTTGATAGCGGCTCTGTAGTGTCTAGAAGTGACTGGGGGTACTACGAAAAAACAGTACTCAAAATCAGCCCTAACAGCCAAGCTTTCTACAGTTTAGATACGAATATTAGCCCTGAAGATGTCGCAAAAACGGACATTTCTGACCCGGAGAACCCAGCAAGCCCTGTCGATTCCCCTTACCATGGTGATTACAGTTTCTGTGATAATTTCTGGTTTAACCATACTGGTACATTCATCTACACGCAGTGTGGAGTGAGATTGAACGCGTCAAGTAATGCTGGGCTTGATATGACTTACGCAGGAAAAATCACTTTGCCAGAACTCAGCTCATGGCCTTACTCTTCTACAATTCAGACTCTGGACGAATCACACGATAGCACCAAAATTGCTTACTCTCTTGAAGGTCAAAGTAACAAGGTAATGGTGTTGACTTCAAACCATTTGAATCTGTCAGAAACAATTACTCTTCCGAATACCACAATAGGAAGTAACACTTACACCACCGTGCCTAAGTTTGTATTTTATGGCGCTGACGGTAAGCTAAATATCGTTGCTAATGCTACGGTAAACGGAACGACACACACCTCAATATTGCAACACTAGCTCTTATTGCAAGGTTAACTATTTATTGGAACTCTAGCTATATATTGAAGCTCTAGATATATAGCTGGAACAGACACTGAGATAGCTAAGCTTATAACAAAAAGAAGACCTCGCACTAGGGAGGTCTTCTTCAAAAAATTTGACGGGTTTAGCGATAATACCACCAGCCATGTAATGCCCAACTAAAATAACTGAGTCCCGTTGTTTTTCCGATAACTGCCTTCTCTTCGCCCCTTTTTATGCCATACGAAATTTTCTCATCACCATGAAATAAATGATCACCGTACTTAGCTGTTGGACCTAGTTCTACGGTATTCATGCTGCCAAGAATGAATACCAATTCGCCAATTTACCCATTTCAAGTTGCTGAATTATGTTCAGTCCATTCGGGTAATGAACGTTTGTTCGTCATCCACAAAAGCCACAAAGCCGCCATGATAGATAAACACCCTACCACGCCCCTCAACTAGGCAGGCAAGCTGTGGGTTCAAATCTTCTTCATTACCCTTTCTTTGATAGGTGCCAGTATCGGTGATTATGCCGCTGAATGTGGGCAAATATCCGTAAGCACGCTTGGCTTGATCAATCAGGCTCAATTCACTAATGGTAGAGAAGCAAGATGGAATTGTACCTGCTTCTTCGATAAACATACTTTTCAGTTCTTCAAAAGCTGTAATCACCAGCCAGTCAATGCCGTTAGCATGATGGATAAACATTGTTTATAAATACCTAGTTTCTCGATAATTTTGATGCGGAGATTCTATCACTATCAGCGACATAACGTAGTAGAGATTGAGCAGCTAAAGGTCAGAGTTTAAGTCTTAGATCACTTCTATTTAATGAAAGTATTGTCGCACTAATGGATAAAACGAGTCGTTCACAACCACAATGTAGATCTGTTAGTAGCTCTGTGCTCCCAAAAAGGCCAGCATCATCAATGCTGACCTGTGCTTAGGATTTAGAAGTCAAGCTGCACCAATAAGCCCACTGTGCGCGCTTTTTGTAGAAGTGGGGATGCGGTATATACCTCTCCTCGAGCTTCGTAAAGTATAACGTCGTTTGAATCGAACAAGTTATTCGCAAATAGTTTGGCATGGCCATAATCGAATACATAAGCAATAGATGTATTGACAGTGGTATAGCCAGAGATCTTTCCTACTTCGTTATTGTCTGTCGTTGAGTAATAATCTCCAACGTACTGAACGTTACCATTGAACTCAAAATTACTTAGCCAATAGTTCAGCCCTGCAGCACCAGTAAACCCAGGAGCACGAGCAAACTCTTTGCCTTCATAGATATTCTGGGTACTATCGCTAAGTTCAGTTTTCAATAGACCCATATTAGCGAAGACACTCAAGTCTTGTGTTGCATACCAATCGATTGTGGCTTCTGCACCATAAGACTTTGCATCATCCAAGTTCGAGATCTCTGCGCCAGTTAACTGTTGCAAATTGTCGTAGTCGTTATAGAACACATTTGTCGTCAGCTGCAGGCTTTGATCCATTAAGCGATGACGAGTAAATATTTCGTAGTTCCAAACAGATTCTTTGTCGAACATGTACGTTGACCCTGCAATGAAATCAACGCCGGCACCACCTGAGCCAAATCCTTTTGCTGCACTCACACCAAAGGTGTTGTTTTTGTCTGAGTGCCACGCCAAGGCTAACTTAGGTAAGAAATCGTTATAGGTCTTATCAAGCTCTAGAGCAAACGGCCCGCTCCCCCCCTGCCTAAAGCGTTTCTCACTTTCATAACGACCGACCGCCGTTAGTACCAAGCTTGGGGTTAGGTTATAAATGGCTTGCAAGTAAGCAGATTGGGTCTTAGTTTCATCCTCATAGGAACCCATGCCATCAATAAAATCATCTTGGCTATTACTGAAATATCTTACCCCAGCTAAAAGATCCAGTTGCTCCGAATCAGAGACATATCTAATGGTTGGCTCAATATGGTATTCCTTACCTTGAATTTCTGCGGTGAATCTATCACCTGTCGGAACAATACGTTCGATTTCGAAATCAGTATAGTTGGTGTTAAATGCCAACTCGATATTAGATGTCGCAGCGTAGGTTAGATCCCATACATAGCTATTCGAATGTCCTTCAGACACCGGACGTTTCGAAGGGAATGGGGCAAACTGTGAATCGTCAGGCTCATACTCACCCTGCGGAGCACGATGGTCATTATGTGAAATGCTAAGCGTCGAAGATAGATCCGGTATTTTACCAGGTTCGATAAGTAACTTAGCTCGAATGACGTTTGACTCAATTTCTTTGGAATCCCCCGCAGGTTCATAGCTAACCAGCGCTACAGAACTTTCTTGATACTGCCTATCAGCACTAATACGAAATGCGACCTGATCATCCACCAGAACATCGTTATATACGATGGCGGTCTGTTGGAGGCTATTGTTTCCCAAACCACCTTTAACTGAAAATTGACGCTCAAAAATAGGGGCGTTAGATTTCAAAACTACTGTTCCGGCAATGGAGTTTCGACCTTGTATATAGCTTTGTGGACCAAGATAAACCTCTGCCTGCTGCATATCCCACATTGAATTTTGCCCATAGGCGAGTTCATTGTAGGTCAGCGATCGTCCATCTAAAGAGACATTTAGCCTAGGCTTTGAACCTGAAATAAAAGCTGCAGCACCCACGCCAGGTCCAGAGCCATCAACTCCTCGCACCGTCGCAATCTGGTTTCCATAGCCAGTATCAACAATGTTTGGGCTCATTCTCAGTAAGTCCTGAGTCGTATTAATGCCCTTTTCCTCCATTGAATCTTGGTCATAAACAACAACACTTGCGCTGGTTTCTTGGAGAGCACGCTCGGATTTGTCACCGTATACCACGATAGTAGGTACTATAGCGTCTTTGGTCTCTTCTTCGGCAGCGGCAAGTCCTGCTTGCATACCAAAGCAGACAACTGCAATTGATGCAGCAATAGTACTGAGTGGGTATCTGCTTGACTGGCTTTTCGCTAAGCGCTCTATAGGCACTAATTCCATTTGGTCATTCTCCTAGATTTTTTCTGGTCGCCGTATAACAAGCTACTTTGGCTTGCATTACCTCGGTTTAAAGTTCGTTGGGGTACGGCTTCGCACTGCTTGTTAACTTTCCGACACGTTTATCACGTGGCAATAGTAATAAGACCATGTTCTAAATAAGTATTTAGCCGAAGTGCTGGCTTACTTTTAGTAGCACATGTCTCTGATTTGTACGGTTTAGTTATCTTGTTATTTGGATTCAATTTTTGATAACAATTCTCATTTGCAGACGTATCTTACTAAGGGTTGTAAGCACATACTTCTGAATTTGTGCTTTTCGAACGAACAAACGAATTGGGTTGTTGGAGGTCAATACGATAAAGAGTTACGCGAAAATTTTACTGAGTCGAATGCTGAAGAATTCCCGACAATTTAACGTAAAATCATCAGGTTATTGTGGTATCACATCTTGCCATATGGTCAAAGAGTCAGGTGAAAGCTAGTTAAGACTCACACTACGTCTGGTATCAAGGGAGCTTTAGGTACAACCATAGGTGTACTTGTGACTGGGTCTGGGATAATTAAACTATCTAAACCGAACACTTGCTTAACCAAAGACTCGGTCATTAGCTCATTAGGGGAACCTTGAGCCACAATTTTACCGCCACTCAATACAATCAGATTATCGGCGTAACGGCAGGCTTGGTTCAAATCATGTAGTACAGCAACGATGGTGTTGCTCTGCTGTTGCTTGAGTTTTTTAAATAGCTCAAGCAATTCAAGTTGATGGGAGATATCTAAATAGGTCGTTGGCTCATCTAACATTAGGATTGGCGTTTGCTGTGCCAACAACATTGCAATCCAGACCCGCTGCCGTTGACCGCCAGACAAAGCATCAACCGAATGCTCGGCAAACTCTTCAACACGTGTGACACGCATCGCTTGTTTTACTGCACGCTCATCTTCTATGCTCCACTGGCTAAATAATCCTTGATGAGCATGGCGTCCACGTGCAATTAATTCTTCCACTGTAACCCGATCTGGGGTGGGAGAGCTTTGAGGCAGAAAACCTAACATTTTAGCGAGCTCTTTACTCGGCATACGCTGGATCTGTTCACCATTTAAAATCACATGTCCCTGCTTTGGTTTTAGCAAGCGACATAGGCTTTTTAGAAGCGTCGACTTACCGCAGCCATTAGGTCCAACGATGACCGTTAATTGCCCACTCGGTATAGTGACATCGAGAGCCTCACATATGATCTTTGAGCCATATCCAAGCGTTAGATTTTCAGCGCTGAGTGTTGAATGTCCATCCGTTACAGAATCAAAAATAGTCATAATAAGTTACTGAGTTATCGGCTTCTGGTGATAAGCCAAAGTAAATAAAACCCGCCAATAATTCCACACACTCTCCCTATTGGTAAGTTGAGATCAATTGGCAATAGTTGAGTAATAAGGTCGGCGATTAGCAGTATCAAAGCGCCCATCAGCGCTGATGAAATAATGGGTAAGTTTGCTGTATTTCTTAACCGAGCCATCAGTTGCGGAGCAGCCAAGGCAATAAAAGCGATAGGTCCAGTAGATGCCGTTGCCAACGCCGCAAGTGCAACGCCTATTAGTGTCATTATCAGTCGAAGTTTTAATACCCGAATGCCAACCGACTGGGCACGTAACTCTCCTAGTTCTAGCCCTGCCATTGCCGCTGAAAATAGCTTGACTAGCGGTAAAAGCAATACTACTCCAAATAGTACTGGTAATGCGTGTTCCCATGTTCTGGCATGCAGCGATCCCGCCAACCATAGATTGCCTGTAATAGCGCTATCTATCTCTCCTTTGACTAGCAACAGACCGTTAAACGCACTGAGTATTGCTCCAATACCAATGCCAGTTAGCACTAGGTTTTGACGCTTAATAGTACCGCCTTGATAAGATAGAGCCAGTACTACCGCAGCCGTTGCAAAACCGCCGACAATTGCTCCAATAGCAACTTGAATTGAACCACCGGAAAAATAGATGATCTGAATTAACGCTCCAGCAGCCGCTCCTGAGGTGAAACCTATAATATCGGGAGACCCTAATGGATTACGGGAGATAGACTGGAAGATCGCGCCAGAAACCCCAAGAGCGGCGCCGGAAAACACAGCAGTAATGACCCTAGGAAAGCGGATATCCCACAAGATTTTAGCCTGAAAGCCACCGTCAGTTCGATCCGAAGAAAGTAACAACTCCAAAACCTGGTGAACAGTGGTCGGTAATTTTCCCACGCTAAGGGCGAAAAAAATAAGAGCACACAAGCCAAGGGTCATGATAGCGGCGATCGATATATTCTTTGTATTCACCACAACGGAAACAGACTTACACCGCAAGGCGTACAAATGTCGAGAAGAAAGCACTTTAGTAACTGTAAACACACTAACGCCTAATCAAGTACAAGAAAAACGGTCCACCGATTAATGCAACCATGATACCGGCACTTATTTCATCTGGGTAACCAACGATACGACCCAATATATCGGCACTGAGAAGCAATAAAGCTGAAATCAGCATAGAGGTAGGTAGAAGTTTTTTATGATCGGAGCCAACAATCAACTTGGTAATATGAGGGGCAGTCAAACCAAGAAAGCTAATAGGTCCTACTGCTGCCGTAGCGCTACCCGCCAATATTGTCACAACAATAAATGAACCAGCCCAGACAAATCTAGGGTTGATACCTAGTGTCAGACCTTTTTCAAAACCCAATACAATTGAATTTAGTGGCTTAGCTAATGCCAAAGACAACAACAGCCCTACCCCAATAAATAGAGAAACCGAATACAACACATCATAACTGCGCCCTTGTAATGACCCGACCGACCAATGACGGTACTGGTGGAATACTTCTTGATGGCTATTGATAGTGATTAGGCTGGTGACAGCCAAGAGCATAACCGTTAGTGCAGTACCTGATAAAACGACTCGTACGGCATCAACCTTTCTCCCTTTTCCTGCGATAAGGTAGACCAACACACCTGTGATCGCAGCACCTAACAACCCTAACCACACATAAGTTAATAAGTTCGTCACCCCAAATATGGAAATACCTAGCACGATCATAGTCATCGCTCCAGCATTGACACCAAGGATCCCGGGGTCAGCTAATGGGTTACGAGTGATCGCTTGCATGATGATACCCGAAACACCAAGCGCGGCTCCTACAGCCACAGCAAGCAAGGTTCTAGGAATTCGCAAGTGGTGAACAACGAGGTGTTCAGAGTTGGTGTCATCAAAGTAAAACAACGCTTCAAGGGTTGTTGCTACTGCAATATCTCGGGAACCAATAAATATGCTGATTAGCATTAAAACAGGCAAACTAATAAGGGTAGCAATCAAAACGATATTTACTTGTCGCTTACTTCTTCGGGCAACAGTATGGGCTAGTTGATTCATTTCAATCGGTATTTTTTTCTGACACAATAATTAACTAGCTTCCAAATCGCGCAAGCATATTTTTGATAATGTCTCTGGAACTGTAGAGATCAACTCGAAAGGTGTTCTCTCCTAACCCATAAACTTGCTGGTTTTTCACCGATGGTAAGTTTTTTAATACCGCATCAGACATCAAGCTCTGAGCTCGCTCGTCAGAAGCCTCAAGTAAAAAGCTAGTTTCAGCCTTAAGTTGGGTTAACTTTTCATAATTAACTAAAACAAAATCGCTATGAAAGGCAGGGCCGGTATGCCAACTATGATCTGGTGATTCGAGTTCAAATCCCAATGCCGAAAGTAATAGCGCATGCGCCCCTTCCGATTGCGCTACAGCATTGGTCACTCCCGGTCCGTGGTAGCTAATAAGATTAGCTCTACCATCAGGCAAGTTTAATTGCCCTTTAGCGTCCGCAACCAACTGGTCAAATTCAGCAACAATATCTTCAACATGCTTTTCACTACCCAACGCATCGCCCAGTTGCTTAGCTAATTCCTGCCATGATTGAGTGCTGTAATCAACAATAATAGTTGGGGCAATGGAGCGAAGCTCTTTAACTTGGTTAAGCGCCGAATCTGCACCAGATGTAGATACAACAATCAGATCTGGCTGCTCAATATAGGCAGATTCAATGTCCACACTACCAGCCGGCCACAACTTATTTACCGAACGTTGATTAGCAACTGACTGCCATTGTCCAAAAAATCCCCCTGTAATATCAGTAGCACTTGCTATTAAAGGTGCGTCAATGGCGAGTAAGGTACCTGTGATACTGACCGAGGTAGATAGCACCCTAACTGGTTTTGCTGGGATAATTGTCGTACTTCCATCGGCGTTAACAAAGCTCTTTGGCCAGGCTAGCGCAGCGGTTGAAACTGTGGCTGTCAGTACAGTGACCAAAGTTAAGATTATCTTTTTCATTATTGATTAAGACCCATAAATATATTTTTAAAAATAACGAGTTAAATAGAATAAATTAGGAAGCAAGGTCTGCGTTGGTTATCGTAATTCTATCGGTGACGTGGGTGCTGTCCCACTGCTCGGGGCTATAAGGAATTGCGTATAGTTCTTTATCAAGAAACATTTGCAACTGGCATGTGCGTGCTGTTGAATCTATCCCATCGCGCTGACCATGTGCTAATAACACCTGTGGAACAATCGTGTCATCTTTCCATTGGGTTAACTGAAGATATGCTGTACCAAACAAGATGTAGGCAAAACCTTCACGAGTTAACTCTGCGGGCATTTCTCCGTTGAGAATACCTTGCTCATAAGATCCTCCATGCATGGCTATTGGGTGGTTTTCTGCGGTCTGATAGAGCACGCTCCCCCACGCAGTATCTAATGCAAAACCAAGTTGCTCTAACTCTATAACAGACTGCTCCAGCGCAGCCAAAATCACTTTCTGGCTTTGTAGTGTAGTTGAGATTTCTGAGTCCACTTCTGGATCACCAAACCCTGTCACTCTAACCAGCTTCGCCTGAACAAGCTTGCCCCACAGCTGGTGAAACAATAACGCCCCACGGCTGTCTGCGTTGTTTTTCCTATCCCAATTCGCAAGCACGTAAAAAGCTTGCTTGGTCAGTGCTGAACAATCGCTCGGCTCTAAACTTAATAGCCAATCAAGAAAAGTCTCAGCAGCATAGTTGCGATTATCAAACACTACCTTTAGCACTTGTTGAGCACTTATCTTGCCGTTCGAGCTGATCTCCTTGATTCGCTTATACGACATTATTAGGCGAGGATCATAGTCGAGCCTTGCGGCTGCCAATGTGTGCTGCTGTTTATGCTGGCCAAATACAGATGGATAGTCAGGCTGCTGCTTACCAAACTCACTGTACTTATAGCTGTTGTTGGTATTATGGATAATGCCACGAGAGATAATGTTGGGATAAAATGATTTAGCGGCTTGCAGTGGTCTCTGGTGTTTATCACGGAACGAGTTTTTAGTTTGGCTGCCATCCAAAACGTTAAACGCAACGCCTTCAATACCTACATGAGCGCTAGCCATAACTTCGTCGGTGATCGGTGGAACATTACCCGCCACTACGTAACCCACATCGCCATGTTTATCTGCGACAACAAGCTGGCAAAGCACGCCGCGGTGTTGCTCTATCTGCTCGATAAACTCTCGGGTTGAGCGAGCCTTCGCCGCCGATAAAAACTGATCCAAGCCCTTAGCATTTCTCTCACCTGGATTAGTGATTGCATACCAACCTGCTGGCTTGTTTGGTGATTGAGGAAGATGGAAAAGCGTCCCTAAATGTGACTGTGCAAACTGGTAGGATTGAATGGTGATTTCACCAGATTCTTGTCGTGTTTCAATATCGATTCTGCGTATAGTCGCTGACTGGTATTCACCATCCACCAAATACTTGAACGAGTCTTGCTTAAGCTTAACGTCCATAAGCTGCATCACGTAAGGTGTAACTGTCGCTGCATCCAAAATACTCCAAGAGACATCGGCATTGTACCCCGTCAGCGGTAGCGGAAAACCTAAGAAAGTGGTGCCTGCTGCATCAAGTTCACCCGGAATCGTGAGATGACACTGGTGCATATAAATACGTAATTGATGCGGATTTCTTTGCCATGCAGAATGGGGATTACCTACCAAGATTGCACTACCATCTTCAACAAAATCGCCACCGTAGGCCCAAGCATTGCTGCCAAAGCCTCCTTCGACTTCAACTGGTGTGCTATGAGGGGAAATTACATTGCTTGGGGTATTAGCGTTAATGCCATTTGCTGGCGTATTTAAATTAGTTGGTGTAACTGAGTTGGTTGATGCGACTACATTAGCTGATGCAACTAGATGAGGGCCAATTTCAATCAGCTCCTTCATTACCCCAAAGCGCATGGTAAAGCGAACAACGTCCTCGACTTCAAATCTAACGATAGGTTCTTGACCAACGATCTGTTGGTATTCTGTCTCAGATAGACTATCAACAAAGTAATTCAGGCCATTTACATAACCAAAAGCATAATCTTGAGTCTCTGGATTTAATTGTTTCAGCTCTTCTTGTACCCATTCATCGGGCACCCTAAGCTTGAACATTAAATCAGAATTGAGGTTGGTAGTTTTGAGAAAACCTAAGGTCGAAAAGGCTTCAGGTCCATAATATTTAGAGCGTTGACCACGCATGGCAATAGCCTGCCCAACAAGTTCAATCAATCTATCTCGGGCATGAGCATACCCATAACCAAACCCTAAGCTTTCATAGTTATCGGCTTGGATACGCGGTACATCCTTATCGGTCCAAGCGATCTCTACTTGACCAAATTTCCCTTGGTTTTTATAGGTTAACGTTTTGCTCTCTGGAACCGATTGAGAAAACTGAGTCATGCTATTTTTTTAATCCTAATACTCGCGATTACCCGACACTCGTCCAGCAACCAGTCAAGACAACAAACGAATCCATTTGATGATCTCAAAGCTGCTTTCTCAATGTCCTTCCTTTTTGATATGATAATCATTATCATTACCAATCCGGTGATAATACGAAGTTTGCTGCCTCTTTACTTCTGAATTTGTGCTTTTTCCAAATTTAAATTGTCTTGAGAATACCAGGCGCAAGTATTGAATCCACACACAACCAAGTTATGGATATACGAAACGATTTATATGGAAGTAACAAATAAAACCATTAACAATGCCATTGAATACATTTTCGATAACCTAACCAGTGAGCTAGGTGTAGAAGAAGTTGCAAACCATTGCAATTTATCAAAATTTCACTTTAGTAGATTATTTAAACAATCTACTGGCGAGAGTATTTACTCGTTAATCAAACGCCTAAAAATGGAAGACAGTGCCATCGTGTTAGGTACTAATACAAACAATAGTATTACCAATATTGGCTTAGGCTATGGATACAGCTCATCCAACTACAGCTCAGCATTTACTAAGCACCACGGGATCTCTCCAGCAAAATATAGAAAACTCAAAAAAGATAAGAAATTTGACTTGGTAAGCCATTTCGACGGGTCAAAAATCATATACCAAGAGTTTGAATACTATAATAAAAATGCTGTAATTCGAGACCTAGAAGATATACGAGTACTCTACCGACGCTACATTGGTGACTATGGTGATCTTCTTCATCAATGGCCGAAATTTATCGACGAGCATAGGAGCCTTATCCAAGATGATTCACAGTTAATTGATGTGTGTTACAGCGACCCGAATATCACAGACAAAAGTCGTTGTGTTTATGATATCTGTATAAAAATAGATGGTGATACTGTTTTACCACCGCATGTAACCACGAACACTCGTGTTATCAAAGGCGGGAAGTTTGCCTCATATACCGCTAAAGGCAACCCAAGTGACATAGCACATGACTATAAAGGCGTTTTTAATGTTTGGCTGCCTAGCAGTGGTTATAGCTTGGATAATAGAATCAGATTTGATTCATATAAAGTAGTCAATCCAGAAGAACAATATTTCGAAGTTGATATTAACCTCCCAATTCAATAGTAATTAATACGAACTACATGTTTCTAATTGGTCTTAGATCTAGTTGGACAAAATAGCTGATTTATTAAGGCGTTGGTTGACGTTATGTATCAATGAATTCTCCCCCAAACTAGAGCCCCTTTTGACGGGCTCAAAAATCGGAAAATTTGCGAAAAAACTGGGGCTTTCCTTTATCTTTATCTTTATCTTTATCTTTCTGACATTAAACGGATACATAGCTGATCTTCATAGCGAGTTGGACGTATAAGCTTCTTAAAAGGAAGAAAATACTATGGTCACCGTCTATGTAAGCATTGGAAGCAACATTAACCGCGAACATCACATCACCGAATCTCTCAAAGCATTGAATCATCGATTCGCCCCCCTGCACATTTCTAATTTCTACGATTGCGAGCCTGTCGGTTTCGAAGGAGATAACTTCCTAAACCTAGTCGTTGGGTTTGAATGTCATCTCTCTGTCGCAGAGCTGGCAAAGGCTCTACATCAAATAGAATCAGAAAATGGACGCCAGCGTGAGACCAAAGCCTATGCTTCACGAACAATGGATATCGACATCCTTCTTTATGGTGATCAAGTGGGTATTATCGATGGAGTAGAACTGCCAAGAGGTGAGATAACCGAGTACGCTTTTGTGCTCAGACCGTTAGTCGATGTTGCCGCGCAAGAACTTCATCCCACTCTAGACATCTCTTTTCAGCATCTCTGGGATAACTTCGATCAGTTTAGCCAGAAAACCAAATCCATCCCTTTTAAGCTCAGTTTCACTTAGTCCTTACAACTGCCTTTAAAGAACGGCTGATCTCATAATCGCGTGAGCTTTACTGATCTTTTCTTAAAACAAGCACGTAACTGACTTCACTTCCTAAGGATTGGACACTGTTATGAACCACAACGCCATTATTACCATCACAAATCTTAGACTAAGAACCTTCATCGGCTTCAACGAAGAAGAAAAGTCTAAACAGCAAGACATCGTTATCAATGCAGAAATCCACTACCCCGCAAACAACCTTTGCCTCTCTGATGATGTGGACAACGCGCTTAACTACAAAAACATCTGCAAGAAGATAATTCAACACGTGGAATCTGGAAGGTTTCTGCTTTTAGAAAAATTAACCAGCGATGTGCTCGGCATTTGTATCGACCATTCATGGGTGCGATACGCTCAAGTGAGAATTGACAAGCCTCATGCGCTACGTTTTGCCGACTCCGTCTCGCTCACCCTGAGCTATGAAGCAGACAACGACAATCATTCATAAGGAGAGAGTCATGCTAAACACAGAAGCAGAAAAAGTTAGAGAAGCTTTGCTCGCAAAAGGACTTGAAACCCCAATGACAGCAAGCGAGATGACTCCCGACCAAAAGTACAACCGAATCAAAGGACTTTTAACGGAAGTTGTTAGTACGCTTGGACTGGACTTAACCGATGACAGCCTCGCTGAAACGCCCCATCGCATTGCAAAGATGTACGTACATGAGATCTTTTCAGGGCTCGATTACGATAATTTCCCCAAGATCAGTGTTATAGACAATAAAATGTCTGTTGATGAAATGGTTAAAGTATCAGACATAAACTTAACATCGACGTGCGAACATCACTTCATTACCATCGATGGTTTAGCAGAAGTAGCCTACATCCCTGAAAACAAGATACTCGGGCTGTCTAAAATAAACCGTATTGTTCGATTCTTCGCTCAGCGCCCTCAAGTTCAAGAACGTCTTACCCAGCAAATCTTAGTTGCTATACAGACATTAGTTGAAACAGAAAACGTGGCAGTGACGATTAAAGCAACCCACTATTGCGTTAAATCCAGAGGCGTTATGGATGCAAACTCTGAAACCTCAACAACCGCGCTAGGTGGTATCTTCAAAACTAACCCTCAAACTAGAGCCGAGTTTTTACGATGAGTGAAACGATTCTAATAACCGGCGTGGGAAAGCGACTAGGCTTCGCACTGGCGCAGCAACTTTTAGCAGATGGATACAAAGTGGTCGGTACATACCGAAGCGACTATCCTCAACTGCAACTGTTACGCGACGATGGGGCTGACTTGCAGCAGGTAGACTTTTACCAACAAAGCGGCGTAGAGGGCTTTCTTCATTACGTTGTTCAAGAATATAAAACGCTCCGAGCCATCATACATAACGCTTCAGACTGGAAACCAGAGAACAAGAAAAACCCAAGTGAAAACGCAGCGCAAATTATGAACCAGATGATGACAGTTCACGCTACCGTGCCTTATCTGTTCAATCTAACGCTCAAAGATCAACTGATGTCTGGGGACAAAGCCTCAGACATCATCCACATCAGTGATTACGTTGCGGAAAAAGGCAGTAAAAAACACATCGCTTACGCTGCCAGTAAAGCTGCGCTCAACAACCTAACTCTGTCGTTCTCAGCAATGCTAGCTCCCAAGGTGAAAGTAAATACCATCTCTCCAGCCATGATTAAGTTCAATGAACATGACGATGCGGCATACAAAGCCAAGGCTCTACAAAAAGCACTGATTCCCACAGAAGCGGGCTTTGAGGAAATAATAGATGGCATCAAGTTTGTGTTGACCAGCCACTACATGACAGGAAGAACCTTGCACCTTGATGGCGGCAGGCATTTGAAGTGAAGCCCAAAAATTTTGAGCTTACGGCAGCATAGGGACGTCACTACCTCCCATTAAAGCCTGTCGCCCAGTATTGCCTGTGCCAAATGGTAGCCTCTATCTATCATCTCCTGTGATCGATCAAACTCTAATGTGCCACAGGCATTGCGAGGAAGCTCAAGCGTAATATCGGCAGGGTAAGCTGCCAATTTTTGGCGAGCAATGGTCGATTGCATCGCATCAAACGCTTGGTTAGCAATGTCGTAGGCAGCAAAATTGAAACTCATTTTGCTTTTCACACTGCTACCGAGATTATCGATAAAATGAACAACCTTCTCATGCAGGTTACTCTCTTTTGTTGGTAGTGAAACAGGTGCCGTTTCCTGCTTAAGCGTTTCAGGTTCGCCGCCTAAATTCACAGCTAGCGTAAAGTCTGTCTTATCTCCGAAGGTTGGCGCAATCGGTACGGGATTAAGCACGCCACCATCAATCAGCTCTTCGCCATTAATAACATGGGGTGTGAAGAATAATGGCAAAGAGATAGAGGCGCGGATGGCATCAAACAGAGAGCCTGATTGCAACCAAACTTCTTTTTCATCGGCGACGTTGGCGGCAACAGCGGTATAAGAAATAGGAAGATCTTCAATTGAAATCTCGCCGATCAATCCACGCAGCGTGTCGATGATCTTGTCCCCTTTGAAGATACCACTCGATTGCCATGAAAAGTCCAACATCATCGCCATATCCGATTGGTCGATACTAGTAACCCACTCTTCAAATTCATCCAACTTACCCGCCGCGTAGACACCACCGATAAGTGCGCCAATGGAACAACCAGAGATAGATTTTATCTGATAGCCATGCTCAATTAACCAACGGATGATTCCAACGTGAACCAAGCCTCTTGCGCCACCACTACCCAGTACCAATGAGATCGTTTTTGCCATCGTACTCATCCTTTAATTCATTAGCTTTTTAGTTCTTTCAGCAAAATCATACCACTTCGTGTCACTGTAAGCTGTGTAATGCTTTGAAAACTGCACCACCTGCGTGCCTCTATGTGTCGCGGATTGAGATCGGGCAGCTTAAGTTGATTGCTCAAACTCATAGACTTTAGACTACCGCACTAAACTAAAAGTGAGTCATTCCAGCAAGCCTAAGCGCGACTAGGAATCTGCTTTTCGTGAGCGCTTGATAAAACAAAAGGTCGCCCACTTGAAAGCGAGCGACCTCTTGTTATTCATTGTGTTTTTGAGCTCATCCTGTAAGTGAGAACAAAGAATTACAACACGCGTAAGCACTCTTCTGGCGACAAGCTCAAGAGCGTATTGGCAAAGTTGATCTTCTCATCGCGCCATCTCAATGCTGCCTCTCGACCGTCTTGTGCGTGTCTGTCGGCCTCAAAATAACTTTTTCTTGGAAGTCCGTCTGCTGGCGTCATCACCATAGATTGTTCATTCAAGCGAAGCGTAAACAAGAACTGACCACGTTGTCCGGTTTGCGCTGCTGGATGGTGCAATGTGGTATCACAGCAATAGCGCCTATCACGCAGTGCGCGGCATGTGTACTCAAAAGCATCTTGAGCACCACGTCCTGGGAACGCGGTATAAACACTGATGCCATCACGTTGCAAAGACTGAGCACCCGCCGCGAGTTGCACCGCATGCTGGATCATCCTAAAGCCTAGAACCACGCCACCAATGCTATTCAATCCACTGTATTGAATTGCGCCTTCTAAGCTCAGATGAAGTTTGTCTTCCCCTTCATAGAGAAAAAGATCAGGCGATGCCCAATCGCTCTTTGGAATAAGCAGTTGAGTAATATCCGAGTGTTCCATGTTGGTCTCCGCAACAATGAGTATGTTTGAGCCCACAAAATACCGTAATGAGAATTATTATCAATATATTTTAACCAAAAACATTACCCCAAAAAGCACTCGTCGATGGACGTTATCTGATTCTTTAACGCCAAGCATTTCTTGTTAGATATTCGTTTATTACCCATAAATTCATCGCCTACAAACAAGCCAATTCATACTATTTACCGTCTTTCATATTAACCTTAGAACTCTACGACTAATGTCTAACTAACTGAGACTATTTGTTTTTTTTGGTTTGGTATAAGGTACTAACATCTAAATGTTAATGAATTTTTAATTATAAGTTGACGCATTGTTTGCGCTTCTGCGTGAGTCAATAACGTTTGTTGGAATAACACACCTTAGAGTGTGAACGAAAGGAATCAAAATGAGCAGTACTTTAGAGTCCGTACATATACAAACAGATAAGCCTCAAGCCAATGAGGATGAACTCACTTATGAACAACAGCATAAACCAAGCTCGGAATTTGATTCCCGAGAACAATATCTAGAGCACGAATTACAAATCATGTCGCCTAAACGCTGGCGTCCCAATTTACCGTTTAAAGATTATCGATTCGAGATAGAAGATACCATCCCAGCGATGGCAGCAACCATTGGTAAGATTGTGATGGTGGGCGCCATTGCAGCAACCTTTGCCGGAGCTCTTGGGTTAAATGAAGGCTTCATTTTAGAAAATGTTCGTTATGAACTGCTCATTGCCTCTGTTTTCATTATTCTTTTCTCTGGCTTCTTATTGCCGACCGCTAACCTCGCCGGTACACACGGCCCACTCATCCCATTAATTCCGATTGTCGTTGCAGCAGGTGGACACCCTATGGCTTTTGGGTTGCTGATTGGCGCTTTTGGCTTAATCTTAGCCATCAGTAAAGGTGGCAGCATGTTGGCAAACCTCACCAGTAAAGGCGTGTGTGGCGGTTTACTGCTCTACCTCGGCTTTGTTGGAACCGCTTCTCAAGTGAAAAAACTGTTCGCGTGGGCAGAGGGGATCGGCATGAGCCATATTGCTTTTGTCGTGATCTTTTGCACCATTATTTTATACGCTTTATTGGAACATTTTCGTAAGCGTTGGCTAGCCGTACCTCTTAGTTGCTTGCTGGGTGGAACTTTAGCTTTTGCCATGGGTGCACCGTTTTCTTTTCAAACCGAGCCAGGTTTACCCAATATGAACCCTATGTATTGGTGGGGAGAAGATACAGGCTGGATGCTAGGCTTACCGACGATAGAACATTTCATGGTGGTTTTACCCTTTGCTATTTTAGCCGTGGCTATGTGGTCGCCAGATTTTCTAGGGCATCAAGTGTTTCAAAAGATCAGCTATCCAAAACGTACTGAAAAAGTACATATGAACATTGATGACACCATGACCACAGCTTCAATTCGTCAAACGTTCGGTTCTCTGCTTGGTGGTACTAACTTTACGTCTTCATGGGGTACTTATATTGTACCGGCGGCGATTGCTAAACGCCCTATTCCTGCTGGCGCTTTGCTGACGGCTCTGTTTTGTATCATCGCTGCGGTTTGGGGCTACCCGATGGATTTAGCTATCTGGCAACCTGTGCTGTGTGTTGCGCTCATTGTTGGGGTATTTGTGCCATTGCTAGAAGCTGGAATGGAAATGACGCGTGAAGGGAAAACCACACAATCGGCAGCGATAGTTGTATTTTCTTCAGCGCTCGTTAACCCTGCATTTGGCTGGGCTCTCACCATGCTGTTGGATAACTTAGGCTTAGTCGGTTGTAAAGAACGTAGCAGTGAACTGAGTAGAATGAGCCGTTGGGTATTACCTGGCATTATGTTTATTGTGCTAAGTGGTGTGATGGCGTTGGTTGGCCTTCTACCGGGTATTCCGGCGATTATCCCAAGCTTCCGTTAAGCTCGATTAAGCTTTAGTTTTAGCCGGAACAAAAAGGCCTCGCAATCGCGAGGCCTTAGTTTTATCTATCTACGATTACAACGTCCCTTCTTCACTGACTTTAATCGCTGTCATCATTAGCATTCCGCTAGACTAAATTCGATATTGGTGGCATCTGCCCATGAAACTCACCCTGCGCTCCCATAAAACCAAATGTATAAGGCTTCACCTCATCGTAACTTCGACCATCAAACGCTTGTCTTTCACGTAGTTTGTTAAACAGCCAGTTATCTAACATGTTATTGATCTCGATAAACTCATCTTTCGTTAACTCAGCTTTGAAGCTGGTGAGAAAGGCATCATCATCAGACTCAGGCAAGTTAATGACTCGTTCTTGTAGACCACTTAACACCTGCGAGGTGAAATAAACGGGGTATCTAGCCCCTTTTATAAACGCGGTTTCTTTGGGCAAAAGCAGCTTACACGCATTATTACAGCCAATGTCGATAAGGCTGAGCTTTTCCAGTTGTCGAAGATACAAGTGCACTGAAGGATCGTTTAATCTGTGTTTTTCTTGAATGTGTTGAACGGAAATGTCTTCCGCCAACTCAGACCAAAATGAGAAAAGAGCTGGGTTATCAAAAAACGCGTCATCTTGTTCTTTGGAGAAAACGGGAATTGAAGCGACATTCTCTTCTGCTTCTGCAAGAAGCTTTGATAGCGGTCTGCCCGTGAGGTTAGCAATCGTCACTAACCTCTGAATTGACAGCGGTTGCGAACTGTTAAGTAACCTTTTAATACTCACTTCTGAGATCTCAAGTTCCGCAGCAAGTGTGCGATAGGAAATATTGCACCTTTTAAGCTCTCTTTTAAGCAATTTACATATTTCTAATGATAGTTGTTCGTCCATTTCGCTCCAATCATCTCAATGCAGACACCAAAAGTATCACAATACTATCCTTTCTATCCATCAATTGCACTTAAGTATCAATCAGAGATAATGCCATTTAAAATAAGCAAAGGAACATATTGATGCAACGAAATGAGTTAGTTGTACGATTTGGCATACAACAATATCTACATTGGACAGTAGTTGGGCTACTTATTCCTGTCATTATTCTTATTTTTCAGTCTAGGGGACTAAACCTAACGGAAGTTGGGATTGTCATGGCTGTTTGGATCGGAAGCACTACAATACTAGAGATACCAGTCGGTGGTCTTGCTGACACCATTGGACGAAAAAAAACATATTCGTACTCGCTAGTACTTACTCTACTTGGCTGTCTCAATCTACTCTATGCAAATAGCTTGAGCAGTATCTTAATTAGCGCCATGTTCTTAGGCGCTTCTAAAGCCGTTTACTCCGGGACTCTCGACGCATGGTTCTATGATGCATTTGATCGTATCCCTGGAGATAATTCGTACCATACAGCTATGGCAAAAGTTAATGTGTTTGTTACCGTAGGGCTAGCAACCGGATGTCTGTTCGGTGGTGTTTTACCTAACAGTATGGTGAGTTCATATTTTGAGTCATTTGACGTGTATGACATCAGTATTTTCGTCACTAGCGTATCAAGTATTATCTTGCTTTTTCTGACACGGCTATTACTTCCTGATGAGCAGAAAAGAATCAAAGAAAGCCACAAAAGCACCATCATAATCGCGGTAAAAACGAGTGTTCAGGCACTTAACTTCTCTCTAAACCACTGGACGTTAAGGTTAGTTATTCAGGCAACACTCGTATTTGGCGCAACAATGAGTGCTGTTGAAAACCTCTGGCAACCCTACCTATCAGAATTAATGGGAATGCAGTCCAAAGATTTAACACTTTTTGGCATCATATCGGCACTGTACTTCTTGATGTCCGCTTTATCGTCAATAGTGTCCGTTCCCTTGTTAAATGTGTTTGGCGGTTCTCACAAGGCTTTAATGTTTGTGACTCGCGCACTTGCCGGCCTGTCGCTGATCTTACTTGCCAACACCAGCAACACCATGAACTTTGCTCTACTGTATTTGACGTTTTTCTTTCTCCTAACAATGGGCAACAACTCTGAGCAGGTATTACTTAATGAAAATACTCCAGAAGAGATGCGATCAACAATTTTGTCCATAAGTTCTTTCGCCGTTACAGGTGGCGGCGTACTGGCTTCTTTAGCTTTGGGATTCATTTCTGAGTATTACGGCATATCCCTTAGTTGGATATTGTGTGGTTCTGTACTCTTAATCTCTTCGCTTTATTTCCTCGGCTGCCGTGAAGTAGTCAAAACAGAGTCTGTGTGAAAGCCTCCCCCTCGAATGGGGTGACCCGATCTCTTGAGATATAAGAATGAGGGGGAGCACATTCTTTGCCGCTGAACATATAGCAGCACATGTAGCATTCGGTATTTAGTTCCTCCCCTTTCCCATTACCAACAAGAGATTGGAGATGTAAACAAAGGGGAGGTTAGGAGGGGATTATCAGCCTATTCTAACGTGCAAGCGCCTTACTTCACCGACTTAACCGCTTTCATCAACGTTGTGTTGAATTGCTGTGGTTGCTCAAGCATTGGGAAGTGACCTGAGTCTTCAATGTAGTAAATGCTGTAATCCTTGATGTGTTTCTTGTTCGCCCTTAAATCCGTCAATCTCGAATTTTCTTGCTAAAAAGGTAGAAAAGTTTATAGTATTTTTTAGATAAAATTGAGAATCAATATGTCATTACAGAAAAAACAATCCAAAGTATCACTGAACATCAAAATCTCATCAGACTTAGATGTTCGTCTTAAACGAGCGAGAAAAGCAGCGCGTGAACAAGGCTTAATGTTCAACGTATCTCAAGAAGTTGAAAAGTTTCTTGAGAAGGAAATAAAGAAAGTGGAACGCCAGCTATCAATCGATGAAGAGATTAAGAATAACCTCGAGGATCTTGGTGGGCTTAATATAGATAAAATGATGAAATCAATGGATTAATCAAAACACTAACGTATTGATTAAAATGAATTTAAAAATGACAAAGCGTGGAGATGATTATGGGCACAATAATTGGACTGTTAATTTTGGCTGGTATCAGTGTATTCCTAAAGCGTCAATCGGGGCTTCATTTGCATGAGTGGATTGCAAAGAAATATAAAGACTCTCAAGACAACAAGTAAACTGCTCTCATGAGAATTACAGAAGCCATCATGTTACGATTTGGCTTCAAGAACACTTGTACCAAACATAGGGGAAATGAGAGTAAGCGCTGCTGTCAGCTCAAGAACACAACAGACCCATTTCTACTGTTGTGGAATCTTAATTTACCTTGTGCGGATATCTACAAAGTGTTAATAATTACCCCTATGAACAAAATTAACCTAAACGCAAAAACCACCACCACTACCACCATGAGGTTACTCAGGAGGTAGTTTTTTGCGTCAATAAAAGACCTCTGAGTGATTCATCGCCAGAGGTTTTTTTGTATCTAGGCTTTGTATTTCACTCAGAATTAACTAGAGATAAATATGAAGACACAACGAGAAATCACCCAGCAACTTATTACGCTTCGTACCGCTAAAACTAGGGATGATCTGTTGGCCTCAGAACAGACAAGAGATAACAGTGAATAAGGTGTCCTTAGAACATTTGGCAGCATGGCTTTTATCAAACCTAAGATAATAGATGCTCGTTCTAGGCGAATTAAAACTAAACTTTCACTATCAATAGTAGATAAAAATTGACACTCAGTTAGGAGAAGACATGCAAAAGAAAGATGATAATGAACAAGTAAATCCCGTTTTATCCCAATTTGAAGAAACTGCTGTTATCTCTGACTCGGCACAAGTAACCCCGGTTCTTGTTTACGGTAAGCGTCATATAAAAAAAGAGAAACTTGCTGAATTTAAGCATGCGTACCAAGCGCATTCAAAGTCAGCTTACGAAGAAAACCCAGACATTAAAGCAATCTTTGCCTTTCCTGATACAGAAGATCCTTTGGCATACTGGCATATTTTATGGGTCCGAAGTGCCAGTGCGTTTAACGATGACTTGTCTCGCTCTACTCAGGCAGAATCCGTGTGGGATAAGTATGATTACTCGCCTGAAAACCTAGACACATTAACCGTGTTTGGCGGGTGGAACGAAGAAACAAAAAACCGAGCGAAAGCAGCTTCGGACGTAAAGTATGAATTTAAGACAAGCCATCAGGTTTCATGAAACCTGATGGCGGTAGGGAAGAAGGTCCTCCGCTGTTTGGATTTACGACGCGTTATGTGAAGCCAGGACAAATACAGAATTTAGGTACGTCATTCGAGACCGTCTGTGACATGTGGCACCAGAAGATTCCTGGCATTTTGATGGCAGCGGTCTTCCCGGACGACAACACGCCCAACTTGGTTCATGACTTGAGAATATTTGCCAACCACAAGTCTTACTTAGCGCATGTCGACAAATCTGATAATTTGCTTACGGAAGCAATGGCAGTATGGTTTGAAAATTACGACACCAGCATTCCGTTCTCTGGGCAACTTTACGCCGCTAGCACAAAGGATGAGGCGCTCCATACCAGCTCGATAAAGTCGAGTACCACACCCAGAGCCCAACTTGAAACATTCCATTTCGGCGAAAATGGCATGTTAGGACAAATGCCGAATATGACCCGGAACGACTAGCCACTCAGTACCCATCTGTCTGCTCTATAGGATGAAGACCATGAGATCAGTATTGTGAAAGACAGTTCTGGGATTCGACCAAAACCTCCAAATAACAAAAGGCCTCGCACACGCTAGGCCTTAGTTTTACCTATCACCGATTACATCCACCTTTTAACCACTACAGCGCCCTACTTCACTGACTTCACCGCTTTCATCAACGTTGTGTTGAATTGCTGTGGTTGCTCAAGCATTGGGAAGTGGCCTGAGTCTTCAATGTAGTAAATGCTGTAATCCTTGATGTGTTTCTTGTTCGCTTCTGAATCGGTTGGCCATAGGCGAGCGTTAACCAATATTACTGGCACATTGACGTTCTCATACACGCGGTGGGCTTCGCCTGTCACGTATTGACCTAGATAATGGCGGAACTGGTTTACCGCGATAGCGGGCGGTGCTGATGCCATGTCTTGCGTTACCCAGTAAAGTAAATCCGCGTCTACGTCTTTTGGTAGCGAGTCTTTCACGAACATAGTGATACCCGCTTGGAAGTCAGCTTCAAAGGGTTTAGTCATTGCATCTAGGTCGCTTTGTGATACCGCTAGTGCAACGTTTTGCGATGTGTCTACACCAATAATGCCCTTCACTCTTTTCGGCATCAGTTTAGCGGCTTCTGCAATAACACCACCCGCCATGGAATGGCCGACTAAGATGACAGATTCGAGTTGTTCTTTTTCGATGACGGCTTTGATGTCTTCAGCGAACGCAACCATGGTGTACTCTTCGCGGTTGAACGATGAGTTACCGTGCCCTGCTAAGTCCATGGTGATTACTTGATAATGCTTTGAAAACTCACTCACTTGGTTTTGCCACAGTCTGCTGTCTAAGCTCCAGCCGTGAATGAAGATCAACGCCGTGTCCCCACCCCCGCTTTTGCCATACGCAACTTGCTCACCATCGTGAGATACCGCAATACCGTACTTAACCGTTGAATCATGAGCCATGGCATTCATGCTACTAAGTGCCATGAATACCAAGAATGTGATGTTTAGAATTAAACGTTTCATAGTGTCTCTCTACTTACTTTGGAGGGAACACAGAAAGCGCCCCTCTCAATCAATGTAGTCACTATAAAGTGTGAAGTTGTAGACGGGTCAAGGGGGATTTAGATAAAAGTTCTTCTGTTGTGGTGACTTGAGAAACTCATTTTTGCCTCATTACGCTTTAGTGCGATTACTCAGCAACAGATTACGCTACTGAGTTTGCGATACTTGTAGTTATGGCAAAGCGCAGAACATTGCTTATGCTCTAGAATTTGTAGTTATAGTTGATAAACCAATCGCCTTTATTATCAGGGTAGAAGTATACCTTTTGACTTGAGTCTGGACCAAAAAACGACATATTTAAGGTAGATTCTAGGTTGAGTAGGTTCATCCCAACGAAATTTATCCAAAATACATCTTCATTTATTTTGCGATCACCATCCTCATCTTGTTCTCTTTCAACATCATTAAGTAAATTGTATCCTCCAAGTGCCAACAATGTATATCCTGTAAAAGGAAGTTGACCCCCAGAAGCTATACCGAGAAAAACTTGAGTCCCTCCAACTGCATCATTACCATAGCCAGTTGCCACGCCATATGACATATACGCACTTACAGCTTCATAAATGACAAAACCAATTGTATTCGTCAATAAAGGATCATTAAAGATTGTATAAGAACTCTTTGAACTAAGTTGGCTGCTAGATTTAACTACCCTACCGTTTATCAAATTTTCCTGATAGGCGAATACCGAAGTGTCTGTTGGAGATTGAGATACATATAAGGCGGATGGCAATGGGTAAAGTATCGGCTCATCGCTATAACCGGAATTCCAATCTAGCGAGTTGAAAGGGGGCTCTGACCCCAGCTCTTCTTCACTGATAAATGCAGACACATTATGACTAGAAACTAATGTTATTAGAAAAACAAAATATATTGCTTTTAGTTTTTTCATTTTTAAATCCAACTGATTGTTATAGGTCTCTGACTGGAGAAAGAAAACAGTATAAAGACAAAAGTTTTAGACAGCTGTGCACTAGGCATTAAATTCCGATACTTAGCAAAAAAACAATCAACGCCAGTCCGTTCACTATGATGATATCAACCATGTATTATTAGCTAACGGACCGTCATTAACCCTACAATTTTTCCATTTAGGATATGAGAAGTTTTCTGAAACCTGGATTATATGCGATTTACTCTGAGGTGTTTTTGTCCAATAATGAGGTTAGCCCCTCTTCTTGCCAAAAAACAAAAAGGCCTCGCAATGCGAGGCCTTTGATTTTTTCTATCTATCAGAAGAGATTAGTCGCGAAGTGCTGCGCCGAATTTCTCTGAGATTGAAGCTACGATAGCATCTACTGAACCAGCGATGTCTGCATCTTCAAGTGTGCGCTCTACAGACTGTAGGCTAAGTGCGATTGCTAGGCTCTTCTTACCTTCTTCAACGCCTTGACCAACGTATACGTCGAACAGTTTAGCGCCTGTTAGGAATTCACCACCCGCTGCGATACACGCATCTACGATGTCGCCAGAAGCTACTGCTTCATCAACAACGACTGCGATATCACGACGGTTTGCAGGGAACTTAGATACTGCTACTGCTTCTGGAAGCACGCGAGTGTTGATAGCTGCCCATTCGATTTCGAATACGATAGTACGGCCGTTAAGACCAAACTTACGCTCTAGTTCTGGGTGAACAGTACCAATGATACCCACTTCTCTCTCGGTTTCGAGACCAGCGTCTACTACGATAGCCGCAGTTTGACCTGGGTGAAGTGCAGGGTGCTTAGCAGATTTGAAGCTGTATGCGATTTCGTTTGCTGAAAGCTCAAGTACTGCTTCTAGGTCACCTTTAAGATCGAAGAAATCTACAGTGTTAGTTGCAATGTCCCAGTGCTCTTCGCCACGAGTACCAGAGATAACGCCCGCAAGCATCATTTCTTGGCGCATGCCGTTTTCAGCCGTTGCTTCAGGGATGAAACGTAGGCCTGATTCGAATAGACGAACGCGAGACTGTTGACGCTTCTGGTTGTGAACCACTGTGTTTAGAAGACCTTGGATTAGACCAAGACGCATTGCTGACATGTCCGCAGAGATTGGGAATGGCAGGATTAGCGGCTCAACACCAGGTACAACAAGTTTTTGCTGTTCTGGTTCTACGAAGCTGTATGTGATTGCTTCGTGGTAGCCACGGTCTACAAGAAGGTCACGAACGCGCTTAAGCGGTTGGTTAGCTTCTTTGTGGTCATTCATTTTAAGTGCTGCTTTAGGCGCTTGGTTTGGAATGTTATCGTAACCGTAGATACGACCTACTTCTTCAATTAGGTCTTGCTCGATTGCGATATCAAAACGCCAAGATGGAGACGTTGCCGTCCAACCAGCTTCAGTCGTCTCAACGTCACAACCTAGGCGAGTAAGAATTTCCACTACGTCTGTAGATGGGATTTCGTGACCTAGTAGGCTGTCTAGCTTAGCGCGACGTAGAGCAACTACGTTTGCTTTTGGTAGATCAGCTTCAGATTCGCTGCCGTTTACTGGCGCAACTTCACCACCACAGATTTCAACTAGAAGCTGTGTTGCACGCTCCATTGCTGCTGCTTGTAGCGTTGAATCAACACCACGTTCGAAACGTAGAGAAGAATCTGTGTGAAGGCCGTAAGCACGTGCGCGACCACGGATGTGATCCGGTGCGAAGAATGCTGCTTCAAGAAGTACGTCTGTTGTTTCAGTAGTAACACCTGAATCTTGACCGCCAAAGATGCCAGCGATTGCTAGTGCTTTGTTTTGGTCTGCGATAACAAGTGTGTTGCTGTTTAGTTCAGCTTCGTTGCCATCTAGAAGTGTTAGCTTTTCGCCCTGCTCTGCTAGACGAACCACTATACCACCTTCGATCTTAGCAAGATCAAATGCGTGCATTGGTTGGCCTTGCTCTAGCATCACGTAGTTTGTGATGTCTACAACTGGGTCGATTGAACGGATACCACAACGGCGCAGTTTTTCTTGCATCCAGATTGGAGATTCCGCTTTCACGTTTACGTTCTTAACCACACGGCCAAGGTAACGTGGACAAGCATCAGTTGCTTTGATTTCAATAGATACTGTGTCTTCAATGCTTGTTGCAACAGCGTCAACTGTTGGCTCTGTAACGTCTGCGCGGTTTAGTACGCCAACTTCACGAGCAAGGCCACGAATGCTGAAGCAGTCTGCGCGGTTTGCTGTTAGGTCTACGTCGATAGTTACGTCGTTAAGCTCAAGAAGCTCACGTACGTCCATACCTAGCGTTGTGCCTTCTGGTAGCTCAAGGATGCCGTCAGACTCTACGTCGATACCTAGCTCAGAGAAAGAACAAAGCATGCCGTGCGATGGAACGCCACGTAGTTTTGCTTTCTTGATTTTGAAGTTACCAGGCAGAACTGCACCAACTGTTGCTACTGCTACCGTTAGGCCAAGACGACAGTTAGATGCACCACATACGATGTCTAAAAGTTCTTCTTCACCAATGTCGATCTTTGTAACTTGTAGTTTGTCTGCGTCTGGGTGCTGACCGCACTCAACCACTTTACCTACTTTAACGCCGGTGAATTCACCAGCAACAGGTTCTACATCGTCAACTTCCAAACCAGCCATAGTGATTTGGTGAGCTAGCTCTTCGCTGTTAATTGCAGGTTTAACCCACTCGCGTAGCCAAGATTCACTGAATTTCATAGTTTTGACTGCCCCGGATTACTTGAATTGTTTAAGGAAACGAAGGTCGTTCTCGAAGAACGCACGAAGGTCATTTACGCCGTAACGAAGCATCGTTAGACGCTCTACACCCATACCGAATGCAAAACCAGAGTATTTCTCAGGGTCGATGCCAACAGAGCGAAGTACGTTAGGGTGAACCATGCCACAGCCTAGAACTTCTAGCCATTTGCCATCTTTACGTTTCACGTCAACTTCAGCTGAAGGTTCTGTGAACGGGAAGAATGAAGGACGGAAACGCACTTCAACTTCTTCTTCAAAGAAGTTACAAAGGAAATCGTTAAGAATGCCTTTAAGTTGTGCGAAGTTTACGTTTTCATCAACTAACATACCTTCCACTTGGTGGAACATTGGCGTGTGAGTTTGATCGTAGTCGTTACGGTAAACACGACCCGGAGCAATGAAGCGGAATGGCGGTTTGCCGTTTTCCATCGTACGGATTTGAACACCAGAAGTGTGCGTACGTAGCATTAGATCAGGGTTGAAGAAGAAAGTATCGTGATCAGTACGAGCTGGGTGATCGTCTGCGATGTTTAGTGCATCAAAGTTGTGGAATGCATCTTCAATCTCAGGGCCAGACTCAGTGCTAAAGCCAAGCTCACCAAAGAACTGTTCGATACGCTCAACTGTGCGAGTCACTGGGTGAAGACCACCGTTCTCAATGCGACGACCTGGTAGGCTCACATCGATAGTTTCTTCAGCTAGTTTCGCTTCAAGCTCTGCACGTTGTAGTGCGTCTTTGCGAGCTGCGATCGCTTGTTGAACAGCACCTTTCGCTTTGTTGATCTCTTGACCAGCAGTGCGACGCTCTTCAGGTGGAAGTTTACCTAGGCTTTGTAGTTGAAGAGTGAGTTCACCCTTCTTACCTAAATACTGAACTCGCACTTCATCAAGTGCGACTAACGAATCTGCTGTATCAATAGCAGTCGTTGCATTAGCAATGATCTCTTCTAGATGTTGCATCATTTCCTCATCTACCAGTTGGTAGTGTCCGTATCGGATGATTAGTTTTTTAGATAGCTACACATAGTAATCAAACACGCTAACAATGCCAAATTGAATCGCTAAAAGAACAAGTTATTGACTAAAAACACGGCAAATTTAACAGGATATTAATGAGGAGTAAGAAGAAGTGGAACAAATATGAGTACCACTCCTTTATTTGGAAGTGAGCTAAGCCTAGGCTTGTAAGTGGGCTGGGTTCTGAATCTAAAGTAAGATAGGCTTATATCTGAAGCAAGATCCGTTTAAATATACAGTGAGATACGTTTTAAATCTGAATCGATCGGACACTGTTTTTCCCTGAATTTTTCGCTAAATACACTGACTCATCTGCGGCTTTAATCAACTCATTGATTGATCCAAATGCTTGGGTGAGTTCAGCTACACCCACGCTTATACTACCAATCCAAATCTGATTGCCCGTTTCAACCTGTAACTCAGACACTTTTTGTCGAGTGATTTCCGCAACGTACATACCGCCTTTAAGATCGGTATGTGGGCAAATAATTAAAAACTCATCACCGCCCAATCGGCAAACAATATCATCATTACGAAACGAGTTTTTTAGTTCACGAGCAAGGGTTTGCAAAACCAAATCGCCAGCATCGTGCCCACAAGTATCATTAATGCACTTGAAGTGATCCGCATCTATCATGATACACACTAAAGGTGTACCGAATTCTTTGGAGTCTTGCCAATGTACGGCTAACTGTTTAAATGCACTTCGACGGTTTGGTAATTTGGTGAGTGAGTCGGTTAACGACAGTTCTTCGAGTTGTTTATTCGCTCGTTTTAACTCTGCGGTTCGCTCTTCGACTTTAGATTCAAGAAGCTGGTTGAACCGTAACAACTGCTTATTACGCTCAGAGACTTGCTCAAATAATCCTTTAAGAGCGGCTAATAAAGGGACGGTTGACGAGTCGTTCTGCTTTTCTTCAACCTCAAAGGCTTGCAGCGGTGTGGCGCCCTCTTCTATTGCCGCTACTTGTCGCGCCATGTTTTGATCGATTCCGAGAATATGGTAAGCAAGCCAATGGATTAAAAAATCAAGTAACTGCCTCGCCGACAACTGATCTTCTTCTAAGATGAAAGCTTGCATGCTGTAGATGTCTTGCATGAACATGCGATGAACTTTGACGTGCTCTTCAATGTGCAGGTTGTACACACCGCGTTCTCTCATCAAAGACTCTTCTTCTTTAAAATGAAATTCGGCATAGCGTGTAAGATCAAGCAAAGCAACGCTAATGTCGTCGATAGAGAGGGTGTTTTCCGACAACAGATTACCATAGTGGTTAATGAAACCGACAAGATACTGATGCTGTTCATCGACCGAATCAATGCCTGTTTCAAAGTTCTTATCCCATGTAAATGAATTCATAAATCCCTCTGTCCCCGCATTGCCTGATACACCTTACACTCATATATGATGACCATAAAATCATACATAAAGGCTATAGATGGTCATAAAATTATAACCATCTTACATGTGGGTCTATTCGATTGTTCCCCCCTTTAATAAAAAAGACGATCTTGATCGTTATAAATAGAAAATCATTCTAGATTTGGAGCGCTCCTTTCAACAAGAACGCCCCAATAAAATATCATTAAAAATAATATTCCAATGCCAGTTCAACAAAATCATCCTTTCTAGCGAAATACAGCAGATCATCAGGCGTTTCATTTTCAAACAACCACGCGTTTAATCGCCACTTTAGGTTGTTATTGATGCGGCTTGAGGCTTCAAGCTTCGCACTATAGACATCGCTATTATCAAGATCTTGTGTGATCCCCGTGAGCACCTCGGTTCCATCTTCATCGTTTAAAGCGAAACGCGCCCCAAGAAATACATCATTTTGTCCAATAGTCTGCGCGTTATTGCCTCGACTGTCATACAAGTATTCAGCAATGAAACCAATGTCCCAATAAGATTCAAGCGCCCTAACCCATGTGTATTCAAAGCCTGTCGCCACGCCAGTGTGGTTGTCATAGCTGTCGCGATAAATACTTTCAAGTTTCCATAACCAATCGCCAATGATGCCTTGCACATCTAGCCCAAAATGCTGCATTTGCGCGTAATATGGCTTGAGTTCATGGCCTTCTACACGGTAATAAGGGTCGCGGTTTGTGCCGCCTAAATAGCTTAATCCTACATCCCAATCACCGTACATTTGGCTATAGCGTAGTGCTACATCAACGTGCTTTTCTTCTCTCGATGATTCATAAATGGCGTCTTCAGACACAATGACTGTAGGTCTTAACCTGCCGTCTTCACCAGCAAAAGTTCGTTCACGGAAATACGGAAGCAACATTGCATCTATAGCGCCCCAGTCTTTTACCGAGGTAAAATGAACCATAGGCTGACCAAGCTTAGCTTCACCATCTACTGATTCAATCGCATCCGTTTGGTTGACCACATCCACTAAATGAGCAGATTCCGTAACCCCCCAAAACACTTTACCTACCCCAACTCGTAGCTCGTAGTCGTCCCAATATGTAAGATATAAAGCTTCGCGAATATCTCCATGGGTTCGCTCATCATCTTCGCTGTCGAATCGATAAAATGGCGTAAAAGTAAAACTGCCGTTGCCCTCTTCTTGCTCCCAATAAAACTCTGGCTGTAACACCAGTGAGGTTTGCCCTTTATCCTGACCTTGTAAGCCATCGCTAAAAAATTGCCTGTGCTCAAGGTTAACTTGCCCTGCTAGCTCTGGGCTGACCTGTTCTACGAGCTCAGAACTAAAGCTTGCTGCAACACAAGGTGACGACACTTGTAAAAGCCCCAAGGTCGCCGCCAAGGTTAAGGATAACTGCGTTCCTGCTGACACAATCCTTTTCATCTTCATTCCTTATTTTGCACGTTTAAGTGTATTTTTTTGGAAATCTTTATCGTTAAGACCCGTTTGGAACGCTAACTTGGTCGTGGTTAATACTGTGCTCTTGCCTGTTTGGTGATTTTGCATCGCCATAGTATGAGCTCGCCAGTATTGGTTTAGGTATTGCTGGTAGTCTTGGAATGACAACGTCTTCAGTAACGCCCCTTTTCGGTCGTAAAACTCAACTTTAATTGGGCGATAATACTGTTGGTCTAGCCATACTTTTTGCATGGTGTAACCTGAGTTTTTATCGGTAGGGACTTGCTCTAAAACAAAAGTATCGATACCTTCGATTTTTGCGTCTTCAATGTAGTTAAATGTGTACTTTTCCAGTTCAAATGAACTCAAGTCTTCGTACGCAAATTCACTGCCCATGAATGGACCGGATTTGTTACGTGAAGAAATACGTTTCACTCGTTTCAACGCAGGTAGATACAACCATTGATCATCTGACTCTGTGATATGCGAATGATTTAAAAAAGCCGTTCCTTTGACATCACGTGGCTCGTCAAAAATAGTTAGCCCTTTATCTCCGTCATCATCAACTTCTAAAGACTTCAATCGCATTAAGCGAGTGCTGCTTTCACCTTGCTTATTTCTAAGTAGCATTTCCATTGTTGCCACAGAGTCGCCCCACCCCATATCAACCGTTTTACGCTGCTCTGCGATTTCCAGCCCTCTAGCCTCATCAGCAAATGCACTGCCCGCTGAGAAAGCCAACATGAAGCTCATACCAACAATTGCGGCTGAATTAAACGCAGTGATAAACGTTGTATTGAAAAATGATTGAGGCATTTTTGATTGTGTATTTAGGTTGTTCATATTGGTCATTGAGTATTGGTTTTTCATAGTAAGTTCCTTATGCAATTGGCTCGCTAACCTTAGGCGCAAGCCAATTACTTATTCCTTATTTAGCAATCGCTGAAACAGCTTGAGGTGAAGTAGAAGCGGTATTCGAACCTAAGTCGGATTTAACTGAATTTGACTCAGCTTGGTAATGGGTTTTCTTGTCAAAAATCATCAGCAGGCTTGGTAGCAAAATGAAATCAACCACTAGCGCGATAAAAATAACAATCGAACTCAATAAGCCCATGTCTGAGTTAAGTCTGAAGCTCGACATCGCCAGTACTGAGAAACCAGCCACGAGAACTACTGTGGTGATCCAAAGGGCGCGCCCAACGGTGTGGAAAGCATAACGAACGGCTTCTTCAGCCGACTGACCTTCCATTCTTGCGCGTTGATACTTACTCAAGAAATGCACTGCATCATCAACCACAATCCCCAGTGTAAGTGTTACCACCACTGATAAGCCGAGGTTGATTTCACCTGATATCAGAGCCCAAAGACCGAAACCAATAATCGCTGGAGCAATATTTGGCACTAAGCTGATCATCCCTAATCGAGTCGATCGAAGTGCAAAGATCATCAACCCAGAAATAAGAACCAGAGTGATAGGTAAAGTTGACAGCATACTAGCCATATTTGTCTCACCGATATGAGCAAACATTAATGAGGGGCTAGACGCCAGCACTTCATACTGAGGTGCATTTGCAGCAAACCATGTGTAAATACGCTCTTCCAGTTCAACTAATTCAACACTGCCTAAGTTATCTACCGTCAGAACCATTTTGATAGACGACTTATCGACGTTGATTTGGTTATTCAAATCTAAACCATAAGGTAAAGACATTTCGTAAAGCAGTAAGTACTGAGCGGCAAGCTCTCGGTTTAAAGGCAACTGATAGTAGCTGTCATCATCACCGTGCATGTTCTTGTTCAGGCGCATGTAGACATCGGAAAGCGTTGCAACATGGTCTATTTCTGGTTGAACTCGCAGCCACTCAGAAAAATCTCCTACCGCTTTCAAAAACACAGGATCGGCAATCGCTTGTGACTCGTTAGTCTTGACTGCAATACTGATGTTCGTCATCCCGCTGATGGTCTCTTCCATGAAATCAGCCGCTTGTCTGAACTCACTTGAAGTATCGAAATACTTTACGGATTCATCATTTACTTTGTTTAATGGAACTAACGCTGCAGCACCCACAATCACGAGTGTCGATATAGGTAACAATGCTTTGCGGTTTGCTACGACAAAGTCACCTAACCTATCCATAAACGTCACTTTTTCTTGTGATGCTTGAATTGGCTTTAAGGTTTTAATCGGCAAGATTTTAAGTAATGCAGGGAGCATGGTGACCGATAAGAAGCACGCAATGATGACACCCAATGCAGACAAGTTCCCGAAATCACGCAGAACTGGGGAATCAGACATATTCATCATCAAGAAACCGATCGCGGTTGTGACTGATGTGATTAAAATCGGCATAGCGTTAAGTTGGGTGCTGTATTGAATTGCTTGAGCTTTATCCATACCGCGCTGCATGGCTTGTCTCATGGTCACAATTACGTGTACGCAGTCAGCCACAGCAAGAGTTAACACCAAAGTTGGTACGTTAACGGTTGCCGTACTTAGGAACATTCCAGCCCAACCGGATAGTCCCATAGTGGCAACAATTGAAGAAATAATCACAAGCAAAGTGGCAACTACACTGAAGAACGAGCGCAGCATAAATGTCAGGAAGACCAACACCACAAGAAGCATTAGTGGAACTAACGTTGAGCTATCCTCCTGAGCCGACATCATAAATGCATTGTTCATGGCCACAATGCCTGCTTTATGGAATGCGACATCTGGATACTCGGCTTGGTACTTATCGATCATGATGTTGATCGCTGCGATAACTTCTTGAACTTCAGTCGTTTTATCCACTTCAGGTAACTGGACCGTGACATTCACAACAGTGACATCACCCGCCGCTGACACTAGCGAGTTTCTAAGCAAAGGTTCATTGAGCGCGATCTGTTTGACTTTAGCTATTCGCTCTGGAGTATGTGGATACTCTTCATAAAGCAGATCTTCCACCAACAAATCATCTTCAATGGCTTCGGTATGCTGGTAATTGGCAAGCGAATCTACACGGCTTGAATACGGAATTTGCCAAGAATCGACGGTTAAGTTTTGTATGAGAGTTAGTGTTTCAGGTGTAAACACATTTCCATCATTCGGGGCGATTACAATGGCGAGGTTATCTGTCTTTGCGAATGTCGTTTCGATCTCTTCAAAGGCCATTAATTGCTTGTTGGTGCCTTCAAAAAAAATGTTGTAATCCCCTCTGAAGTAGAGATTTTTCGCTCCAAATGCAGAAAGGAATATGATTGAAAAAGTCACCAGCAAAACAATAAACGAACGCTTTGTGGGTAATGAATACCAATTGCTCGCAAGACCTGACAATTGTTTGTCTGAACTTGGCGATTGGTTATCTAAATTTTGAGCTGAACTCTGTGAGCTATTGTTTTTCGAACTATGTTTATTTGAGCTATGGTTATTCGAACTATGGTCATTCGAATTAAAGTTATGGCTGTCATGTTCCATCACAGTCTCCATTTGTGACGATTCGTCATATTTGTATCTTTAAAAACCAGCATAAGCTGGTCGAAGATACAATTCTCAGTCATAAACTTAAGTTTCCTATTACTGCGCTAGGCTAAACTTTAGTTTATGACGAAACGTCACTAATGGTTATTAATAAACCCACAATCGTGGGCTTAATGGAAGATTATCGACCTACAGATTCTAAATAGGTCACTTCTTCACTGAATAATTCTTGCTCTACACGACGCCAAGTTTTCCTGTAATCCCATTCAGTTGAAAGAGGTTGCCAGTTTAACCCGTCTAGAAGCATATTCGCATTATGTAATACTGAATAAGGGTCTTGTAACCGCTTGATACAGTGACTGTTAGATGCATTCTGTGACAAAGCATTTGAACCAAATGCTATTGACCAGTTTGCAAACACGATGGCATCTGATGCAACACCTGAAGAGAATTTCAAATCGCCAACTTCTACCGCTTTATTGACCATTGAATCGGCTTGCTCAATCACAAGCTCTTCAAGTTTGTTCATTTCAACCACACGTTCACTAGATGCTTTCTCTAATACCCATGGGCTTTTAGCCATAATAGCGCAAGTAGACAATACAGGTTCCATGCGAGCATAAATCCGGTAAGCAACATGCAGTGCTACTATTTTCTCTCGTGTGTTCCCTTCAAACTCGCCAGAACGGGCAAACATCGTTGCTTCCGTTTTAAGAGAGTGGATACAAAGGGCTAAAACTACATCTTCTTTGCTGCAAAAGTGATTGTAGATCGTACCTTTAGAATATGAACTCGCCGCAGTGAGCCTATCCATTGTTAAGTTACCGAACCCTTGTTCTCGAACCAAATCTTTGGCCAACAACGTAAGCTCTACTTCTCGGTCTGCAATCGACTGTTGTTTCTTAGACAAGCCAGATTTGCACCCAAAGATACTTTGTTTATCACCTTTACAACTAAAGCCAAACATAATTTTTCAGTCCGTATACTCGCGAAACTCCTATTCATAATAATAACACGAATCACTAATTCATGTACCCAACCATTTTGTGACGCTTCGTCATTTTTGACTTATCGTCATAATAGCGCAAATATTGATCATATCAAGGCTTTTTATAAAACTTATTAATTTGATGAATAAGTGATAAATCCATCAGCATTGCACGATAAGTAACTTTGGAGGTAATAGCCTAAATGAACCGACCAGAAAGCAAATAAGCATGCTTTAGCCAAGTAGATAACCAGATTCTAGTTTTTCCATAGAGGTTCAATCAAACCGAATGCCCACCTAATTTGGCTAATACATGGGTTAATGCTCAATATTTGTCTGACTGATACCGTTTTGACTGAAGTCGCTATAATTTCAACGAGGCGTAGCTTACAATGAATGTATTGGTTGTATTACTTTCAAGAGCATCACATTGAGCGCAAAGTTTACCTATCTAACATGGAAAATGAATACCAGCAGCCCAGCCGAGAAGTTAGTTTTACTCATGCTCGCGGACAATGCTGACGATGAAGGGTATGCGACATTAAATTTAAATACAGCGGCCTCACTAACCTCACTCTCTGTATTTGGGCTCGCGGATTGTTTAAAGTCACTCGTGGACAGCGGTTTCTTAAATAAAGAAAGAGTGGACCGTCGAGGTACACAAGAAATACACGTTTTTAAAATTCTGGCGGAGGAAGAGAAAGCGGCACCCGTGAATACTATACCCGTCTATTCACCTGCACCTGCACCTGTACCTGCACCGCCGACTTTTCATCCAGCACCGAATCAAATGCAAGCAGTATCTAATGCTCCTCGTCCTCAAAGCAGAGGTCAGATGAACGGTAATACTGTTTCAACTCATGATCTCGATGAAGAAATCATACCGACTTGGGCTGAGCGAGCATTTAAGTTCTCTGGTTTGGCTGGAGACCATAATTTAGTATGGAAGAAATTTGTGCTCTGGTATAAAGCCAAAGCGAATGAATTAATGCCGATATCACGTATTGAATCTAAATTGCAGTACTGGCTAGTTAACGAGAAGCAAAATGAAAGACAACAACAGAAGACCTCTCAATATTCAGGAAATGCAGGACAAGCTCAAGCTAATGGGTATCGACAAAAGCTTAGCCCATCTGAGCGCTTCAGACAGCAGCTTATCCAAAAAGGCAAAAAGCCAACCTTCTGAGCCTGCTAAAAATGTTCAGCCGGAAGTGACTGCACCAGAGACTAACGTTCCTAATAACGCAGTTTCTAGTACGGTCGTTGAGCCATCAGCTTCACAACAAGTACCGATTATTGATCAAGATCCGGCAGAGCTTGAGTTAACTGATTGGTGTATTCACGTGTTTGGGTCATTCCTTAGCGTTTATGAAACTCAATGGGAATACCAATACGGTAGTGAACCAAGTGGTAAGTTTATCGAATTTGCTAATTCCGTTGATTCTGATGGCTTGAACCGCGTCTTAATGCATTGTCATGAACGCATCCAACTTGGAAACAGTTGGCCACCACAAATGGGTGAGCTTTGGATCCTCAAAGATTCATTAACTGAAGAAGAACTACTGGATAGCCGTATTCGCGTACTTTCACGTACACCTGTCAACCTGATAGAAAAGTGGCTTGTTCAGAATAAATTGTACGACCTAAAACGTGTAGCTGAAAACAAGTTAGATGGGCTGTTTAAAAAGTACTATCTAGAAGCAAAGAGATTAGACGAAAAAGGCATGCTGCAAACAGAATTACCTCAACATTTGCTAGCGGCTAACTCAGTAAAAAATCTCAATGATTTACAACGTGAAGAGTACGAATCTAAACATGGAAAAGCGCTTAATCCACGTATTCAACAAATTCTAAATGCTAGAAAGTAGACGATTGATTTAAGTTGATAAACCCACACTTATAAATACACCAAATACAAAAATGCCAGCAATTACGCTGGCATTTTTTATGACTAATCTTAAATCAATCCGCTTTTGGCTAATATCAACCGGCTTCAGCTTATGATTTTCGATGATTCACTTATAGTAAGTGAATAGTCGCGTTCAGTGAGAAAACACCTGAATCATCATGCTTCATTTTAAAGTTCTGGTAACTTGCACCTACAGATACAGGACCAAAGATGAAGTATTCAGCACCAACACCGTACATCACGTCTTCGCTGCTTTCTTTAAAGCTATCGCCTTTTAAGTCGTATGAATGAAGACCTGCTTTTGCGTAGATATGTAGTGGACCAAAATCGATACTTGGCTTAATAGCCAAGTAAGCTGTACTTGCATCTAAATTCTTACGGTCAACACCATTATAATTAACGCTACCAAATGAGCCTAGATCCCAGTAGCCAGCTTCAACACCGATAAATGGCAAGATACCAGTACCAGCGTGGATACCCATTGCAGTTTCATCGCTGTTGCCAAATGAGTTTTGACCACCCATTGCACCACCATAGATCCACGAATCAGCCATCGCTGTAGAAGATGCACCTAATAGTGCTAATGCTAATAAAGTTTTTTTCATGTTTGACCTTCTTAGTCTGCTTTTTGGCTTCCTTAAGTGGACATAAATTGCCACCAGACTGCCATAATTTTGTCTTACCCGTTCATATGCAAAGATTATACCTAAGTTATAGAACCATGGCTCTATGATGATAAGCTTTTGCACATCAACAAAATGTATAAGTGGTTAGTACGCTAGTTAGTTTATATCTACCTTACGCTCACGCTTTAGCAAGCATCAATTGCGTTTCTTACTCGTTTGTCCGATACAGGATAAGGCGTACCTAACTGTTGTGCAAAGAAGCTTACACGAAGCTCTTCAATCATCCAACGCACTTCTTTTACGTTTTCTGGAATGACGATCCCTTTCGGCACTTTATTCAGGAGTTCTTTGTAATCCTTCATTACCGACTCAACTTTAATCATATGTAATCGATCTTTATTTGGGTCAATCGGCAGCTTCTCCATACGACGCTCAATCGCTTTCATATAGCGAAGAATATCAGGTAGACGTTGCCAGCCACATTCCGTTGCAAAACCTTTAAATATTAGCCCTTCAATCTGAGCTTTGATATCCGATAAAGCGAACGCCATTGAAAGATCAACTCGACCTTTCAATTTCTTATTGATATTGAATGCCGTTGTAAGAATCGTTTCGACCTGCTTTGCAATATCAACAACTGCATCGCCTAATTCAGCTCGAACGTGTTCTTTCAACGCCTCGAACTCTTCAGGTTGCCAAACAATACCGCCCTTCTCTTCAATTAACTTATCAATACCACAAGCGATACAGTCATCGATCAAATCTAATACTTTGCCGTACGAGTTAAAGTACAAACCTAGCTTAGATTTATTAGGAAGGTTGGAATGAAGGTACTTAATTGGTGACGGCACATTCAATAAAATTAAACGGCGCTGACCCGCTCTCATCGCTGAGACTTGTTCTTGCTCGGTTTCGAACAATTTAATCTCAACACTGTCTTTGGTATCAACCAAAGCAGGGAAAGCCTTCATATCGTAGCCGCCACGTTTCTGCTGATACACTTTTGGCAACTCACCAAAACTCCATGTATGCAGATTTTGCTGTTCGATATCATCATCTGCAACTTTGGAAAGTGTTTCTTGAACCTTACCTTTAAGGCTTTCTTTCAGTTCATGCAGATCTTTATGTTCTTTAAGCTTACGTTTACGGTGATCTACCGCGCGGAAAGTGACTTTCAAGTGCTCAGGTATCTGCTCTAACTTCCAGTCTTCACGCAACACTTCAACACCTGTCATTCTTCGTAATTCTTTTTCTAAAGAATCTAATAACGGTGCTTCTAATGGCGTGACACGTGACAAAAATGCATCAGCATAATTCGGTGCTGGTACAAAATTACGACGCAATGTTTTCGGCAATGATTTAATTAAACTCACGACCAATTCATGGCGAAGCCCTGGAATTTGCCAATCAAAACCAGCCTGTTCAATTTGGTTTAGGATAGGTAATGGGATATGAACAGTCACACCATCATCATTATCACCTGGCTCAAATTGATAACTCAACTTGAGTTTTAAGCCTGATTGATGCCAGAAGTTAGGATAATCAAGGTCAGTTACATGGCTTGCATCCCCTCGGAATAGCATGGCTTTTTCGAAGTTCAGTAATTCAGGGGTCTGCTTGCTCTCTTTTTTCCACCACGTATCAAAATGGCGACCAGAAACTGCACTTTCGCTGACACGTTGATCATAAAAATCAAACAGTTCATCGTCATCAATCAGAATATCGCGACGACGAGACTTATGCTCTAGCTCTTCCACTTCTTGCAATAATTTGCGATTTTGCTTGAAGAAAGAATGTTTGGTTTCCCATTCACCTTCGACCAAAGCGCTACGAACAAAGATTTCACGACAGACCGTAGTATCGATTGTGCTGTAATTCACAAGACGCTTAGGAACAATTGGAATCCCATATAGCATCACTTTTTCATGAGCCATAACTGCGGCTTGTTTCTTTGACCAATGCGGTTCGCTGTAGCTGCGCTTAATAAGGTGTTTTGCTAAAGGCTCAATCCATTCCGGCTGAATCTTGGCAATGATACGCCCCCAAAGTTTAGAGGTTTCCACCAGCTCAGCTGACATAATCCATTTGGGCTGCTTCTTAAATAAACCGGAAGCTGGGAAGATATGAAAACGAGCATTTCGAGCGCCCTGGTATTCATTCTTCTCTTGATCTTTAATACCAACGTGCGATAACAAACCAGACAATAGAGAAACATGGATCCCTTGGTAGCTGCCCGGCTCACTATTGAGTTTGGTATCCATTTCACGCATCGCTTGATGGATTTGGAAGTACACATCTTGCCATTCACGAATACGCAAATAGTTTAAAAAGTCTTGTTTACACTGCTTGCGGAATTGATTACTAGACAGCGACTTTTGCTGCTCTTTGATGTAGTTCCATAAGTTAACAAGCGTGAAAAAATCCGATTCTTTATCAAAGAAACGTTTATGTTTGTCATCTGAAGACTGTTTTTTTTCTGAAGGACGCTCACGTGGATCTTGAATAGACAATGCAGAGGCAATGACCATCACTTCGTGTAAACAGTTATTATTTGGTGCTTCAATAACCATACGAGCTAAACGAGGGTCAATAGGCAGCTTAGCCAGTTGACGACCAATTGGCGTCAGGCGCTTTTTCGAATCCGATTCAGTGTTGGCTTTCTTCGTATCGGTTGCAATCGCGCCTAATTCTTCCAGTAGTCTCACACCATCTTGAATGTTGCGTTTATCTGGTGCTTCTACGAATGGGAAAGCTTGAATGTCACCTAAACCTAGCGCTGTCATTTGTAAAATAACTGAAGCTAAGTTTGTTCTTAAAATTTCCGGATCGGTAAATTCAGGACGAGACTCGAAATCTTCCTCTGAATATAGGCGAATACAAATACCTTCGGCAACACGACCACAACGACCTTTACGCTGATTCGCACTTGCCTGAGAGATAGCTTCAATCGGTAAGCGCTGTACCTTGGTTCGGTAACTATAACGGCTAATTCGAGCAGTACCTGGGTCAATAACATAGCGAATACCCGGAACAGTTAATGACGTTTCCGCGACATTGGTTGCCAGTACTATTCGACGACCAGTATGAGATTGGAAAATGCGGTTCTGCTCGCCTGATGACAAACGTGCGTACAATGGCACTATCTCAGTGTCTCGCAAATTACGTTTACTAAGCGCGTCAGCCGTATCACGAATCTCACGCTCACCATTCATGAAGATTAGGATGTCACCTAGCCCTTCATCGCAAAGCTCATCTACCGCTTCAAAAATGCCTTCCATTTGATCGCGGTCGTTATCACTACTTTCGTCTCCACCTAATGGGCGGTAACGTGTATCAACCGGATAAGTTCTGCCAGAAACTTCGATAATTGGAGCGTTATTGAAGTGTTTAGAGAAACGTTCAGGGTCGATAGTCGCGGAAGTAATGATGACTTTAAGATCTGGGCGACGCGGAAGAAGTTCACGTAAGTAACCCATGATGAAGTCAATATTTAAACTGCGTTCGTGAGCTTCATCGATAATGATGGTGTCGTATTGATTCAAGAAACGGTCATGTTGAATTTCAGCCAGTAAAATACCGTCTGTCATTAACTTGATTTGAGTGTTATCAGAAATTTGATCGTTAAATCGAACTTTATAGCCCACAAACTCGCCAAGTGGCGTTTCCATTTCTTCAGCAATGCGGTTTGCAACTGAGCGCGCAGCAAGCCTTCTTGGTTGAGTGTGACCAATTAAACCAAAGCGACCACGGCCAAGCTCAGAACAAATCTTAGGCAGCTGAGTGGTTTTACCTGAACCCGTTTCACCTGCCACTATAACCACTTGGTTTTCTGCAATGGCTTTAGCGATTTCGTCACGCTTTTGGCTGACTGGTAATATCTCAGGATATTCGATCGTCGGTTTGTGTGACGCGCGCTGAGTTGCCGTCATCATAGACTTAGCAATATCTAACGCTATTTCATCAAAAACAGCATTCTTTGATTGTTCGTTTTTAATTCGGCTAGCGCCTGATATACGCTTACTCAAGCGGAAACGATCTCGCATCATGCAATCATTTAAGGCTTTGCGAAGTGATGCTGGGGTGTTTGTTGTTTTAGACTGTGAGGCTGCTGTATGTGCAGGAGCGTTTGAATCAGCCTTGGAATTAGCTGATTTCGCTTTATTATTTGGGGACGAAGTCAAAACGTGTCCTATTCTTTACCTAAAAAATCTCGCGCGATTGTACCATAAGTGAAGAATAAAAAAGCTAGGGTGATAGGTTTACTTATTTCACCTCGTCTCGACCTTTAGAGCGCAACATTGGCTCACCTTTATGTCCGCGAACTATTGGTACCGTTGGCTATTGCTTCTATGGGCTATGGCTTTCATGGACGACTATTGCAGTAGACAATGGTTACCATGAACTATTACTGCTGTGAAATAAAAACGCCCTAAACCTTAATGTTCAAGGTTTAGGGCGTTCGCATAGTTACTTTTAAATGTTCTGGTTCTTATTGTTTACTTCTCATCATGTAACTCATGACTAGAACGGCTTAAAACTCATATTGAACATAAATAGTATTGTAGTTACTGCCGCCTTTGATGCGTCCAAATTGAGAGGCATTTTCAAAGATAGCCGAGCGATGGTGTATAGAATACCCAACCCACAGATTGTCTAAGTCTTTTTCGTTAATCAAATCCCCTACATTGACATCCAATGAGATATCGAGGTAATTCAATAAGTGACTTGCGGTGTAGCCTTTTTCTTCCATCTCTTTCGCTTCAATGTAAGTGATAGAATCAACATAAGACATACCTTCAGCTAAACCAAATCTCCACTGAGTTGGCCAATCAAATGTATAAAACGCTTTTATCGCGACCACATATTCTGTACTACTAGACTGAACATCTGAGTTCCAGTGGTGGACAATACCTGGTGTTAAATAGATATCAATCGGCACACCAAATAACTCATCGGTTAAAGGGTGACCATAGAAAAATGAAGTGAGCTGGTTATTGTATTCATCTTTCTCAGTATTGAGTTTCAGAATATCGCCAATATTAGATGGCGTTGCCCAGCCATGAGCAACTCTTAAATAAGGGGCGTTGCTTAACTGTGGTTTTGGTGCCTTTTCTTTATCATTAAAGAAACCGAAACCAATGAAAAATTCACTTTGGTAACGGTCATTAATGATCCTGGAATCATAAGCATTGTCGTCTAAGCGAGTAATGCTGGTTGAGCCTAATAAATACAGGTTCGAAACGACATGATAACGAGCATCTAACCCGATATTCAAGTCAGCACCAGCGCCTACATTGTCGCCTTCTAATGCAAAGTAATAGCTATTAAAGTCCGAGCTTTTATATCGTAACGTAGCACTAGGCGTAAGCTCCCAATCTCCAGACTGGTAGTAACCTTTTGCTCGTAAATTACCATGGAAACGATATCCATCGTCACTCATCACTTCGGTTTCTATTTCCCAAGTGTCATCTAACTGATAAGCAAGTTGAGCACCAAAGTCAGCGGTATCACCTTCAATCGCATTTTGTTCCGATGCTGGTATATCAATAAATCGCATGCGAGAAATTGCGTTTAAAGACCACAACTCATCTTCAGTTTGATAAATGTATGCACCCATTTCAGTACCATCGATGTACACATAGTCATTTTTGAAAAACAACATAGGAACAAATGAACTGACGGTTTGATCACCTTCTGCTGTATTAAAAGGGATAGTTGCAACACGATACATTGCCGCAATACCCCACTCTTGCTCTTGGGTTGCCCAAACATTAGCAGATGACAATACTGCTGCCGTGGTCATTAAAGGTGATAAAATTTTGTACTTCATTCTTATGGGATAGCTCTTTGTATGAAAATAAAGTGACTGAATTGACAATTATTAACCATTTTATCTGAACTAGGTTTAGATTCGTTAGCAATTGACCGTTACAATAAAGCATATTCTCTGATAAATGAAAGTAATGTGAAAGTCTCAGAATTACAAAACATCATAAATAATTTACCAAATGGCGCTGATCCCGAAATCGTAATGGGAGAAGAGTGGCTACCTGAACGTTTGATAGAGACTAAACTGGATGGTGACCTGCTATTTTTAGGTTTTGATAATGCCCCAGAAGAAAATCAAGGGGATGAAGAAGGACGTGGATTCGTTGAACATGAAATCACAATGATTCGTAAAAAGTTCGAACAAATATTAGATGACAGCTCAGACACAAAAACAAAAGCTGACGCTATGTTGGCATTATTTCTAATGGGGCATGAACTTTCGAGCTCCGAAGTCATCGAAATACTGGAAGACCCAAACGCAGATAGCGAATAGTCGCCTTCTCACGTTACTACTGCCAATTGGTCGCATTGTTCAGCTCACCACTTCTCGCTCTCGCTAGCAATGCCACCTTAACTACTGCGCGAATCACCGTTTCCATTTAGATAATGTAGGACTCAGATTGAAGCTTTCAAAAACCTCACAATTGCCCTTATTAATTGCCGGTCCTATTTTACGAAAAACAACCGTCAATGAAGTTGCTTTATGGCTTGTGACCAGCCAACCAATTAAGGGGGAAGTGTTATTTTTCCACCCTAGTGAACGTGAAGCTTTTTTTCATTATGATGCAGCCCAAGCCGAATCCATTCGAGTAGGTATACATGCATGGGTAACACTGGCTTCAATTCAAGGTGAGTTTCCTACTGATACTCCTATTGAGTATAAAATTAAAACGGATCAAGGTGACATTACTGACCTCGCTCCCCATTTACTTTACCAGGGTCAATCAAGGCTTAACTTTGTTATCCCAACTAAAGCCGATTATGTCTTACATGGTTCTTGCCGTAACCCTCATCATTCAAGTAAAGACAGCTTAGTCGCAGCTGATAGTAAAGTTCAAAGCCAAACTCCACTAGAACGCCCTAACATTCTCATGATGAGTGGTGACCAAATTTATGCAGATCACGTTGCAGGTCCTACACTGGATGCAATTGGACAGGTCATATCCTTATTGGGGCTCCCTAATGAAATGCTGCCAACTGACTCTCAACAAAGTCAAATTTCTAGTGCGGAAGAACTATACACGAGTGACTTTAATTTTTACCAACGCGACAAGGTTCTACCACATCACACAGGTTCAGATTCGTTTTTAGATAAACTCTTTCCACAGCGACGAGTCCCTATATTCAGCTCTAGGGAAAATGAAAATCACTTAGTGACCCTTTCTGAATTTATTGCCATGTACTTACTGGTATGGTCTCCAACGCTGTGGGCTTTGGTCAATAAAGAGCAGTTAAGAGACCAAAACTTCAGGCATGGTCACTACACATTAACTCCCGAAGAGCAGCAGCAATGGCGTGAAGAAAATGCCGCTATTGACGACTTTGTACAAGGTCTACCTCAAGTTCAGCGTTTACTGGCTCATATTCCAACTTATATGATTTTTGATGATCATGATGTAACAGATGACTGGAACTTAACCGTCGGCTGGGAACATGCCGCAGACCAAAATGCATTTGCCAGTCAAGTGATTGGAAATGGCCTGGCTGCTTATTGGTTATGCCAAGGTTGGGGAAATACGCCAGAGAAATTTGATAGCGCATTCATAGAAAGAGTAACGAACACTTTTGCAATAAATACCAATACAGCAGAACTCAACCATAACCATCAACAGATATTACTGCAGTCATTGAATCGATTTGAGGATTGGCACTACACCATTGAAACGTCTCCAAAGGTCATCGTACTCGATACTCGCACTCGTCGTTGGCGCTCTGAATCACGTATGAATAAACCGTCTGGATTAATGGATTGGGAAGCACTAATTGAGCTTCAGCACCAGTTGATGGGTTTAGACAAAGTCATTATTGTTTCTGCGGCGCCCATGTTCGGGGTCAAGTTCATTGAAACATTACAAAAAATGATGACTTCACTAGGACAACCTTTAGTCATTGATGCTGAGAACTGGATGGCGCACCCAGGCAGTGCCAACACATTGATCAGTATTTTTACTCATACTAAGACGCCCACTAACTTTGTCGTTTTATCTGGTGATGTTCACTATTCCTTTGCTTACGACATCAAGCTTAGATATAGAAAAAACAGCCCTAATATTTATCAAATAACTTGTAGTGGAATTAAGAATGAGTTCCCTGCACCACTGCTAAAGTTCTGTGATATTTTCGACCGCCTCTTGTATAGCCCACATTCGGTATTGAACTATTTCACTAAAAGAAAACGTCTTAAAATTGAAAAACGTAGCCCAGATAACCAAAGCTTCTATCGATTATCGAACCGGAGTGCCATTGGTGAATTAAGACTCGATGATGAAGGGAAGCCAACTGAAATTTCAACGTTAAGCGGCACGGGTGAAAACACCCACTTTCCCGCACCCTAAATTTCTTTAATGCGGAGTACATGCACTCATGAATACATCACCTTCATGAGTGCATTCAATAAAGAGCAATGTAAATGTTGTGTCAACTTGCTTGTTATTGTGAGTAATCACCCTAATAGTATTATCAAGACGACACATTTGGAGCTTTGCATGTTTAATTCACTCACATCACTTTTTAAACAATTAATCGATGGGCAAGATCTTGCTAAGAACCCTGTATCTTCCCCTAACTTAGCGATAGCAAGCCTATTGTGTGAAGTCGCAGGCGCTGACCATGCAATTAACCCAGCAGAACAGCAAGCAAAACTACACTTACTTGAAAGGCTGCTAGGGCTTTCTGAAGAAGCTTCTAAAACATTACTCATTGAAGCTGAACAACAAGTCAAACAATCGGTTTCACTTTATGATTTTACATCACAGCTACGCGAACTATCACAGCCCGTTCGCTTCGATTTAATCAAAGGAATGTGGGAAGTCGCGCACGCAGACGGTGAAATAGATCCGTTAGAAGACGCCGTAATTAGAAAAACAGCTGAGCTTTTGTACGTTGATCATAGTGAATTCATAAGAGCGAAGCTTTCCTCTCAAAACTTACTTTAAACTTGTTTGTAATAAACCATAACCACTAAGAACACAGCCCCTTTATCGTCTCTTCATCCAGATTAGTTACATTCAATACGTGTAACTAATCTACTTTCAAATCGATTCTCTTATTGAGAACAACCCTAAAACTGATCTCCCCATTATAAGAAATTAAAATAAACACTTTAAAATCAACACCTTAAAACTGGCACGTTGATTGCTAAATCTTAAGCATCCCAGATAATTAAGGACGATTAAGATGAAAACACTCACTCCCTTATTTCTAACGTCAGTTATCGCTACTTCGCTCATTGGTTGTGGTGGTGACAGTGGTGGTTCAAGCTCCGGCGGCTCAGTAGCCACAGTTTCAGAAACATCATTTAATGAAATTTCAGTACCCAACAACTTTGAGTGGCGAGGCGTTAACAGTCATAATTTAGCTGTGAACATCGTAAGTAGCTACTCACAGAAAAATGGCAATGCATCCCCAATTCGAGGAGCCCACATAGTCAAGTTTTATAGCATCACCTCTGACGGTATCGATGCGACTCCCTTTTATTCCGGCATCACGAATAAAGAGGGCGTGTTAAATAATGAGTTCAGCATTCCAGCTCATTGGGACAGCATAAAAATTGTTGCAAGCGTTAGAAAGCAAAATTGCGAATCCCAATTTAGCTTAAACGAGTTGGAAGCAAGTTTAAGTGTTGCTTGTGACATTATGTTAGATGCGGATTAAGGAAGAGACGCTATGAATAATTTAAAGAAATCGATATTAGTCATGAGTTCATTTGTTGCCAGTAATTTTCCACATTATGCGCTATCTGCAGCATCTGAAAACACTTCAACAACCAACAGCGACGGGTCTATAACGGTTACGCAGAAAATCAACAGCAGCAGTACCAGCCCACATTATGTTGCACCATCAGGGTATGGTTTTGATATATACAGTAATGCTAATCAAGATTACTCTTGGCAGCATAATATTAGTGTTCCAGAAGGCTCTCAAATTACAGAAGCTACACTGACAATCTATGCATATGATGTAGATTCAGAAGCGCACCATGGAGAGAATGGTGAATACGATAGCGTAACCGTGGATGGAACCGCTTTAACCCCAGGCTTTTTACAAGGAACAAATGGTAACTGGTCTACCACCGTTTTTGACCTGCCTACCTCAACGCTGAGTGATAATCTAGTCAACGTTGACCTTGATATCGATGTAAATAATGACGGCTGGTTAACAACTCTTGATTACAGTTTAATCAGTGTAACTTACACACAAATAAACAACGCAGCACCCAATTTACCTACGCTAATCCGCAGCACAGGTTTAGGTTCTGACGATAATTTAGTCGTAACAGTAACCGGTCCTACCCCTGCTGATTCAGATGGTGATTCAGTGACTTATAGCTACCGCTGGTTCGTCGATGTAGGCCAAGGGTTCTATGTAGATGATGAGTTTGTAGGAAAGAGTAACAACACAGGGGCGACTCTTGACTCAAGCGAAACTGTCGCTGGTGAATTTTGGAAGGTTCAAGTCACAGCAATTGATTCAAATGGTCTAATTAGTGATATTGCAGAAATTACTTGGCCAGAAATTGGAGATAGTGATGGTGATGGGATCGCCGACAGTGATGATTATGCACCCAATGATCCTACCATTGCCTTCTACAGCAGAACGCCAACTTCAGGCTGGTACACACTTGCATTCGAAGATATGTGGCCATATGAAGGAGATTATGACCTAAACGACTTCATTACACGTTATGCATACGGCGTATATACAAATGCGAGCAACCAAATAACCCGCTTTGATTATTATGGACAAGCTGTCGCTCGTGGCGCTAGTCAAGACAACAGTTTCGCTCTGTCTCTTTCAGGTATTGAAGTTTCAAATGTCAGTTCGTTAACTAAAACATATAACGGCTCAACTGAAGCAATTGCCCCAGAAAGTGGTCACAGTGGTGAGTTAGTCATTGTCGCGATTGAAAGTATTTCTGACATGCTACCAAGTAATGGAAACTCAAATTTCTACAATACTGAATCTGGTGATGTACGAGATGCCGTTGACTACAGTCTCTCTCTTATAATTGATGGTTCAATGCCAAGCTTAAGTGGAACTGCACTAAATCCATTCATTTATAAATCAGACTCTCGAAATAAAGAAATTCATTTAATGAACTACCCGAATACCGACTTAGCAAACACGAACATCTTTGGAGTAGGCGCTGATGACTCGAGTGTCGATAACAATGAATATTACCAAACAGTGAGCGGCTTGCCTTGGGCTTTGGATATCCCAACTCAATGGTCACATCCATATGAAAGAACAGATACCTGTCAAGCTTACCCTAACATTGTAGATTGGGCTGAGTCTGGCGGAGCCAACAATGCCAGTTGGTTCCTATCACCAGTAAACGCTAAAGTATGGTAAACAGATTACGGCTTGTAATACCAAAAGTACGATAAATGGTGTGACGATTGTAAAAACCGATCAATACGCCATAACCCAAGCAAGTCGAAAACTAAAAAGGTCGCATTTAAGCGACCTTTTATTTTGCAACAACCAAACTGAGCAAAGCAAAGCTTTAATATCACAACATAGTCAGTGCCAACTTTGCTAAATTGTACGCATCAACATAACCTGAATGTTGTCTACCTTCCCACTCAATGTCTTGAGCTTCTTGAGCTGCACGGTGGCCAATGCGCTTTTCTTTAAGACGATTCTGAATACGATACAACGTCGCTAAATTTATAAACTCAGAAAAAAGAGGTTCAATGCCTTTCTCTTTACATTCGTTATGTAAGATAAGGTCGTCCCTTCCCCACGCTGCATAGATCTTTTTAGGTCCACCAAAGTTTTTCAACATAGATTGAATCACGGATTCTAGTGGGCGACCTTGCTTCTCAATTTTACGAGGAGTAATACCTGTCAGTTCGGCACAAAATAAAGAGACTTCATCTTTCTCAGGCTTTACGTAGTATTGTGCTCGTTTCACGATTTTTCCTGACGAAAGATCGATTTCAGCCAAACCCACTTCTATGATTTCGCCTGTCGTACCTACGCCATTTTCGCTCCAACAGCACATTTCCAAATCGAAACATACCACTCGATTGTGATTCATACGTTGCCTAATTATCTCTTTTGAAATTTGAACAAATTGTACCTGACACGACTCAATAACTCGACCCTATCGCTGCCAAGTGTTCAATTAGCCTGCAATTGTGACTTGATTTCGACCATTCATCTTACTTTTATATAAATGGCTATCGGCTTTCTGCAATAATTGCTCAGCAGTTTCACCATCATAAATACCCGCACCTACACTCAAAGTGCAGTGTAAGCTTTCACCTCGATAATCTATCGGTGTACTACTTACAAGCTCTAGGATTTCATTAAGGTAATCGTGTAAGTCATCATATTCATAAACTTCAGTAAGAATGCAAAACTCATCACCACCCAATCGGAATAGGTAATCAGACGAGTACAATTGATTACCGATGATTTGGCTTACATGCTTAAGCAGTGCATCCCCTGCTGGATGACCAAATTGATCATTGATGCCTTTGAATTTATCAATATCAAAACCCACTAGACTAAATCTAGGCTTTGATTTTAACCACCCCTTAAGTTTGGTATTAAAAGCTCTTCGATTTAAAAGCTCAGTCAAACTATCGTGCTCAACAAGAAAGCGAAGCTCTTCCGTTTTCTTGTCTAGCATATCTGATAAGCGCTCTTTTTCACGAACTTGCAAATTCACAATATAAGCAAGTAAAAATGAAATCATCACCCCAACGGATGCCATGCCAACTAAAACCAAGTAGCCACCATTAGAGATCAGCGACCCAATCCTAAATTCAACAACCCAATCACGGTTAGGTAAGCTAATCACCTTACTAATTTGGTGCCCAGAGACTTCTGCAAAACCTTCTGTTTCAAATAAAGTAGGATCGTCTTCGGCATCAAAACCCAAGTCAGTCACACGAATGAAAATATCAAGATCGACTAACGTCGAAGCAAGCAAATTCTCAAAATAGTAAGTGGTACGAACCACACCAATAACGACGCCAAGTAACTCCTTGTCATCGGAGTCAAAAACTGGGTGATAAACCAACATTCCAGTTTTTTCTAAGTGTTTATCTAGACCATCTTGTAGCAAACGAACTTTATCAGAGAGATTTGCTTCTCGCGTTTCAAGGATGTTGTCGATAATAAGTTGGAAGCGTTCGCGTGAAGAGTAAAAGCCTAACAAATTAATGTTTTCAGGTGTACGTGGGTGTATATCTGAAGCAATGAATACGGGCTGGTCACCCATTATATACCCTAGAGTTTTGGGACCATCTTTAGGAACGGTGAATAATTGATAAGAAGGGTGTAATGATTTTAGCCTTTGGGTATGAGCTTCAATTTGGTCACTCGATACTTTTTCCATCCACTGTAAGCCAATCAAACTTTTTGAACCCTGAATGGTTCGTTTGGCAAATGTATTGAACTTATCCCAATACTGCCTTTCAGTTGACGAGAAGAAATTAGCACCAGAACCAATATATGCCACATCATTTTTGATGAACATTCGTAAGCTTTGAACTTGACGCTCAGCGATATTGTCCATATTAGATAACATGGATTCTTTTTGGTTTATCGCAATGAAAACAAGGCATAACACAGTAACAGCGATAGAAGCAGCGAAAGTCAGCAAAGGAAGTGTTCGTTTCTTCAGCCCTGTAATAGGGTCTGCACTGTTAGGCATTAGCATTCCAAATAAAATCTTTTGATAATTAAATTATACACACGGCAAACTCCATTCACGAACAATCATTAGCTTCAAATGTGTACTAAGTAGGCATTCTGAGTAATTCACCTAAAATATGACATAAAAAGCATCAAATCATTGATTAAAAATAAAGCAAACAGACCTAATTTGAAGTCGAAAAAAACTAGAAAATAAGCCCTTAAGCCTTGAATATGCTAGTATCTACCCCATATTTAAAGCTTGAAAGAAACCTGATGCCGCATGTATCAGTTCATTCTTTCCAATCTGTATATCCTTTCAATCTATGATTTGTATCTGATGAAATGAATATACCGTTAAATCAATCTATAGAGACATCACAATGAACTTTGATTTAAACCTAATTCCACAAACGTTTGACATGCTGCATGCAGGTCTTGCTTCTTCAAGCGTTTTGCTACTTTTGATTGCTGTTTCACGTAAGTCGAAAGTTATCGAAAAAGTTGTCGAAAAACCTGTTGAAAAAATCGTTGAAGTTGAGAAGCCAGTAGAAAAAATTGTAGAAGTTGAGAAAGTCGTTGAAGTTGAAAAGGTCATCGAAAAAGTTGTCGAAGTTGAATCTAAACTTGCAACTGCATCAACCGACTCTGCAATGCAGTTATTGTCAATCATGCAGCAAGAAGCTCGCCTAATTGATTTCCTTCAAGAAGACTTAACCTCATTCTCTGATGAAGAAGTGGGCGCTGCAGCTCGCGTTATTCATACTGGCGGTAAAAAGGTATTGGGCGATTACGTAACGTTAGCTCATATCCGCTCTGAAGATGAAGAAACACGAATCACTATTGCTGAAGGCTTCAATCCTCAAGAAGTACGCTTAACTGGTAATGTAACGGGTAATGCCCCATTTAGTGGCACTCTAGTTCACAAAGGTTGGAAAGCGACTGGCATGAACTTACCTAAGCTAGCTGAAAACTACGACGCTTCAGTTATTGCTCCAGCAGAGGTTGAACTTTAATGGATCAGAACAATACACTTAATGCCGATGAGCTGAACACTGGACCAAAATTCAGTGTGGGAATTGACTTAGGTACGACTCACTGCGTACTGTCATTTCTAGATACAACAGATGAAGATGCACGTGTTGAAGTTATGCCAATCCCGCAGCTTACGGCTCCAGGTACGGTTGAAACACGCAGCCAACTCGGTTCATTCTTGTATCAACCTCACGAACATGAAATGAACAGTAATTCACGTGTTTTACCTTGGTCTTCTGAGCCAAAAGCACTTGTTGGCGCTATCGCTCGTAACCTTGGTTCAAAGACACCGATTCGTTTGATCGCGAGTGCTAAGTCTTGGTTATGTCATTCCGGTGTAAACCGCCGTGATGCATTCCTACCGGCGGGCAGCCCTGAAGAAGTCGAAAAAGTATCGCCTCTAAAAACGACTGAGCTATACCTTGAACATCTAAAAGATGCTTGGAATCATACCCATCCTGAACACAAACTTGCTGATCAAGATGTCACTATTACTGTTCCAGCTTCATTTGACCCTGCTGCTCGTGATTTAACAGCCGAAGCCGCTCGTAATGTTGGTTTTGAACACTTAACACTACTAGAAGAACCACAAGCCGCACTTTATAGCTGGATCGACAACAGCAATGACACTTGGCGCGATGAAGTAAATGTCGGTGATGTAGTACTCGTTGTCGATATTGGTGGTGGTACAACTGACCTTTCTTTAGTTGAAGTAAAAGAAGACGAAGGTAACCTGACTTTAAGCCGTATTGCAGTAGGTGAACACATCCTACTTGGCGGTGACAACATGGACCTTGCTCTTGCTTACCGCCTAAAGATGAAACTCGCTCAAGATAGTAAAGAGTTAGCCCCTTGGCAAGTTCAAGCAATGACTCATGCTTGCCGTGATGCAAAAGAAGCACTATTGAACGATGCAGAACTGCAAGCTGTACCCATTGTTGTGCCTAGCCGTGGCTCCAAACTACTTGGCGCAACACTAAAAACAGAGCTAACTCAGCAAGAAGTTCAGCAAACATTGGTTGATGGTTTCTTCCCACAAATTGCTGTTACAGAGCACCCTGTACAAAAAGCTCGTGGCGCACTTACTCAGATGGGTCTACCTTACGCGCAAGATGCGGGTATCACTCGTCACATCGCAGCTTTCCTTTCAAAGCAAGCAAATGCATTGGGCGGCGCGTCTGAGCAACAACAAGACTTCAACCCGTTTGCCAATATGCCAGGCATGCCAGGAGCAGATGCACCAACTGCTGATTTCATCAAGCCAAGCGCTATTTTATTCAATGGTGGTGTGCTTAAGTCTCCATTACTTTCTGAGCGTTTATCTTCGACCATCAATGCATGGCTAATTTCAGCAGAAGCTGAATCTGCTAAGCAATTATCAGGTCTAGATTTAGACTTAGCCGTAGCATGTGGTGCTTCATACTATGGCTCTGTTCGCCGTGGTCAAGGCGTTCGCATCCGCGGTGGTATTGCCTCAAGCTACTACGTGGGTATTGAAAGTGCGATGCCTGCAATTCCAGGAATGGCTCCACCAATGGAAGCGCTTTGTGTAGCGCCTTTCGGAATGGAAGAAGGCTCAAGTGTTCAAGTACCTAGCCAAGAGTTTGGTCTAGTTATCGGTCAACCGGTTCACTTCCAATTCTTTGGTTCAACGACTCGTCGTGAAGATGAAGCTGGGACACATTTGGATCATTGGGCTCCAGAAGATTTAGATGAGCTACCTGAGATTCAAGTGACTTTACCTGTTTCTGAAGGTCGCCGTGAAGGTGAAGTGGTTCCTGTAACTTTGGCATCACGTGTGACTGAGCTCGGCACTTTATACTTAGAAGCTATCGCAACTGATAACGGTCAAAAATGGCACGTTGAATTTGATGTCCGTGAAGAGACAAGTTCTGACTCTGAAAATGTTCAGCAAGACAGTACTCAATCTCACCATCACCAACACTAATACACATATATTTAACGGCACCTTATTGGTGCCGTTTTTTAATCCATATATCTTGTGAGGTTCAGTAATGGCATCTCCTCGTTTTCTCGTCGGCATTGATTTAGGCACAACGAATACTGTTGTCGCATACTGTGAAATCACCGATGACTTACAACACTCTCCCGTTTCATTATTCGATATAGACCAACTCATTGGTCCTGGAGAAGTCGTTCGTAAACCCCTGCTTCCCTCTTTTCGTTACCACCCAGCACAAAGCCAAATATCAGACTCAGACTTAACCCTGCCTTGGGATACAGCATTAGTCGAAGGTGACACTTCAAATGTTATTGTGGGTGAATGGGCGCGTGAGCTTGGTGCTAAAGTAGAAGGTCGCCAAGTATCCAGTGCGAAAAGCTGGCTGTCGCATCAGGCAGTTGACCGAAATTCAGAAATTCTACCTTGGGCTGGTGCTCAAGATGTAGATAAGGTTTCTCCAGTAGTCGCAAGTGCTAGCTACCTTAACCATATCCGCCAAGCGTGGAATTACCGTAATCCAAGCAATAAACTTGAAAATCAAGATGTTGTCGTCACCGTGCCTGCATCATTTGATGAAACAGCACGTAAGCTGACACTTGAATCAGCTGAACTGGCGGGTTTAGGCAAAATCATTTTACTCGAAGAACCACAGGCAGTTTGTTATGACTGGTATGCAAGACACCAACAAACAGCATCAGATGAGTTAAAGCAGCTCCCGCTTATTCTGGTTTGTGATGTAGGTGGTGGTACGACCGATTTAAGCTTAATTGAAGCCAAATTTGAAAAAGATGAATTAGCATTAGATCGAATTGGGGTTGGTGAGCACTTAATGTTGGGTGGTGATAACCTTGATTTAGCCTTAGCTCACCTTGCTGAACAACGATTCAACCAAGGTAAAAAGCTTAATGCAGCAAGCCTGACAAAATTAATCCAGCAAACTCGTAAAGCAAAAGAAAACTTACTGTCCTCAAATGCACCTGAAGAAGTAAAGATCACCATGTTAGGCAGCGGTTCCAAGTTGCTTGGTGGTACTAAAAGCATAGGCTTGACCAAACAAGAAGTTCACAACATCGCGTTAGATGGCTTCTTCCCATTGTCAGATTTTAATGACGTTCCAGACAAACGCCGAAGTGCCGTTGTTGAGTTCGGTTTGCCCTATGTAGCTGATCCTGCGGTGAGTAAACATGTCGCTGAATTTTTAACTCAGCATCAACAAGTATCACAAGCAGCATTAGAAAATTCCGACCAAATTAATTTCGATCCATCGCAACCAGCCGTACCCGTAGGTGTGCTGCTAAATGGTGGCGTATTTAATAGTGACCTTGTAACGCAGCGTGTCACTCAATTACTGGGGAACTGGAAAGGTTCACCAATCACTGTTTTAGATAACCCCCACCCAGATTGGTCTGTTGCATTAGGTGCGGTTGCCTTTGGTAAAGCCCGGCGTGGTGCTCAACTGAAAATTGGTGGAGGCGCTGCTCGTTCTTATTTCTTACATCTTCAAGAAAAGAATAAAATGGGTAAGGCATTATGCTTATTAGCGAAAGGGACAGAAGAAGGTCAAGAAATTCGATTGAATGGTCGACGTTTCTCCCTAACGCTGGGTGAGCCAGTTCGTTTTAACTTACTTACCTCCACGCATGATCAAATCGCCCATAACACTGCAATTCAAAACGGTGTGATGGTCAATGTAAACGCTGATCTTTTTTCTCCTCTTCCTCCGTATATTTCAACACTAGACAGCACTGATTCTATTGCACTACAAGCAAACCAAAAAGAACGTGTTGAAGTTCAACTGGCTTGCCAGCTCACAGAAGTCGGTACATTGAAAATGGAATGCGTCAGTGTTGAAGACGAGAGTAAACGTTGGTTACTTGAATTTGAAGTACGTAATAAGCAAAGTGATGACTCAGAAGAAGAGCAACTTCACCCTCGCCTTGCTGAATGTAAAGAGCTGATCTCTAGGCTATACAGCGGAAATAAAAAAAGCGCAGATACAAAAGAGATTAAAACTATTTCGAAAGAACTTGAAAAACGTTTAGGCAAAAAAGACGAGTGGGACTTCTCTACCTTGCGCCAGCTGTTTGATAGCTTCTCTCTTGGACGTAAACGTCGCCGCCGCTCTGAAGCACATGAAAAAAATTGGCTGCGCCTAGCTGGTTTCTCAATGAGACCTGGTTTTGGTGATCCAACAGATTCTTGGCGTATCGAGCAGATCTGGGGTCTATATCAGCAAACTATTCAATTCCAAAACCACCAAGGTTGGACAGATTGGTGGGTTTTCTGGAGAAGGATTTCAGGCGGTCTATCTCAAGATCAGCAAGAAACTATCCTAGCTGACATAGCAAAGTATCTTCATCCTGGGGCTGCAAAGAACCCTAAATCTGTACAGGAAGCTCAAGACAAAGGCTATGAATCTATGGTTCGATTAGCTGCATCTCTTGAACACCTAGACGTAGAAGATAAGTCTCTGCTATCCACCTGGTTTTTAAACAAAGCACTTAATCAAACACAATTTGGTCAAGCGCACTGGTGGGCACTCGGTCGCCTAGCCTGTCGTACTCCATTATATGGCAGCCAGCATAATGTCATTCCTCGCGGACAAGCTGAACAATGGCTACCAAAACTACTGGAACAAAACTGGCAAAAAGAACCAATGATAGCGTTTGCAGCTGTTATGATCTGCCGCAAAACCGGTGATAGATTATTTGATATTTCAGACGATTATCGTGAGCAAGTATTAAATAAATTACAGCAGAGTAAAGTGCCTGATTCTTGGGTTAGCCTCGTTTCTGAAGTGAAAGAGCTTTCGGAAAGTGAATCTAAGAGAGTATTTGGTGATGCCTTACCAAGTGGGTTAAGCCTCATTAATAATTAAAGAACCTTCCTTAAGCTTTAGCTTTAGCTTTAGCTTTAGCTTTAGCTTTAGCTTTAGCTTTAATGATGGTTACATAAATGAAAATGCCACTATAAATCTTAGCTTTAGATTTTATAGTGGCATTTTTTGTTAATTACAAATGTGTTCATTATTTACTTAAACTTAATGTTTGGAACCGCTAGGGTTAATTGAAAAATCAGTGTGCTCATATATATCAGATAATTTCTTTTCTTTACGTTTTTCTGTGGTTTTCCCTCCTTTATTGTTGGTTTGATTTAAAATCCATTCCTCATGAACTCTAGCCGAGTCCAAAAACTCTGGATCTTCTAACGCTGCCTTGCGAAGTTTATTTACACGTTCGAGAGTTTCCCAAATCATACGGCACCTCCACACAGGGTCGTACCTTAAATATAGTCTAAATTTAATTACATTCAACAAACAAAATACGATTCTGCAAGATATTACACTTATTAACTTAATATGATGATTGATTAAATATCATCCACATATAGATCTTACTTAGATATACATGATGCATATTAAATATTGATGAAGGCTTACAACTGGTCAAAAGTTAATACTGAAGAAGGAGGTGAATTAAGACGTTAAGCAAGACAAAGAGATATGGAAGGAAGCACGATATGGACTGATAAAAGAAAAAAGCGAGCTACTGCCCGCTTTAATATATAACGTCTATGAGTCTGAGTACGTATTGAAGCTAGGTTCTGTTACCTAACTTAACTGTACCTTTGGTAGAAAACCATAGCGTTTCTGTACGACGTCGACCAAGCAGGATAGGTCCATCATCGTAAAACAAAAAGTTCTTCCAATGCTTTTTAAATACTGACCATTTGGTCTCTAGCACATTGTATTTCTCGTAACAGAAGTAAACCGTTACATCATCTTGCCAGTCAATATGTTCCAAAATACCTTCTGGAAGCTCTGGTTCATCGGAATCCCAACAGCTCATCCACTTGATTTCGTCTTTCCAATTGGAAGCTTTGCTTGGCCAGTCTTGTGTGCTTAGGCGTTCTGAATCTGGGCTTTGTGGGCTCACGTTCTCTTTCCAAAACTGCGCAGCACGAGCCTGAGTCATTGGCTTGATCTTCTCTAAATCTTCAGCTGGTAAAGGCATAGATTGGTGAGTGAAAATCCATTTTCTTTGGTATTCATCCAAAGTTGTATATGACATCAAATATCCTTAACTAAATTATTAGAACGCTATGCTTCTAATATTATATATTCTTAATTCTTATTTACATATTAAATCAGCTGAATCGGTTAGTGAGCCAATCCTTAACTTATTCGAGTATCTTGCCAATTAGGATTAACCAAGGCAGTAAGTATATGGTCTTCCCATTTACCATTTATCTGCAAATAATCTTTAGCATAACCTTCGCGTTCAAAGCCAAGGTGGTTTAAAACATTTTCACTGCGTTTATTACGTGGCATATAACCAGCCATCAATCGATGAACATTCTGAACATCAAACATGTAGTCTTTGGCTAAGGTTAAGCCTCTTCGCATATAGCCATGCCCTTGTGCACTTTCAGCCAAAGAATAACCAACATTACAGGCATGAAAAGGAAAGCGGGAGAGGTTACTGAAAGACACCGTTCCTAACATTTCATTAGTTTCAGCATTGTTTAGAACGCAATAATATCCCAAGCCCATTTTATGTAACTCATGCAATTTAATTAACCTTTGGCTCCACCCTTCGACGCTAAAGAAAAGTTCTTCTCTAGCAGGCTCCCAGGGCTTTAGATATTGACGATTCGTAATAAAGTATTGGCTGATCATTTCAGCATCACCAGGTGCAGCAGTGCGTAATATTAAATCGCCATCCCGTTTAAATACTTTTTCTTTAGTACTGGTATCTTCAATCAATTTTTACGAATTCCATAATCACGCAATTTATTTGCAATAGAAGTATGAGAAACATTTAAGCGCTTTGCGAGTTTACGACTTGATGGGAAAGACTGATAAAGTTTCTCTAATATCTGAGATTCATAGTCTTTCATAATTTCATCTAGTGAGCCGTCAATATTCATGCTCGCCATCCCTGAAGCAACGGCTTCAAGCTTAGGTAAATGGAACTGTTCAATAGAAAGTGTATCGCCATCAAGCTCTGTCAGTGCCCTTAGTACCATGTTATCAAGCTGCCTAATATTACCTGGCCATTGATAGTTACCTAATTGAACGACTAACTCTTCCGTTAGCTCTGGTTTTAACATACCTAACTGGTGCGCATATTTGGCAGTAAATAATTCTAGTAACGGTCCAACATCATTTGATCTTTCTTTTAAAGCTGGAATCGATAGAGTCAAAACATTCAATCTATAGAAGAGATCTTCACGGAAAGAACCAGAGTCAGCCAGTTCTCCTAGCTTATGACGAGTTGAAGCTATGATACGCACATCAACATGCATTTCTTCTTCTTCCCCAACACGACGGAAAGTGCCATCTTGAAGAAAACGTAGTAATTTGATTTGAAGATGAGGGCTCATTTCACCAATCTCATCTAGGAATACAGTCCCGCCGTTAGCCTGCTCAAATATACCTTTATGCCCTTGCTCATGATTAAACGAGCCAGGTGCATGGCCAAATAATTCGGTTTCAGCCACGTCATCAGGCATTGAAGCACAGCTTAAAATCAAAAAAGGAAAAGAAGCACGGTTGGAACGGTTATGACACGCTTTTGCTAGCATTTCTTTGCCAGTACCAGTATCACCTTCAATTAATAGGGGCTGGTCAAGCATTGCTAGTTTCTTTGCTTGGCTAATAAGAGCTTTATGGCGGTTTGAAATACCAACAAAGTGCTCAAAACCTAGGTTATTTTTTTCAGGTAAGGAATCATGGGCATTGGCATCTTGCTGGCGGCTTGAACGAATCGTCATAACTGCACTTGCTAGTACTGGCTCAGATACATCCCCACCTAGATAAACCGGAATAATCTCAATAGAGTAGTCTAGGCCATCTAACACCACATCTTCACGATGACGATTAACATCTCCTTCAATCCAACGTGAAAAATTAAAAGTAGGTAAAAACGAAATCACTGGCTCACCAATAATTTCTTCTTCTAATTTATTGAATAGATTAAGGGCTGCGTGGTTTGCCATATCTACAGACCCTTTCAGGTCAATAGCTATCACTGGGTCAGGAAGGTTTGCTAATAGTGCAAGTAGTTCAGTATTGTGCCTTTCGCTCGGCATAAACTGAATTTTTCGGACATCATTGACACCTGAAATGCGGCGAATTTCCGCCATCAACTCACTGAAGGTATCAAAATCAATATCAGGACAATTTAAATAAATGATGCCTTTAATATCAATTTCTATACCACGTAAATCAATGCTTTTAGAGGCTAAAATATCGAGCAGCTCACGCGTTAAGCCAAGCCGATCTTCACACAATACTTCAAGACGCAAGATGTGTCCTATTAAGGTGTCAGGAAAAGTTGACACTAGTTTGAATTAAGCAATGGTACCAGTCAAGAGAAGAGTCATCATAGAGCGGTCTATATCTATTCAGCTTTTAAATATCAACAAGTTAAGAAGCTTATCTATCATTACTCTCGTCAATCAAGGTTTCTAACTGTAACATTTCGCAACAATCACTTACTTAAAACAAGGTTATTATGTGGAACTTAAAGCAAATCACCCATAGCCTATATTATTCCGTATAAACCTCACCCGGCTTAAATATGAAATACTCTAAACTATTCCTCACGCTAATCAGTACCTTTTCAGCGTCTAGTTTTGCAATGACTTCTTTCGATACCAGAAGTGTTGGCATGGGCAGCACTGGGGCGGCGTCAGCCTCTTATCTTACATCGAGTTTTCATAATCCCGCTTTAGCGGCTCGTTATAAAGAAGGGGATAACTTCGGGTTAATTCTTCCCGTGATAGGGGCAAGAGTTCATGACCGAGATGACATGATAGACAAATTGGATCACTTCCAAGATATTGATGACCAATTACAATTTGACCCTGACAATGACGAGTTATTAGATGAATGGCGTAAAGCATTAAAGCAACTGGATAATGGCAATGTAAATGTAGAAGCCAATTTAGGCACTGTATTCGCCATTCCAAATAGACATGTAAGTACCAACTTCTTCATTAAGTCTCAAATAGCCACCATTGCTCGATTTAATGTGCATGATGATGACTTACACAATGATGACCCTACTGATTCAGAGTTGCTTTCAAGTGGTCAGGCGGTCGGAGTCGCGATTGTTGACGTGGGTTTTACCTTCGCTGATACGTTCACCATTCAAGAGCACGACTTTATGTTTGGTATTTCACCTAAATACCAACGTATCTACGGTCTAAACTACGTTGAAACACTGGATGAGTTTGATGACGACTTTGATGTTGAAGAGGATTACGTAGAGAAGTCTACATTCAACATAGACTTAGGCGCAGCTTATGAGTGGGGAGACCATGCAATCATCGGTTTATCGGCTAAGAATATCCTATCGCAAGAACTGAAAACCAAAACGCATTTCGGACAAAAGGCAACGGTACTTGTTCAACCAGAATTTGTGTTGGGCATCTCATATGATAAATCGTGGTACACCCTAACAGCAGACATAGATTTAAATGCAGTAGAACACTTTAAAGAATACGGCTACAAAACTCAGTATGCGAAGGTGGGGGCTGAATTGGATGCGTTTAGCTGGGCTCAACTTCGTTTAGGCTATATGCACAGTTTAACGGACTATGCAGATGACCTAGCCACAGCAGGCTTAGGTTTCAAACCATTTGGTATTTTTGGCTTCGACTTAGCGGCACAAGCCGGTGCAGACAATAACTACGGTGTATCTGCTCAACTCATCATGCATTTTTAATGTAGGCTAAGTCAGCTGCATACAATAAACGCACCCTAAATGGGTGCGTTTTATTTATTTCAAAGTAATACGTTTCACTTCTAACAATATGGCTTTACGAAAATCCGATAATTTAATTTTTCTATCTTTATGCCAAGGAAGTGGTCGCAGTAATGACATTGCTTTTAATCCAACCCTAGCTGTTAGAATTCCAACTCCTAACCCCTGCCCTGCTCTTGCAGACACTTTTCCAGCTAAGTCCATAGACATAAGATCCATACTGGCATCAATCGCAAGCTCACTTGCTCCTGCTAATGCCATATTCAGCAATACGAGCTTGAATAATTTCAGGCGAGACCAGTAGCCCAACTCAATACCGTACACTTGTGCCAGTTTATTGATCATGGTGAAGTTTCGCCACGCGACAAGCAGCATATCTACTGCAGCAAGTGGGCTAACCGCCACTAACGCAGCAGATTCAGTCGCAAATCTAGAGATAATCCGCGTTGCTTCTTTATCTTGCTGGCTCACGACAATGGCATCGTACATATCAAGGACTTCAGCATCACTATGTGAAGGGTTTACGCTGTTTTTCCACTTATCATAAGCTGGGCTTTCTTCTTTAATTCCACCTTGCTTGGCTATATCTTCACAAAATGTTTTCCCTTTTCCTACGCTATCACTTGTCAGTAAGCTCTCACTGACCTCTTGCACACTGAAATGCTTTTTCAATGAGCGTAATTTCCATAGTTCTTTACCAATAGCACCTAAGCCAAGAGAAGCAATCCCAGCAATGAAGCCCGTCCAACCCAATGTTAGCCAATCAGCCGTTTGAAATGCAGTAATAACAGAGTCAACGGCTTGCCAGCCCACTAATGCCGTGAACGTAGTAAGCCCCCCCGTCCAAAGCCATGAACTGTGTTTGCTTGGGCGGATCACTTGCTCTAACTGTTGCTCATGTTCAGTTTCAACTTCCACTTCATCAGTCACAACCGGCGTAAACTTTTCTTGTTCAGTGAAAATTTGCTGAGTATTTAGATCCACTTGAGGCGCTTCGGTCGTATCCGACTGGAAACTAGAATCAGAGCCCATGCTAGTATTCAAAGGCTGATCAAAGACTTGTTTTGTTTTAAATTCACTCATTTCAGTTTATCTCCAATCAAAAACTCTAACGCTTTATCTAAGCGAACATGTTGGCAAGGCTGATCCGATTCCGCTCTTAATGGTCTAAAACTTGTAAACTCGAAGTGATTATCCTGCCAATATTGCTTGTTTGGTAATCTCCTAGGCACCTCTCCAGGGTAAAGCGTTTGCGAGACACCTTCTAAATTCACACCCTGAAGTGCAGGTACATTTTCATCACCTCTTGAAATAAAACCCGATGTCGTCGCTTGTATTGATGCAATGCTGATACAGCTCATATCGATATGCTCAAATGCAGCGTGCTGCCACGCAGGGTGAACCATTTGTTGCAGTAGTGACACTAAATTAGGGTGCTGCTCTGGTGTAACGTGATCTGCTTTCGAGGCAGCAAACAAAATTTTATCTATTTTAGGTGAAAACAAACGCTTCACTAAGTTACTGCGCCCATACTTAAAGCTCGTTAATAGCTGCTCTAATGCGTTTCTCATATCAATAAATGAGTCATATCCTGCATTTAGAGGCTGTAGGCAATCCACCAGCACAATTTGACGATCAAAAGTTGCGAAGTGATTCTTATAAAAAGCTTTTACCACTTTCTGTTGATACTCTTCATACCGCGATTTCAACATCGAATAGTTACTCTCTTTACTCGGTTTTTCACTTGGTTCAATACAAGGGAAAAACTGCAAGACAGGCGCTCCAGCCAATTCTCCAGGCAGTACAAAACGTCCAGGTTGCACCCAGTGCAACCCTTCTTTTTTACAGGTATATAAATATTGGGTATAGATATCTGAGATATCAGCTAATTGCTTTTCATTGATATCCGCTAATGCATCAAAACTATCAAGAACCGAAAGCCACTCACCTGCAAACTCTTTTCTATTTCCTTTAAGTGTATCGAATTGGTTTTGACTCCATGTGTCAAAATCCATATCTAACAAAGGTAAATCAAGTAACCATTCGCCGGGATAATCAACAATATCGAGATGAAGTGTACTGTTTTTAGAGAATAGCTTTTTTGCACCTTTAGTTGGCTGGTACTTAATAGCTAAACGGATTTCACTGACATCTCTCGTTGGTACTGGCCACTCTGGGGGATCAGATTGCAACGAGTTCATCGCTTCGTCGTAAGAAAAGCGAGGAATCATCATATTATTTTGAGGGATGCGTTTCGCACCAATAATTCGACCTTCTCGCGCTGACGACAATAGCGGCAGGTTGCTGTGCGTTGAAGTATGTAAAAGCTGATTCACCAATGAAGTAATAAACGCAGTCTTGCCTGCACGGGATAACCCAGTAACAGCAACTCTTACATGTGAGTCGGTTCCTCTGCTTATAAAATCGCTAACTTCTTGGGTAATCTTCTTCATTCACTTCGCTCCAACGTTTCGTCGTTGATGATTATCGGCTATTCAATATTAATGTTAGATGAATAAAAGCCTCTGATTACAATCATAATCAGAGGCTTTTTAAGATAGTTAACTGGATCTTTCATCCCCTGTTAATTTCTTAGGATGTATTCAATCGCAGTTTATTTATTCAACATTCAGTATTCGTTATCTAGTCTTCTTCAATCAGTTTATAGATAACAAACAAAGCAATTTCTACTACAGCTAAAAGCGCTAAACTAATGGTTACGTACTTTTCATCAAAAATACTGATTCCATGCAAAATCAAGTCGTAACCGACAAAGCCACCAACAACCACAGCTAAAATAATTTGTAGGATTTGAACAAAACGAGGCATTCCTCTCTCCTAATTTTTATATCTGTCTACATAATACTAATTGTTATTAGTATTACGGTCTTTGTTTCACTATATCATTGATAAAATGAAAAAAGTGCAGTTAATTCTGCACTTTTTATCTTATATCTATTATTTACTTCGCGGCTTCCGCTTCCGCAATCTTAACTTTCCAAGTATCAGGACCGATTTGGTGAGCGTTTGCACCAGTTGAATCAACCGCAACTGTCACTGGCATGTCTTCAACTTCAAATTCGTAAATCGCTTCCATACCTAAGTCTTCAAATGCCACGACACGAGCTTTCTTAATTGCTTTAGCAACCAAGTATGCTGCGCCGCCCACTGCCATGAGGTAAACCGCTTTATGCTGCTTGATAGATTCAACAGTTGCAGGGCCTCGCTCGGCTTTACCAATCATACCCATGATGCCTGTTTCTTCTAGCATCATATCTGTGAACTTATCCATACGAGTTGAAGTCGTTGGACCTGCAGGACCTACCGCTTCGTCACCTACTGCATCAACAGGACCTACGTAGTAGATGAATTTACCTTTCAGATCGACACCATCAGGTAAACCTTCACCACTTTCTAGCATACCTTGAATTCGCTTATGCGCAGCATCACGACCTGTTAAGATTTTACCAGACAGTAAAACGGTTTCGCCTGTCTTCCACTCTTGCACATCTTCTTTGGTAACTTCATCAAGATTCACTCGGCGAGTATTCGCGCCCGCTTCCCAAGTAATATCTGGCCATTCTTCTAGCTTAGGCGGCGTAAGTTCAGCAGGACCACTTCCATCAAGAGTGAAGTGAACATGGCGCGTCGCCGCACAGTTAGGAATTAAGCAAACGGGCTTAGACGCCGCGTGGGTTGGCGCACTTTTGATTTTAACATCAACAACAGTCGTGAGACCGCCAAGACCTTGGGCACCAATCCCAAGTTTATTAACACGGTTGAAGATATCTAAACGCAGCTCTTCTTCTGCATTTTCAGGGCCTTTTTCAATCAGCTCTTGAATATCAATGTGTTCCATCAAGGATTCTTTCGCAAGTACCGCAGCTTTCTCAGCCGTACCACCAATACCTATGCCTAGCATACCCGGTGGACACCAGCCCGCACCCATAGTTGGTAGCGTCTTCTCTACCCATTCAGCAATGTCATCAGAAGGGTTAAGCATAACCATTTTAGTTTTATTTTCAGAACCGCCGCCTTTCGCTGCGATTTGGATTTCAACTTTGTTACCAGGAACCATATTAATGTGAACAACCGCTGGTGTGTTGTCTTTAGTATTAATACGCTTACCGGCAGGATCCATTAAGACAGATGCGCGCAGCGGGTTATCAGGATTGTTGTAAGCTTGACGAACTCCTTCATCAACCATTTCTTGAACCGTTTGGTCCGTTTCCCATTTCACTTCCATACCAATATTAACGAAACACGTTACGATACCCGTATCTTGGCAAATTGGACGATGCCCTTCAGCAGACATTCGAGAGTTAATCAAGATCTGAGCAATTGCATCTTTTGCTGCTTGGCTTTCTTCCTTCTCATAGGCTTTTTCAAGAGCTTGGACGAAATCTAAAGGATGATAATAAGAAATATATTGAAGTGCATCAGCGACACTGCTGATCACATCTTGCTTACGAATAACCGTCATTGCATGCCTCTTTATTGTTCTAGTTCCATGATGAGTTCTTAACTTTGCCACTTTGATGAGCTTTTATTATTGCTAAAAGCAATCGCTTGCATAATTTGATATTTGCTCCGTTGTATCAACCGAATAATGGCGATAAATAGAGGCAAAGAAAAATCATGTTCTATTGCTTTAGCGTTTGTCGCTTCAATCAAGAACTCACTTTATTTTGAATTTATGATACTCTTGCTTCTTCTAACACGCCATGCAGTGATCGAACTCTTTGTCACAAATTAAACAAATGAATAACAACGAATTTCACTCTATCCAAATTAAGCCGCTTGAATATCATTCAACCCTTGCTAAACAACTGTTTTCACGTATTGAAAACCTGCCTTGGGCAATGCTATTACGCTCTGCTTCAGAAAGCCATATTGACAGTAGATTCGACATTTTAGTTGCTCAACCTATCGCCACTTTCGAAACAATAGGTGAAAAAACAACCGTAAATGTTAATGGAAACTCTGAAGTTTCAGAAGCTGACCCATTCACTCTATTAGATGACTATCAAAGCCAACTACTTCCTGATATTGATGCTTTCCCAGAGTTACCATTCGTCGGCGGTGCCTTAGGGTATTTCAGTTATGATCTTGGGCGACGAGTAGAGAGCTTACCTGATATCGCCACTCACGATATTGCAACGCCAGATATGGCTGTAGGCTTGTATGAATGGGCTATTATCGTAGACCACCAAACTCAATCGGCTTGTGTAGTAGGAGTAAACATTCAAAAACATTGGGACTGGTTAACTTCTCAAGGTGAAGGCAGTTCAACAAACCAGCAAGACCTTCAAGATTTTGCACTTACCAGCCCTTGGGTTTCCAATATGTCTCAAGAAGACTATGGGAATAAGTTTGCGCAAGTTCAAGAATACTTATTGTCTGGCGATTGTTACCAAATCAACCTTGCTCAACGTTTTAAAGCTACGTACCAAGGCAGTGAATGGCATGCGTACAATACGTTAGAAAAAAATAACTCAGCCCCATTCTCTGCTTTTATTCGTATGGAAAACTCTTCTATTTTGAGTATTTCACCTGAACGCTTTCTTAAGCTAGACAGCGATATGATCGAAACAAAACCAATTAAAGGTACAAGACCAAGATCTCTTGATACCACTCAAGATCTAGAGAATGCTAGAGATCTCTCTGTTGCAGAGAAAGATCAAGCTGAAAACCTTATGATCGTTGACCTGCTGCGTAATGATATTGGCCGAGTTGCTAAGCCAGGCACTGTTCATGTCCCTAAGTTATTCGATATTGAAAGTTTTCCTGCGGTGCATCATTTAGTCAGTACTATTAGGGCAAATTTAGATGATTCTTATCGTGCCAGCGACTTATTAAGGGCTTGTTTCCCTGGAGGTTCAATTACTGGTGCACCTAAAATCCGCGCTATGCAAATTATTGAAGAGCTAGAGCCCCATCGACGTTCTGCTTATTGTGGAAGTATTGGTTATATAAGTCGAAATGGAAACATGGACACCAGTATTACTATTCGCACTCTGGTTGCAGAAAATAACAACCTCTATGCATGGGCAGGTGGCGGTGTTGTTGCGGATAGCGAGTGTGATTCTGAATACCAGGAAACCTTAGATAAGCTAAGCCGAATATTACCAGTTTTGTCTGAGTGCTAAGTACTTTCAACTGAACTACAGGGGACAGAAAAATATAGGCACAACGCTGAAAAGTGTTATGCCTATTTTTATATCATAACGATACACTGATATTGGCTGAAAATTATCCCCACTTAATCAGCATTTCTTTTAAATCTTTTGCTGTATATGGTTTACTCAATATATCGTCCATACCGCATTCAATGCATCGTTCACGTTCTTCGAGTGTTGTGCCAGCGGTTAATGCAACAATCGTCCTATCATAACCGTCTTCCCTTAATTTCTCTGTCGCTTCGAAACCGTCCATGATGGGCATCCGGCAATCCATAAACACAACATCATAATAATTTTGGCTAGCGTATTGAAAGCCTTCCACACCATTTACCGCAATCTCAGGCATGATTTCAAATTTTTTCAGCATCTGTTGAATAATAATTTGATTCATTTTGATGTCATCAACGACTAAAATTTTCAATGAGGATAAAGTCACTTCAGTGGCAAGCTCTTCCTTGCTATGACTAGTAGATTGCGGATCTTCAGCAGGCTCTAGGGGAATCTCGACTCTGAAGGTCGTGCCTTTATCAAGCTCGCTCTTTGCTTCGATATTACCATCCATTACGCCAACTAGTTTTTTGCAAATGGCAAGCCCCAAGCCTGTTCCTTCATAGTTTCGGCTACTGGATCTATCAGCTTGAGTAAACGGTTCAAATAAGGTTTCTTTCGCGCTTTTCGATATACCGATCCCTGTATCTTCAACCGAAAAAACAAACTGTCCATGTTTCCAGCCGATATGAACCTTCACATAACCGTGCTCCGTAAACTTAATCGCATTCCCAATTAAGTTCACAAATAGCTGTGTCACTCTTTCTAAGTCACCAACAAAATAGCGAGGGACATGACCGCTAATCGTTACATCAAACTGCAGTTGCTTCTCAGCAGCTCTATTTACAAAAATACTCTCGATGGTGTTCCTTAATTCATCCAGCGAAAACTTCTTAGGAATAAGTTCTAACATACCTGCATTAATTTTACTGTAATCCAGTAAATCGTTAATGATGATCCTTAAAAACTCACCCGACTGGCTGAGGTTGTTCACTATCTCTTTTTGAGAATCGGTTAATACCGTATCATTTAATAATTCTGCGCTGCCTAATAAACCGTTTAAAGGGGTTCTCAGTTCATGGTTAATCATGGCAACAAAGTCGCGTGTTGCTCTCTCTGACTCTTCCGCTCGGTTACGAGATTCAACATTTCGATTAATGGCTAACTGATGTGTGATTGCGCTGCATAATAGCTCAGTCACAAGTAATAATTGGCTTTCAATAAGAGCGTGATCTTGCCCATGAAGGTTAACTTTAAGTATTAGAACGCCAACAATGACTTTCTCAACTTCAAGCGGCATCGTTAATAATTCACCATCCCATTCAGGCTCTTCGACGGTATCAACCACTTTGCCTTGGATTGATTTATCGCCAAAATCGCTTACTTTGAGTTGAGGCAACAAATTTTGAGGCAGTATCAAACGGCTTGACTCGATCAAATAACTATTCGTCACACTCTGCGCTAAGTCTGACAGCATCACATCATCGAGGTTTTTTCTCAGAAATGCCCGTCCAAAATCGATCAATAAACTGTCTATTTGTTCTTGGAACTCAATTTTTCGAAGATTGGCATTAGAGCTCTTCTCTAACTGTCTAAGTGCGAGTTCTAGGTGCTGATTAGTTTCAAAAAGAACTAAGCTTTTCTCTTCCAGTAGTCTCTCAGCTTCCTTTCTCGCCGCAATTTGCCGCTTCAGTTTATGCTCTAAAGCCGATACTAAACTCATACTACTGTTGCTCTATTTTCAAATTAAAACGAACGACACTTCCATCTGCGGTTTGTGGTGCCATTTCTACTGAAATAGTTTCATTATGATATTCCGCACAACCTTCAATTAAACCAAGGCAAACATGGGACATGCACCGTGCACTCTTATAATCAAACACTAAATTAGCTTCATTTTGTGTAATAAAGTCGAATTCGGGAGGTTGAGCATCTGGGTAAAGTTTTTTAACTTCAACATGAATATAACGCTCTACATGCTGAATAAATTGAAATGTATTGTATGAATGGTTCAGACTGGCTTTATTTGGAACAGAAGCTAGTAAGTTTTTAAACACAGATTGTCCAAAAACTCGTTGTAGGGCTTCCGGGTCAACCTTAGTTTTTTTACTCAGGTTAATAATCAGCTTAACAAGATCGTGATGATCATAACTCCCGACAGAAGTATAAACCCCCTCATCGTCTGACATTTCAAGAACTTCATCTAATAACTCAAGTCCAAACTTATCTTCTACAAGCTCTAAAAATTCGGTGAATATGATTCCTTTCATTCCATCCCTTACTTTGTATGACTTTAAGATAAGAATGATCCACATCTTCATACTTATCAAATTGTTGTCTTTAAAAACTCTTCATATATCACTTTCTTCTATCCAATTAAGTAAAGAATTGGCTTCAAAGAGCATGATTGTTTAATCATTAGTCAATTAGCTAATTACATTTTAGTCAATAATATAAAAAAGGCTTTAAATAATTAATTGGGAGAGTCCGCTATACTTATGATTAAATTAATCAATGTTCTGGGGCTATATGAATAGACAGCACTTTTTACAGCAATTCCAGTTAAAGACGACCGTTGGCTACCATCCAGAGTCCATTAAACGCCTTTCTCATCTGAATGATAGTAAGTTGCGTAAAGCTGCCGTTGTAGTGGGTTTAGTCGATCGAAAAGAAGGGCTGCATGTTATTTTCACTAAGCGGGCAAAACATTTAAAGCATCACCCCGGTCAAATCAGTTTCCCTGGCGGAAAATTTGAACCCTCCGATCCTTCGTTGCATTTCACGGCACTGCGGGAATTAGAAGAAGAGGTCGGTATTCTTTCATCTCAGGTGAAAATTATTGGTGAACTGCCAGAACTTCCAACTATTAGTCTTTTTTCGGTCACACCGATTATTGCGATGATCGACCCGGGCTATGAAGCTATTATCGATAAAAATGAAGTCGAATCACTTTTTGAAGTACCAGCTAGCCATTTGCTCAACTCTGATCACCTTTATAGTCACACCGTTAATTTCAACCAATACAAGCACCGAGTTTTCGCTATGCCTTTCCAGCAGCATTTAATTTGGGGGATGACAGCTCAAATCATTCAGTCTTTGCAGCAGCAAATGAAAAAACACACCGCATAAATACACAACAAATCACACAGCAACTACACCTTGTTGATGCCCTGTTAACAAATTAGCCTTTTCTTATCGGACAGAATTATTAATGCAAATTTGCGCAATCGTTTTCTTGTGATGATTATATAAAATACCACCTCTCGCATTAATAAAACTAATAGTAAGCATAAATAGAAATCACCTGTAGCACGCTATTTTCGTGATCAAAAATCCGTTTTTGCAATATCATGTATCAAGCCGTTCCATTACATGATTTAGATCTATTTTTTGCCGAAGAAAATTCTGCAAAATCACTCCTGACTTATTTCCTGTTCCCAAAAAATGAGTAATTTAACATGAACACAACAACTTCTTCGGCAAATGCCGTTAAAACTTCTAGTAAGTTTAATTATAAAGATTTTACATGGTGTCTTTCACTTTTCGGTACTGCCGTAGGTGCGGGTGTACTTTTTCTTCCTATTAAAGCTGGTGCGGGTGGTTTTTGGCCATTAGTTATACTAGCCCTTATTGCGGCACCAATGACTTGGTTCGCACATAAATCTTTAGCTCGTTTTGTACTATCAGCTAAAAACCCTGAAGCAGATATCACAGATACTGTTGAAGAACATTTCGGTAAGACTGGCGCAAACATCATTACTTTTGCTTACTTCTTCGCTATCTACCCAATCGTTCTTATCTACGGCGTTGGTATCACCAACACAGTTGACTCTTTCCTTGTAAACCAAATGGGTATGGAATCTATTCCTCGTCCTCTTCTTTCTGGTGCACTTATCCTTGCTATGACAGCAGGTGTTGTATTCGGTAAAGAGCTGATGCTTAAAGCAACTTCAGCGATGGTTTACCCACTAGTATTCATCCTACTAGCATTGTCTTTCTACCTAGTTCCTGATTGGAACACTTCAATGATGGAAACAAGCCCAGAATGGTCAGCAATGCCTTCTATTATCTGGCTTGCGATTCCAATCATCGTGTTCTCTTTCAACCACAGCCCAATCATTTCACAGTTCTCTAAAGAGCAACGTCGTGTATACGGTGAAGACGCAGTTAAGAAAACTGACGCGATCACTGGTGGCGCAGCAATGATGCTAATGGGTTTTGTAATGTTCTTCGTTTTCTCTGTAGTACTTTCTCTATCTCCAGAGCAACTAGCAACAGCGCAAGCACAAAACATCTCTGTACTTTCTTACCTAGCTAACGTTCACGAGTCTCCACTTATCTCTTACATGGGTCCTCTTGTAGCGTTCGCAGCGATTACTTCTAGCTACTTCGGTCACTTCCTAGGTGCTCATGAAGGTCTTGTTGGTCTAATCAAGTCTCGCTCTGGTTCTTCAATCAGCACGATTGAAAAAGCTTCTCTAGGGTTCATCGTTGTTACAACTTGGATTGTTGCGGTAGTTAACCCAAGCATCCTAGGTATGATTGAAACAATGGGTGCTCCAATGATTGCAGCTATCCTGTTCCTAATGCCTGTATTCGCGATGCAAAAAGTACCAGCAATGGCTAAGTACAAAACATCAGCACCTGTGCAAATCTTTACAGCTTTATGTGGTCTAGCGGCTATTAGTTCTGTAATCTACGGCGCTCTTTAATCTAAAGCACTTTTTATAAGATGAGCTTCATCTTATATCGCGAGATTAAACACAAAATATAATGATAATAAATGAGCCTCCCTACTCCCCTTGGGAGGCTCTCTTTTTGAGGTAATCGCTATGATTAGTGTATTTGATATCTATAAAATCGGTGTTGGTCCATCGAGCTCACATACAGTTGGACCAATGAAAGCGGGTAAAGAATTTATTGATGACCTACGTTCAATGGGAAAATTGCGCGACATCACTAAAATCACCGTGGACGTATATGGATCACTATCACTGACAGGGAAAGGTCACCACACAGATATCGCTATCATCATGGGTCTTGCTGGCAATACTCCTGAGAAAGTAGATATCGACTCTATCGCGGGCTTTATTGCTCGAGTAGAAGAAACTGAACGTCTACCTGTTGGTATGCACTGTCATACTGTTTCGTTCCCTAAAGATGGCGGAATGAATTTCCATACTTCGAACCTTTCATTGCATGAAAATGGCATGAGCATTCATGCTTGGGTTGATGACGAAGTAGCTTACTCAAAAACGTACTACTCAATTGGTGGCGGTTTCATCGTTGACGAAGAAAACTTCGGCAAAGAAGAAGAAAACCCAATCAAAGCACCTTACGAATTCACAACAGCTGAAGAGCTGGTTAATCAGTGTAAAGAAAGCGGTCTTTCTATCAGTACATTGGTTATGAAAAACCAAGCGGCTTTCCACTCAGACGAAGAGTCTCGCACTTACTTCGCTAACATCTGGAAAACGATGCGTGAGTGTATGGATCGCGGTATGAATACTGAAGGTATCCTGCCTGGTCCACTGCGTGTACCTCGTCGTGCAGCAGCACTTCGCCAACAGCTGATCACTTCAGAAAAAACAACCAACGATCCAATGACGGTTGTTGACTGGGTGAACATGTTTGCTTTCGCAGTAAACGAAGAAAACGCTGCTGGCGGTCGTGTAGTAACGGCTCCAACAAATGGCGCATGTGGCATCATTCCTGCTGTATTGGCTTACTACGATAAGTTCATTCAAACAGTAACAGAGAAAGACTACATCCGTTACTTCGCCGCTTCTGGCGCGATCGGTGGTCTTTACAAGCGTAACGCTTCTATCTCTGGTGCTGAAGTTGGCTGTCAGGGTGAAGTTGGTGTGGCATGTTCTATGGCTGCTGCTGGTCTTGCTGAGCTTATGGGTGGTAGCCCTGAACAAGTATGTATGGCTGCAGAAATCGGCATGGAGCACAACCTAGGTCTAACGTGTGACCCAGTTGCTGGCCAAGTACAAGTACCATGTATCGAGCGTAACGGTATTGCTGCAGTTAAAGCAATCAACTCAACTCGTATGGCACTTCGTCGCTCTTCTGCTCCTACTGTTTCTCTCGATAAAGTTATCGAAACAATGCTAGAAACAGGTAAAGACATGAACGCTAAATACCGTGAGACTTCTCAAGGTGGTTTGGCTGTTAAGGTTGTTTGTTAATTAACATTCGTTTGTTAGTTAACATTGGCTTGCTAGTCAGCATTAATTTATTGACCAGCATCAGTTAACAAGCCAACACTTAACTCAGTCTGCTTGATAACGAGCAGATAATAAAAAGGAACGCCGATGCGTTCCTTTTTTGTATCTAACTTTTTGTGTCTAAATAGCATAGTTTTTGCGTCTAAATATCACAGATGAATTTTTCTTAGACGCTTACAGCCGAAGCTAGCTAAATCACTTGCGAAATAAGCAGGAAACAACCAAAAGCCAACGAGAACATCAACATTACATTGCCCCCTTCTGCTCGGTATTTGTCTTCAGCTATTTTCATGAATCGTTGCTTATGGACCATAGCTAACGGCACAAAAACCGCTAAGAAAACTAAAATGATCCCTGCGTAGTTCAATACTGCTAAAAACTTATCCGCCGCCAGCAATGACCCCGCTAAAGGCAATATAAAACTAATGCCGTAAGTCACAGCGGTATTCTGGTTAAACATGTCTTTGTTTTGGTTGAATAGTGCCATCGCAACACCAAAAAATGACGTCAATAACGCTAAACCTGTGAACGTAGTTAATATACTGCCAACCCAAGGAGAACGAGCTTCAAACGCAGCCATTAAGTCGGATACATTGTGAAAGCTTCTGAACTGTTCAGGGCTTAAATTACCCACAACAGCAAATAGCCAGAATAAGTAACAGACTAAGGGAATTAAAGATCCAATAATGACCATATTGCGCAGTTGCTTGTCTGTCGCTTCATGGTTATAAGAAACCAATGTTGGGATAACCAC